>JAZSHL010000082.1:0-14869 GCA_045533205.1 Acutalibacteraceae bacterium | reverse complement strand
ATCATAACCGTAGCGGCTCACGACTGTCGGAATAAGAGGCTGTGAAAAGGCAGACGAGAAAATTAGACGATAACGATGCTGTCGGAAAAGTTGAGCCGTAGCGGGTTGCAGGATTAAGCATATAAGTAAGGCACACTGTGAAACTCACGTAAGACGGAACAGATGACCGTAGCAACGTGAATTGTCGGTGATGATGCTTTTGAAAAAAGATAAAACACCGAAGAAATTATTAAACAGACAGAATAAATAACTTTTGCTCCGACAACTTCACACTTGCGGACAGCTATATCAGAAGCGTGTTTTTGCTTCCTTTTGTCACAACCGACAAAAGGAAGTGCCCGAGCGGCACGAGCGAACAAACGAAAAATGCAAAATGATAAGACACTCCCTCAGCCGTCTTTTATGCCTGAAAATTCTGCCCGGATTTTTCTTTTTCCCTATTGTGTATGGAGTTTTTTTGTGATACAATAGCTGCTGTATTCATACTTTAAAGAAGTGAAGTGAAATTTATGATAGGTGTAATTGTCAATGTTGCAACTGTTTTAATCGGCAGTTTTATAGGCCTGATTTTTAAAAAAGGTATTTCAAAAAAATTCAGTGATGCGGTAATGATCGGCATCGGTCTTTGCACAATTCTTATCGGTGTGCAGGGTATGCTCAAGGGTGAAAATGTGCTTGTTGCCATTGTGTCAATGGTGCTCGGTGCAATAATCGGCACAGCACTCAACATTGACGGCAGGCTTAACAGTGTGGGCGACTTCCTTTCGAAAAAGCTGAAAAAGGATGATTCTGACAAGGTCAGCGTAACGGAGGGCTTCGTCACTGCCTCTCTTGTTTTCTGTGTGGGAGCAATGACAATTGTAGGCTCTCTCAATTCAGGGCTCAAGGGAGACCATACAATGATTTACACAAAGAGCACCCTTGATTTGTTCTCTTCAATGATGCTTTCCGCTTCTTTGGGCATCGGTGTACCCTTTGCAGCAATATTCGTCTTTATTTTCCAGGGAGGGATTGTCCTTCTTTCAGGGCTTCTTGCGCCTGTTCTGTCCGACAGTGCAATTGCAGAAATAACCTGCGTTGGCTCTCTTATGATTCTGGCTCTCGGACTCAATCTCACAGGCATTGCAAAGTTCAAGGTGGCAAATTACACACCTGCCCTTATTTTTGCGCCCCTTGTCTGCTATCTGTTTGAATTTCTCGGCAGATATATTCCTGCACTGGCATGATGCAATAAAGTCTGAAAAGACACTGCAGTGAAATACGGAACTTCATGAAACACAGGAGAATTAATGAAAATGCAGAACACCAAAAAAGGAAATCTTACAGGCTCGATACTTCTTCTTATTGCCGCATTCATATGGGGCAGTGCTTTTGTTGCCCAGACAACAGGTGCAGAGCATGTGGGACCTTTCACCTTTATCTGTCTTCGCAATGTTTTAGGCTCGGTCATACTGCTGCCTGTTATCTTTGCTCTTGACGGAATAAAAAAGAAAAACGGAGCTTACCATAAGCAAACAAAAGGCGACTATAAAACTCTTTTCATCGGCGGCCTTGTCTGCGGTGTTGCTCTCTGCCTTGCTTCTGTTTTTCAGCAGGCAGGCATCGACAAGGGAACTGAGCCGGGAAAGGCAGGATTTATCACAGCACTTTATATTCTTCTTGTGCCCATATTTTCAATCCTTCTGAAAAATAAGGTGCGCCCGATAATATGGTTTTGTGTTGCCGTTTCCGTTGCGGCGTTGTATCTTCTTTGTGTGAAAGAGGATAACTCGGTTCAGCTGTCTGACATTTATGTTCTTATTTGTGCGGCTCTTTATTCCGTGCATATTCTTGTCATAGACAGGGTGTCACCAAAAACAGACGGAGTGCGCCTTTCGGCGGTGCAGTTTGCCGTTGCGAGTGCCCTGAGCTTTTTGCCTGCACTCATTTTTGAGGGCGTCGATTTCGGTGCAATTGCTGCTGCAGCTCCCTCAATAGCCTATGCCGGCATCATGTCAAGTGGTGTTGCCTATACTTTGCAGATTGTGGCACAAAAACGAACTGAGCCGACTCTTGCTTCAATGATAATGAGTCTCGAATCTGTTTTTGCTGTGCTCACCTCACTGGTTATCCTTCAGCAGATTCCCACAGTCAGAGAGGGTATCGGCTGTGTGCTCATGTTCGCAGCCATCATTGTTGCCCAGCTTCCGCAGAAAAAGGCAGAAAAGCAGTCATAAGCACACCACCGATATCGGCTTTTCTGTTTGATATAATAATAAAGAAAGAGGTAGAACAAATGACAGTTTTAAGTATCACTACTATTATCGTCGTCGCCGTAATATTGCTCGCACTGCTGTTAATCGCCGTTGCAGCTGTTATAGCTCTTGTTGTGCTGACACGCAAAAAGAACAGGGATAAAACACCGAATGTTCAGATGCCGATAAGGCAGGAAGAGCTTTCAACTCCGCAGAATGATCTGGAATATGAATACAAAACTGTTGAAGTGAATGCTAAAGTAATCGGTCAGAATTGTGCAGTACGGATGGTCGGCACAAAAACTCCGAAAACAGTGAGAGAATTTGTTGTAAGCTTTGAAAGTGAAACAGGTGAGATTTTTAATCTGCCTGTTAAGGAAGAGGTTTATGACGGCTTTGAGATAGGTCAGACAGGCCTTCTTACTATGGTGGATAAGGAATTATATAGCTTCGTTCCGTCAGAATGAGATTATAGTTGAAACCTAACTTTACAAAGAGAAAATAATATGCTAAAATTAACCGATAGCTATCTTATCGGTTAATTTTTTATATAAAGGAGAAAATCCAAATGAGCGTTACAAAAACACTTTTTGACACAATGCCCGACGGAACCGAGGTGTATCTTCTCACAATTGAAAACAACAACGGTGTTTCTGCAGGCATCATCACAAGAGGCGCAACACTTCAGTCCTTCGTCTGCCCCGATAAAGAGGGTAAAATGGGCGACATCATAATGGGCTTTGACAATGTTGCAGGTCATATTGCTTCGGGTACATACACAGGCAACATCATCGGTCAGTATGCAAACAGACTCTGCGGCGGCAGATTCACTGTCGGCGGCAAGGAATATCAGGTTACACAAAACGAAAAGGGCAAAACCTGCCTTCACGGCGGCGGAGAATTCAACAGTGCCGTGTGGAAGGCAATCATCATTGATGACGATGCAGTTGAGTTTTCATATAAGTCACCCGACGGCAAAGAAGGCTTCCCCGGCAACCTTGATGTTACTGTTACATATATTCTCACAGACCATAACGAGCTTGAAATCCGCTACAAGGCAGTTACGGACTGTGACACAATCATCAACATGACAAACCACGCATACTTCAATCTCGGCACAACTGCAAACGGTGATGTGCTGCAGCATGAGCTTCAGCTCTTCTGCGATTATTACACCCCCACCGATGCTGACAGTATCCCCACAGGTGAGCTTCGCAGCGTTGAGGGCACAGCCTTCGACTTCAGAACACCGAAGAAGATTGGCAAGGACATCAAATCTGATGACGAGCAGCTTGTCATGTGCCGTGGCTACGACCACAACTTCTGTGTCAACGGTGAAAAAGGAAAGCTTCGCCCTGTTGCAAAGGTGAAGGACGAAAAAAGCGGAAGAAAGCTTGAGGTGCTTTCAGACCTTCCCGGTGTGCAGCTTTACACAGGTAACTTCATCGACGGCACGGAAATGGGCAAGGATGGCATCATGCTTGAGCAGCATTACGGCTTCTGCCTTGAAACACAGTATTATCCTGATACACCGAATCATCCCGACTTCCCCCAGTGTACCTTCAAAAAGGGGGAAGCCTTTGAAAGCACCACCATTTTTAAGGTATAATAAATTTATAAAAGCAAAACAGACGGCAATTGCCGTCTGTTTTGCTTTTAGCTTTTCTTTATGGAAGAATCTTGTTTGTTGTTATATATCTGACATCATAGAAGAACACAAGAAAATCCAGAATTGCAGTGTTGTCAACTGTCCATGCGCCAAGCTCAACGCCCTTTTCCTTTGCATATTTCATAACGCTGCCGATTTTATAAAAGCTGTGCTGACCGAAGTCAAGCCCTGCATTATATTTCACGCACCAATCAACATCTGCATTGTCGGGTGTACCCTTGAGAAGCATAATTTCGGCATTTTCGTCAAGCTGACGGTAGATTTCAAGATATTCTTTGTCAAATGAAATCAGAACAGCCTTTTCGGAAAGCTTCATTTCATCAAGAATTTCCTTGAGCGTGGGCAGAAGCTTCGCATCGCACTTTTTGATTTCAATGAAGGGCACAATGTCGTTTTCGGCGGCGTAGCTGAGAGCTTCCTCCAGTGTGGGAATTTTCATATCGGGGTGATTTTCGATTCCGTTTCCGCCGTCAAGGGTGAATTTCTGAATTTCATCAAAGGTATAGTTTTCAACATCACCGCTGCCGTCTGTCATGGCGTCAACAGTGTCGTCGTGAATGACAACCCATTTTCCGTCCTTTGTTGTGTGAATATCCAGCTCATATCCGTAAAAGCCATACTCAAGCGCACCTTCAAAGGCAGGAAGAGAATTTTCGGGATAAAGAGATGAAAGTCCTCTGTGAGCTACCATAAGGGGAGCCTTATCTGTGTGTGATGATGCTGCAAGTGACAAGGGCAGTGTTCTGAAAAGATTGTGGGAGAAAAGAATAGCCACAACCGACAAAATCAGAGCAAAGGGGAGAGCTATTAACAGCTTTTTGTGTTTTTTTAGCATAGAAAAAATCCTCCGATGAAATTATTGACACAGATGATTATATATCAGAAAAAATATATTATCAAGTTATTTTCTGAATACTATTTTGTAAATATCGGGATATGCGTTCAGAAATTGCTGAAGGTTGGTTCTTGTGTTCGAGCCCGGATCATTGATCATGAAGTCTGACGCCGAAAAAGAAGAGCTGCTGCCGTTAAAGCCTGTGACGGTTACCCAATGCTGGGTGCCGTTTGATTTTTTTGCACCGAAAACAACAGGCTTTCCCTGATTTAAAAGGGAATATATTCTTGAAAGGTAGTCAGATTTTGCAATTTCAACCTGATAATATGTGGGCCAGTAAAGAGAGCCTGAGGATGAATAGGAAAGACGCTGAGCCATAGCTTTGGGTGTTATTGTTGTTCCGGTGTGGTAGGATTCTGTCATGGCAAGGGCTGTTGTTGTGCAGCCGATTGTGCCGATTGTGCCACCTGTTGTGCCTATGGGATAAGAGGACCAGCGGGAGTCAGTCTGCTTATAAGAGGGCACTGAAAGCGAAATTTTTTCATTTGAAGCTTCCTTCAGATAGGATTTGTGTGCATAGCCTATTTTGCTTCCGTGATAAAGAATTCTGCTCCAATAAGAGCCTGAATAAAGCACCACTGCCTTCTCGCCGCTATAGAGCTTATCCTGAACAGAATGGGATGTGCCTGCACCTGTTCTGACATTGAGAGCAGAGCCACTTGTTGAAACCGTCACCTCATAGGTGTTGTCATATCTTCTGATGTAGTCCTCATGGCACCAGCCGTATTTTCCGTCTTTATATTCAACCTGCCACCATTTTCCGCTTTTGCTTTTCAGCGTCAGCCAAGAAGCTCTTTTGACAGAGGCAATAACAGCTGCCGAAGATGAGGGTGAAGAGCGGACATTCAGATTGCCTGAAGATGTGACAACCTTGCCGGCAATATCGCCGGATGCGCCGTAGGACATTAAGCTCACTGTGGCGAAAAGGGCGAAAGCAAAGATTAAGCTGATAAGTGATTTTGAAATTTTAGTCATTACATTCCTCCGAATAGAGATTGAGCGCTCGACCTATTCTAACATAAAAATCCGCTTTTTTTACAGGTAAATGTTTCCGTCAGAGAAAAAACGGGTTTGTAACAGTTAATTCAATTTCTTTTTTTATAAAACTATTGAACATTTTTCTTTTTTGTGGTAATCTAACTGTAACTGATTTTTAGTTAGTATGATTAATTTTTCCGAAAGGACAGAATGAGATATGTTACAACAGGTAGAACTTAAAATTAAACAGCTTAAAGAGCGTCAGGCAGAGGAATTTTATAAGAAAAAGGATGAAGACCTGCAGGCGTGGGGACTCTCATCAAAAAAGAACGGCAAAAAGGTTACTCCTATCATTGTCACAGATGATGAATATGAAGCACTTATCAAGGAAGCTAACGGTGTCGGCTCAACAACAAGAAATTCAACTGCAAACCTTCTCAAAACCCTTTCCGTTGTGGTCATCGTGCTCGGCGTGCTCGGCGGAATTGCACTCTGGTTTTCAAGTGACAGCCTCGGCTTTGTCTGGTTCACTGTTGCAATTGTTGCAAGCCTTATTGTTGCAGTTCTTTTCAAGGGCCTCGGTGAAGCAATCGGCCTTCTTCAGCAGCTTCTTGACCTCAAGCCCCTCAGAAGACCTGATCCTCTTCACACAAGACAGCAGACTGCACCTCAGCCCATGAACATGTATGCTCAGGCTCCGGTGGCAAATTCCAACATGGCTCAGCCTCCGATTTATCAGGCTTCTTCATACCGTGCACCTGCACAGCCCTACTACGGCACGCCTGTTCAGGTTCCCGTTCAGCCTGTTCAGCCTATACAGGTACCTGTTCAGCCGGCAGGCTTCAATGAGGAAGTTAACCCTGCTTACGGTGCACCTCAGAATTACAACGAAACAGCAGCCTTCACAAACGGTGAGGGACCTGACTTTTCAGAAATCAGATAATTGCAGATTGCTATAATAAAAGCAGAGCCCGATCGCCGGCACCCGGTAAGGAAGTATTTCTTTAAAATGTGAACTAAGCACACAATAATGCGTTAAAAATCACCGATATGCGTCAGCATTATCGGTGATTTTTGCCTTTTCTTGAATACTTATTTCACATTTTAAAGTGCTGCGCAGTTTCGTAAGAATTGAAAACTTCTTGTATTGAAGCCACAAAACGCAGCAAGGCTGTCGCCTTGCGAGGCTTTCCCGCAATAAAACAGGGAATTTTGTCAGAGAAACAAATACTGCCTTATCGGGTGTCGGCGAAAAACTCTGCTTTTTTCGTTCCTGTGAAGAAATAATATGAAAGATTGATTTTTTGCATTGCTTTTTTCACACTCTTACTGTATAATTGTGGTATGGATGAAAATATGACAAAGAAAGGATAGGATATATGAAACCGTTTTTCCTTTTCTCAAAAGAAGAAAGCGAAACAAAGGTTGCCAACACCAGGCTGCTTTCATATGCAGCAGGTCTGACAGGTCAGAACATGACCTATAACTTTGTTTCTCAAAGACTTTTCACTTATCTTAACACCATGCTGAAAATCCCTGCAGAAAAAACAGGCTTTATCACAGGTGTCAGCACACTCTGGGACGCAATCAACGATCCTCTTATCGGTGCTCTTATCGACAGAAGAAGGCACAAGCCGGGCCAGAAGCTCAGACCCTTCCTTTTGTGGACCCCGATGCTGATCGGCCTTCTCGTTTTCATGATGTTCATTGACTTCGGCTTCAATACCACCGAGGGTGTCATCGTCTTTATTCTTATTCTTTATCTGCTGTTTGACGTGTTCTATTCATTGCAGGATATTTCAATCTGGGGTATCGCTGCCATGTCCAGCCCCGACTCGAAGGAGCGAGGACGAGTTATTCAGTGGATTTCAATTGCTGCAGGCTTCGGCGGCACAATTGCCAGCCTTTTCCCCACCTTCAAGGACCTGGCTGTCACAAATGGCGTTATGCAGGAAAAGACTACATACTTCTGGGGTGTTCTTGTTTTCGGTGTCGGCGGTATGCTTCTGGCAATGCTTGCCTACAGAATGAAAGAAAAGGTCGAGCCCATTGAAGAAAAGAAGCCGAATATTTTTGCTGAAATATGGGAGCTCAGACACAACAGAACCCTTATCATTGTCTGCCTTGCAAGAACTGTGCAGAGCATAGCCATCGCTCTGCCCTGGGAGTATTTCTTCGAAACAAAGGGTATTTCCTACAATGTGTTCGGCGCAGAAATTTCCGGCGGCACCGCACAGGTTGTATATGGGTTTATTATGGGTATTCCCGGTGCGATTGCAATGTTCTTTGCAATCAAGCTTATAAGAAGACTCGGCGGCAACAAAAACCTTCTCGTTTTTTCAGAGGTTATCACCGTTGTTGCACGTATACTTGCCTTCTTCGTCGGTGCAAATGACCGTTTCCTCAACATCGGCTCACTTGCAATTGTTATGCTGCTTCTCGGCACAGCACAGGTTTTCACCAACATGAAGGATATTGCCCACCGTTCACTTCTTACCAACTCCATTGACGAAATGGAGCTCAAAACAGGCAAGCGTACCGAGGGTATTGTTTTCTCAATGCAGAACTTTGTTTCAAAGCTGACAGGCGCTATCCCCAATTTTATCAAGGGTATTGTTCTTGCTTATCTCGGCTTTGATGAAAACATTGTTCCCGCAAAGAATCAGACCGTTATCAACGCACAGACCGCTCCTAAATTCCTTAAGTATCGCTGGCATCTGTTCATTCTCGGTCCGGCTATCGGCTCAGTTCTTTATCTCATCGTTATCATGTTCCTCAAGGAAGATCCGAAGCACACCGCTGAGGTTGAAAGACAGCTTCAGCTCAAGAGAGAGCTTGCAGCAGCTGAAAGCACAGTAACAGCCTGAAACGGTTAATATTCTGTTGACAAACCGACAGAAATTATGATAATATGAACTCACAATAAAAATTGTGAAAGGAGAAAATTAACATGACAATCCGTGAAGTAATCGAAATGCTTGAAGCAATTTTCAAGTTTCTCATGAGCTTTTTCAGTGGCAAGGAAGAAGACACTGAAGGAACAACTGAAGAAGAAGTAACAGAATAATAATCACATATAAAAAAGAGCTGTAAACGAAAGTTCGTTTACAGCTTTTTTTGTTTGCTGCCTATAAGCTTGAGAGCAATAACTGTCATGTCGTCTGAAAGATTTTTCTCTGTTCTCAGGCTGTTTAATTTCACAATGTGCTTTGCAAGATCCTCCATGCTGCTTGTGCTCCATGAAAGAAGCTCGTCGCTTATCCAGCCGCAATCCCCTGCGGTGACTCCGTCAGAAAGAAGAAGAACAATGTCACCTGTTTCAAGGCTAACGCTTTCCTTTCCGAAACTGATATTTCTGAGTATTCCCAGCGGCAGTGAGCTTTTTTCAATTGTGATAACCTGATTGCCCTTTCTTATAAGGCTGATGGCAGCGCCTGCCTTATAAAAATCTATCTGACCTGTGAAAAGATTGATTTCAACGCCGTCTACGGTTGCAATGGATTCATCTGTTGACTTTGCAATAAGAGCCGAGTTGACTATTTTCAGGCTGCTGTCATAGGAAAAGCCTGATGAAAGCAGCTTTTCCATCACTGCAACAGTCATGGTGCTGTCAACAGAAGCCTTTTTGCCCGTGCCCATGCCGTCGCTTAAAAAAGCGAAGCAGGTGCTGCTGCCGTTGTCTGCAACTCCGATTGTGTCGCCGCAGACAGAGCCTTCCCTGAAAGGTCTCTGATTGAAGCCTATCTGAACATCAAAGGGCAGCCTTTCTTTGAAGATTATCAGTGTTTTCATTTCAGATGCTCTTATTTCGGCATCGCAGAAAAAGCGCTTTGTCATAAGCTCAATGATGGTTTTAACCTTTCTTTCCGAATCCTCAAAGGTCTTTCCGAGAAGAGTTATTTCAACAGTCACACTCCCCGAGCTGTTTGTGAAATAGCTAAGAGCATCAATGTCAATGCCTGAATCCTGAAGGGTGATTCTCATTGCATTTGACCTTGCAGTGTCAATGATGCGGTCCTCACATGTCTTTTCTGCAATTTCCGAGAGAAAGTCCCCGACGCCTGAAAACTGATCGGTGAGAATTCTTCTCATTTCACGAATTTTCATTTTTGTGGAAATGCTCTCAATATACTCCCTACGGCTTGATGCAACAAAGGAATGAAGCCTGTCCTTTCTGACACATCTTTTTTCAACAGAAAGCATCCCTTTCGGCGGGGCATCAATGCCGCAAAGAGCAAGAATGTCTGAGCTTGTTGTGTTGAAATGCTTGCTCCAGCAGCTTTTTTTCAGCTGGCAGCCGTCACACACACGCCTTTGAATGTTGGCGAAGAGTCTGTTCACCTCAGGGCTTACTGTGCTGTCAAGCTCATCACCCGTGCGCCTGACGATTTCGGAAACCTCATATATGTTATTTGCTGCTTTTTTCAGATTTGCCGCAACCTGTCTGTTGATTCCCGTGTCAGAAAGCATGCCTTTTTTCTGCAGAAAATCCTGAAGGGCAGATATGTGCTTTGCAGGCACAATAAGAAAAGCGGCAAAGGCTATGCCGAGCTCTGCAAGGCTTATAATCAGGCCGTTATCAAGGCCGCTTATAGCTGAGCACGCACAGTAGCACACCGAAAAGGCAAGGGCAACACCCACCTGACCGAAGGGAGAAAACACACCTGCTGCAAGACCTCCCAGAGCATATGCAGGGAAAAGATGACGGTAGTCAGGGCTGATGCAAAGGGAGGCACCTACACAGATTCCGCATATTGCACCTGCGGGTGCACCCTTATATATTGCGGCAAACATAACCAGCATGATGGCAGGTATTCTTGCAGGGGATATCCCTTCCACGGTGAAGCCTGAAAGGCACATGAGGAAAACGCAAAGGCTTATACCGAGGCTGACAGTGTCCTTCACGTTGAGGGCTGATATGCCAACCCGTCTGACAGGAGATTTTGATGCACGAAGAAAAAAGACGGAGCTGCAGCAGGACAGCACAGATTCAAGGAAGAGAATAAAAAGAGCCTTCAGGCTGAACTGACCGAAAAGCATGAAAGCAAGGCCCGCGCATAAGACAGAGCAGAGAGCCGTAACATGATTTGCAGTGCCGCCGTCTATTCTGCGGAAGCGGCGATGCAGAATGAGCCTGAAAAGGGCTGTTATACCAAGGGCGGTAACATATCTGAGGGCTGACAGAAAGGGCAGAGTGAGAAGATAACCCAGACTGCTTCCGATAAAGACGGGCAGACAGTATTCAAAGGGTACAACAGAAAGAAAGCCCACAGAAAAGGGAGAAAGGTCGGCGAAGGCATCAAGGCCCGAAAAGCAGAAGCCGACAAGACACACTCCTGCTGCTTTAAGATATGCAGTCTGCTCCCTTTGTGAGGATATATCTTCGGCGCCGTAGGTTTGCGTGGCTTCACGGCTGTCATAGGCAGTTTTTGGCATATTATCATTCCTATCATAAAAATATAGGTGAATTATATACCGCTTCATATGCGAAAAAGGTCACAATGTGTTAAGAATATAAGCCTTGCAAGAAAGTGAAGGATATGGTATTATATAAATAATGAAAGCAGTAATCGAGGGTATTGGTATGAAAATTTACGAATCAGCCGAAAACTATCTTGAAACTATATATGTTCTCAACAAAAGGAACGGCGGCTGCCGTTCTGTTGACATTGCAAAGGAGCTGGGTTATTCAAAGCCCAGTGTTAGCATTGCGATGAAGAATCTGCGTGAAAACGGATACATTGAGGTTCTCGGTGACGGAAACATCATTCTTATGCCGCCGGGGCAGGAGATTGCAGAAAAGCTTTATAAAAGGCACACCATGCTGACGGAGTTTCTTGTGTCAGTGGGAGTAAGCCACGAAACAGCCGAGCAGGACGCCTGCAGAATTGAGCATATTCTTTCTCAGGAAAGCATTGATGCAATCAAAAAGCACAGTGAAGCAATAATGAAAAAAGATGTCTGAGTAAACAGCATATATGAAATAACAAAAGTCGGTGGAATCCACCGACTTTTAATTTTGCCTGAATATTATTTGCTTTATAACAGAATTATCACTTTACCTTGTATCCTGCGTCTCTTATTGCTTTTTTCAGCTTTTCGGTGTCTGTTTCATTTGTGAGCTTTATGATAACCTCGTTCTTTTCGTGGCTCGGCAAAGCATATTCAACCTCGCTGAATTTCTCAAGCGTTTCACGAACAGTTTTTTCACAGTGGGGGCACATCATGCCTTCAACATGAAAAAGGATTTCACCATCCTTAAGCTCTGTTGGCTGAAGTCTTGTGCTTTCATCTTTCACTGAAACATCTTTCGCTTTATTCTTTTTCTTTTCTGCACGGATGTTGACAAAATTCAGCCTCAGTGCATTTGAAACCACGCAGAAGCTTGAAAGGCTCATTGCGGCAGCACCTAACATCGGATTCAGCTCCCAACCGAAAAGAGGAATGAAAACACCTGCCGCAAGGGGGATACAAAGGGCGTTATAGAAAAATGCCCAGAAAAGGTTCTGATGAATGCTGCGAAGGGTATATCTGCCGAGCCTTATCAGGGCAGGGATATCCTTGAGATTGCTTTTCATCAGCACAACATCGGCAGCATCAATTGCGATGTCTGTGCCTGCACCGATGGCAATACCGATGTCTGCTCTTGTCAGTGCAGGTGCATCGTTGATGCCGTCACCGACCATGGCAACACTGCCTTTTTTCATAAAGTCGCGGACAACCTTTTCTTTTCCGCCGGGCAGCATATCTGCGATAACCTCGTTGACACCTGCCTGACGGCCTATTTCTTTTGCAGTGTTTTCGTTGTCACCTGTGAGCATAACAACATGAATACCCATGTCCTTAAGCTCTTTTATTGCGGCAGCACTGTCCTCTTTGATGACATCGGCAACTGCAATAATGCCGAGAAATTTATCACCGAGAGAGAAAAACAAAGGAGTTTTTCCTTCTTCGGAAAGCTTTTTCGAAAGCTTTATCGTTTCGTCACTGACAGACACGGTTTCAGCGATGAATGAGAGCTTTCCGCCCTTTGCGGTAAGACCTTCAACTGCTGCAGAAAGTCCCTTGCCTGTTACGGATTCAAAGCCACTGCTTTCTGATTTTTCGATATTCTTTTCTTTGCAAAGGCTGATAATCGCTTTTGCAAGAGGATGCTCACTTTTACTTTCGAGAGTCAGGGCAACAGATAAAAGCTCGTTTTCGGTTATGCACTTGTCGGGTATGATATCAGTCACTTCGGGCTCACCCTTGGTCACTGTGCCTGTTTTGTCAAGAATGGCAAATTTCGTTTTACTCACCTTTTCAATTGCCTCGGCTGATTTGAAAAGAATACCGTTTTTTGCACCCATTCCCGTGCCTACCATTATGGCAACGGGGGTTGCAAGACCTAATGCACAGGGGCAGCTTATAACAAGAACAGAAATACCTCTTGCAAGGGCGTATCCGATTTCTGCACCTGCAAAAAGCCACACAATGCAGGTGACGGCTGCGATAATCATAACAACGGGAACAAAAACTCCCGAAACCTTATCGGCAATTTTTGCAATGGGTGCTTTTGTGGCTGATGCGTCACTGACCATCTTAATAATCTGTGAAAGGGTGGTATCCTCACCGACGGCAATCGCTTCGCAGCGAAGAAAGCCCGATGTGTTGATTGTGGCACAGGACACCCTGTCACCGGGGAATTTGTCGGTGGGTATGCTTTCACCTGTCAGGGCAGATTCGTTGACAGCACTGGTGCCTTCAAGAATGATACCGTCAACAGGTATGCTTTCACCGGGACGGACAATAAAGATATCTCCCTTTCTTATCTCGGAAACATCAACTGTGACCTCTTCACCGTTACGGATTGTAACTGCCGTTTCAGGACGCAGATTTATAAGAGCCTTCAGAGCGTTTGTAGTTTTGCTTTTGCTTCTTGCTTCAAGCATTTTACCGACGGTTATCAGAGTCAGAATCATTGCGGCAGATTCAAAATAGAAATCGTGATAGCATTCCATAACCATTTCACTGTTGCCCTGAAGCTGATAGTGAGTCATGGCATAAAGTGAAACAAGACTCCACAAAAATGAAGCGCCGGAGCCGAGAGCAACAAGAGTATCCATGTTCGGTGAACGGTGAATAAGTCCCTTGAAGCCGTTTATGAAAAACTTACGGTTAATTACCATGACGGTTGCGGCAAGAAGCATCTGTGTTATGCCGAGAGCAATGAGATTGCCCTCAATAAAGGAGGGCAGCGGAAGGCCGAACATCATATGTCCCATTGAAATATACATCAGCACAACAAGAAAGCCGAGGGAAGAAAGAAGCCTCTTTTTAAGTGTGACAGTTTCTTTGTCCACGAAGCTTTCGTCATCTTTTTTTTGGTTTTTTAGGGCATTTTTCGGTGCTGCACCGTAGCCTGCTTTTTCCACCGCTGCGATTATATCACTTTCGGCGGCGTCGCCCTCAACGAGCATGGAGTTGGTTAAAAGGGAAACGGAGCAGGAAGAAACTCCGTTGACAGATCTGACCGCCTTTTCAACTCTTGCACTGCAGGCGGCACAGGTCATGCCTGTTACATTATACTGTGCCATATTGTCACCTCATTTCATAAGCTTCTGAATCAGAGCAACAAGCTCGTCAACAGTTTCAGTTTTGTCCTGTCTGATATCCTCTGATACACAGGTGCGGATATGATTTGCCAGAAGCTCTTTATTAAAGCTGTTGAGTGCAGCATTTGCCGCCGCAACCTGAGTTATGATATCAGTGCAGTAGGCGTTATTTTCAACCATGCCCTTTATGCCTCTTATCTGCCCCTCGATACGGTTCAGACGGTTGATGAGTGCTTTATATTCATCGGGTGTACGTTCTTTTGTTTTATTGCAGTGTTCACATTTCACCTATATCACCTCGTGAATATTATATACCCTATGGGGGTATATGTCAATAAGAAAAATCTCCCACCGGATATGCCGAGTGTTCGTAAGGACACTCGGCAGTTTTATTCGCCATACGGCGAGTGATATTGCTTCGCAGTTTTATTGTGCTTCGCACAGTGTTATTGTCCTTCGGACAGTTTTATGCGAATAAAATAACACTGAAGCCGTAAGG
>JAZSHL010000112.1:0-5588 GCA_045533205.1 Acutalibacteraceae bacterium | reverse complement strand
ATAAACAAACCTCGCCCTCGGAGTACCTTCGTACGCCGTCGGGTAACCCCAAATAAAGCTTTTAGCTTTATTTGGGCTCAGTTTGTTCATTCTGCGCATTTTTTCCTCGCCCCTGAAAAGGGGATGTAAAAAAACGAGTTTATTTACATCCCCTTTCTTGTGTTTTTTTCTTACCTATGATTAATATGCTTAAAATCAGCATTGTTCAGTCAGAAGCATTCTATCACATCTGAGCCTGATTTTACAAAGGCAATAAATTCATCAATGCTTGCACTGATTTCATAGGTTCCCTTTGAATATGTTTTCTTATTCTTTGTGAGAATCCATTCTCCATCGGGAAGATACACTGTTTTCACTGTCTGTCCCTGTTCAACAATAGGGGCAAAAATTATGTCATCGCCGAACATATACTGGCTGTCAAGCGTGTAGCACACCTCGTCGTCGGGATATTCGAAGAACATCGGTCGCATAACAGGATAGCCCTTTTCACTTGCGATATCCATCTGCTTTTGAATATACGGTCTTAATTTCTCACGGATAAATACAAGCTGTTTCAGAATTTCAAAATTCTCATCACCGAAGCTCCACAGCTCGTTGGGATCTCCGCTTGGCTCCTTCAATCCCGGTGTCGGCTCAAAATGACGGTTTCTTGATCCGTGAAGCCTCATAACTGGGCTGAACAGACCGAACTGGAACCAACGGACAACAAGCTCCTTGAAATAATCACTTGTAATGTCAGCACCGTAAAATCCGCCGATGTCAGTGTTCCACCATGGAATGCCGCACATTGCCATATTAAGCCCTGCCTTCACCTGATGTGAAAGGCTTTCAAAGCTCGAGCGTATATCACCTGACCAGACAAGAGATGCAAACTTTTGACTGCCGAGATAAGCACATCGGGTAAGGGTTATGATATCATCTCTGCCCATTGACTTAAAGCCGTCATAAGCCATTTTTGAATAATAATAGGGATACAAAAGAGCAACCATATCGCCTCTGCCCTTATACCAGATGAGATTATCAAAATGCTCGGGATGAATTTCAGGCTCAGCCTCATCAAACCACAGTGCATCAACACCGTTGTCGATATAATTCTTTTTTAATTTGCTCCACACGTATTCTCTTGTGACAGGGTTTGTCACATCAATTTCATTCTGCCAGCCGTAAAAGTCAAAAACTCTGTCAGGGCCACGGGCAGTACGCATGAGCATATTGTTGCTTCGCATATAGTGATAATTTTCACTGCCGCCGTTGATGGTAGGCCACATTGACACGATGAGCTTTGTATTCATGCTGTGAAGCTCATCGCTCATTGCTTTTACATCAGGCCAGTATTCAGGCGCAAATTTATAGTCACCCTGCTCTGTCCAGTGAAAATAGTCACAGATGATTGCAGAAAGAGGGATACCCAGCTGCTTATATTTTCTCGCAACAGAGAGAAGCTCCTGCTGAGTTTCATAACGGAGCCTGCTCTGCCAGAAGCCGGTTGCCCATTCGGGCATTTTCGGCGCATAGCCTGTCAGGTCAGCAAGGGTTGTGCATGCCTGCTTCGGTGTGCCTGCTATTACAACAAAATCCATAAACCTGCAGCAGTCGCAGCTCCAGCGGGTACGGTTGTTTGAAAGCTCACAAAGCCCCGTTGAGGGATTGTTCCAGATAAAGCCGTAGCCTGATGAAGAATAGATATAAGGAATTGTGCATTTTGCGTTCACATTGCGTATATCAATAGAGGAGCCCTTAAGGTCAAATTCATTGTCCCAGCTATGTCCCAGACCGAAGAAATGCTCATTTTTGTTCGGCTCAAAAGTCACTCTTGCAGACCACAGTCCGCTGCCTTTATTATCAAAGTGGCGGTAATTGCTCTCAAAGGTAAGCTCGGGCTTTTCTTCGATAATCTTTTTTCCGTCAGCATAAAAAGTCAACTTTCCGTCATGGTCAAGCTTTACCTTCATTTTTCCGCAGGCAACAGTGGCGTAATTATCAAACTCCTCGATTACCACTTCGGTTTGCTGAGGCATAAGGGTATAATCTTCGTCAATCACCTGACAGTCAGGGAATGCCTGAAAGCGGATTGCATTATTTCCGCAGCCGCTTATACGGATAAGCTCAGTATAGCGCATATAGAGCAGTTCGTTGTTTTTTATAACAAGATTATTCATATTCTTCTCTCCATTCGGATTATTCTAAAACTCGTTTTTATCTGTTGCTGAATATATATCAAAAATTTATATCCGACAGAGCACTGTCTATATCCCCGTAAAGAATAATTTTGTCTTCTTCAAACTCGGCAACGATACCCTTGTACTTTCCTGTTTCAAAAATCACAGCTTTTACACTGTTAAGATTTTTCTTCGGTGTTCTGCTCATGTGTCCCTGACGGTTTGTGACCACCGCAATTTCGGGGCTAAGAGATTCAACAAAACCTGTAGTGGTTGATCCGTCATAGCCGTGATGTCCCACCTTAAGAAGATTGACCTTGCCTATTTCAGTTGCAAGTCTGTCCTCGTCACCGTCATAATTATTGATGTCAGCGGCAAGAAAAGCTCTCATGCCCTTCTTTTCAATCAGCAGACCGACAGCATTTTCGTTTTCACCCACAGGCTCGGTAGACGTAGTTTCAGCAGTATTGCAGAATCTCATCGTAAAATTACCGAAAGCAAATTCCTCTTCCGATATATCGTGAACAACGGGAACATTTCTCTTTTCACAAGCAGAAAGCATCTGCTCGTAAACCTCTTTGTTGTCCCATGCTTCAATCTCATAGGCTCTGATTTTGCTTTCATCATACTCTTTTATGTAAGCAGTTTTAACGGTGATATTTTCGTCGAGTATAACCGTATCAAGACCGCCGATATGGTCAGAGTGGCTGTGTGTACCAAGAACAAACTCAAGAACTGCCTTGCCGTTCTCATCGCCTGCAATTTTTCTGACAGCATCAACGACATAGTCCTCTGTTCCTTCAAATGCAAGGTCAGGAAAGCCTCTGGGATTAACACTGTCCTCGGCGCCGTCAACAAGAGCGTACTTGCCTTCACTTTCGATCAGGATAGCATCGGCACCGCCCGTATTCAGAAAATAGATTCTGTCGCCGTGTTTTGATAAATCAACTGTTTCCATAGAATACTTTTTCTCCCTCTGATTCATTGCTATATCCGGCATAAAGTATATCAGCAGTGCAGATATTATCACTGCCAACACCAGAACACACGGTATGATAATTTTTGTTTTTTTCGACATAAAATCACCTCTGTTTTGATTATAGCAATTTGAAACAGTAGTGTCAACTTCAGTGTCTGCATGTAAGCTGTATCATTTCTGAATTATTTTTTTATTCCTTTATAAATATAGTAAGGCTTTGAAAAAATGTATTGTCCGTCTTCCTGTGCTGATTTCAGATTGTCAATAAATAAATCATATTCCTGTTTACTTAAAGCTCCTGTGTTTTCTTCAAAAAGCCATGCAATATGTTTGCTGAAATCATAACCAAAAAAGCCATCCTTGTATTCTGTTTCCACAACATTATGAACACTTACGGCACTTTCAAACAAATTGCTTTTATTGAAAAAGCCGTACATTCTTCTTCCAATCCAACTGTCAAGGTCATCCATCCAAGGTTGTTTTGTTACAGCATAAGCATGAATAGCTTTTGAAATCAGTTCTTTGTTTTCACCGTTATAAACAATACTTTCCCAGTCACAGTTTACGCAAATAACAACTCCGCCCGGTTTTAAAATCCTGTGAATCTCACTGACTAAAAAATCTTTATCTGACACACATTCAAACATATCCTTTGAGAACACAAAATCAAAAGTATTATCAGCAAACTCAAGCTTTTTTGAGCAATTCATTACTTTAAGCTTGATTGGATTTTTATATTTAATGTTTTTAAAACCTTTATCATTGATATCTACGCCAATGGCTGTTTTAATTTTATTTGGAAAAGCCTGCACAAATCCTAAAAGGAAACCGGCATCACGGCAACCTAAATCTGCAATCACTGCATTATCAGGCAAATTGATTTGTTCAAAAATTGCTTTATTTAATGATGAAAATTTAATGTTGTACATTTTAAAATTACCTCCAAAAATCAATAAAAAATACTGTTAACAGCTATATGCCATTAACAGTAATATAAAAGGTAAACTTTTCTCTATCACTTATTAAGGGCACATAGCAAAGTAAGCCTGTACCCAAATAAGATACAAGCTATCTTCGTCTGCGTCGAATAGAGATAAAGAACATACCGATTCCTCCGTTGGTTAGTTTAGGTAATTATACTATAAAAATTTTTAAAGTCAAGTTTTATTTAATATCATATTTCTTACAGTAGTCAAATACAATATTTTTAAAATGATCGTATTTGAAATTGTTTTTAATATCACTTACATCAACATACATACCTTGCATCAGATTCTGAATGACAGCCTCAGCAAGAAAGGCGTCGAAAACATAATCGTTAAAAAAAGCTTCTTCAATATCTGCATTCAACTTATCATTGATACCATTTACAGCAGAACGATAAATGATATTATCTTTGCCTAAATATTCACCCATCTTTTTAATGCATTCAATTCCCGTTTTCATATCGGAAGCTGTGATTTTTCCCTTGTACTCAACCTGTTTTTCACCGCCGAGTAAAATATTATCAATGCTTGTTTCAAGCACATTTGCTAAGTCAGGCAGAACAGTTATGTCAGGAAGAGTTTCACCACGCTCCCATTTGCTCACAGCCTGAAAAGTAACTCCAATACGCTCTCCCAATTCGTTTTGGGTAAGCCCCTTTGATTTGCGTAATAAAGCAATTTGTTCAGCAATTTTTGATGTGTTCATACAATAAAACCTCCTCTTGTTACTGATTACAGTATAACAAGAGACAATGGCAATGTAAATAACCGAACAAGTTAGCTATAGTCAATAGTATTCAACTTGCCTAACATATGACAAATGTGACTGTGATATGTGATACAACTCGACTCTCGCGCGACCTGCGCGCTTCGGTCATTCGCGGCTCTGAAGCTCCACCGGAGCTTCATTCACTACCGCTCCTACCCACCTGTGACACCGTGTTAACAGCTCGCGACGCGGCTGTTAACACTGAAGTTACAGCTTTGATTTCTATGTGGAACATAAAAATTAAAAGGACATCGTGAAGATGTCCTTTTAATTTTGGCGCCTCAAACAGGACTCGAACCTGTGACACCGCGGTTAACAGCCGCGTGCTCTACCGACTGAGCTATTAAGGCATTTTTTGAAGTTATTCCGCTCTTTTACCGAGCGCGCGAAACGGTCAGAAATATGGTCGTCTCACTCGCTTGGTGCGCTTCGTGATACTCCCTATTTCTTCCTGTTCAGCCTTCGCCTTCTTCTGCCACCGGCAGCGGCTCGTCTGAACCTACCGACTGAGCTATTAAGGCATTTTTTAAAAGAGATGTACCACCTTAGAAATCCTAAGGTGGTATTGTGTCGG
Organism: Acutalibacteraceae bacterium; assembly: GCA_045533205.1. GTDB lineage: Bacteria > Bacillota > Clostridia > Oscillospirales > Acutalibacteraceae > UBA6857. Next base: position 121 of record JAZSHL010000112.1, on the reverse strand, counting down.
CATCGCCTTATCTTCCCGGGCCGCTTCCAGCCAAGTATTGTCAGCACTGATGAGCTTAACTACCGTGTTCGGGATGGGAACGGGTGGACCCTCATCGCTAAAAACACCGACTATCTGAACT
>JAZSHL010000120.1:0-9183 GCA_045533205.1 Acutalibacteraceae bacterium | reverse complement strand
TGCCGGCAGGGTGATACTTTGTATATAGATGTACTCCGCCTTCAACAGCAGACTCCGCAGCGCAGAAGTTTATTCCTTTACCCAACGCCAAAGCTTCGGCAAGCTTAAAACCGCAGATGCCTGGCGCAGCAGCAAGGTTTTCCTTTTCAACAAGACATAGTCCGCCTGCGTCTGCAGTTTCCGCAGCGGGAAAGGTTGTGAGGAAGATTAAATGCAGTCAAGTTATGAATCAACCTTTCATAAAACTGCAGAAGGCTTGAGGAATTCTCTGACTTTATCATAACCGTAGCGGCTCACGACTGTCGGAATAAGAGGCTGTGAAAAGGCAGACGAATAAATTAGACGATAACGCTGCTGCCTTAAAATCTGAGCCGTAGCGGGTTGCAGGATTAAGCATATAAGTAAGGCACACTGTGAAACTCACGAAAGATGGCACAGATGGCTGTAGCAACGTGAATTGTCGGTGATGATGTTTCTGAAAAAAGATAAAACACCGAAGAATTTATAAAACAGACAGAGCAAATAACTTTTGCTCCGACAACTTCACACTTGCGGAATGTTATATCAGAAGCGTGCTTTTGCTTCCTTTTGTCACAACCGACAAAAGGAAGTGCCCTCGCGGCATGAGCGAAACAAGGCTTATTTGGAATTCGGATTTCGGAATTAGGAATTCGGAATTGCGGGGAAGGGTTGTTCTGTGAGAAGTGTTTGATGCTGCCAAGGTTAAAAAGAGAAAATAATAAATCTGAATGAATTGGCTTCGTCATGAATTGCAATTTCCTAAACCCTGAGCCCAAGGCCTTAAAAACGCCCTGAGCCCTAAAAAAGCTCCCCGCACAGCGGAGAGCTTTTTATCAGTTGTTGGGTACGGGATCTGAAAGCTTGACGAAGTCGATTTTTTCCATCTTTGTTCTGGGGAGAAGCTCGTGGAACTCAACTCTTCTGGGGCAGGTGTAGGCTTCCATGTTCTGGCGGCAATATTCGAGAAGCTCTTTTTCAATTGCTTCTTTGTCAGCGTCGGGATCCTTGAGTGAAACGCAGAGCTTGACATCAGGCTTGCCTTCTTCGTTGTAGCCCTGAACGGCACATACCTCGTTGAGATATTCGAGCTTTTCAAGCTTCTGCTCAATTGTTGCAGGATAAATGTTGTAGCCGGAAATGATGATGATTCTCTTCTTTCTGCCAGAGAAGAACACAAAGCCCTCCTCGTCAACATAACCCATGTCGCCGGTTCTTACCCAGTTTTTGCCGTTTTCGTCGGTGTAAATACCTGTTTCCTGAATAACGTCATCGGGAAGGTAACGGTTCATCATTGTGTCGCCTGAGAAAACGATTTCGCCCACAGTGCCTGCAGGGAGCTTGTTGCAGTCGTCGTCCCAGATTTCAACCTCAACGCCTACGAGGGGATAGCCGACGGAATCTCTGCTGTATGCGAAGTGGGAGTTGTTTGTGCATACGGCGCACATTTCTGTCAGGCCGTAGCCACGGCAAAGCTTTGCGGGAGCACCGTGTCTTTCCATAATTTCGTCAAATTTGCGTACGAATTCGTTTGTAACAACGTCGCCGCCTGCAAAAATCATTGCAAGGTTCTTTGTGCCCTCATTTTCAAAGTTGGGAGCATCAACAAGCTTTTGGAACATTCTGGGCACTGAAAGAATTTCTGTAACACGGTATTTTCTGATAAGCTCGTTTGCCTGAACGGGATCAAGCTTCGGAATCATGATGGGCTGATATGCGTTGCAGATTGCGTAGTGCATTGCTCCGCCCAGACCGAATGCGTGGAAGCAGGGAAGAGTGCACATTGAATAGCACTTGCAGTATTCATGATATGTATCAAGAATATAGAGCTTGAATGCAAGTGAGTTGAATGAGAAGTTTGAATGGATAATTGTTTTGCTCTTGCCTGTTGTTCCGCCGCCGTGAAGATAGATTGCATCGTCCTTGCCCGGGTTGGGAGCATCGGGAACCTTGGGAAGCTCCATTGCCATGATATCCATATAACGGTATACATTTTCGTGCTCGGGAACAGGAGCATTCTGCATCTCATTACCCTTTGCATATTTGAAAGCGATGCCGTCGCAGAAGTCTGAGGTAGAGCAGACAATTGTCATGTGCTGCTCAATTACACTCTTGAAGGGCATTGCGAAAAGGTCAAGAATGAAAAGTCCCTTGCTCTTTGTGTGAGCCATGATTTCAAGAAGCTGATTCGGGGGAGTCATGGGGTGCACAAAGTTTGAGATAATGCCGAGCTTGCTCAGAGCATAAAAGGCAATGAAGGCATGGCCGCAGGAGGGAAGAAAAGCGGTGATAACGTCACCCTTTTTGATTCCCTTTGAGTCAAGGAAGGCAGCCATCTTTTCAATATCATTGAAAAGTCTTGTCATTGTGGTTGCGCTTTCAAACTGAAGCACGGGTGTGATGAATGCGTTATATTCACCGTGGTCTGCTGAGATTTTTGCATAAGCATCCTTGAGATACTGATAGCATGACTCATTTGTGGGTTCTGCAAGATATCTCTGCTCGGGCACTCTGAATTTTGTTCCTGTTAAATCCATTGATTAATGTTTCCTTTCAAATTTCATCGTTTTTATTACTCCGGTCGGCAGGCTTGATTGCCGACACCCTGTGTCACATTTATGACACAGTGTAACCTACAGCTTTGATTATACTTTGCAACACTGCAAAAAGTCAATTTACAAATTGTGATTTTATGTAACAATTTTAATTTGTTTTAATATTTTGTTAAGATTATGCGAGCGAGAGGTTAAAAATTTTTTATGATGAATTGACACGACTTGTCCGATATGATATATTCAATATTGTAAATGTACTAATTTTAACATGATGTACGAAATCTGAAAGCATTTGGGGTGAATAAAATGGCAACAAAGGAATACAGCTGTGTCAAAAGAACAAAGTCAGCCTTTGAAAACAGCCTTGCGGCTCTCTCAAAGGACAGACCTCTTAACAAAATTACGGTGAAAATGCTTTGCGAGCATGCTCAGCTCAGTCGCAACGCCTTCTATTTTCACTATAAGGATATCAACGATCTGATATCGGAAATTGAAGACGGAATTGTCAATGCGGCACTTTCTAATTTTGACAGCTTCAGAGAAATGGGCTTCCCGAAGAATGTGCGTGCTATGATTGTGTCTCTCATTGAGCTGATTGATTCCAGAAGAGAGGTCTGCGGAATGCTTCTTGATCATTCCGACACCTTCACCGAAAGGCTGAGCAACGCCTTCTGCGATTTCAACTATCAGTATTATGAGGAATATCACGGAAAAGAAAATGTCAACAGAGCCGCCTTTGATTTCTTTTATATGTTCATCTCCAACGGCTTTTACGGCCTTCTGAAATACTGGCTTGACAATCCTGACAAGATGAGCAAAAGTGAGCTTATCGGTCTTACTTATGTTCTGATTAAACGACTTCTTGTTCAGAACAACCCCGATATCAACTTTAACAAAAAGAAAGACGGACAAAAATCATGAGTGAGATGTATGCTGAAAAAGCCGTCAGCAGATACGGTAAATATCTCTTTGCCTATTTTGTCGGCAACGGTGAGGGTGAAGAAAGAATACATTTTGCGGTCAGTGAGGACGGATATAATTTCAGAGCGCTCAACGGTAACAGGGCAGTCATTGAGCAGACCAAGGGAAAGAAATGTGTCCGTGATCCTTATATCTTCAAGGGCGAAAACGCATACTATTATATAGTGGGCACTGATATGCGCTGCGATGAGGGCTGGGAGTCCAATCACGCCCTCGTCACATGGAGGTCAGAGGACCTTATCAACTGGACCGATGAAACGATAATCGACATGCAGAAGCTCGGTTCTGATTTTGCCGATACCACAAGAGCGTGGGCACCTCAGGCCATCTGGGACAAAAAAGAGCAGAAGTATATGCTCTATTGGGCTCATTCCACCAAAAGGCACAACACTGCAGGTATGTACTATGCTCACACAGAGGATATGAAAACAATCACTGCGCCGAAGCCTCTTTACTGCAGGGATGTTCAGACAATTGACGGCGATATTATATATAATGAAAAAGATAAGCTCTATTATCTCTTTTTCAAGTATGAGGAAAATCAGACCATTGCCTGTGTTACAAGTGAGAATCTGACAGGGCCTTACATCGACGAGCCGAAAGAGGTATCGCTTGCAACAAGCGGTGTTGAGGGCAGTGAGGTATATAAAATCAACGGCACCGACACCTATGTTATGGTTATGGATGAATACAGCAGGGACGGATTTTTCATGCAGCAGACAACAGATTTCAAAAATTATCTGCCTGTCGCAAAAGAGAACTACAGCATGGAGTTTTCACCCAGACACGGCTCAATTGTTGCTATCAGTGACGAGGAGTATGAGAGGTTGATTGAGCATTTCGGATGGTAAGAAAAAACAAAGGTCTGTACTTATTTTATAACCATCGCACATGTCCGTTTATCCGTGCTGTATTATCGGGCTCAATAATTGTGCTATTGTAATTGAATTCGATATATGATATGATTTATAAGAAAGTAAAACTATAAATTGAAAGCGGTGAAAAAATGCCCCTTCAGATTATCCGTCAGGATATAACTAAAATGAAGGTTGACGCAATTGTCAACACAACAAATGAAAAGATGATCGGCTACAGTGGTGTTGACCTTGCCGTACATACTGCCGCAGGGCCCGGACTTGATGCACTATGTGCCACTCTTTCTCCTCTCGGCCTCGGCACAGCGAGAGTTACACCTGCGTTCAATCTTGATGCAAGGTATATCATACATACCTCGGGACCTGTGTGGCACGGCGGGCTGATGGGCGAAAGCATTATTCTTAAATCCTGCTACACTGAGTCGCTGAAGCTGGCAGTTAAATACGGCTGTGAGTCTGTTGCTTTTCCTCTTATTTCATCAGGTGCTTACGGGTATCCGAAGGACAAGGTGCTGAAATTTGCAATTCAGATTATAAGCGAGTTCCTTTTTGAGCATGAGCTTACTGTTTATCTGTGCATTTATGACCGCAGCTCTTATGAATTCAGCAAGGAGCTTTTTAACGACATCAGCGACTTCATCGGTGAGGGCAGCACAGAATGTGCAGCGGCCCGTTCGACGGTGCTTCCCAGGCGTATGTGCCCGGAAAAGACATTGTGTGAAGAAACTGCAGTCTGCGATTTCTCTTTCGCTGCACCAATGCCGGCAAGCGCACCTGCACCGTTACCGAAGCAAAGCAAATATAACAGTGTAAGGGACAAATCCTTAGAGGAATATATGAGGTCTATGGATAAGTCCTTTGCCTATAAGCTGTTTGACCTGATTGACGAAAGCGGAATGACGGATGTTGAGTGCTATAAGAAGGCTAACATTGACAAGAAAACCTTTTCAAAAATCAAATGTAATCCACAGACCTACAAGCCGTCAAAGCAGACGGCGGTTGCTTTTGCAATTGCACTGCAGCTGAGCCTCGATGAAACGCAGGAGCTGCTTGCTTCGGCAGGTCTTACACTTTCACGCAGCTTCACCTTTGACAAGATTATCAGATATTTCATTCAGAAGGAGATTTACGATATTTTTGTGATTAACGAAGCTCTGTTTGAGTTTGATCAGGTGCTGCTGGGTTGCTGAAATAAAAAGTCGCCCGACAAGCGACCAAATCAATTAAATAATTCGTTATACTATGGCTGTAAGGTTGAAAGAACCTTGCAGCCATAAATTTTTCAGGAGGTAAACACTATGATGGGTGCAATTATCGGCGATATTGTCGGCTCAAGATTTGAATTCAACAACCATAAAAGTAAGATCTTCACACTTTTTACTCCGAAGTGCTTTTTTACCGATGACACGGTTATGACGCTTGCCGTCGCAAATGCTCTTAACGAATATGAAAGTGTAACTGACCTTGATGCTTTCAGGCAGACTCTTATAAAATCCATGCACGAGGTCGGGAGCTGCTACCCCGACTGTGGCTACGGCGGAAATTTTTACAGCTGGATAGCAGGCAAAAAAACAGAGCCCTACAACAGCTACGGTAACGGCTCGGCAATGAGGGTTTCTCCCGCCGCATGGTATGCGAAGTCCCTTGATGAAGCGGAAAGCCTCGCAAAGGCAACGGCAGAGGTGACACACAATCATCCTGAGGGCATCAAGGGTGCAGTGAGCGTGGCAGGTGCAATTTATCTTGCACGCACGGGCTGCACGATGGATGAAATCAAAGAGTATGTGAGCAGATTTTATAAGATTGAATTTACACTTGATGAAATCAGACCGGATTATGAGTTTTATGAAACATGTCAGGATTCTGTGCCCCAGGCTTTTGAAGCATTCTTTGAGTCTGTAAGCTTTGAGGATGCCATAAGAAATGCGGTTTCAATCGGTGGCGACAGTGATACCATAGCCGCAATTGCAGGCTCGGTTGCAGAAGCCTTTTACGGTATCGACAACAATCTTAAGCAAAGGGCAGTGTCATGTCTGGATGAAAGACTGCTGAAAATATATAACAGATTCAATAATAAAACGGAGGTAAAATAAAATGAAAAACAATATCACAGAATTGGTATTTATCCTTGACAGAAGCGGCTCAATGGCGGGCCTTGAAAGCGACACAATCGGCGGCTTCAACGCTATGGTTGAAAAGCAGAAGAGGGAAGATGGCGAGTGCTATGTTTCAACTGTCCTTTTTGACGATGTCAGCGAAGTGCTTCACGACAGAGTAAAGCTCAGCGAGATTAAGCCGATGACTGATAAAGAGTACACCGTCAGAGGCTGCACTGCCCTTATTGATGCTCTCGGCGGAGCGATTCATCACATAGGAAACATTCATAAGTACGCCCGTAAGGAGGATGTGCCTGAGCACACAATGTTCATCGTCACAACCGACGGCATGGAGAATGCAAGCCACCGATATGACAGCGCACAGGTGAAACGAATGATTGAACGTCAGAAAGAAAAATACGGCTGGGAGTTCATTTTCATCGGTGCAAATATTGATGCCGTACAGACTGCAAGACGTTACGGTATAAGTGAAGACCGGGCAGTCAACTATCATGCTGACTCAAAGGGTACTCAGCTGCTTTATGAATCAGTTACCTGCGCTGTCAGCAGCATGAGAAAAAACGCTCCCATGGATAACAAATGGAGAACTGCTATTGATGATGATTACAGAAACAGAAGCAAAAAATAAAAGAAAGGGGCTGTAAAAAAAGTGCAGACCGCATAAAGCAAGATAGACAGAGGGTTTCTTTCGGTTTTAACCGCCAAAGAAACCCTTTAAAAGTATAAAAATCATTACATAATTATAGAAAGAGCAATCTGTTGGAGTTGTAATTTGTTTTGGTATATGCTAAAATAAAGTCAGCTTTCATGAAGGGAGAATATTATGAAAAAAGTATTAGCAGTAATAGTGGCAATAATTATGGTTTTCAGCTCAAGCAGTGTTGCTATGGCGTCAGATGGAAACCATGCTTCAGGAAAGGCATCATCCGGTGAAATTGCGGTGGGTGTTTTTGTTGAGATAGTACATAGCTTGTTGGGAAATATTTTGGCAAAGCTTGATAAATCCTGCCCATTCTGTTATAGTATGCACCTCCCTCCTGAATTCGCAGAGCCCGAAAGTAACTGCAGACTTGTTGTGAACGGAGAAGATATCACAGATGGACGATATGTAAAAATAGATGAAGAAAATCATCAGATATACATTCCGGTAATTGCAATATATGAAGCATTAGGTGCAGATATCAAACGCGTGGGCAATTTGGTTTTTATTTCATATAATAGTGGCATGACAATGATAAATATGTCTTTGAAAAATTTTGGAATCCCATTAATGCCTGGAACTTATCATGGAATCAGAGTGGTCTCAGCTGACGATGCTATTGTGGAGTAATATGATGGGCGCTGAATATGAAGTCGATTATGAGTCTAAAGTTATTTATGTAAACAGTGTGGAATAATTGAATATTGTTTAAAGCCGTCAGAGATTTATCTGACGGTTTTAGTTTATCAATATATAGATAAAAAAGTACAAAAGGAAACATCACCACAAGTGAAAAACAATATATAATATAGAAAGAGCAATCCGATTTGGGTTGCTCTTTCTGCAGCGCAATATTACTTTTTAAAATCTAACAAATCCTTGATATCAATATCCAATGCTTCGGCAATATCCAGAAGGACATGCAGAGGCGGTTCACAAAGTGCAGTTTCAATCCTGCTCATATGAGTTCTGCTGATATTGATTTTTTCTGCCAGTTCGATTTGAGATATACCCTTGAGTTTTCTGTAATAAGCAATATTTAACCCAATAAGTCTGATAGTATCGAAATGTTTGTTGTTCATAAAATAATCACCAATAACAGTATATGTTTAAACAACATAATATTCGACAACTTAAAAAGATATAAATGCAACTTGAAAAGTGGAATATTCTATGATAAAATCATTTTTATAACATCATAAGTTGCATAACAACATATATTGACAGAGGTGGAAGAAATGCGGATTTGTAAATTATGTTGCAAAGAAATAGAACAGATTGGTATATGGCGAATAAAAGACGGCAAGGTAGAAGATTATTGCTACAGATGTGGGGTGTGGCTGGTAAACGGAGAACGCCTTGTGAAAAATGAAGAAGAAACAAATCGGATTATGAGTGAGTTCAGGGCTTTGATGGATGAAAGAAGAGAGAATTCAGAGTGTCTGCAAAAAAGGATGTCGGGAGGATTGACAAATGTTTTGAGAAGATAGATATTTGATAAACAGTGACACCTATATATAGAGGCGAGATATAAAATACGAATGCTTACACAATATGTAGTATGAAATTATGCGCCACCCACAAAAACACCCGGCACATAGTACAAAAAGGTAGATATTTAGTAAAAAGTGACAAAAAAGTTTGCGAAAAACTGTTGACAAAAACAAAAAGAGGTGATAATATATGCAAGCACTCTGTGAGGGGAAACCCTGGGAGAGCAAAAAAAGTCGATGCAGAAAAGAAGAAAAAAGATTTTGAAAAAAATCGAAAAACTTCTTAAAAAGTATTGACAAGAAAGAGAGTATGTGATATACTCTTTGAGCTGTCTCGAAAAAGGGATAGCGATTGGACCTTGAAAATTAAACAACGAGATAAGAAAAGGAACCCGAGATTTCGATGGTTTAAGGACCATCAGAAGAGTTTTAAAAAGTACTTTT
>JAZSHL010000091.1:0-49576 GCA_045533205.1 Acutalibacteraceae bacterium | reverse complement strand
AGCACACCCTGCTTTGCCCAATCGGTCAGCTCACCGTGAGGAGGAATCGGCTTTCCGACGTCACTGCTAAGCTCCTTGAAAATGTTTTTAAGCGACGGTGGAGGCATTACCCCCTGCTTGACGGAGAAGCAGAGTCCGTGTGCCTGACCTGCCCCGTGGTAAGGATCCTGACCGATAATTACCACCTTTGTATTTTCAAAGGATGTATATCTCAAGGCATTAAAAATGTCATTCATATGCGGATAAATTTTCTTAGTTGAGTACTCAGCCTTGAGAAACTGTCTGAGCTTCTGATAATAAGGCTTTGCCCACTCATCAGCGAGAATTTCATCCCAGTCATTACCGATATGTACCATAAGCTTTTTCTCCTTTTTATTTTTCGGTTTTCTGCAGCTATTATACCACAGCACATCCGAAAAGTAAATTCATACAGTATATTTATCCTCAATTTACAGATACTAACAACACAATTTGCATTAAGAGGAGAAGGATATATATGAAAGCCACCGGTATAGTTCGTAGAATCGACGACCTTGGAAGAGTCGTCATCCCAAAGGAAATCCGCCGTACCCTAAGAATCCGCGAGGGCGACCCGCTCGAAATTTTCACTCAGAGTGACGGCGAGGTGATCTTCAAAAAGTACTCCCCTATCGGTGAATTAGGCCCCTACACAAAGCAGTATGTTGACGTGCTTTCACGCACAAGCGGAATGTCCGTTGCAATCTGCGACAGAGACAGAGTTGTTGCCGTTGCAGGAATGCCGAAAAAGGATGTTGTCGGCAAGAGGATTTCACCAATGCTTGAAAGCTACATGGAAAAGCGCTCCCCCTTCGTCCTCGGCTCGAGCAAGGATGAGCTTGTCATAAGTGAGGATGTACCTGCCAAAATCGCCGTAATGAACCCGATTATCGGCGGAGGGGATGTGATGGGAGCTGTTGCCCTTATCTCGGGAAAGCAGGGCGCAACACCCTCACAGACAGATATAAAGCTGACTCAGGTTGCCGCAGGCTTTCTGAGTAAGCAGATGGAGGAATGAGCAGTAATGAGCTGTAAAACCGAGTTTTTTACGGCTCATTATTTTTTTATGCTTGACAAAACCGATTTTCTTCTCTAAAATTAATTATACGAACATTTGTTCGATTATTTTTTTATTCAGAAGGAGATTATCTATGAAAAACAAAGCGATGCTGTTGCATCACAATATGATTGATTCAGTAATGATATTGAGCGATGAAGAATGCGGAAAACTGTTCAAAGCACTTTTCCTTTATGATGTCTGCGGGTTTCTCCCCGAGTTTGAGGACATCGCCTTACGCATTGTATTTACGCAGTTCAAAAGCACCCTTGATATGAACCGTGAGCGTTACGAAGCAATCTGTCAGAAGCGCTCGGAAAATGCGAAAAAGCGTTGGGAAAAATTCAGAAATGACGGTGACGATGACGACGGTAAATACGACAATGATGATGACTGATACAATTGCACATACCTGCAGGTAATACAAATACAAATACAAATTAAATTAAATATAAATCAAATAAAATATAAGAATAAAAGTAAGTATGAAACAAAATCAAAACATAAACACAAATGTGTCTGCGAAAAAAGGCAAATGAAAAAAGAAAAGCCCCATTTTTTCGCCTTTTACGCATAAAAAATAAGGCACAAGCTCACCCTGTGCCTTACTGCTTTCTATTAAAGGGACAACATCCGCAGCATCCTCTGCACGGCTTATCCGACGGTATCTGAGTTCCGGCTGCCCGATGTGTTCCCACGATTGCAAATTGCGAATTACATCTTGCTTCCCTTTGCACCCTTTGTGCCGCCGCCAAGGTTAACGCCCTGAAGCACATTTGAGTCAAAGCTGTAGGTGATGGATTCGTTTTCTCTTTCACGCTTGAGAGCAACTGAAATCATTCTGTCAAGAAGCTCTGTGTACTTCACACCGAGAGGCTCCCAGAGATAGAAGGAAAGTGAGCCGGGAATTGTGTTGATTTCGTTAAGCCAGATTTTGCCTGTCTTTGTATCCATCATGAAGTCGATTCTTGAAACACCGTTGCAGCCGAGGCACTTGAAGGCCTTCACTGCCATCTGACGGATTTCATCTCTCTGCTCACTTGTGATGTCAGCGGGAATTTTTCTTTTGAGTGTCGCCATACCCTTGCTGCCTGAGGGAGATGACTTCACACCGCCCTTTGCACCTTTAGCTCCCTTTGCAGAGCCGTCACCGATGTATTTTTCAGAGAAGGTGAGAATTTTATCTGATGAAACAGGCTCTTCACATTCAGAAGCTTCTGCAGTTTCATAGTCACCGAGAACGGAGCAGTTGATTTCCTTAAGATTCTGAACAGCTGCTTCAACAAGCACCTTTGTTGCATAGTGGAAGGCTGTGTCGAGTGAGTCGAAAAGCTCACTTCTGTTGTCTGCCTTTGAAATGCCGATTGATGAGCCGAGATTTACAGGCTTTACAATAACGGGATAACCGATTGCACCTTCAATTTCGTCAACAATTTTTTCGTTGTCCTCGTCATAGAGGTTTGCAGTGTAGCACTTGCAGTCAAGAACAGGGATTCCGTTGTCCTTGAGAACGGTTTTCATAACGTATTTATCCATGCCTACTGCAGAGGAAAGCACGTCACAGCCGACATAGGGAATGTTGAACATCTTAAGATAGCCCTGAAGAGTGCCGTCTTCAACATTTGTGCCGTGAACAACGGGGAAAGCGATGTCGATATAATCGACAACACCCTTTGAGAACATCTTCTGGGGATATTTTATAAGCTGTGTTTTTCCGCCTTCATTGACCATGATAATTCTCTGGCTGTTTTTAAGAAGGCTGTTGATGTCTGTGTAAGATTCGATGTTGCCGATGCCTTCACCCACATAAAACTCATTGTTTTTTGTTATGTAAATGGGGATTACATCATACTTGTCACGGTTGAGATAACCCATAGCCTGAATTGCGGAGATTATTGAAATTTCATGCTCAACGGTTTTGCCGCCGAACAGAACGCCAACTTTGATTTTCATTTTAGCTCACCTTTCTTAATAGTTGTCGGGAAGATCGTTTTCAAGAAGAATGATCTTCTTTCTGCCCTGTGAATTCAGAGCGTAAACATGATTGAGTGCCTCATTTATGGTGGAAGCAACATAAATTTTGCTTTCATCGTACTTTTCGTCAAGAAGGCCTGCCTTGATGGGAACAGCCTGCTTTGCACCGACGAGAACAACATAGTCACATACCGAGGCAGCGTTTCTGCCGAACTCACGGTTTAATTCATCCTGCTTGGGGCCGAGCTCAACCATGCCGGGAGTGACGAGAATCTTGTATCCGTCAAAAAGACTCAATGCTTCAAGAGCAGCCTTTGTGCCGCTGGGGTTTGAGTTGTAAGCATCGTCGATGATTGCCACATTGCCTTTATCTGAAAGCTGAAGTCTGTGGGGAACACCCTCAAGCTTTCTCACCTGACTGCGCAGGTCTTTAAGCTCAATACCCATTTTATGGCTGATTGCAATAGCGCCTGTGATGTTCAGAACGTTGTGTCTGCCGATAAGCTTTGTTGAAAAATCTGCTGTTTCGCCGTCGGGAGCTTTGACAGTGAAGGTTGTGCCTCTTTCAGAAACTGAAAGGTTATAGGCAACATAGTCTGCCTTGCCTTCAACGCTGTATGAAATGTAAGGCCTGTTGCTGCCGTGGTCACGGATGTTTTCGTCATCTGCGTTAAGGAAAAGCATACCGCCCTCGGGAAGAGAATCAGCAAGCTCAAACTTTGTGCTTTTAACAGCGTCAAGTGTCTTGAAGGATTCAAGGTGCTGAGGGCCGATTGAGGTGATAACACCGTGCTGAGGATGAACGATATCGCATAATTCTTTGATGTCACCAACCCACTTTGCACCCATTTCACAGACGAAAATTTCATGGGTAGCCTTCAGTGAACCTCTGATAGTTTTAACAACACCCATGGGTGTGTTGTAGCTTTCGGGGGTCATAAGAACATTATATTTGCCCTTGAGAAGGGTTGTGAGATAATACTTCACGCTTGTTTTGCCGTAAGAGCCTGTGATGCCGATAATTTTAAGGTCGGGACACTGACGCAGCATCTTTTTTGCATCGTTGGTGTAGTACTGATTGATGCTCAGCTCAACAGGCTTGTTGATAAGGTTTGCAAGAAGGCAGATGAAGGGTGAAAGGCCGAAAAGAAGCGCAATTGTCAGAAGTGCGTAGGTTTCGGCCTGTGCCTTGATTGCAGGCACCGAAACTGCCACAATTGCCGCAGTGCATACGAGAGCTTCGGTGAAAAGCATTCTCTTGACTCTGGGAGTATAAACAAGGGGCTTTTTTGCTTTTTTCGGCTTCGAAAGGGGGATAGCCACAACAAGAAGCACGATGAGAGCAACTGCCTTGACAACAATATTTATGTTCAGAAGCAGTGCAATAAGCATAAGCACAGAAACTGTTGAGTGGGGAAGATATTTTCTTGTGTTTTCCTTTATCCATTTTGAGTGAGTGTCAAAACGGTAAGAATTAAGCTGGAAAAAGTGCATGGAATCAATAGCACTCATGGCTGCGGGAACAAGAGAAATCACAGCGCAGGCTATAACTAAAATCATGTTGAGCATATTTGCTGATCCTTTCTTAAATATTCATAAATGAAGCGAGCACTCTGCCGAACTGTTCACGGCATTCAAGGAAGGAATAATGTCCTGCGCCTTCAAATTTAACAAGACCTGCTTCAGGCATAAGCTTTTCCATCAGAAGTGCATCTGAAAGGGGAGTTGCATCGTCAAGGGTGCCCCAGACAAGAAGAGTGGGAGCCTTCACATTCGGCATAAGCTCTGTCAGGTCCTCATTGACAACCTTGACAAGAGTCTGACGCATGACGGGGGATGCTGCATTATAGTCTGCAGAGCCGTTTTTCTTGCGAAGATTTTCCAGTGCCTCGGGGAACATCTTCTGAACGGGGGCAGAGGAATAAATGCTTTTTGTGGCTTTATAAATTTTCTGCTTTGTTTTCTGTCTGAAGGTCTTTTTCGGCATAACTCCCGCTGAATCGATGAGAATAATCTTGTCAATTTCAAAGGGGAGCTGTCTTGAGCAGAGCTTGATGATAACTCTGCCGCCGAAGGAGTGGCCGATAAGTGTGACCTTTTTCGGTGCATAGTCCTTCAGAAAATCAAGAACAAAGTCAACATAGCTGTCAACGCACCAGGGCTCTGTGGGCTCGTCGCTTTCGCCGAAACCGGGCATATCCATGGCAAGAACGTGATACTTTCTTTCGAGAATACCTATCATATGCTCATGAAGTGTGATGTTGCTGCCCCAGCCGTGAAGCACCACAACAAAATCGCCCTCACCAGAGTCAATGTAATTTATGTTAAGACCGCCGATATTTTTTATCAAAGTCTTCATTCCTTTCAAAAGTAATAAGCATAATAACCCATACTAAAACAGTATAGCACATCTGAAACGGAAATTCTATATCAAAGTGAGATTTATTCCGTATTTTACAAAAAATATTTATATATGTATTTATTTTTTTAGCATTTGTGGTAAAATGAATATATCAAACACAGCAAAGGAGAACAAAATGACAGATATTATTATTATCGGCGGCGGACCTGCAGGCCTTACGGCTGCTGTTTATGCTTTAAGAAGCGGAAAAAGTGTTATGCTTTTTGAAAAGCTTAATTACGGAGGACAGATAAGCAAAAGTGCAGAGGTTGAAAACTATCCCGCCATCAGTAAAATCAGCGGCATGGATTTTTCAATGAATTTATATAATCAGGCAAAGGATTTCGGCTGTGAATTCAGAAGCGAAAAGGTTACCGATGTCAAAGACGGTGAAATTAAAACTGTTGTGACTTCAAAGGGTGAATATGAAGCGAAGGCTGTTATTTTTGCTTTGGGCACCGAAGAAAGAAAAAGCGGGCTTTCAAATGAAGACAGTTATATCGGCAAGGGCGTTTCTTATTGTGCTTTCTGTGACGGCAACTTTTTCAGAAAAAGAGATGTTATGGTTGTGGGCGGCGGCAACACCGCAGTTCAGGATGCACTTTACTTAAGTGAGCTGTGCAATAAGGTTTATCTCATGCACCGCAGAGATGAATTCAGGGCCGAAAAACGCCTCATGGAAAAAATTAGAGCCAAGGAAAATGTTGAAATCATAACAAACAGTGTTCTTCATGAAATCGGAGGAGCGCCTATATTAAAATATGTAAAAATCAAGGATAAAGTGAGTGAAAACGTCAGAGAAATTCCTGTTAACGGCCTTTTCCTTGCAATCGGTCAGATTCCCGGCACAAGAGACTTTGCAGACATATTGCCACTTGACAGATACGGCTATGTTGACGTTGACGAAGGCTGCACAGTGAAGGACGGAATATATGTCTGCGGCGACTGCAGAAAAAAAGATATCCGTCAGCTCACAACTGCAGTGTCTGACGGAACCGTTGCTGCAACAAAGGCAGCGGAATATATTGATCTGATATGAGAAATCAAGCGTCCTGACTACTGACTGCTAACTACTGACTACTAAAAAAGACCGCTAAGGCGGTCTTTTTTTATAAAGTTATTCCCATAACCTCTTCAAATTTTGCTCTGATGCCCTCGTCGTTATCCCTGTGTCTGTAGTTCTGGGGAAGCTCATAGGAGGGGAAGTTGTTGCCTTCAACAAGAATGGGACCGTCGGGAGTTATTGCAACGTCCCAGCCGATATATTTCATCTCGGGCTCAACAAGTGATGCTTTTTTGACAAGCTCAACAGCCTCCTTGAAGAAAGGCACCTCAAAGCCGACAAACTTTGTTTTGCTTGTGGGGTGAACATCGTGGCAGACACCCTCTCTGTCGCAGAATGCAGGATGGGTGATAACGCCCTCCTCATTCAGAGGGGCATACATGCCGCCGCTTGTAATGTTGTCGATGGCTGCACCGCCCTGACCCATTCTTACAAGGGCATACATGAGAACGCTCTTTCCGTCTTTTACAAGAGTTACCATACGCAGAGTGTTGACACTGTCTTTATAAAGCTCGTTCATTTTCGGGTGCTGTGTGATAGCCTCTTCAATAAGGAACTGCTTGTTTTCAGAAAGCTCGTTGAAAAGCTTTTCATAGTCAGTGTCTGCATTGAGCTTTACCTGTGAAATGCCCTGACCGCCGAAGGTTTCTGTCTGCTTTGCAAAAACTCTTTCTCTGCCTTCGCAGAAGCTTTTAAGCTCCTCAGCACTTTTGCCTTCAAGGTTTATCCAGTCACGGCGGATATATTCGTTGAACTTTTCAAAAAAGAGAATTTTGTTGTTGAAAAGCTTGAAATATTCAGGGTTATTTACCTGACGGACAAGGGAGAGATTCTGGTTCATTGTCATGAAGGTCTCTCTCTTTTTCATGGGTACATTTGCAAAGCCGAAAACACGGTAATCCTGATATCCCACACCGAATTTCAGAGCACATATTATCATATCAATGAATGTGATGATTCTTGATTTGTGATATTCCTCATGAATCTGATTTATCATCATGAACATCTTTTTGAAACTCATGGTTTTCAGTCTGTTTATAAAAATCTTGATTTTTCTTGACATTGAAAAACCTCCTTATCTTTATCTATATGACCTACGATAGTATAATACAAACCAAGCAAAAAAGGAAGATGTTTCCCGAAAATTATTTTCACTTTAAAAATTTGTTTTCAAATATGCTGATTGCATCCTCTTTTGTGAAGCCGCCCGGTGAGAATTTAAAGTTTGCGGGTGCAGTGTCAAAGCGTTCACAGTAAGACTCGATTTCCGCCTTTGTCATTGTGATTTCGGGAAGAGCCGTCAGCTCATTGATAACTCTTTTGAATGTGTCAATGTCAACGCCCATGACAGACAGAGCCTTTTCTGTTTTTTCTTTTTCATATCTGGCACTGCGCTCGATGAATTCGCTCATAAAAGCAGTGCAGGCCTTACCGTGAGGAATGCCGTAATTTTCTGTGAGTACATATCCGAGAGGGTGGGGGAATGCCGTGCCGCAGTATGCGAGGGTTATGCCTGCATAAAGTGAGCCGTAATAGAGCTTTTCTCTCAGCTTTTCATCGGGGTTTTCTTTTGAAGAGTGAAGATATGAAAGTCCTTCCCAGATAAGTGCAATTGCCTTTTCACCGAAAAGAGTGGGAATGTCCCCGCACTTGACTGACATATACCCCTCAAGCACATGCGCCAGAGCGTCAAGCGCCGTTGAAACTGTGATATCATAGGGCATGGAGTGAGTGTAAAAGGGATCTGCAAAGGTGAGAGAGGGGTTGCAGTCGTCGGGAGCGATGCTCTTTTTTCTGCCTGTTTTAGGGTTCGTGAGAACACTTACTCTGCCGACCTCACTGCCTGTTCCTGCTGTTGTTCCGATGCAGATAATGGGCAGAGCTCTGTTTCTTTCGTTCTGCTGATAAAGATAGATATCCTCTTGAGAAAAGTCAGAATTTGCAGCATAAACCGCAACTGCCTTTGCAGCATCAAGAGCAGAGCCGCCGCCGATGCCGATGATGAAATCTGCTTTTTTCAAAAGAGCAAGCTGTGCTGCCTCGTGGCATGAGTCAAGCCTGGGATTCGGGCCTATCTTGTTGTATATGCTGTAAGCAATATTTTCCTTTTCCAGTGCTGAAATCACATCACTGAGAGCACCGCTTTTTTCGGCACTGCTGCCGCCTGTCACGATAAGACATTTTTTTCCGTATCTGCAAAGCAAAGCTGAGTTTTCAGCTATGCAGTTTCTGCCGCTTATTATCTTTACGGGCATATTCAGATTGAAGTCCATACTATCACCTGCTTCAATAAATTTTTTTCCTGAAATATTATAGCAAATCCAAAAGATTACTGCAAGTTTTAATTTATATCCTATTGCAAATTCTGTCGATTTAGTATAAAATATAAAAGTTGAGTATGATAGGGTAATGTTTTTATTACCGGAGTGTATTATACGGAGGCAAAATGAACAACAAAAAGAAAGTTTTAAGAATCGCTGTTATCTCTGTTCTGGTTGCAGTGCTTATTTTTTCGTCACTGTTTCTTTATGACAGAAGCAAGCGCTTTGAATATGCCGAAAAAAACACCATTGCTATGGGCACGGTCGTCAGCCAGAAAATATATGCTGAAAAGGCCGGTCAGCACATTTCCCATGTGCGTGAGATTATAGATTCACTTGAAAAAACAATCTCCTGGCGAAAGGCAGAATCTGCAGTTGCGGTTCTGAATGAAACAGGCACGGTGAAAAGTAAAGAGCTGGCAGATATTCTTTCTGTTTGCATAAAGCTCAGCGAAAAAAGCGATGGTGCTTTTGATGTCACCGTGGGCGGAGTAAGCAGCCTGTGGAATATCGGTGAAGAGGATGAGAGAATCCCATCTGACGAAGAAATCAAAAAAGCAAATGAGCAGGTCGGATACAAAAACATTCAGATTGACGGCAGCGAAATAACACTTCTGTCAGACTGCAGAGTTGACCTTGGTGCAATAGGCAAGGGCCTTGCCTGTGATTATGTCAGAAACTATGTTAATGTGTGTGATGACATTGACGGAGCCGTTGTAAGTGTGGGCGGAAGTAATTTTGTTCACGGCTGCTACAACAAAAAAGGGGATAAATGGAGAGTCGCAGTGCGTGACCCCAGGGATGAAAATGCTTTTCTCGGTGTTATCAGCATGAGCGAGGGCTTCGTTTCAACCTCAGGCGACTATGAGCGCTATTTTGAAAAGGACGGCATACGCTATCACCATATACTCGACGGCAGAACAGGCTATCCCGCTTCGTCAGGGCTTATAAGTGTGACAATTGTCTGTGATAACGGCCTTTTATCCGATGCACTTTCAACTGCCTGCTTTGTTCTGGGCGAAGAAAAAAGCCTAGAGCTTCTTAAAGAATATGAGGCTTCGGCAATTTTTGTCAGAGATGATCTGACAGTGTCTGTGGTGGGTGAAATTGAATTTGAAAAAATGTGAAGGCAGTTTCCTCAAAAAGATAAAAAAAGGTGACATTGCAATTGTGCTTGTGATTGTCACGGCATGTATATTATGGTTTATTCCCTGGCAGAAGAGTGAGCAGCTTGTCCTTACGGTTACTCTTGACGGTGAAAGGGCAGCAACGGTTAATCTGTCAGATGTCACAGAAAGCTATAACCTGACGGTAGGCGGCTGCGAAATTCTTGTGGAAAAAGACGGCGTCAGCTTCACAAGCAGTGAGTGCGAGGATAAGCTTTGCGAAAAAAGAGGAAAAATGACAAGAGCCGGAGATGCTATGGCATGTGTGCCGGAAAAGGTTGTTGTTTCTCTTTCGGGTATGAAGGCGCCGGATTTCGATTCGGTTGTTTATTGAGGTGAGAAAAATGAAAGCGAACAAGGTTGCATTTTTCGGCACTATGGGCTCTCTTGCCCTGATTATGGGCTTTCTCGAAAACCTTTTTATTCCCGACATTCCCTTTCTTCCCGTTGGTGCAAAGCCGGGCCTTTCAAACATTGTGACTATGTATGTGGCAACTGTTCGGGGCTTTCCCGGTGCTTTATATATCGTGCTGATAAAGGCTCTGTTTGCGCTTATCACAAGAGGTGTGACAGCAGGTGTTATGAGCCTTTGCGGCGGTTTGTTGAGTGCGGCAGTGACCTGCATTCTTCTTAAGGCGGGCAAAAAGCACTTCTCCTTCTGGGGAATCGGTGTTATGTCTGCAGTGATGCACAACATGGGGCAGCTTGTTGTTGCCTGTGTTATATCGGGCAGTCTTGCCCTTGTGAATTACGGTAAATATCTTCTGATTTTTTCCCTGATAACAGGCTCAGTCACGGGCTTTATGCTTATGACGATTATGCCGAGAATTCCGCAGTGGAAAAATCAAAACAATTATAAAACAGCTATCAAGTCTGAAAAGGAGATGGAAAAATGAGCAAAAAGGCTAATGGCGTGCTTACAGCTGTCCGTCGCAGCCGTGGCGGTGCCAGCGTATCACACAACAAAAACACAGCCGAAATGCCGATTGAAAGAATGCCTGTTCCTTCAAGGGTTGTTCTTCCCATGCAGCAGCACATCGGTGCACCCTGTACTCCGATTGTCAAGGTCGGCGACATTGTGGGTGTAGGTCAGAAGGTTGGTGACACAGATAAGTTTGTGTCAGCACCCATTCATGCAACTGTATCAGGTAAGGTTGTTGCTGTCGGTGATGTCAAGCTTGCAAACGGAATTATCACAAAGGGTGTCACAATCGAAAGCGACGGAGAAATGCGTCTTTATGAGGGCATTAAGCCTCCCGTTGTCACAAACAAGGCAGAGCTTTGTGCAGCAGTGAGAGAATCAGGCCTTGTCGGTCTTGGTGGTGCAGGCTTCCCGACTCATGTGAAGCTTAACATTCCCGAAGACAAGGAAATTGATACTCTTGTAATCAACGCAGCTGAATGTGAGCCTTATATCACCGTTGACTACCGTGAATGTGTGGAAAACGCAGAAAATGTTCTCAAGGGTGTTGAGATTCTTAAGAATATTCTCGGCTTCAAGCAGGTTATCATCGCTATTGAAGATAACAAGCCAAAGGTTTTCGAAATCATGAAGGAGATTGCAGACCGTGACAACGACAAGGACGATGCAATCAAGCTTATGACTCTTCGCTCAAAGTATCCTCAGGGCGCTGAAAAGATGATGGTTCTTTCTGCAACAGGCAGAAAGGTGCCTCCCGGAAAGCTTCCTGCCGATGTTGGCTGTGTTGTTATGAACGTTGCCTCAGTTGCATTCATCGCAAGATATGTCGAAACAGGTAAGCCTCTTGTTTCACGCAGCGTGACTGTTGACGGCGGTGCAATCAAAAACCCGAAGAATCTTCGTGTGCCCATCGGTACAAACATTCAGGATATCATCGACTATTGCGGCGGCTTCAAGTCAGAGCCCAGAAAGCTTATTTCAGGCGGTCCCATGATGGGTATTGCAATCTGCAGCACACAGGCTCCCATCTGCAAGCAGAACAACGCACTTCTTGCCTTTGATGACAGAAAGGATCTTATCAAGAAGGAAAGAGACTGCATCCGTTGCGGCAAGTGTGTTGATGTCTGCCCCATGAGTCTTATGCCGACTCTTATCGAAAAGCACGCAAAAATCAAGGATGCCGAAAAGCTTAACAAGATCGGCGTTATGGTCTGCATGGAATGCGGCTCATGTGCTTATGCCTGCCCCTCAGGCAGACCCCTTGTTCAGTATATGCGACTTGCAAAACAGGTTATCAGAGAGGAGAGTGCAAAATAATGGCAAAGAAACTTACGGTCAGTGCGTCACCCCATGTGCGCTCAAATGTAACCACAACAGGCATTATGCTTGATGTTATCATTGCACTTCTCCCCGCTCTTGTTGTCAGTGTTATATATTTCGGCTTAAGAGCATTGCTTCTCACAGCTGTCACAGTGGGTAGTGCAGTTCTTGCTGAATATGTTTCAAGAAAAGTGATGAAAAGAAGCGGCACCCTCGGTGACCTTTCAGCCATAGTAACCGGTCTTATTCTCGCATTCAACCTTCCCTCAACCATTCCTCTGTGGATGGCAGCAGTGGGCAGTGTTGTTGCAATTGTTGTTGTCAAGCAGATGTTCGGCGGTATCGGACAGAACTTTGTTAACCCTGCAATGACAGCAAGAATTATCCTTATGGTATCATTCCCCACAGCTATGGCACAGTGGGTTGCACCCTTCACAAGCTCATGGGATGCAGTGACAACAGCAACTCCCATGGCAACCCTTGCATCTGTTCAGGGCGGCGATGTTTCAGCCGTTGCTTCAGAGCTTCCTTCTCTTGTTGAAATGCTTATCGGCCGTCACGGCGGCTCAATGGGTGAGGTCTGCTCCATTGCTCTCATCTGCGGCGGATTATACCTTATCTTAAGAAAGGTTATTTCTCCCATCATTCCCTTCACCTTTATCGGCACAGTTGCAGTGTTCATGCTTATTGCAGGTAAGGGCAACTTTGAGTTTGTTGCATATCAGCTTCTCGGCGGCGGTCTTATGCTCGGTGCTTTCTTTATGGCAACAGACTATGCAACATCACCCATCAACACAAAGGGTAAAATCGTCTTTGGTATCGGTTGTGGACTTATCACTTCCCTTATCAGAATTTTCGGTTCACTCCCCGAGGGTGTTTCATTCTCAATTATTCTTATGAATATTCTTGTTCCTCACATCGAAAACATGACAATGTCAAGACCTTTCGGTGAGATTAAGGAAAAGAAGAAGAAAAAGGAGGAGGCAAAGGCATGAAAAAATTAAATGCAAAAGACGTCCTCATTCCTACCGTTGCACTTCTCATAATCTGCCTTGTTGCAACGGCACTTCTTGCAGGAACAAATGTTATAACAAGCGGTAAGATTGCAGCTAATGCAGTTGAAACCGAAAACGCAAGCCGCATGCTTGTTCTTCCCGAAGGCAAGAGCTACGGTGAAGTGACAACTCTTGACAGCGGCATCACCTACTGTGAGGGCACTGACGACAGCGGAAACCTTGTAGGCTATGTGTTCACAGCAGGGGCAAAGGGCTACGGCGGAACAATTTCTGTTATGGTCGGTCTTGACACAGAAGGCACAATCACAGGCATTGAAATTCTGTCACACGGTGAAACACCGGGCCTTGGTGCAAACGCAACAAGCGACAGCTTCAAGTCAAGATTCGTCGGCAAAAGCGGTGTTCTCACCGTTGACAAAACATCAAACGACGGACAGAATGTTCAGGCTATCACAGCCGCAACTATCACATCAAAGGCAGTTACAAGCGCAGTCAATTCAGTGACTGAGGCTTTTGAACAGCTTAATTTCAGGGGAGGTGAGAACAATGGCTGAAAAGAAAAGAAGTCTTACTAAAGAGCTGACAAAGGGCTTTATTGCTGAAAACCCTGTTCTTCGTCTTGTTCTCGGCACCTGTCCCACACTTGCTGTTACAACCTCTGTTTCAAGTGCAATCGGTATGGGCCTTGCAGCAACAATAGTTCTTGTGTGCTCAAACATTGTTATTTCGGCTCTGCGTAAGGTAATTCCCGACAAGGTGCGTATCCCCGCATACATTGTTGTTATTGCTTCATTTGTTACCATTGTTCAGATGATAGTCAAGGCCTTTGTTCCCGCACTTGACTCGGCACTGGGTGTTTATCTTCCCCTTATCGTTGTTAACTGTATCATCCTTGGCAGAGCAGAAGCCTTTGCAAACAAGAATCCTGTTCTCGCTTCGGCAGTTGACGGTGTCGGCATGGGTATCGGCTTTACAGCAGCTCTTTTCCTTATGAGTACAATCCGTGAGGTTTTCGGTGCAGGTACCTTCCTTGTAGGTATCAAGGATCTTCTTTCTGTTTTCGGTGACTTCAGCTTCAACGGATTCAGCGTACCCTTCCTCAACGAAAACCCCATGCTTGTTTTCATTCTTCCTCCCGGCGGCTTCTTTGTTTTCGGCCTTCTTATGGCAGCGGCTAATAAGCTTGCAGAAAGCAAGGGCAAGCCCAGAGCAGAGCTTCGCGGTTGTGAGGCCTGCCCCATGGCACAGACCTGTGCTCTTAACAAGGCAAACGAAAAGAAAGAGGAGGTAAGTGAATCATGACAAAAGAATTATTTGCAATTCTTATGACGGCAATACTTACCCAGAACTTTGTTCTTGCAAAGTTCCTCGGTATCTGCCCCTTCCTCGGCGTTTCAAAGAAGCTCAACACTGCAGTTGGTATGAGCGCAGCGGTTATCTTCGTTATGGCTCTTGCAACAGCAGTTTGCTATCCCATCAACAAGTTCCTTCTTGTGAAGTTCGACCTTGAATATCTGCAGACAATCGTTTTCATTCTTGTTATTGCAGCTCTTGTTCAGCTTGTTGAAATCATTCTGAAAAAATATATCCCCGCTCTTTACAGTGCACTGGGTATCTATCTTCCTCTTATCACAACAAACTGTGCAGTTCTCGGTGTTGTTATTCTCAACGTTGATGAGGGCTACAACTTTGCACAGTCAATGTTCAACTCTGTCGGTGCCGGCCTTGGCTTTATGCTTGCAATGGTTATGTTTGCCGGTGTCAGACAGAGACTTGAAACTGCCGATGTGCCGAAGTTTATGCAGGGCCTGCCCATCACTCTTGTTGCAGCGTCCCTCACATCGGTTTCATTCCTCGGCTTTACAGGCATTGTTGAAAATATTTTCGGTTAAGGAGGTAACGGTATGAGTCAGATTTTAGTTCCGGTAATTATCGTTGCCGCTATAGGCCTTATCGCAGGTCTCGGACTTGCTCTTGCATCAATTTTCTTTGCAGTGCCCGTTGATGAAACAGCAGAAAAGGTGCGTGAATGTCTTCCCGGTGCAAACTGCGGTGCCTGCGGCTATACAGGCTGTGACGGATACGCAGCAGCTCTTTCAAAGGGCGAAACAAAGGAATGTAACCTTTGTACCCCCGGCGGTAATGACGCTGCTCAGGCAATTGCAGCGGTTATGGGCCTTGAGGCAGGCAATGTCACACCCATGGTTGCAGCTGTTATGTGCCAGGGCAACAAGATGAATGTTGAAGAAAAGCTTGAATACAGCGGTGTTCATTCATGTAAAATTGCAACACAGCTTTTCGGCGGTCCGAAAAATTGCGTTCACGGCTGTATCGGATTCGGCGACTGTGTTGAGGTTTGTCCCTATGAAGCAATTTTCATCTGCGACGGTGTTGCAAGAATCAACCCGGATAAATGCCGTGCATGCAAAATGTGCATCAAGACCTGCCCCAGACAGCTTATTGACCTGTTCCCCCTTGACACAACAAAGGCAGCAGTGCTTTGCAAAAACCATGCAAAGGGTGCTGAAACACGCAAGCAGTGCAAGGCCGGCTGTATCGGCTGCATGAAGTGCACAAAGGTTTGCCCTGAGGGCGCAGTTACAGTTGAAAACTTCTGTGCAAAGGTTGACTACGACAAGTGCACAGGCTGCGGCAAATGTCATGAGGCATGTCCTGTGGGCTGCATTGATATTTACAACATCAAAAAGCATTTCTGATAACAGAATAAACAAAAAAACATCCTTGTTTGGCAGTGAAAAAACAGGGATGTTTTCTTTTGTCCTTTTTTGAAGTGAAAATCAGCTCTCTGGTGGGGAGAAGCAGCAATAAAACCCATTTTTTTATTAAAAAATATATATAAAATGGAGGAACGCAACTGCCACAGTTTAACTTTTGCCAAAAAGGCATCAAATTGGCAGTTTTATAATTTGACGCTGAAACTACAAGCAAAATTTCAAAAAGCTCTTAAAGAGGCATTTTCGAAAGAAATCCGGGAAGCGACTTTTTCGGGATATAACAAACAGAAAAAAATACTGTTACACATCATGTGCAACAGTATTTTTTTATCTTGCTATTATATATCTTGCATCTGAAAAACTGCTGTAGGAACGGCTGCCGTTGCTGCTTTTTACAAAGGAGCGAACCTTGAAGTTATAGTACTGATCGACCTTCAGGCCTGTAACTGTATACTTCAGTTTATCGGCAGACACTCTTGCAACTTTTTTGAACTTTGTGCTGTTTTCGCCCTCTGACATATAGATCTCATAACCGTCTGCACCCTTGACCTTGTTCCATGAAACAGTGCACTGCTTTGAGCCTCTTTCAAGCCTGATAACGGGCACATCAGTTTCGGTTGATGTGATGAGAGAGGGGGAGATAACTGAATTGTAGGTTTTGGAATCCTTCACAGTGTATGCTCTGACTCCGAATTTATATTCAGTTGCTTTTTTCAGGTTCTTAACCGTGAAGACAGTATCGGTGGTTTTTCCGAGAAGCTTCCATTTGCCGTCAACACGCTGATATATCATATATCCCTTTGCGCCTGCGAAGGTGCTCCAGCTGAGCTTTATCGCACTTGTTGATGCAGACTTGACTGTCGGCCTGGTCATTCTCATTTTTTTGAAATCTGCAACCGTAAGAGCGCTGACAGACTTTGTAACCTTATGACCGCACTGCTTGCATGTCAGAAGCTTTGTGCCTTTTGTGCTGAAGGTGGGCTGCTTTGTGACCTTTGATGAATAGTCATGTGTTGAGCAGGTGACACGGCAGTAAATATAGTTGCTGTCCTTATATTCGCCTGTTGTGTCGTTGATTGCTCTTACCTTCAGAGCAAAGTTACCGTATAAGGTGTTTTTCGGGAAGGTGTAGCTGGTTTTTGATGAGCTTACAGTGAAGGTTTTTACATTGTCCCAGTCATACTTGCCTGTTGATTTGAGCTTTTCCACAGCATAGATTTTATATGATGTGCAGTTCTTTCCGGCAGATGTCCATTTTATGGTTATGGAATCGTCCATATCATATTTTTTTTCACCTGACGGGAAGGAAAGCTTCGGAGCTTTCGGCGTTTTGTTGCCGAAGTCAGGCCAATAGTCATTAACTGCCATTGAGCCTCTCTGCTGTGCCTTTGCCCCTCTGTTAGAGGGAATTTCGAAGTAGTAGCACCAGTAATAACCGGCGTCGTAAGCTCCCTGTGAATTGTTGGAAACATCCTTCATGTAATCGTAGATGTAGTTATAGGAATTAAGAGAGAGCTCGTGCTTAAGATAGTTCATCTGCCCTTCGATTGACAGATAGCTGTATCCGTGCTTATCACAGAATTTTTGCAGGCTTGAGAATCTGTTACCGTTCCATTGGAAAAGACCGCCGCTTTTTCTGCCGTTGCTGTCTCTGATAACAAGCCTCGGGTTAAAGTCGGATTCTCTTTCAACGTTAGCCAGGATGCCACATGCTGCTGCTGAATTAAGGCCCATCTCATTTACGAGAAAGGAATAGATTTCTTTTTTGTTGCTTGACGTTGCGTTTACGGATAGGGGTATGATTGTGGCAAGGGTAACAATAGTCATTGCAATAAGCAGTGCTTTTGTTAAGACCTTTTTCATTATATCACCTCTGATTTAATATTGCCGTTTTCTTTATATTGAATCCGGCACAGACAATAACAACCGTTTTGTTAAAACACACATTTTTAAATTTGCATAAACTCGGAACGGAAGATGAAACAAAGAAGTGTTGGGATCGTTTCGACTGACGGTTTCCGTACCCTCGCTCTGACCTTGCAGATGTGTATTTTTAAGCTATTTTTGCCTGCTCAGGATGGGTGTTAACCACCCTGTGTATCTATCTTACAATTTGGCAACGGTTGGTATTATATCTATTTATGACAAAATTGTCAAGTTTTATACATTTCAGGGGTGTTTTTCTTCCAAAAAGCAATTAAAAACACCCCTCAAACAGGGGTGTTTTTAGTAAGTATTATACAAAAATCATAATTTGGGTGCTTTGGTCATGTGCAAAACGCTGAAAATGCCCAAAAACACGCTTTTGTGCAAAATGTGCACAAAAAAATGTCGATTTATTTGGTAAAAATCAATAAGCCTTGCCCCAATATACCATATGTTGTGCTTTTTTGCCACAGCATACACAAGTGTCTGAAATATTTTCCTGCTCGAGAGGGATGCAACGGGAGCCAACACCGGTAATTTCCTTGACTTTATCCTCACATTCCTCGTTTCCGCACCACAT
Organism: Acutalibacteraceae bacterium; assembly: GCA_045533205.1. Taxonomy (GTDB): domain Bacteria; phylum Bacillota; class Clostridia; order Oscillospirales; family Acutalibacteraceae; genus UBA6857. Next base: position 31,077 of record JAZSHL010000091.1, on the reverse strand, counting down.
TGCCTTGATAAATCCGTCACCTTTTTCGGTCAGAGCAGCGGTGATTTCGTCCATTGTTTTGCAGGAATAGGTTCTGTTTTCACGGTTTTCGAGAGCCTTATTGTAGATTCCCTCGTTAACTTCTGTGAGCTTTGCCTTAACTGTGTCTGCAAGGCCTTCAAGAGATACAAAATTCTTTTCTCTGTTGTGACGGGTAACAACAACACACTGACCGTTTTCAATGTCTCTGGGACCGACTTCAATACGAACTGGAACACCCTTCATTTCATATTCAGCATACTTCCAGCCTGCGGAGTTGTTGCTGTCGTCGAGCTTCACTCTGATGCCTGCTTTTTTAAGCTCAGCCAAAAGCTCGTCACACTTTTCGAGAACGCCGGGCTTGTGCTGTGCAACGGGAATAATAACAGCCTGAATGGGAGCCACTGCAGGGGGAAGAACAAGACCGTTGTTGTCGCCGTGGGACATAATGATTGCACCGATAAGCCTTGTTGTCATGCCCCATGAAGTCTGATGGGGATATTCGGGCTTGTTTTCCTTGCTCTGATACTGAATGCCGAAAGCCTTTGCAAAGCCGTCACCGAAATAGTGTGATGTGCCTGCCTGAAGAGCCTTGCCGTCGTGCATGAGAGCCTCAATTGCATAGGTGGAAACTGCACCTGCGAACTTGTCGCTTTCAGTTTTCTTGCCCTTAACAACGGGGATTGCAAGATATTTTTCGCAGAAGTCAGCATAAACATTGAGCATCTTTTCTGTTTCGGTGATTGCTTCCTCTGCAGTCGCGTGAATCGTGTGGCCTTCCTGCCAAAGGAATTCTCTTGAACGAAGGAAGGGGCGAGTTGTTTTTTCCCAACGGACAACGCTTACCCACTGATTATAAAGCTTGGGAAGATCTCGGTGTGAGTGAATGATGTTTGCATAATGCTCACAGAAAAGAGTTTCTGATGTGGGACGAACGCAGAGTCTTTCTTCTAATTTTTCGCTGCCGCCGTGGGTTACCCATGCAACCTCGGGAGCGAAGCCTTCAACGTGGTCCTTTTCCTTCTGAAGAAGGGATTCGGGAATGAACATGGGCATACATACGTTTTCGTGACCTGTTTCCTTGAACATTCCGTCAAGAATTCTCTGAATATGCTCCCAGATTGCATAACCGTAAGGTCTGATAACCATGCAGCCCTTTATGCTGGTGTATTCAACAAGCTCTGCTTTTTTGCAGATATCTGTATACCACTTGGCAAAATCTTCTTCCATGGAAGTGATATCTTCAACCATTTTTTTATCGTTAGCCATAGTAATTTTCCTTTCAGTTTACTTGCGAAAAATACATGTATATAATAGTATACGAATTTTGTCTTTTTCCGTAGTATTTTATCAACCCATAAGGGTATTAGTAGTCAGTAGCCGGTAGCCGGTAACTGGTAGTCAGTGGCTGGTAGCAAGGGGAAACCGCTTTGCGATTGAGGACCTGAACTGAAACTGTAATTATTAAGTAGTCAGTAACCGAATCAGTACGTTTTTCAGGGAATTATATATGCAATATGAAATTGCGGAGCAATTCCCTGACTACTGACTACTAACTACTGACTACTTTTACATTACTTTAGTTATAATTGGATAAACGCCAAAGCACTTAAGCCTTCTTTACAGAAATTGCAATCTTCTTGTCACCGATAGCAATTTCCTTTGTCAGGTCCGCTTCAATAGCTTCGCTTACGATGCTGTCAGCGAGAAGCTCTTCACACATGAAAGCGTTGTTATCGTTGAGAACAGCACAAATAAGTGCGTCGTCAGAAGCGATTGACATATTGACTCTCTGGTCAACCTCATAGCCTGCTTCTTTTCTGATAAGCTGACACTGACGGATGATATCACGAAGAGTGCCTTCAGCGATAAGCTCGTCTGTAAGAACAACATCAAGAGCGATGATTGTGCCGCCCTGACATTCAGCAGAAACGATGCCTGTCTTTGTCTTTGACATGATGTTGAAGATTGAAGCGTCATAAGCTTCGTCAAAGCCTTCAACGAGAACTGCTTCGCCGTTCTTTGCCTTAGCTGTGTATTCAGCCATCTGTTCTGCAGTTGCAGCTTCAAGAGCCTGCTTCATCTTGTTTACATTCTGTTTGAGCACTGCACCTGCAACCTTGAAGTTAACAGTGAGGTAGCTGTCCTCAAGAACGGATGAATCACTGATGTATTCGAGAGCTTTGATGTTAAGCTCGTCAAGAATATTCTTTTCGAAAACCTTAACCTGCTCAGCTTTGTCAGCATCGCAGCAGACAAAGAGCTTTGAAAGAGGCTGACGGACCTTGATCTGATGCTCATTACGAAGTCTCATTGCAACAGCGATGATGTCACGTGCAAAAGCAGTCTGTTCGATGATGCCGTCATCTTCGAAGCCTTCGATTTCTGTGGGCCAGTCTGAAAGGTGAACTGAAAGCTCAACTGAAGGCATAACACGGCGGATAAGATTCTGCCAGATGCTTTCTGTCATGAAGGGTGTTACGGGAGCCATAACCTTAACGCAGGCATTGAGTGCCTGGAAAAGTGTCCAGTAAGCAATCATCTTGTCGCTTTCGTCGCCTGTCTTCCAGAAACGGCGGCGGTTTGTTCTGATATACCAGTTAGAAATATCATCAACAAAGATTTCGAATTCCTTGACCATGTTGTAAGCCTTGTAGTCTTCCATCTGAGCAGTTGCAGTTCTGATGAAATCGTTTGTTCTGCAGATGAGCCATTTGTCTGTAACGGTCATTGCATTCTTATCGGGGGTATAACCCTCGAAGTTGGGCTTATCAATCTTTGCATAGGTTTCAAAGAAGGTATAGATGTTCCAGAAGCCGAGAAGCTTTCTTCTTGCTTCGTCACCGAGGTTGAAGCCGAAACGGACATCGTTTGCAACAGAGCCGCCTGCATAAAGGTAACGGACTGTGTCGGCACCGATTTTTTCTGCAGCTTCATCAAAGCGGATCATAAAGCCGGTTTTTGAGAACTTCTGTCCGTTTTCCTGAACAACACTCGAATGGCAAAGAACTCGCTGATAGGGAGCCTTGTCTTCAAGCACGGTGCTCATAAAGAGCATTGAATAGAACCAGAGACGAACCTGCTCGCGCATTTCAACAATCCATTCTGCGGGATAGTTCTTTCTCCATTCTTCTTTATCTGTAAAATAGCCTGTGGTTGAGAAGGGTACGATACCTGCATCGAGCCAAACGTCACCAACATCGGTGATACGCTTGACATTTTTGCCGCACTTGGGACACTTGATTTCTACTTCGTCAATCCAGGGTCTGTGAAGCTCGGGAAGAGCGTCAACCTTTGCCGGGTCAACTGCAAGCTTTTTAAGCTCTTCAAGTGAGCCGACAACATGAACATTGCCGCAATCCTCACATACATAGAAGGGGAGGGGCATGCCGTAATAACGCTTACGTGAAATGTTCCAGTTACCCATGTTGTTGAGCCAGTCAAGCATTCTTTTGCCGTTTGATTCGGGCTCCCACTTAACGCTCATAGCGTTTTTGATAAGGCGGGGTTTAAGCTCCTCTGTTGTGATGAACCATGAGGGAACAAGACGGTAGATAAGCTCTTCCTTACATCTCCAGCATACGGGATAGCTGTGCTCGTGAGGCTTAACAAGATAAAGCTTGTCTCTCTTTTTAAGCTCTTCAAAAACCTCGTCAGCAATTGTTTTGCTGTTCTTGCCTGTGAAGAAGCCGAAGCACTTGAGGAAAATACCCATATCGTCAACGGGCATGATTTCGGGAAGACCGAGTCTCTTGCCGAGTTCATTATCTTCTGCACCGCAGCCGGGAGCAATGTGAACAACGCCTGTACCTTCCTCAGCGTCAACATCTTCCCATGCAACGATTTTATGTTCGAAGCCCTGCTGAGCCTCTAATTCGGGGAAGCAGGTGTCATACTTGAGACCTACAAGCTCCTCGCCTTTGAACATGCGAAGAACCTCCTGCTTGTCATCACCAAGATATTTGATAGCATTCTTTGCGAGAATGAGAGTCTTTTCGTCGGATGCAACCTTAACCTCAACATAGTCAATTTCAGGGTTGACTGCAAGAGCTACGTTTGAAGAAAGAGTCCAGGGAGTTGTTGTCCATACGATGATTTTGCTGTTTGTGCCTTCAACGGGAAGCTTGAAGAAAACAGAGTTATGTGTAACGGTTTTGTATGAGCCTGTCATTTCGTGCTCTGAAAGTGATGTGCCGCATCTGGGGCACCAGGGCATGGGCTTGTATTCTCTCTTGATCCAGCCGTTATCGTCGCAGGTTTTGAGGAAGTGCCAGATTGATGTGATGTTAAGGTCTGTGTTGGTGTAGTAGGAGTTGTCCCACTGCATCCACTGACCCAGTCTCTTTGACTGCTCGGTGATAACACCTGAATACTGTTTTACACGGTCAACGCACTTCTTTGTGAATTTGTCGATGCCGTAATCCTCAATATCCTTCTTTGATTCGAAGCCGAGGTCCTTTTCAACACCGACCTCAACCCAGAGGCCCTGGCTGTCAAAGCCGTTCTGACAGCGGCAGTCATAGCCTCTCATGTACTTATATCTGATGAAGGTATCCTTGAGGGTACGGCCCCATGCGTGGTGTATACCCATCGGGTTGTTAGCTGTGATAGGTCCGTCGATGAAACGGAAACGCTCCTTACCCTCATTTTTTGCCTTACGCTTTTCGTAGCATTCATTTTCTTCCCAGAACTTGAGAACATCGTGTTCCATGGAAATAAAACTGTTGCTTTTTTCAATTTCTGCCATGGTAATTCCTCCATTTATTTTTTTGCAGAATTTCGGAAAAATCCGATAACTTTCCACTTTACATATACTGTTACAGTATACTATAATATAAATAAGATTTCAAGAAGAAAAACGTGATTTCTTGAATATAATTAAAAGTTTTTTATGAGATTTACTTTCAGGGGAAATAATGCAACAATTAAGGCAGAAAATTACTCTAATATTACGAGGTGAGAAAAATGAAAAAATTTATTGCCGTATTGCTGGTGCTTCTGATATCCGTCAGTTTTTACGGTTGCAGAGAGGAAAATGCCGACAACACAATCATGCCGGGTGAGGGTGAAATAAAGCTCACTGCAACGGTGAAGCAGGCAACAGACACAGAGTCTTACGGTGCAACACTTCTTCTTTGTGATGCTGATGGAATGGAGTATGTCTTCGGCTGCGATGAGAATGTGACTATAATAGAAAACGGTGCAGAAATTTCTGTGCTTGATTCCTATGCAGATTATTTCACAGGCAAAAAGGTAACAGTGATTGTCAGTGAATTAATGCAGGAAACATATCCTCTCGGCCTTACGGGCGAAAGAGTGATAATAATCGAAAAGGAATGATAAAATATGAAGAAAAAATACATAGCAGCAATTGCAGCAATTCTTGTTCTTGCTATCCTGGCAGCAGGAACACTTATGCTTTTCGGCAATCACAGAACATTTCACACAGGTCATGCACTCATATCACAGTCGGGTGATTTCATCTTTGTTGACGAAAACGGCTCTCCCATAACAATGGGCAGTGCAGATGAAAAGAAATTCAGCGGCATCACCGACGGTGACAGGGTGCTTGTGCTTTACGGCATGGTGATGACAACTTATCCCGGGCAAAGTGACACACTGTTATGCATAAAGCTTTCAGACGGTACGGTTGATGATGTGAACGAAGATACTGTCAGACAGCTTAAGGAACTCGGATGGATAAAATAAAATATTAAAATCTTATAAATAATTTCGAAATATTCTTTTTCGGAATTATTTTTTTAATTTGATGTGTCATTATATCCTTGAATAATAATGTGCCATATTATGGCATATGAGGAGGATACAATGATGAAAAAGAAACTTCTTGCAGTTGTTCTCGCCGTTGTTATGCTTTTCAGCATAACTTCAGTTCCTGCTTCGGCAATTGATTTCAACAGAACAGACAGCATGTTCACAGTTGTTCTTGCCAAAGCGATCGAATGGGTTTTCGGCACACTCGTTCAGGGCCTCGGTGGCGTTATGAGTGAAAATGATGCCTTCAAGCCTGACGAAGAATATGTTTATGACAATTTCTATGAGGGCACAGGTGAATTCATTGATTCAGCTTCTGCAGATGCACAGTGGTCACTTGGCAGTGCAAGCCTGAGCCTTGTTCCCGAAAACTGGGAAAGCTATGATCTTTATCTCGGCGGCTTCATGAGCGAACAGAATTTCTTCACAAACGATGTGCGTGAAATTCTTGACGATATGAAGGTCCGTGTTGTTGCCATGAATGACGGCAGCGGCAGAGGCACAACAGTTTTTGCAACAATTGACTCAATCGGTGTGGCAAACTCCGACATCAGAGTTATCAGAGGCATGCTTGCTGATTTTGCAGAAGCAAACGATATCAGCTCAATCAATATTTTCTCAACTCATGCTCATTCCTGTATCGACACACAGGGTCTCTGGACAAACCTCTTTGGTAAACTTCCCTTCAATCTTGTGAAGGCTATCACAGGTCTTGGCGAATTAGAGCAGGGCACAGATGAGGAATATATGGAATTCTTCTATGACAAGGTTAAAACAGCAATTGAAATGGCTGTTGCTGACATGGAAGAAGGCACAATGACCTTTGCATCAAAGGATATCGGCGAAAAGTATTTCAACAACAAGAACAGACCTTCAGCCGATTCAATGGAAACCGATCTCAAGCGTTTCACATTCACTCCCGATGATGCTTCATCCACACCCACAATCATTCTTAACATGGCAGCACATCCCGATACAGTCGGCCTTGCAACAGACAGTGATCCCACAAAGGGACACGGCCTTTCAGGTGACTATGTATACTATATCGGTGAAGTAATCAACAATGCAGGCTATGATTTCATGTTCTTCAACGGTGCAATCTGCGGTATCTACACAGGCGGCGTCAATGTTGACTGGGATCTCAGAGTTGAGGCTGCAGCAAACTACGGCAGAGAAATCGGCAAGATGACTCTCGGTCTTACAATGAGCGAGGAAGAAATCGAGGCTGACGAATATCTTATGAGCCTCAATTTCACTGAAGAGCAGATCGGTGAAAGTGCATACACACCCTGGTATGAAGGCTGGGAAGCCACAACAGAAACAGAGGTTGAGCCTATCCTTAACGTTGCACTTGACACTGTTGAGGTTGAGCTCACAAACCCCGTTATGCAGCTTGCAGGTAAGCTTGGTATCTTCAGCTATCAGATCAAGAAGCTCGACGGAAAATATTACATGACAACCGAAATCGGCTATATCGAAATGGGTAAGGACCTTAAGATTGCAATGGTACCCGGTGAGCTTTGTGCAGACCTTGTTTACGGCGGCAGCTCACTGACTGCAGACGGCAGTGTTGACGGCAAGGACTTTGAGGGCAAGACACTTTGCGAAATCTTCGGTGAGGATCTCATCGTGTTCGGCCTTGCAAACGATGCCTGCGGTTATATCGTGCCCGACAATGACTACTGCCTTGCACTTGCATTCGGTCACTATCAGGAGCTCATCTCACTTGGTGACAAGACAGCATCAACACTTATGGCAGCATATGAAGAGCTTGCAGCAGAGGTTGCATAAAGCTACATAAAAATATAACGCAGACTTTCTTCTGAGAGTCTGCGTTTTTTGTTTATATGGCATTGTTACGGGTCGCCGTGGGCGTCGACCCCCTACGGGATTGAAATTTTTTATTTTTGTGTTATTATTATGCAGGTGATGTTTATGAAGCAAATTATTACAAGAAAATCACATAGGTTAAAAATTATAATTACAGCAGTAACGGATCATATTTTATAACAATCTGCGTCAAAAACAAAGAATGCTTATTGGGTGAAATCGTTGTAGGGGACGACGCCCACGGCGTCCCGGACTATACGAATAAAAATGATATCATATATTTAAAATCTGTGAATGCAGAAAGGGTGTTATCTGATTCAGGAAAGGTTGTTGAAAAGTACATTGAAACAAGCAAATCCGCTTATTCCGGTTTAACTGTTGACAACTATATAATTATGCCGAACCACATACATATGATAATTTCTCTGTGTAACGAGGCCTATAAATGTAAATTTTTGCCTTGTCATGATATGATTCCTCAATATGTCTCTACTTTCAAAACTCTTATCACAAAAGAAACAGGTTTTTCGATGTTTCAACGTGACTATCACGATCACATAATCAGAGATGAAAAGGAATACGCAAAAATTTGGAATTACATTGATGCTAACCCATCAAATTGGGTGACAGACAGGTTTTATATGTATTGACACTATTTTTGAATGTCTGCGTTTTTTGTTGCACAGTGTAATAATTTATGGTATAATAACACGTAGCTTTTTTTACAGGAGGAAACAAAAATGAACTATAGCTTTGATTTTAAAAATAAATCTGTTCTTATCACAGGTGCTGCAAGCGGTATCGGTCTTGAAAGCACTGTTGCTTTTCTTCAGAACGGTGCTGACGTTTACATGGCAGACTATAACGAAAAAGCTCTCAACGAAAAGGCAGAGGAGCTTAAAGCCATGTATCCCGAAAGCAGAATTATCACAATTGCAGCTGACATCACAAACAGTGACGAGGTGAAGAAGATTCCTGAAATTATCTCAAAAGAAACAGGCAGACTTGATATTCTCATCAATAATGCAGGTATGGCACATTCAGCCTATAGCATTAACGAAAAGCATGAGGACTGGAGCAAGGTTATTGCACTTAATCTCACAGCCCAGTTCTTCATGGCACAGACAATTGCCAATGCCTTCATGATTCCGCAGAAACAGGGCAAAATCATCAATATGTGCTCTCTTGGCGGAATTATGGGTATTCCCGGTGCAGCGGCTTACAGCGCAAGCAAGGGCGGTATTATGCAGACAACCAAGTCCCTTGCCTGTGAATGGGCACGTTTCGGTATCACAGTTAACTGTGTCTGCCCCGGCTTTGTTGAAACACCTCTTATTGCCGACAACCTGTCAAACGAAAAGTGGGTTGGATACATGACAATGAGAACACCTATGCGCCGTCTTGCAAAGCCTTCGGACGTTGCAGGTGCAGTGCTCTTCCTTTCTTCTGACATGGCTTCATATATCACAGGCACATCTATTGTTGTCGACGGCGGATTTTCAAGCGGATCATAATTTTATATAAAAATGAATGTTAAATAGGCAGATGTTGTGACTTCAAAAAGTAAAAGCCTGACTCAAAAGTCAGGCTTTTGTTATGCTTTAAAATCAGAGAGGCATAACGATTTTGTTTGAGATTTCGTCTGCAACGTCTTCAAGACCAACCATTCTGAGGAAATCGATGAAGAGAGCAAGCCAGCTCATTACTAATTCTTTGATATCCATTGTACACTAAACCTCCTTGTAATATTTTGAGTTAAAAACTCACCCAATGGAAACAATTCTATCACAAAATAATAATAAGTCAATGATTTATTAAAGAAAAATAAACAATTGTATAAAATAACAGAAAAGAGAGCTTTTCTCAATGAAAAAACATAGAAAAACAAAACCCCCACCCATATGGGTGGGGGTTTATAATTACACTATACTATAATTATAAATTATTCAGCAGGGGTGGGTTCGAAACCTGTAATGTTGTCGAACATGTTTTCAAGATTGTCTTCTGTTTCTTCGTTGAATTCAACGCCGAAAATAGCAAGAATAGCCTTGATAGCTGCTACAAAATAGCCGATGATGATTTCCATTATGTGGTTCCTCCTTGTTAGATTTCAGTTAAAAACTGATAATGAGTAGATCTCAATCGATTAAATTAGAAATCGATGGGCCACTCGCCAAGCTTGTTGAGAAGTTCAACAACTGCCTTCCAAAGGTTTTCGATGAAAGCTCTGATGAAGTCGCCATTGGTCTTATCTTCGCCATCTACTACGCCTGATTCCTTATCAAACCATTCCATTATGAGTACCTCCTTTTTAAATTCCTATTACTAGGTTGCTTCCATTTTATAACAAAGAATTGAATTTGTCAATAGAAAATTCATAATTTAGTTAAAAACATTGAATTTACGGGCAAAATTTAATGCTTCTTAAGAAACTGTTCATTTTTTAATATGATGGGAGATTAATAACACGTAAGTGGGGAGGCCCCATGTGGCCTCCCCCATATTATATGGTTTCCATTTCGGTACGTCACATGGGGCGTACCCTACATGATTATTTATTAAAATACTTCACTGCTGCTTCGAACATGCGGATATCATATTCACCGGGCACATTCTTATAAAGACCGTTGCCGATTCTTTCACTGTGTCCCATCTTACCGAACACACGGCCGTCAGGGGAGGTGATACCCTCAATGGCACAAAGTGAGCCGTTGGGGTTGAAGTCGATATCTGCTGTTGCATTACCCTCAAGGTCAACATACTGTGTTGCAATCTGACCGTTTTCAGCAAGCTTCTTTATAAGCTCGGGTGAAGCAAGGAACTTGCCCTCACCGTGTGAAATGGGAACATTCACAACATCGCCCACATTCATAAGGCTGAGCCAGGGTGACTTGACAGATGCAATGCGTGTATGTACGATTCTTGACTGATGACGGTTGATGTTATTGAATGTCAGTGTGGGACAATTCTCGTCAGTGTCAATAATCTTTCCGTAAGGCACAAGACCTAACTTGATAAGAGCCTGGAAGCCGTTACAGATACCGCACATAAGACCGTCACGGTTGTCAAGAAGGTCGGTTACTGCTTCTTTTACTGCAGGATTACGGAAGAAAGCAGTGATGAATTTAGTTGAACCGTGAGGCTCGTCACCGCCGGAGAAGCCGCCGGGAATGAATATCATCTGGCTTTCCTTAACCTTCTTTGAGAAGCCTTCAACGCTCTTTGCAACATCCTCTGCAGTGAGGTTTCTTATTACGAAGATCTCAGCTTCAGCGCCTGCCTTCTGTGCTGCGCGGGCTGAATCGTATTCACAGTTTGTGCCGGGGAATACGGGAATGAGAACCTTGGGCTTTGCAACCTTGTTTTTCGGTGCAATGCTGCACTTGCCGTCAAAGGAATATACGGGAATTTCGCCCTTTTCCTCTTTAGCCTTGGTGGGATATACATCCTCAAGTGTTGCACTGTGTAATTTATAAAGCTCATCAATTGTTGCACTGTCATTCTCGAGAACAATAACAGGCTCTTCGGTGGTTGTACCGATTTTCATAACACCGGGAATTTCAACATCCTCTGTAAGCTCTGCAACAATGAAGCCCCACATGCCGAGATGCCAGTTTTCACCAAGATTTGTAGATGATTTAAAGCCAATATTGTTGCCGAAGCTCATCTTCATAACTGCTTCGCCGATACCTCTTTCAACTGCCCATGAAGCATTTACCTTGCCCTCTTTGCAAAGCTCGTGGAATGCTTCCCATGTAGCCTTGAGGCTTTCAGCACTTTCGTCTGTTGCACCGAAAAGATATACGGGATTTCCTGCTTTTTTGAATTCGGGGCTGATAACATCCTGCTTTCTGATGGGAGCAATTGCAAAGGAAATAAGTGTGGGAGGCACATCCTTATCGAGGAAGGTACCTGACATTGAGTCCTTACCGCCGATTGCAGCAGCGCCAAGCTCAAGCTGAGCATCAAGAGCACCCAAAAGAGCTGCAAAGGGCTTGCCCCAGCGCTCCGGTTCAGTTCTGAGTCTTTCGAAAAACTCCTGAAGTGTGAGATATGCTTTTTTATAGTCACAGCCTGCAGCAACAAGCTTTGCAACTGAATTGTAAATTGCAGCGTGAGCACCTGTGTAGGGGTCAACTGAAAGGTGATCGGGATCGCAGCCCCAGCTGAATACACTTGCACAGTCTGTTTCCTGACCGGGAAGAACGGGCAATACTGCTGCCATAGACTGAGCGGGGGTGAGCTGCTTTTTACCGCCGTAGGGCATGATAACACTGCCTGCACCGATGGTGGAGTCAAAGCGCTCAACAAGACCTCTCTGGCTTGCAGTGCGAAGGTCTGATGCCATTTCCTTGAGTGAGCCGAACATAGCCTTGCTTAATACGGAAAGGTCCTTTTCTGTAACAGTAACATCGGTGTGCTTTACTGCACCGTTTGTGTCAAGGAATGCACGGCTGAGGTCAGCAATGACATTGCCCTTCCACTTCATAACCATGCGTTCCTCTTCGGTTACAACTGCAACACGGTATGCTTCAAGGTTTTCGCTTTCAGCGAAAGCAATGAATTTATCAGCATCCTCGGGAGCAACAACAACAGCCATACGCTCTTGGGACTCGGAAATTGCAATTTCTGTTCCGTCAAGGCCCTCGTACTTTTTGCGTACTGCATCAAGGTCAATCTGAAGACCGGGAGCAAGCTCACCGATAGCAACGGATACACCGCCTGCACCGAAGTCATTGCAGCGCTTGATAAGGCGGGTTACCTCTGCATTACGGAAAAGTCTCTGAATTTTTCTTTCCTCGGGGGCATTACCCTTCTGAACCTCGGAAGCCATTGTGGTAAGTGACTTCATGTTGTGGCTCTTTGATGAGCCTGTAGCACCGCCGATACCGTCACGGCCGGTACGACCGCCTAAAAGCACGATTATATCACCGGGTGCGGGACGCTCACGGCGTACGTTATAAGCGGGAGCGGCAGCAACCACAGCACCGCATTCAAGACGCTTTGCAACAAAGCCCTCGTGATACATTTCTGCAACGTGACCTGTTGCAAGACCGATCTGGTTACCGTAGGAGGAATAGCCTGCTGCGGCAGTCTGACAGATTTTACGCTGAGGAAGTTTGCCTGCCATCGTTTCTGCGATTGTCTTTCTCGGGTCACCTGCACCTGTGACACGCATTGCCTGATGAACATAGGCACGGCCTGACAGAGGGTCACGGATACAACCGCCTATACAGGTTGCAGCGCCGCCGAAGGGCTCAATTTCTGTGGGGTGGTTGTGGGTTTCGTTCTTGAACATAAGAAGCCAGTCCTGATCCTCACCGTTAACCGTTGCAGTTACGTGAATTGAGCAGGCATTGATTTCTTCGCTTTCGTCAAGCTCGGGAAGAAGTCCTCTCTTTTTGAGAGTCTTTGTGCCGATAGTAGCGATATCCATAAGAGTCTGAGGGCGTGGGGCTGCTTTTTCTTCGCCGTAAACCTCAACTCTTGCCTTGAGATAACGGTCGTATGCTGCCTGAACAGCTTCATCGTCAATACGAACATTATCGATATGTGTTGAGAAGGTTGTGTGACGGCAATGGTCTGACCAATAGGTGTCAACAACACGGATTTCTGTGATTGTGGGGTCTCTCTTTTCTGTGTCTCTGAAATAGCCCTGAAGGAACTTAAGGTCGTCAAGGTCCATTGCAAGGCCTTTTTCATCAAGAAGAGCTGCAAGGGCTGCTTCGTCCATGCCGATAAAGCCGTCTACAGTAGCGACTGTTTCGGGTGCAGCGTACTCAGAAACAAGAGTATCGGGCTTTTCAAGGGAAGCCTCACGGCTTTCAACTGCATTGATTACATGGTGCTTGAAAGCAGCAATATCCTTTTCGGAAAGCTCGCCGTAAAGAGCATAAACCTTTGCAGTGCGGATAAGAGGACGCTCACCCTGTGAGATAATCTGAATACACTGAGCGGCAGAGTCTGCTCTCTGGTCAAACTGACCGGGAAGAGCTTCAACTGCAAAAACATAAGCCTCGGGAAGCTTAACCTCATCTGATACATTGTCGAGCTGCGGCTCGGAGAAAACTGTTTTTACAGCATAGCTGAACAATTCTTCTGTAATATTTTCTGCATCATATCGGTTGAAAAGACGGATATCCTCTATTTTTTCAATGCCGAGAAGATTTTTTGCTTCATTAAGAAGACCCTTTGCTTCGTTATCAAGGCCTTGCTTTTTTTCAACATAAATGCGATATACCATTATTTTGCCTCCTTGGCTTTTTTGCCTATATCGTTTCTGTAATATGCGTTTGCGAATGAGATTTTCTTAACAAGTGCATAAGCACTGTCAATTGCTTTTTCCAGAGTATCCTCAACGGCAGTTGCACCGAGCACGCGTCCGCCTGCAGTTTTAAGCACTCCGCCGTCAAGCTTTGCGCCTGCAACATAGACATTGTCTTTGATTTCTTCGGGAATATTCATCTCGAAGCCGCTTTCGTATTTCTGGGGATAGCCCTCTGATGCCATAATAACACAGCAGGCGCTTTTGTCGGCGAATTTAACCTCGGTTTCACTCAGTGTGCCCTCGGTTGTTGCCTTCATAACTGTGAGAAGATCACTTTCAAGAAGAGGAAGCACAACCTGTGTTTCCGGGTCACCGAAGCGGCAGTTGTATTCAATAACCTTGGGGCCCTTTTCGGTAATCATAAGACCGAAATAGAGGCAGCCCTTGAAGGTGCGTCCTTCCTTGTTCATTGCGTCAATTGTGGGAAGGAAGATTTCCTTCATACATCTTTCGGCAACCTCATTTGTGTAATAGGGGTTGGGAGCAACAGTACCCATACCGCCGGTGTTGAGACCTTCGTCGTTATCCTTTGCTCTTTTGTGATCCATTGAGGAAATCATGGGAACAACGGTTTTACCGTCTGTAAAGGAAAGAACTGACACCTCGGGACCTGTAAGGAACTCTTCAATAACAACCTGGCTTCCGCTGTCACCGAAGATTTTATCCTCCATCATTGACTTAACTGCTTCTTTTGCTTCGTCACGTGTCATAGCGATGATAACACCCTTGCCGAGAGCCAGACCGTCAGCCTTGATAACTGTGGGAATGGGAGCAGTTTCAAGATAGGAAAGAGCAGAAGTGAGGTCTGTGAATACCTCATATTCTGCAGTGGGAATGCCGTATTTTTTCATAAGATTCTTTGAAAAGACCTTGCTGCCTTCGATAATTGCTGCTGCCTTATCAGGACCGAAGCAGGGAATGCCGATTTCATTCAGTGCATCAACGCAGCCGAGCACAAGAGGATCATCGGGAGCGACAACTGCATAATCAATTGCATTTTCCTTTGCAAAATTAACTATGCCGTCAATGTCCTTCGCACCGATTGCCACGCAGGTAGCATCAGCGGCAATACCGCCGTTACCGGGCAGAGCGTAGATTTCAGTTATTTCTTTGTTTTCTTTGAGTTTTTTGATGATGGCATGTTCACGTCCGCCACCGCCTACAACCATTATTTTCATAGGTTAACTCCTTGTAATATTTTAGTTGTGCATTTGTTTAAGATTGTCCTTAAGGCAGTCAGTAACCGACAGTTAGGGGAAATACCGTATTTCGGTTAATTCCTGACTACTGGCTACTGGCTACTGCCTACTCAGACATAAGATCTACTGTATAACGCTCAACTATATTTTAATAGATGGGATATTTAGCACAAAGAGCTTCAACTTCCTTTGTGACTCTTTCTTTGTTGCCTTCAAAGTCAACAAGAACATCCTTGATCCACTTTGCAATCATGAGCATTTCTTCTTCCTTGAAGCCTCTTGTTGTTACTGCTGCAGTGCCGATGCGAAGACCACTTGTAACAAAGGGACTTGCAGGATCGTTGGGGATGGTGTTTTTGTTTGTTGTGATGTGTACCTCGTCAAGACGCTTTTCAAGCTCTTTGCCTGAAATGCCGAACTTGCGAAGGTCAAGAAGCATAAGGTGATTGTCTGTGCCGCCTGAAACGATGTCAATACCCTCGTTTTTGAGAGCATCACAAAGAACAGCTGCGTTCTTGACAATCTGCTTGCCATATTCTTTGAAATCATCTGTGAGAGCTTCGCCGAAGGCAACTGCCTTTGCAGCGATAACGTGCATAAGAGGGCCGCCCTGTGTGCCGGGGAAAACAGCCTTGTCAATCTGCTTTGCAAGCTCTTCTTTGCAAAGAATCATGCCGCCTCTGGGTCCTCTTAAGGTCTTGTGAGTTGTTGTTGTGACAACATGTGCATAGGGTACGGGTGAGGGATGAACACCTGCAGCAACAAGACCTGCAATGTGAGCCATGTCAACCATAAGGTAAGCGCCGACTTCGTCTGCGATTTCTCTGCAGCGGGGGAAGTCGATGATTCTTGAATATGCACTTGCACCCACAACAATCATTCTGGGCTTGCATTCGAGAGCGATTTCTCTCATTTTGTCGTAGTCGATTACTTCTGTTTCATCGTCAACGCCGTACTGAACAATGTTCCAGTATTTACCTGAAATGTTGACAGGTGAGCCGTGAGAAAGGTGACCGCCCTGAGAAAGATTCATACCCATAACGGTGTCTCCCACATTGAGAAGTGCAAAGAAAACAGCAAGGTTTGCACTTGCACCTGAATGAGGCTGAACGTTTGCGTGCTCAGCGCCGAAAAGCTTCTTTGCTCTTTCTCTTGCGATGTTTTCTGTTTCGTCAACACAGTGACAGCCGCCGTAATATCTCTTTCCGGGATAGCCTTCTGCATATTTGTTTGTCAGAACACTGCCTGCTGCAAGAAGAACAGCCTTTGAAACAATGTTTTCTGAAGCGATAAGCTCGATGAAGCTCTGCTGTCTTTCAAGCTCCTTCTGGCATGAGGCAAAAACCTCTGAATCATAGTTGTTGAGTTCGTCAAAATATTTAAGCATTATTCGTCTCCTTAATATTAGTGATGGAAAAGTCTCATCTTTGTGAATGCCATTACCATATTATATTTATCTGCGCATTCAATAACTGCATCATCTCTGATTGAGCCGCCGGGCTCTGCAATGTAGCTTACGCCGCTTCTGTATGCTCTTTCGATGTTGTCAGAGAAGGGGAAGAAGGCGTCTGAGCCGAGTGCGATACCTGAATATGTTTTGAGATGTGCTTCCATTTCTTCCTTTGTGAAGGGCTCGGGCTGAACGGTGAAATATTTCTGCCAGTTGCCGTCAGCACATACATCCTCTTCGTTCTTGTTGATGTAGCCGTCGATAACGTTATCTCTGTCAGCTCTGCCGAGTGTGGGAAGGGAGGAGAGATTCAGAACCTTGTCTGCCTGACACAGAGGCCATGTGTCAGCCTTTGTACCTGCTAGGCGTGTGCAGTGAATTCTTGGCTGCTGACCTGCACCGACACCGATTGCCTGACCGTCAACTGCATAGCAGACGGAGTTTGACTGTGTATATTTAAGAGTGATAAGAGCAACGATAAGGTCACGCTTTGCACTTTCGGGAAGCTCCTTGTTCTTTGTTACGATATCGGAAAGAAGAGCTTCGTTGATTTCAAAGTTGTTTCTGCCCTGCTCAAAAGTAATACCGTAAACCATTTTTGTTTCCTGCTGGGCAGGAACATAGTTTTCATCAATTTTAACAACATTGTAGTTGCCGTTTCTTTTTAATTTGAGAATAGCGAGGGCTTCGTCGGTATAACCGGGAGCGATAACACCGTCGGAGATTTCTCTTTTAATGAGCTTTGCCGTTGTAGCGTCGCAAACATCTGAAAGAGCAACCCAGTCACCGAAGGAGCACATTCTGTCAGTGCCTCTTGCTCGGGCATATGCGCAGGCAAGGGGGCTTTCGTCAAGACCATCTACATCGTCAACAAAGCAAGCCTTCTTGAGCTTTTCGGGAAGGATTGTTCCGCAGGCTGCTGAGGTGGGGCTTACATGCTTGAAGGATGCAGCGCAGGGAAGTCCCGTTGCTTCCTTTAATTCTTTAACAAGCTGCCATGAGTTGAAGGCGTCGAGGAAGTTGATGTAACCGGGACGGCCTGAGAGAATCTCAATCGGAAGGTCGCTTCCGTCGTTCATATAAATTTTTGAGGGCTTCTGATTGGGGTTACAGCCGTATTTGAGTTCAAATTCTTTCATTGTTATAACTCCTTTTATTTTTCAGGTGGGAGTGTCGGTGTGATCCGCCGTCAAAGCCTTTAAAATCGCGCAGCGATTTTCTCTGACTACTGACTACCGGCTACTGACCACTCAACCTCCGTCTGACTTTTAACACATTATTTATTCTTGTTAACTACTCTTGTTTCGCTTTCTCCGCTTTCAATATCAATATATCTTACGAAAAGTGAAACCTTATTGTCTTCGTTGAGATTTGTCCAGATGAGGTTTGTAAGCTCGTCGATAGAAACATCGGGAAGCTCAAGGGTCTTGGGCTCACCTTCAAAAGAGGGAAGGGGATTACCGTCACAGTTGTAGGTGTGGATAAACTTAGCCTTACCGCAAAGGGGATTTGAGTAAGCGTATGTAAATCTCTCGCAGGAGCTGTCGTCACCCTCCGCGCTTTTAAGAATTGACATTGCAAAGTTCATGCCTTCCTTTTCAAGACGGATGATGCCTGAAATTCTGGGTGTGAAGTTGGGTTTATCGTCTTCAAATTCTCTTGTACGAAGAGCCTGCTCAAATGTCATCTGCTTATCCATAAGGTTATAAATTGTGTCGGTCTGGTCGCCGTTTGTAACAATGGTCTTATTGCCGAGCACTCTTACGGGATAGTAAATGATAAGGTGGGGGTCTGTCATTTTGCTTTCGTCAAAGGCCTTGGTGCGCATTGCATCGCCTTCAAGCACGAAAACACGGTTACGGCTGTTTTCACTTCTGCCCATAATGAAATAAGCAGTTACAGCCTTTTTGCCGTCGGCACTTTTGCCGATTATGATGCCTCTGCCGTGATAGGCGAGGGAGTTGAGCTCGTCTTTGATTGTTGAAATTTTCATATCTTATTCTCCTATATAAACTTTGTTGTTTTCAACCGTAAGCCTGTCCTGACAGAAAAGGCTGGCAGCCTCGGGAAGAATTTTCCATTCAGCCTCTTGCATAACTCTTTTCTGAAGCGTTTCGGGAGTGTCGCCCTCTCTGACTTCAACAGCCTTCTGAAGAATGATTTCACCGCCGTCGGGAATTTCATTCACAAAATGTACTGTTGCACCTGTCACTTTCACGCCGTATTCAAGAGCTTTTTCGTGAACATGAAGTCCGTAAAAGCCTTTTCCGCAGAAGGAGGGAATGAGTGAGGGGTGAACATTTATAATTCTATGCTCAAATGCTTTTGTGAAATCAGATGAAAGAATGCTCATAAAGCCTGCAAGAACAATAAGGTCGATTTCATGCTCTCTTAAAAGAGCAATGATATTCTGCTCAAACATTTCCTGGCTGCCGCATTCCTTTTTGAGAACAACTGCCGAGGGAATACCGTTCATTCTTGCTCTTTCAAGAGCATAGGCGCCTTTTACATTGGAAATAACAAGGCTGATTTCACCGTTTTTTATAATACCGTTTTTCTGAGCATCAATAAGAGCCTGTAAATTTGTTCCGCCGCCTGATACAAGAACTGCAATTGACTTTGCCATTACAGAATCACCTTCTCGCTGCCTTCAATAATTTCACCGATAACGTAAGCGTCAATGCCGTTTTCTTTAAGAACGGAAAGGGAAAGCTCAACCTCATCAGCGGGAACAACGATGCTCATGCCAACGCCCATGTTATATGTGTTATACATATCTCTTTCGGGAATATTACCCCACTTTGCAATTACATCAAAGATGGGAAGCACCTTAACGGCAGACTTATCAATCTTTGCACAAAGTCCGTCAGGAATTGAACGGGGGATGTTTTCGTAGAAGCCGCCGCCTGTGATATGAGAAATACCCTTGACCTTTACCTTTTCGATAAGAGCGAGAACGGGTTTCACATAAATCTTTGTGGGAACAAGCAGAGCTTCTGCAATGCTCTTTCCGTCGAGCTCCTCACGAGAAACATAAAGCTCGGGGTTATTGTTGTCAATGTCAAAAACCTTACGGCAAAGGCTGAAGCCGTTGGAGTGAATACCTGTTGAGGGCAGAGCGATAACCACGTCGCCCACAGCCATTTTGCTGTTGTCGATCATCTTCGGCTTGTCCACAACGCCTACTGCAAAGCCTGCAAGGTCATAATCCTCCTCTGGCATAAGACCGGGATGCTCTGCAGTTTCACCGCCGATAACAGCACAGCCTGACTGAACACAGCCTTCAGCAACACCGCTGACGATTTCCGCAATCTTTTCAGGATAGTTTTTACCGCAGGCAATATAGTCAAGGAAGAATAAAGGCTTTGCACCGACACAGATAATGTCGTTGACACACATAGCAACTGCATCAATGCCGATTGTGTCGTGCTTGTCCATTAAAATTGCAAGCTTGACCTTTGTGCCGCAGCCGTCTGTGCCTGAAACGGAAATGGGGTGCTCCATGCCTGCAAGCATGCTCAGATCGAAGCAGCCGCCAAAGCCTCCGACGTCATCAACAGAGCCTTCGTTACGGGTTCTTGCAACGTGTTTTTTCATAAGCTCCACCGATTTGTAACCGGCGGTAATATCTACGCCTGCAGCAGCATAGCTGGCAGAGAAAGAATTTTTGTGATCCATGATAATTCTCCTGTATTATTCTTATTGTAAAGGGGATAAATAGTAGTCAGGTCGAATACCAAGGCGTTTTTCAAATCATAACAATCGCCCTGATATTACTCTTCTGACAACTGAACTGTTTTCTGAACCTTAACCTTATTCCTTGCCGTTCCAGCAGTAGGTGCAAAGGCAGTCTTCAGGAAGACCGATAGCCTCAATAAGGCCTTCAAGTGTCTGATAGCCGAGAGAGGCGAAGCCTAATTTGTTGCATATGCTCTTTAAAAGCGCCTGACCTCTTTCAGTGGAGGCATCTGCATATTCATCGATATGCTTGTTGCCCTCTTCACCCTCAAGCTCAAAAATGGTTCTTCTTGTGATGAGGTCATCGTCCGATGTGTTGCGTGAGAAGTTGAGGAATTTGCAGCCGTACATAATCGGCGGGCAGGCAGAACGCATATGTACTTCCTTTGCACCGTGGCTGTAAAGGAAGTCTACTGTTCCCTGAAGCTGTGTGCCTCTGACGATGCTGTCGTCAACGAAGAGAAGATTTTTGCCCTGAATCAGTTCGTGAACGGGAATCATCTTCATTTTTGCAACCTTGTTGCGTTCGTTCTGGTTGGTTGGCATAAAGCTTCTGGGCCAGGTGGGCGTATATTTGATGAAGGGCCTTGCAAAGGGAATGTCGCTTTCGTTCGCATAGCCGATAGCATGTGGTGTGCCTGAATCGGGAACACCTGAAACGAAGTCGATGTTTTCACTCTTGCCGTTTTTTCTGTCTTCCCTTGCCATAATTTCGCCGTTGCGTGTTCTCATAACCTCAACATTGACACCCTCATATCTTGAGTTGGGGTAGCCGTAATAGGTCCAGAGGAATGAACAGATACGCATTTTTTTCTGCGGCTTTGAAACAGTTTCAATACCGTCGGGGGTGATTTCAACAATTTCACCTGGTCCCAGCTCTCTGACAAACTCATAGTCGAGCTTTTCAAAGGCGAAGGATTCAAAGGAAACACAATGTCCCTCACTGTCTTTTCCGAGAACGATGGGAAGCCTGCCCACCTTATCTCGTGCGGCGATGATTGTGCCGTCCTCTTTAAGAATGAGTATTGAAAGTGAGCCGACAACCTTTTCCTGTGCAAAGCGGATACCCTCGGTGAAGCTGCTTTTCTGATTGATAAGAGCAGCTGTCAGCTCGGTGGAATTGATCTTTCCGCCTGTCATGCCTGTCAGGTGTCCGCCGCTGAAGGAAAGAAACTGATTTATAAGCTCATCGGCGTTGTTGATAATGCCGATTGTGGCAATGGCATAAACGCCGAGATTTGAACGGATAATAAGAGGCTGCGGGTCGTTGTCACTTATGCAGCCGATGCAGGCATTGCCCTGCATTTCATCGGTTATGCCTGCAAATTTTGTTCTGAAGGGTGAGTTTTCGATGTTGTGAATGTCACGCTGAAAGCCGATGGTTTCATTCACTGCAGCCATACCGCCGCGGCGTGTGCCTAAATGTGAATGATAGTCAACACCGAAGAAAACGTCAATAACAGCGTCTCTTTTTGATGTGACGCCGAAAAATCCTCCCATAGGTTTACCTCCGTGGTTTCAGTTGGATTGTTTCTTATTTTTATGCTTTATATCTTATGCGAAGAAAAGCTCTGAAAGAGTCATGGGGTCAATGTACTTGCCGTCCTTATAAACACGCATATTGCCTGATGCGATTTCGTCAATAAGCATTACATCGCCTTCAGCATCGTAGCCGAATTCGAATTTGATATCATAAAGAACAAGACCCTTTTCCTTAAGATCGTCAGCAACAATCTGAGTGATTTTCTGAGTCATTTCCTTGATGTCATCATACTGCTTGTCTGTCATGACGCCGAGAGCAACAAGAGCATCCTTGATTACGAGGGGGTCGCCTTTTTCGTCGTTTTTGAATGTCATTTCAACATATGCGGGAAGGTCTGCACCTTCTTCAATATAGTCACCGTAACGGCGGATGAAGCTGCCTACAGCCTTGTGACGGCAGATAACCTCAAGACCGTGACCGAACACCTTTGCGGGAAGAACCTCCATTGTTGTGTCTTCAAGGTTTGCATTCACATAGTGAGTTTTAATGCCTGCTGCATTAACCTTTTCAAAGAAATAAATTGACATACGAAGGTTTACATCACCTACACCGTCGATTGTAAGACCAACTGCATTTTCGCCGGGATCAAAAACACCGTCTTTACCTGTGCAGTCATCCTTGAATTTAAGAAGGCAGTTGCCGTTCTCAAGCTTGAATACGTCCTTTGTTTTACCTGTGTAAATTTTTTCCATTTTAAAAACCTCCGTTTAATAATTTATAAGTTTATTTTTTAAAATTAAGATTGTGCTTTTAGTAGTCAGTAGTCAGTAGCCAGTAGTCAGGGCTATATCTTAAAAGTTATACTGCTTTTCTGCGGCAGCGTTCTTTTCGAGAACCTTAAGAGTGTCTGCTTTTCTCTTTGCAATAAGCTTTTCATAAAGCTCATCGTCACTCACGGCAAGAATCTCAATAGACAACAAGGCGGCATTGACTGCACCGTCAATTGCAACTGTAGCTACGGGGATACCTGAGGGCATCTGAACAGTTGACAAAAGGGCGTCAATACCGTCGAGATATTTTGATTTCATCGGAATGCCGATAACGGGCAGAACGGTGTTAGCGGCAATAGCACCTGCAAGGTGAGCAGCCATGCCTGCTGCAGCGATGATGCAGCCGAAGCCGTTTTCTTTTGCGTTTTCTGAAAATTCCTTTGCTTCCATGGGTGTGCGGTGAGCAGAGAAGATATGTAATTCAAAGGGTACACCGAATTCCTTCAGGGTGTCGGCGGCCTTTGAAACAACGGGTAAATCGCTGTCACTTCCCATGATGATTGCAACCTTTTTCATGTGGTTTAACCTCCTTGATGTCGATGTAATAAAAAAAGGGCACACTTACACAAGGTATCACACCCTTGTAAGTTAGCCCAGACGGTCGACTGATATTTTATTCCCTGATCCGTGTGGTGAGCTCCACTGAACCGTCAGTCTCAAGGGAATGTATACTATAATAAATACAGTATATTTTTACTATCAGATTGTACCATAAAACACCATATATTGTCAATGAAAAAAAGGGGGGTAAATCGTTTTTGTCAATAAAGTCAAAAATGATATTTTAGTGTGGATTTAAGTTGTATGTTTTGTCTTTATGACGGCAGCGACCTGTTATAAATCACTGTCAGAATTGTTCAGCACACTCATAGGATCAATGTGTCTGCCGTCCTTAACCGCTTCAAAATGAAAGTGGCTGCCCTGTCGGCTTTCACATGGAATTGAGCCGAGCACACCCACAGTGTCACCCTTTTCAACGGTGTCGTCAATTCTGAGTGTTGTGCCCTGCTCAAGGCCGCAGTAGCGTGCTGTGAAGTCACCATGGTCGATTTCAACAATGTAGCCGAAGCTGCTGTCGGAAACAACCTTTGTCACCCTGCCGTTGCCGACACTTCTGATTTCAGCCTTTTTCTCACATTCAAAGTCAGTTCCCCGATGTACTCTCCAGTCACCCATGGTTTCATCATATACGGGAACTGTGGGAGAAAAGCTGCGCTGAATTTTGTCTGTGACGGGGAGAATATATGAATCGTTTGATATAACCGGCTTCGTTTCCTCCTGTGTGGTGACAGCTGTGCTTTCTCTTTCCTCAGGTCTTGTCCAACCGGCGGAGGTTTCCTGTTCCTTTTCAGATAATGCTTCCTCTGTAATATCGGGGAAGGTATATCTCGGATCGGTTATATCCTCTTCATTGTGTCTGACCTGCTCTGTGTTGCTGTCTGTGGGCGGAGAAAGAATTTCGTGAAGCCGTCTGACCGATGTTCTGTAAACTGCAAGTGTTACAACGATGATAAAGCAGAAGCTGACTGCTGTAACAGCAAGAAAGCCTTTGCCTGATGTGAGTTTTGAAAAAAAGCTTTTATTGTTCATTCTGATCCACCTTTGAAATTAGTTTATAAAAGCCTTGTCACATCCTGCAGTTTTTATACCAAAAAGAGAAAAAACATATCAGCAAAAAATTTTTTAAAAAAATACGAACAAATGTTTGCATTTTTTGGCTTGATGTGTTATAATCAATTCAGACCGAACATTTGTTTCAGAAAATATAGAAATATCACAGGAAATGAGGAGCAAATATGAGTGAACTGAGCAAGAATCAATACCTTATTCTCGAATATCTCAAAGAGCGTGCCGCCTACGGTGCAATTCCCTCTGTCAGAGAAATCGGCAAGGCAGTGGGCCTCAAATCGACTTCTTCCGTTCAGAATAATCTTGATATCCTTGAAGAAAAGGGATATATTGAGCGTGACCCGATGCTCAAGCGTTCAATCCGCATTGTCGGCCAGGCAGAAAATGTCCGTCACGTTCCCTTGTTGGGTGTTGTAACTGCAGGTCTTCCGATCCTTGCTGTTGAGCAGATTGAGTGCTACCTGCCTTTTTCAGGTGAGTACATATCCTCGGATAAGGATATGTTTGCTCTGCGTGTCAAGGGCGAAAGCATGATCGGTGCAGGCATTTATGACGGTGATATCCTCTTTGTTGAAAAGACCGGTGCTGCAAGGAACGGTGATATTGTTGTTGCTCTTGTGGAGGATGAGGCAACAGTCAAAACCTTCTATAAGGAAAACGGTCACTTCCGTCTTCAGCCGGAAAATGACTCCTTCGAGCCGATTATTGTTGATGAGCTCATCATTCTCGGCAAGGTTGTTGCAATGATGCGGTATTTTTAAAGCGCTGACATCGGTTTTTTGTCATCAATTTCAGTTTTGTTCAGAATTCAACAGATAGGCTGAAAATATAGTATTTCTTCTGTATCTATTGAAAATTGTTAACAAATTGTGTATAATTGAGTTACCGAATTAAAGGAGGTAACAATTATGATGTACGTTATAGCCGCTTTATCAGACATGCTTTATTTCATGCAGATGTTCTTCGAAAAGATTTTCGGAGCATTCAAGGGTGAAGAGGAATAAGCTCATGAAATCAAAAAGCTCTGTCCGAATTCTTCGGACAGAGCTTTTAGTGTTTTATAACCGATTAATTCATTTCAAAGGTTCCCGTGTAAAGCTGATAATACTTTCCGCCCTTGGCGATAAGCTCGTCATGGTTACCCTCTTCAATGATTTCGCCGTTTTCAAGAACAACGATGTCCTGCGAATTTCTGACAGTTGAAAGTCGGTGAGCGATGACGAAAACAGTTCTGTTTTCCATCAGCTTATCCATTCCGATTTCAATCAGTCTTTCTGTTCTTGTGTCAACAGATGAGGTAGCCTCGTCGAGAATCAGCAAAGGACTTTTTGCAATTGCGGCACGGGCGATGTTGATAAGCTGAGCCTGGCCTTGCGAAAGGTTGCCCGCATCTGCCTTGATTTCAGTGTCATAGCCCTCAGGCAGCTTTTCAATGAAGGAGTGTGCATTTGCCAGCTTGGCAGCAGCAACAATCTCTTCATCGGTTGCATCGAGCTTGCCGTAACGGATATTATCTTTGATTGTGCCTCTGAACAGCTTTGTGTCCTGAAGCACCATTGCCATTGAACGGCGAAGGTCATCCTTTTTGATGTCCTTTATAGAAATGCCGTCATAAGTGATTTCACCACGGTCAATTTCGTAGAAACGGTTAATGAGGTTTGTGATTGTTGTCTTGCCTGCACCTGTTGAGCCGACAAAGGCAACCTTCTGTCCGCTTTTTGCATCGACAGAAACATTTTTCAACACGTCGGTACCCTCAACATAAGCGAAGGTAATATCTTTCACTTCGATGTTTCCCTTGACGGGCACATATTCGTGGCCGTACTCGGTGGGCACCTTCCAGGCGTATGTGCCTTCCTCATCCGTTGTTTCCTCCTGCTCGCCGAGAGCGTTTCTGACAAGGCGTACAAGAGTTGCCTTGCCCTCGTCTGTTTCTGAGGGAGTGTCGAGAATTTCAAACACACGCTCTGCACCTGCAAGGGCAGATATCAGTGAGCTGTAGCTTGATGCAAGAGAAGCGATGGGAGAGGCATAGCTTTTTGAATAGCCGAGATAGGTGATAAGACCTGCAATGTCAAGTCCGCCGCCCATAACAAGCTTTGCACCGTAAAAAACAACAATAACAAAGTTGATTCTTGTGATAATTGACATCAGGGGGCTCATGAAGCCGCCGATGATGTTTGCCTTGACGCCTGTCTTTCGATAGTTTTCGTTAAGCTCACTGAACTGACTTTTTGTGGTCTTTTCCTGTGAGAAGAGCTTGACAACCTTTATGCCCTTGATATATTCCTCGATGTAGCCGTTACATTCACCGATAGCCTTCTGCTGCTTTTTGAAAAGGGGAGAGCACTTGCTTGTGATGAACATAACAACTGCAAACATAAGCACGATGGCAACAGTTATGGTGAGAGTCAGCTTCCATGAGAGAACGAGCATGATTGTGATTGTCATAACAGCCTGAATTGCCGATGAAATGACAGAGGGGAACTGATTGCTCACAAGGTCACTGACACGGTTGATATCGTTTGTGAAGCGGCTCATGATCTCACCTGTTTTTCTCTTGTCAAAAAATTCAAGAGGAAGAGTCTGCAGGTGATTGAAAAGGTCACGGCGCATGTTGGCAAGTGTTCTTGAAGAAACATGAAGCATGATTCTTGTGTATGCGAGATTGCACACAGCCGAAACCAGATAACACAGTGCCATCAGAAGAATCCACATCGTGATTTCGGAAATGGCAGAGTCAATCTCCATTTTGTTTTTGAGCACATCCTCAAGAATGCCGTAAATCGGATAGGAGAAAAGAGAAGCAACAACGCCTGTTACGGCCGTCAGAATAACAAGCAGAGCAACAAAAATCAGCAGAACCTTGAATTTAGTTATGTATCTGATAAGACGCTTTGCTGCGCTTTTTACATCCTTGGGCTTGTTTTTCTTTTTCTTTTCTTCCTTCTTTTCCCTTTCGATTCTCTCTTCTTCAGTTTCGTTTTCGGGAATTTTTTTGCCTCGGGGCTTGATTTTCAAAGAGCTTTTCTTTTTAGCCTTTTTGTTATCAGGCTGTGCTTCGGTGTCTGTTACTGCAGCTTCGGCGTTTTCAACAGCTTCTTCTGCGGTTACAGCCTTGATCTCTTCTTTTGTTTCATTGTTTGCGGGAGTCTTATTCATTGTGCCAACACTCCTTCCTGCTGTGAAACAAAAATCTCATTATAAATTTCACTGCTTTTTACCAATTCGTCGTGAGTGCCGACAGAAACAATCTTACCGTCATCAATAACAATAATGCGGTCTGCATCCATGATGGAGGTGATACGCTGTGCAACAATGATTTTGGTGATACCTTCATATTTTTCTGAGCGCAGAGCAGCACGGATTTTTGCATCGGTTGCTGTGTCAACAGCACTTGTTGAGTCGTCGAAAACAATAATCTTCGGCTTTCTTATGAGAGCTCTTGCGATGCAGATTCTCTGCTTCTGACCGCCTGAAACGGTGTTGCCGCCCTGGCCGAGCTCGGTGTCGTAGCCGTTTTCAAATTCTGTGATGAAGTCGTGTGCCTGAGCATCCTTTGCAGCTTCAATCATTTCATCCTCTGTTGCGTCGGGCTTGCCCCAGAGAAGATTATCACGGATTGTGCCTGAGAAAAGGATGTTCTGCTGAAGAACAACTGCAACCTCACCTCTGAGATTATCAAAGGTATAATCCCTGACATTATTGCCGCCAACAAGCACCTCACCCTCATGGGGATCATAAAGGCGGGGAATCATCTGGATAAAGGTGGATTTTGATGAGCCTGTTGAGCCGATGATACCGACGGTTTCACCTGCTTCAATTTTTATGCTCACATCGTCAAGAATGTTTTTTACTGCATCCTTGCTGTACCTGAAGCAAACATTTCTGAATTCAATTGAACCGTCTTCAACCTTGAGTGAGGGATCGTTGCCTTCGTCGGAAACAGCAGCCTCTTCTGCGAAAACCTCACCGATTCTGCCGATGGAGGCCTTTGCCATAACCATGCTGACAAAGACAAGAAGAACAGTCATGGTGGAGGTCAGAACGCTCATGATATAGGTTGTGAACTCTGAAAGGTCACCGGGCAGAAGCTCGGTTTCGCCTCTGATAATGAGATGACTGCCTCGCATGAGTGAGAAAATGATGCAGCCGTACATAATCAGCATAATAGCCGGGGTCATGTAAAGAACGAGCTTTTGTGCCTTGACGTTCATTTGCATAACACCGATATTGACCTTGTCAAACTTGCTTTTTTCATGCTCCTCACGGACAAAGGATTTCACAACCCTGATGCCGTTGATGTTTCCTCTTAAGGTGCCGTTGAATTCGTCGGTTTTCTTGAGCATCTGCTTGAAAATGGGAACTGCAAGATATCCCATGAGAATGAGAACAACAATGATTGCAGGCACGGCAGCGATGAAAACAGAGGAAAGCTGTGTGCTCATGTTGATGCACTTGACAAGCGCAGTGACAAGAAGGAAGGGACCCTTGAGGAACATGACAAGAGTGTTTTTATAAACATTCTGAACCTGTGAAACGTCACTTGTCATTCTTGTGATAAGTGATGAGATTTTGATTCTGTCGATGTTTTCAAAGGAGAGGTCCTGTGTTTTGTTGAAAAGTGCACGGCGAAGGTTTGCGCCAAAGCCCATGCTTGAAATTGCAGAGCATCTTGAAGCTATGTAGCCGATAAGAAGAGCGAGAGCACAAAGGCCGAGCATCTTCAGAAGTGAAAAAACAAGCTCATCCTGAACTGCGGCAAGGTTGAATGTTGCATCATCGGAAGCATAGAAAATGTTGACAACATCACTCATTGCATCGGGAATTTCAAGCTCAATGAGAACATCGGCAAAAATAAGGAAGGGACACAGCAATGTCAGAAGCCTGTAGCCCTTTGTGAAGCCCCAGAAGCGCTTCATGGCAGCTCTGGTATGCTCCTTGTTGACCTTTAAAGGATTTTTGTCCAAAAAAAGACCTCCTTTGTTTTAAACAGTATGGGCGGATATTATCCGCCCGAATTTTATTGATTATACAGATTGCACTTTAAACATCACTTAAATTCACATCGGTATGAGTGCTTTTGTCAGAGCGAAATAAATTATAAGTGAAATTGTGTCCACAAGTGTTGTAATAAGAGGACCTGCCATAAGTGCAGGGTCAAGCTTTAAAAGCTTTGCCACAATGGGCAATGTGCAGCCGATTGTTTTTGAGACCATAACGACGGCGGCAACGGAAAGTGAAACCACAAGAATAACACTGTTTGTCACATCGTCGCCTGTAATGAGCCTGACAAGAAGCATTCTGCCGAAGTTTGCCACGGCAAGAACGATACCGACCATAAGTGAAACTCTGATTTCTTTCCACAGGACCTTGAAATAGTCCTTGATTTTAACCTCGCCCAGGGCAAGACCACGGATGATAAGGGTTGAAACCTGATTGCCCGAGTTACCGCCGGTACCCATAAGCATGGGAATACAGGCAGTGAGCCCTGCGATTGTTGCAAGCTGATTTTCAAACCCTTCAATAATCTGCCCCGTGAAGGTGGAGGCTATCATGAGAACAAGCAGCCAGCCGATACGGTTTTTTGCAAGGGAGAAAACTCCTGTTTTCAGATATTCATCCTCTGAAGGGGTAAGAAGGGCCATCTTTTCCATATCTTCCGTAGCCTCTTCATCGATGATATCGACGATGTCGTCGATGGTGATGATACCGACAAGGCGTTCTTCCTTGTCCGTTACGGGAACAGACAGAAGGTCGTATTTTTTAGCGACGGCAGCAACCTCTTCCTGGTCGTCCATTGTGTGAACATAAATCAGCTGCTCATCATCGCTCATGATGTCTGTGATAAGTGTATCCTCGTCGTTGAGAAGCAGACGGCGAAGGGGGATTGTACCCACAAGGTGACGCTTGTCATCGATAACATAGCAGGTATAAATTGTTTCTTTGTCAACACCGGTGCGGCGGATGCTTTTGATAGCCTCGGCAACGGTCAGACGGTCGTGAAGCTCAACCATTTCGATTGTCATCACACTGCCTGCTGAGTTTTCGGGGTATTTTAAGATACGGTTAATGATTTCTCTTGTTTCCTTGTCCGTGTTTGCAAGAACACGGCGCACGATGTTTGCCGGCACCTCTTCAAGAAAGTCAACGGCGTCGTCAACAAAAAGGTCATCCATCAGCCGTTCAATTTCGCTGTCTGAAAAGGACTGAACGATAACGGTCTGACTGTCAGTTTCAAGGTAAGAAAAAACGTCTGCGGAGATGTCTTTGGGCAGAATACGGAAAATTTTAACGGCTAATTTGTCGTCGTCAAGATCCATAATGAATTCTGCAATGTCGGCATATGCCATTTCCGAAAGCTCGTCACGCAGCTGCTTAAGCTTGTTTTTGGCAAGGAGCTTATAAAGCCCGCCAAATTCATTTTCATTCATTTTGTTCACCGACTTTCTTTTTTTGCACTTTTATCAGTGCAGAGCCGTCAGTGAATTGGCAGGGTCCGCACTGTTTAATATTAAATTGCACGCGTTAGGTTTACTATCGCCGTCCATTGTGCGACCCACCTCCTTTTAATTATACCCTTAAGAATTCGGGCATTTTACCCGTATTTTATATTTTACCTTTTTGATTGAATAATGTCAACAGAAATAAAAAATTATTTATAAACACCAAACCCCCGAAGGGTCAGACCTCGGGGGTTCGATGCTTTCACTAAGGAGAATAGAACTATAGTTGGGATGTTCTGTCTGTTTGGATTAGCCCTCTCCGTCAAATACTTAGCATTTGACACCTCTCCC
>JAZSHL010000042.1:0-4783 GCA_045533205.1 Acutalibacteraceae bacterium | reverse complement strand
AGCAGTTTTTATTCAGATATTTTTCGTTTAAAGGAAATGATAAAACTCCCGTAATACTCGCGTATTTCGGGAGTTTTTCGTAATGTTTAAGCGGAAAAGAGCCAATAAAAACCTTAACTTCCTTATGAAGTGCCGCCCAAGTGTTGCAAACTATTGTTTTTCATTCCGATAGTGTGCTATAATCAATTATGCAATCAATTTGGGATAATTATACATTTATGAATTTTAAAGTCAGGGGGTGACATGCTTTGAAAAGAGCAAAAAGTAAAGTAATAATAAATTGAGGTGAAAAATATGAGCAAATGGAATTTTTATACATCAAAAGAAATCAAGCCCGAAGGCTGGCTTCGCCGCCAGCTTGAAATTCAGGCAGCAGGCCTGAGCGGCAATCTTCACAAAATCTGGCCCGATATCCGTGACAGCGGCTGGATAGGAGGCAACCGTGAGAGCTGGGAAAGAGTGCCCTATTGGCTTGACGGCTTTATCCCTCTGGCTTACCTTCTGGAAGATGAAGAGCTGATTGCTACTGCAAAAAAATACATCGATGCGATCATTTCTGCTCAGGACAGCGACGGCTGGATCTGTCCCTGCAAAAAGGAAGAAAGAGCAAAATATGACACATGGGCAATTCAGCTTATCTGCAAAACTCTCAAGGTTTATTATGAATGCTCGGGCGATGAAAGAATCCCTGAGGTTATTTACAAGGTTCTCAGAAACTATTACGATATGCTCAGAAGCGGTGAACTGAAGCTTACGGGCTGGGGCAAATACAGATGGTTTGAAACCTTTATTTCAATCAAATTCCTCTACGAAAGATATAAGGAAGACTGGATACGTGACCTTGCAAAGATTGTCAGAGAGCAGGGCTTTGACTATAACAAAGTAACAGAAGCCTGGAAAAAGCCCAGCCACAACTGGCTGAGAAAAACTCACATTGTCAACCTCACAATGATGCTTAAAAGTGAGGCTGTGTCTCACGAAATGCTTGGTGAGGAATATACCGATAACGCAGAAAAGCTGCGCGAAATTCTTGATAAATATAACGGAACAGCCTTTGAGGGCTTCACAGGTGACGAGGTGCTTTCGGGCCTTGACCCCACAAAAGGCACAGAGTGCTGCGCTGTTGTTGAGCAGATGTATTCCTACGAGGAGATGTTCGCCCACACAGGTGATAACAAATGGGCAGAGCGCCTTGAGGTGCTTTCCTTCAACGCTCTTCCTGCCACACTCAGCGAGGATATGTGGACTCATCAGTATGTTCAGCAGGTCAATCAGATTGCCTGTCAGAAGACCATGATTATGGCTCCGTGGAGCACAAACGGACCTTATGCACACACCTTCGGTCTTGAGCCGCACTTCGGTTGCTGTACTTCAAACTTCAGTCAAGGCTGGCCGAAGCTTACCCTTTCAGCATTCATGCACAAAGACAACACAATAATAAGCTCAGTTATGCTGCCGTCTGGTCTGAAGGCTGAGGGAGTTACAATAAGACTCGAAACAGACTACCCCTTCAACAACAAAATGCACTATTATATTGACTCTGAAAAGGACTTCGATTTTGTTATCCGTATACCCTCCTTTGCAAAAAATCTTAAGGTGAACGGAGAAAATGCTAAGACGGAAGACCTTCAGTTTGCAATCTTACAGGGCAAGACAGAAATCGAAATTGATTTTGAAGCAGTGCCTTATTTAAAGAAAAGGCCCAATGACCTTTACGCTTTGCAGATGGGCTCATTACTGTTCTCAGTTCCGATTACCTATGAAAAGGAAATGCACGAATACACCAGAAAAGGTGTAGAACGCAAGTATCCCTATTGCGACTATCAGTTTGTTCCCAAAACGCCATGGAATTACGGCTATGCAGGTGATGACTTTGAAATAAGCTATCACCCATCGGGCAAGGTTCCCTTCTCGCAGGAAAATCCGCCCGTAACAATCAAGGCAAAAATGCAGCAGATTGAATGGGGACTGAAATTTCCTTACAGAAGCATTGCAAGAAAGACACCGAAATCAAGAGCACCGATTTCCGATGTGCAGGAAATTGAGCTTTGTCCCTACGGCTGCGCAAGGCTGAGAATGACAGAAATGCCTGTGCTCGAAAAATAAAAACACCGTTGTCTGAGCTGATGGTAGGCTGACGGCGGTGTGTTTTTCTCAGAGTGACTTGTGAAAGCCGCTGAGCCGCAGAGTGAAAAAATATGTTCCGGGATTGAGAAGATTCTTCAATTTTGTAAAAAAAATGACAACATCTGTCGTGTTAACTTTACTTAATTGCAAAGTTATGATATCATAAAATGAAATTATTTCCGGAGGATGTTGAATGAGCAGTATAATTTACGGAGCAGCCGCCATAGTGTCACTTGCTTTGCTTGTCGGCTATCTGGTTTTTGCAAAAAAAAAGGATGTATGGCTGCTTTTTCTTTTTATAAGTGTATTACTTGTCAATGTGGGATATTTTTCGATTTCCACGTCTAACATACTTGAAGAAGCCTTGCTTGCAAACAGGGTTTCTTATCTTGGCTCTGTTTTTCTGCCCTTGTGCATGCTGATGTCTGTTTCTGATGTCTGTTCGATAAAAATACCCAAGGCTCTTGTCGCTTTTCTGATGTGCGTGGGTGTGGCAGTGTTCCTTCTTGCAGCAAGCCCCGGCTATTGCGACCTTTATTATAAAGAGGTAACCCTTGAGGTTGTTGACGGTGCAGCAAAGCTTGTCAAGGAATATGGAAGGCTGCACATAGTTTATCTGGTTTATCTTGTTTCATATTTTGCTGCAATGATTGCAGAGGTTGGCTTTGCTGTTGTCAGAAAAAAGATTACGTCACACAAATACGCTTCTGTTCTTGTGGCAGTTGTGTTTCTCAACATACTTATCTGGCTGCTTGAGCAGCTTGTGCCTGTTGGCTTTGAGATGCTTTCTGTTTCCTATATCGCAAGTGAGGTAATCCTTCTTTTCCTCTTCAGCATCATGCAGGATTACAATGAGCTGAAGCTCATCTCAGTGCAGGAAGCTGCACAGCCGGAAAAGCTTGAAAAAGCTTCTGAGGAGGCTTCGGCAGATATATGCCTTTCCGGGCAGATTTCATTCATTATTGAAAACTGGCAGCCGGCAGAAATGCTTACGGCAAGAGAGCTCGATATACTGTCGCTGATTCTTGATAACTGCAAGCGTAAGGAAATTGCAGAAAAGCTCTGCCTTTCAGAAAACACCGTTAAAACCCACACCTCACATATTTTTACAAAGCTTTCTGTTGCAGGCAGAAGCGAGCTGATTGAAAAAGCAAGCGAAATACTGAAAAGCAAACAAATAGAAAAATAATTCAAAGGAAGAAAAACAAAGGGAATATCACCCCTTTTTAAGACAAAATCACCCCTGTTTTTGTGGCAAAGGGTGATTTTTATGCGTTTAGTTTGCTTTATAATGAAGATAGGGTGATATACTCAAAAACAGCAAAAAGGAGAAATTCTTATGAAGAAATCACTATGCTTATTGTTAAGCGCAATCATGCTCATCAGCTCACTTCCCTTTGTGGCAATGGGCGCATCCACCATCAATCTGGTTGAGATTTTCGGACTCACAGCTCCTGCAGAAAACGCAGAGCCTAACTGGAATGTTATAGTTGAAGATCCCGATTATCAGATTTCTGATGTTGTCTGGTTTGATCACGAGTCAGGCAGTGACATGGTACCTGGTGACAAGTTTGTTGCAGGACACAACTACAGAGTGCAGGTTTATCTTTTCTCACAGAACGGATTCGAATTCAATGTGAACTCAACAACAGGCAAACCGGTTGTTGCAGTTAATATTAACGGTGAGGACTGTGATGACGCATATATTTATGGCGGAAGAGAAGAAATTCTGATTCAGATCGACTATCCTGCATTTGAGTCAAAGCTTATCAGTGAGGTTGAAATAGACGGAATTGAACGTCCTGTTGCAGGCAAAACACCGGATTATTCAGGCGTTGTTCTCGGTGAGAATTATAAAATCGACGACGAGGGTATAAGCTCAATTGAATGGTATGATATAACAAACGGCGACGGCTCATCAGAAATGCCCAAGGACGAGAAGTTTGTTGCAGGCCACAAATACAGAGTCTGTGTATGGCTCAGAGCAATCAACGGCTACGGCTTTATCACTGATTCTGATGTTGATGTAAAGATCAATGGCCTTG
Source organism: Acutalibacteraceae bacterium (assembly GCA_045533205.1). Classification (GTDB taxonomy): domain Bacteria; phylum Bacillota; class Clostridia; order Oscillospirales; family Acutalibacteraceae; genus UBA6857. The sequence goes on along the minus strand of JAZSHL010000042.1, from coordinate 611 downwards.
AAGGTGAGCACTACAGCGAAAGCAATGTTGTAGCATATGTAGGATACGACTTTGAGCATGTGTGCAGCATTGAAAAGGTTGAGCAAAAGAAAGCAACACTGACTGAAGACGGCGCTGTCAGCCACTATAAATGCGACGGCTGCGGCAAGCTTTATGCTGACGAAAACGCAACAGAGGAATGCAAAGACGCTATTATTGCGCGCATTGACAGTGTTAAGCTTTCATCCGCAACAGTAACCTACAACGGCAAGGTAAGAACTCCCGGTGTTATCGTTAAAGACGCAAAGGGAAATACTCTTGTTGAAGGCACAGATTACGATGTAACAGTACCCTCAGGCAGAAAAAATCCCGGTATTTATAAGTATGTTGTAGCCTTCAAGGGCAACTATGAAGGCACAAAGACACTCAACTTCACAATCAATCCCAAAACTGTTGACGTTGCAACAATCAAGGCAACACAGTCAACATCAGTTATCAAGCTCACATGGGGTGCAGTTGAGGGCGCAACAGGCTACAGAGTATATCAGTACAGCCCTTCAAAAGGCAAGTTCGTTCAGATTGCATCTGTCAAGGGCGTAACCTCTTACAGAAAGGCTACAAACCTCAAGGCA
>JAZSHL010000021.1:0-3797 GCA_045533205.1 Acutalibacteraceae bacterium | reverse complement strand
CAACAGGTCCCCTTTCAAGATGTAAATCCCCTTCTTCAACAAGATTCAATATTTCTACCGTATCTCCCCTTACAGGAATACTTACCTCCTCAAACTGCGGCGGATCCTTCGGAAGAAGACTCAAGAAGGCAGGCTGGGATGCAATGATAATCACAGGAAAGGCCAAGGAGCTTACCTGGGTTGAAGTTCTCAACGATGAAGTAACCTTCCACGAAGTACCCGAAATGAAGGGCTTACATACAACCGCGGCGCAAAAGGCTATTCCCGGCCATGTGGGTAAGCTTGTAATCGGTCCTGCCGGTGAAAACAAGGTTAACTATGCCTGCGTTTTCAGTGGCGAAAGAACTGCAGGCCGTGGCGGTGTGGGTGCCGTTTTCGGTGACAAAAACCTTAAAGCAGTGTCTGCTTACGGCAACCATGAGCCTGAAATATATAACCAGGAAAGGCTCGATAAGATTAATGAGCAGTGGAAGAGAACTCTTCTTAAGCACCCCATCACTGGCGCTCAGCTTTCAAAGCTCGGCACTGCAGGTCTTGTGGCTCCCATGCAGGCTCACAGAATTCTTGCAACCAAAAACTTCGGTGACGGTCGCTTTGAAAACTTTGAAAAGGTATCAGGTGAGGAGCTGGCAGAAAAGCACCTTATAAAAAACGGCGGTTGCTATTCCTGCCCCATGAAATGCGAAAGACGTGTCAGATACAACGGAAAGAATATTAAAGGTCCCGAGCTTGAAACATTAGGTCTTTTAGGCCCCAACCTCATGAACGATGATATTGAAAAAATCATCAAATGGAACTATGAATTAGACGAATTAGGTCTTGACACAATCTCATGCGCAGGCTCAATCGCCTTTGCTATGGAGCTTCAGGAAAAAGGTCTGTGGGATTGCGGCATCAACTTCGGTGAAACCGACAATCTGAGCGAGATTTTTGAAATGATCGCCAACAGAGAGGGCATCGGTGATGACCTTGCAAACGGCTCAAGAGCCATGAGTGAAAAATACGGCGGCAAGGAATTTGCAATTCATGCCAAGGGCATGGAGCTTGCAGCTTACGAGCCCAGAGGCGCTGTCGGTCACGGTCTCGGATATGCAACTGCAAACAGAGGCGGATGTCACCTCAATGCAGGCTATCTTGTTGTTCTTGAAGGTCTTGGTCTTAACCTTGACCCCTACACTGCAAAGGGTAAGGCAGGTCTTGCAATCACCTTCCAGAATGTTATGGAGGCAGCTTCTGCAGCAGGCTTCTGCGTTTTCACCTCCTATGCAATTCTGCCCTGGTTCCTCGTTGCCAGACCCACAAGCCTTGTCACACGCTTTGTGCAGATCGTGTTCAAATATTCAACTCCCTTCATTTACATAGCAGCTAAATTCCCTGAATTGCTTCATGTAAATATTCCTCTTGTTCAGTACCCGAGAGTTCTGAATGCTGCAACCGGTATGAAATACACTGTGGGTGACTTTTTGAAAAACGGCAGCTACGGCTATAATGTTGAAAGACTTGCAAACATTATTCTCGGTCTGCCCGTAGGACCTGACACAGACACCCTGCCCAAGAGGCTCACAGACGAAGAGCAGGTGCCCGGCGACAAGAGAACCAAGGTTCCTCTTGAAAAGATGAAAAAGAGCTATTATATTATCCGTGGCTGGAAAAACGGTGCTCCCACACCTCACACTCTCAAGCGTCACGGAATCAGGCTTCCCGAATGCTTAAAGGAGGTATATCCCTATGACAAAGGTTAAAATTTTCGGTGTTCTGCGCTCAACCATCGGCTTCGGCTATCTTGAGGTTGAAGCAAAAACCGTTATGGATGTTTTTTCTGAAATTTCCAAAATCATGGAAAAGGGCTATTATAATGACCTGAAAAAGCAGGAAGAAGAAAAGGATGACCCGAAGGCACAGTACAAGGCTCCGAGAAACCCTGCTCTTAATCCTCACAAAAAGCTCAGCTTCGGTGATGCTATTGTTTATGTCAACGGCGAAAGATGTATGCGCAAGGGCAAAAAAATCAATGACGGTGATGAAATCTGGCTCTTAAGCCCTGCTGCCGGCGGTTAAGTCTTAAACTGAAATTAATATAAAACAACGCTGTATTTCCGATTTAGAAACTACTGCGTTGTTTTTTATGTTATTATTTGCCTATTAAAAAAATATTAAAAATTATTATGAGCAACTGTAACAAACTTGAGCTATATTCAATTTCTTATTTAACTTTTTCGGAGGAACGTTTATGCCTGAACAAATGACAAAATCGGAACATACACACATTGATTCCATCATTGAAAATCAGAGAAGCTTTTTTAAAAGCGGAGCAACCCTTTCATTATCCTTCAGAGAGGATATGCTGAAAAAGCTGCGCAGTGCAGTTCAGAAACATGAAAAGGAAATTGCTGCAGCTTTATATGAAGACCTCAACAAGAGTGATTTTGACAGCTATATGTGCGAAACAGGTATGGTTATCTGCGAAATCAATTTTATGCTTCGAAATATGAAAAAGTTTGCAAAAAAACGTGCAGTATGGACTCCGCCAATGCAGTTTGCCGCAACAAGCTTCACAAAGCCACACCCTTACGGCAACACCCTTATTATGAGCCCGTGGAATTATCCCTTTATGCTCTCAATGGAGCCTCTTGTCGATGCTATGGCAGCAGGCAACACTGCTGTGTTGAAGCCCAGTGCCTATGCCCCTGCAACGGCAGAAATCATAAGAAAAATCTGCAATGAGTGCTTTGATGAAAAATATGTTGCCGTAGTGACAGGCGGCAGGCAGGAAAACGCTGAGCTTCTGAGCAAAAAATTTGACTTCATCTTTTTCACAGGCAGTCAGACAGTCGGCAAAGAAGTGATGCGCAGGGCATCAGAACACCTGACACCTGTTCTTCTTGAGCTTGGTGGTAAAAGTCCCTGCATTGTTGACAAAAGCACTCCCATTGCCCTGACTGCAAAAAGAATCGTTTTCGGCAAGTTCACAAACTGCGGTCAGACCTGCGTTGTTCCCGACTATATACTTTGTCACAGCAGCATCAAGGATAAGCTGATTGAAGAGATGAAAAAAGAAATCATAAAACAGTTCACCGATGACGCCATAACCTGCGCCGACTACGGAAAAATAATCAATGAAAAGCATTTTGACAGAGTCGCTTCACTTATTGACAAGGAAAAGGTTGTTTACGGCGGCAGAATGCATAGGGAAATTCTTCGCATTGAGCCGACAATCATGGACAATGTCACATGGGATGATGAAGTGATGAAAGAAGAAATCTTCGGTCCCATTCTTCCTGTTCTCACCTTTGACAGCATTGACGAGGTGATTGAAGCTTTATATGACAAGCCGAAGCCTCTTTCTCTTTACATATTCTCAACCAACAAAAAGAATGTCAATAAAATCATAAACAGCTGCCGTTTCGGCGGTGGCTGTGTCAATGACACTCTGATGCACATTTCTGTCAATGCCATGGGCTTTGGCGGTGTGGGTGAAAGCGGCATGGGCTCATACCACGGCAAAGCAGGCTTCCTTGCTTTCTCACACACAAAGGGAGTTCTCACCCGTTATAACTGCATTGACCTTCCCGTAAGGTATGCACCTCACAACAAGCTTGAGCATAAGCTTGCACATATTTTCATGAAATAACAAACAGGCAGCTGAAAAAACGATTTTTGGGCGGCACTTCATAAGGAAGTTAAGGTTTTTATTGGCTCTTTTCCGCTTAAACATTACGAAAAACTCCCGAAATACGCGAGTATTACGGGAGTTTTATCATTTCCTTTAAACGAAAAATATCTCAATAAAAACTGCT
>JAZSHL010000040.1:0-2582 GCA_045533205.1 Acutalibacteraceae bacterium | reverse complement strand
ACCCTCGGTTAAAATCTTGTGAGTGGCAGTTTTTTCGATAATATCCTGCTCCTTATAAAGGCGGATTTCCTTGCCCGTCTTGTAGTCGGAGAACATATCGAGAAAATAGTAGAAAATCTTATCAAGACGGGAGTATTCGTCGGATGCCTTGAAGTATTCCTTGTTCATCCTTGTGGCTACGATAAGCATAATGACAACCATAACCCCGATAGCACCGAAAATACTCAACAGAAAAGCAGGTCTTTCAAAGAAGGTGTCACCCGTTTTCTGAAAGCCGATTTTGAAAAGGGGCATAATCAGCACGGCTGAAATTATAACCGTCAGTGCACCCGAAACAAAGTCTCTGAACATCCAGGAAAACTGAACAAAGGCAGAAAAGACTCTGTCCTGTGCCTCGGAGTGCTTATGTATAAGTTCTTTAAAGCTACTGTCCTCAAGCTTTTTAAATTCAACTGAGAAAAGCTTTGAAGCGATGCTTTTAAGCTCTCTGTTATATAGCATTGAGCGAAGCATATAGTAAATGTCATTCAGATACCTGTTAAGGAAAAACAGAACAAAGTTGATACCGACCGCAAGGCAGATATAGCCTATGAGCTTTTTGGCATCGGCACCCGTATCAAGCAAATCAATAATCTTTGCCGAAAACCAGATGTTGACAAAAGGCATTACACCGGTGACAACAGCCGCAGTAACGGTTGTGGGAAGAAGCTTGCTTTCAAGGCGGTGCATTTCTTTGAACGCATAGGTAATAGACTTAAGCTTTTTCATTCAGTAACACCTGCCCTTCCTTGTAATAGTAGCTCTGAAGCTGATACATTCTGTAATATCCGCCCCCCAGATTCATCAGCTCCTCGTGTGTACCGCTTTCCGTAATTCTGCCGTCTGAAACGAAAAGTATGCGGTCACAGAAGAGTGTTGATGAAAGTCTGTGAGAGATGAAAAAGGATATTTTATTCTGTGTCAGCTCATTGTATTTGAGATAGAGTTCATTTTCCGCGATAGGGTCAAGAGCGGCAGTAGGCTCATCAAGAATAAGTACGGGAGCATTTTTGTAAACAGCCTTTGCAAGAAGTAACTTCTGCTTTTCACCGCCGGAGAAGTCTGCCGCATCCTTGTAAACATCCTTAACCATAAAGGTGTTTTCTTTTTTGTCCAGATTTACAATTTTATCTCTGATGCCTGCCTTTTCAAGCGCAGAATACAACCTTTCCTTATCATAGTCAGAAGTGACACAGATATTTTCCGCAATAGTCATTGGCATAAAGGTGTAATCCTGAAATACGGGTGAAAAGAGGTCAAAGAAATCATCCTTTGAAATATCCTTGCTGCTAATGCCGTTAACAAGAATTTCACCCTCACTCGGGTAGTACAAGCCGCAAAGTAGCTTCACAGCAGTAGTTTTACCTGCTCCGTTTTCACCGACGATAGCAATGTTTTCACCTGCGTTTACCTTAAAGGACATATTCTTTATTGTGTTTTCTTCGGCAGAAGGGTATGTGAATGAAACATTTTTAAATTCGATTGAAGTTACATCACTGAGCTTATGAGCAGTCTTGCCTGTGTCGTTTTTATCCTCAGCCTCGGTAAAGTCACGGAAGGCCTGACAGTCATTGCAGCATCTTTCCAAATCTGAAACGCAGATAACAAGGTTCATTATCCAATTGGAAAAGCCTGTAATGATACCGAAATAGAATATGAAATCAGAAACGCTCAATTCATTCCTGTAAACGAGATAAACAAGATAAGCATAGGCAACAAGCTCTCTTATCATATTGAGAAAAGCTCTTGTACCGCTGACATTGAAGCTCTGCCGCATATACTTGCCTGTTATCTTCTGAAGCTCATAAACAAACTTGGCATAGGCTGAAATGAAATAGTCGGAAAAGCCGTAAAGTCTGATATCCTTTGCGGCTGTGTTATCCTTGCTCAATTCGTAATAGTAATCAAGCTTTACAAAAATACTGCCTCTTGCTCTTTTAACATTCTTCTCTTTTTCGTTGAGATAACGAAGCAGGAAAAACTCTCCCACACAGGTAAGAAGTATAAGCAGAATCATCATAATGTTGATTTTGTAAATAAGTGTAAGGGAAGTTATTACGCCGAGAACGCAAACGAGAAAAGCATTGCAAAGAGTAATAAAGTACGCCGAGGAAGACCAATGGCTTCGGTAAAATTCCATAGCTATTTTATTCTTTTCTCTGCCCTCAAGGCTTTCAATGTTTATGTAGTCTGTGTGTATGTTTTTCTTAAAAGCCATAACCGCATAACGCATACGGATTACTCTCGCGCTTCCCTGTAAAAGCTCATTAAGAAACGGGTCAAGCCAGGTTGTAACCGTAACAAGTACGCTCAAAAGAGCCACTATCAAGGTAAGCTTACCGACAGTAACGCCCTCATTTATGCAGTCAATCATTGCTTTAGGGATAAAGGCTGTTATGATAGGAAGAAAAACCATAGCGGGAACTCTTAAACAAAAGTACAGAAGGCTTTTCTTGTCCCACTCTATCCAGTTTTTAATCATATACTTTAAGTTGTCTTTCATTAAATCAACCCCTTATTTTAGATTTCCGTGTTAAGAAAAT
>JAZSHL010000034.1:0-20664 GCA_045533205.1 Acutalibacteraceae bacterium | reverse complement strand
AACTGCGAAGCACTTTAAAATGCGAAATAACTATTCAAAAAAAGGCGAAAATCACCGATAATGCTGACGCATATCGGTGATTTTTAACGAATTATTGTGTGCTTAGTTCACATTTTAAAGAAATACTTCCTTACCGGATGTAGGCATATGGCTGTGGGGTGTTTTTTTCATGTGGTGCATTGCTACCCCCTCAGCCTTCGTCTCTGACGAAGCCACCTCCCGCAGGGAGGTGTCATAACCGCAGGTTATGGCTGAGGGTGCCTTTTTGCATTCACCCACTTTTGTTCTATTTATGCAAAGTGCATAGTTTTAAGCCTCTATTTTATACTTGCTTTTTTTCGTCATAATTGTTAAAATATAATTCAGATAAATTGCCTGAACGGAGTTTTGTTATGACCGACAAGGTTTACTATAAACCTACATTTGATAATATACCTGAAGAAAAGCGCAGAAAGATTCTTGACGTTGCTGTCAATGAATTTGCAAATCACGGCTTTGACAACGCCAACATCAATACCATTGCCAAAAAGGCAGAGGTCAGTGTAGGCTCGCTCTATAAATATTTCGACACAAAAGCAGATCTGTTTCTGACAAGCGTCAACTACGGTGTGGCAAGCCTTGCGACCATAATCGACTCAATTGCTTCAAGTGACGATGATGTTATGCTCAAGCTTGAAAAGCTCATACGCATCGCCATTGATTATTCAAGGCGCTGTGATGTGCTCATCAAGCTGTATAATCAGGTTACAGGTGAAAGTGACCGTGCTCTTGCCGAAAAAATTGCCAGCGACATGGAAAGCATCACCTCGGCGGCGTACAAAAGGGCTATTACGGAAGGCCAGCAATCCGGTGTTATACGCAAGGACATTGATCCGGGCATGGCAGCCTTTCTCATCGACAGCCTTCTGATGAACATTCAGTTCTCCTACGCCTGCAATTATTACTCAAAAAGGTATAAAATTTATGCCGGCGACGATATATTTGAAAAGGACGAGTTTGCTTTAACAAACATTCTCATGTTCGTTAAGGCAGCTCTGGAATGTAAAGAATAAAAAATCCTTGAAAGGAATGTTAATATTATGAAATACGCACTTGCCTATGATATCGGAACAACAGGCGTTAAAACCTGCCTTTTCGAAATCGACAAATCAATAAAGCTCATTGCCGATGCAATTGAAGGCTACGAGCTCTATATTCTGCCTGACGGCGGCGCAGAGCAGGATCCCAACGAATGGTGGGCTGCCATGTGCAAAACCACAAAGGAGCTTTTTGCAAAGACCGATGTGAAGCCCGAACAGGTTGACGGTATTTCCTTCTGCTCACAGGCGCAGGGCCTTGTTCTTGTTGACAAGGACGGACTTCCTGTAAGACGTGCCATGAGCTACATGGACCAGAGAGCCAGAAAAGAGCGCAAGGAGCTTATGGCTCACGGCATTCAGATTGCAGGCGCAAGCATTCCCAAGCTGCTTATTTCACTGCAGAAAACAGGTGCAGTTGCAGCAAGCGTCAAGGATCCCGTATATAAATACAATTGGGTAAGAAACAACGAACCCGACGTTTTCGAAAAAACCTTCAAGTGGCTTGATGTTAAGGAAGCACTTATTGCAAGAATGACAGGCAAGTTCATCATGACAGAGGACTCAGCCTTCGGCACACTTCTTTATGATATCCACAAGAAGTGCTGGAGTCAGGAAATCTGCAAGATGCTCAGAGTTGACATGCGTCACCTTGCAAAAATCATCAAATCAAGCGATGCTGTCGGCGGACTGACAAAGAAGGCTGCTGATGAGCTTGGCCTTAAGGAAGGCATCACCGTTTTTGGCGGCGGTATGGACGCTTCGCTTATCGGTGTCGGTGCAGGCTCCGTTAAAAAGAATGACACCCATGTTTATATGGGCACATCAGGCTGGGTTTCAACCGTTGTGGACAAGAGCATTGTTGACGCCTCTGCTATGATTGCTGCTGTTGTCGGCGCACAGCCCGGCGCATACAATTACTTTGCAGAGCTTGAAACAGCAGGCAAGTGCCTTGAGTGGGTTAAGAATCACCTTGCTCTTGACGAAATCGGCATCTATCTGAAAAAGACCGATGTTTCAGAGGACATGGAATCAGAATACACTAACCTTTATCAGTATCTTTCATCAGTTATCGAAAAGGTGCCCGCAGGCTCAAACGGAGTTCTCTTTGCTCCCTGGCTTCACGGTAACCGTTGCCCCTTTGAGGATCCCAACTCAAGAGGTATGTTCTATAACCTGAGCATTGAAACAGGCAAATCAGAAATGATCCGTGCCGTTGTTGAAGGTGTCTGCTTACATATGAGATGGATGCTTGAAACACAGGAAAAGAAAACAAAGACATCTGACACTATCCGTTTTGTCGGCGGCGGTGCTCTCAACGATTCCACAAGCCAGATCCTTGCTGACTGCACAGGCAAAAAGGTTGAAACTGTTCCGAGCCCACAGAATGTCGGCTCAGTCGGTGCAGCTGTTGTTGTCGCAGTAGGTCTTGGCATTATTGACAGCATTGAGGATGCAGGAAAGCTCATTGAAGCTGAAAAGACCTTCACTCCCAACAAGGACAACAAGCCTGTTTATGACAAGATGTTCGGTGCATATAAAGAGCTTTATGCAGCAAACAAGAAGATATTCAAAATACTCAACGGCTGATCTGAATTTTAAAAAACAGGCGTAATGCAGAATAATTAACTTAAAGTCGGTGGAACAGAGGTTCTGCCGACTTTTTGGTTTTGTCAGACCTACGGCGTTATCTGCCGAAGCTTGTTATCACGGAAAAAGAAAAAAAGAGAGTAGCAGTGAAAAGTTTGGCAAATATTTGCTTTTTACTGCTTTAAAGTGTCAAAAACATGTTGACATTAGTGGCGTCACATGATATAATTCTCTATAAATTTGATTTTTATAATGCCGGAATATTTCTTTCGGCAAGGGAAGAAAAAACCTCCCTAAAAGGAGCACTCAGAAATGAAACTAACAGGTTCACAAATCGTTATAGAATGCCTTGTTGAGCAGGGTGTAACCGATGTGTTCGGATACCCCGGCGGACAGGTGCTGAATATTTACGATGCTTTATATAAAGCAGGGGACAGAATCAATCACATTCTCACCGCTCACGAGCAGGGCGCGGCCCATGCAGCTGACGGCTACGCAAGGGCAAAGGGCACTGTAGGTGTTGTTATTGCAACATCAGGCCCGGGCGCAACAAACCTCGTCACAGGTATTGCAAACGCAATGCTCGACTCTGTTCCCATGGTTGCCATCACAGGCAATGTGCCCACCTCCCTTGTGGGTAAGGACAGCTTTCAGGAAATTGATATCACAGGTGTCACACTTCCGATTACAAAGCACAATTACTTTGTCAATGATGTAAATGAGCTGGCGTCATGTATCCGTGAGGCCTTCCGCATCGCAAAGTCAGGCAGACCCGGTCCTGTTCTTGTTGATATTCCCAAGGATGTGCAGATAGCACTTGCAGAGTATGAGCCTGAAGGTGCTGCAGAAAAATTCCCCGAAAAAAAGGCTAAGCAAAGCAAAATTGACGAAGCAGTGAAGCTTATTAACGAATGTGAAAGACCTTACATATATGTTGGCGGCGGTGTTATGAGCCGTGACCTGGGCACAGATGTTATGGCCCTTGCCGAAAAAATTGACGGCTGCATCGGCTGCACCTTCATGGGACTTTCGTCAATCCCGGATTCTTATGACAGATTTCTCGGCATGCAGGGTATGCACGGACATTACGCTTCATCTATGGCAAACAAAAACGCCGACCTTGTTATCGGTATTGGCGTCCGTTTTAGCGACAGAGCAACAGGTAACACTCAGAAATACTGCAAAACAGCAAAGATAATTCACCTTGATGTTGACAGAGCTGAAATCAATAAAAACATTATGGTTGATGTGGGCCTTTTAGGCGACATTGAGGACGGCCTTAAAAGCATTCTTGAGGCAGTTGAAAAAAAGCAAAGACCAATGTGGCACGAAGAATTTGAACAGCTGAAGAAGGAAGAGAGGCAAATCGAAAAGCAGAATGATGAAAAATCAACATCAGCCCTTCCGCCGAAAAAGATTTTTGAAATAATCAACAGGTTCAAAACAGACGACACGGCTGTTGCAACCGATGTCGGTCAGCATCAGATGTGGGCTGCACAGTATACAAGCTTTGAGAAAAACAGAAAGTTCATTTCTTCGGGCGGACTCGGCACAATGGGATACGGCTTAGGTGCCGCAATCGGTGCACAGGTGGCAACGGGTGAAAAAACAGTTCTTGTCACAGGTGACGGCTCCTTCGGCATGAACCTCAACGAGCTTGCAACGGCAGTTACATATAATCTGCCTGTTGTGATTGTTCTTCTGAACAACGGCGTTCTCGGCATGGTGCGCCAGTGGCAAACGCTTTTCTTTGAAAAAAGATATTCAAACACCGTTCTCGGCAGAAAAACAAATTTCCTCCTTCTTGCCGAAGCCTTCGGTGCAAAGGGCTACAAGGCACAAACAGCCGAAGAATTTGAAAAAGCAATGGCTGAAGCAATGAAGTGTGACGGCCCTGTGCTTATTGAGGTTGCAATTGAAAAGGATGAATTTGTTCTTCCCATGCTTCCTCCCGGCGGCTCCATCGACGATATCATAGTAAGCATTGATAAGGAGGGCGAAAATGAGTAAATATGTAATCGCTGTTTATGTTGACAACAAGCCCGGTGTGCTCACAAGAGTATCGAGCATGTTTACCCGCCGTGCCTTCAACATTGACACACTGACCGTTGGTGAAATTGAAAATCCCGCATATTCACGAATTACAATTTCACTTTCAGGTGATGAATACACAAAAAATCAGATTGTGGCTCAGCTTCACAAGCTCCATAATGTGCAGAAGGTCAAGGTGCTTGAGGACGAAAGCACAATGAAGCGTGAGCTGATGATTATCAAAATGAAAAACAACCCTCATAACAGGGCCGAAATTATGGCTGCTGCAGAGGTTTACAAGGGCAAAATCATTGACTATTCAGTCAGCACAATCAGTGTTGAGGTTACGGGTGAGCCAGTTAAAATTGATGCTTTCATTGAGCTGATGAAGCCCCTTGGCATTCTCGAGATGTGCCGCACAGGTATTGTGGCAATCGAAAGAGGCGCCGAAACAATGTTCTCACAGGAATAAAAGTAGTCAGTAGTTAGTAGTCAGTAGTCAGGGAGTGCTTCGCAAATCTGAAGTTATCATTTTTGCTTTGTGTTTCCCGTATTGAATAAAGAAAAAATTTCATTCAAATAAAAGGAGTAATTAACCATGCAAAACATTTACTATCAGCAGGATTGCAATCTCAACAAGCTTTCAGGAAAAACCGTTGCTATCATCGGCTACGGCTCACAGGGACATGCACACGCGCTCAACCTCAAGGATTCAGGCGTTGATGTAATCGTCGGCCTTTATGAGGGCAGCAAGAGCTGGGCAAAGGCAGAAGCACAGGGCGTTAGGGTTATGACTGCTGCTGAAGCTGCAAAAAATGCTGATATGATCATGATTCTTATCAACGACGAAAAGCAGGCAAAGCTTTATAAGGAAAGCATTGAGCCTCACCTCACAGAAGGCAAGACTCTTGCATTTGCACACGGCTTCAACATTCACTTCGGCTGCATCAAGCCCCCGAAGGATGTCAACGTTGTTATGATCGCTCCCAAGGACCCCGGTCACACTGTAAGAAGTGAATATCAGGTTGGTAAGGGTGTTCCCTGCCTTGTTGCTGTTGAACAGGATGCTACAGGTGACGCACTCGAAATCGCACTTGCTTACGCTCTCGGCATCGGCGGCGCACGTGCAGGTGTTCTTGAAACAACCTTCAGAACAGAAACAGAAACTGACCTTTTCGGTGAGCAGGCTGTTCTTTGCGGCGGTGTTTGCGCTCTTATGCAGGCAGGCTTTGAAACCCTTGTTGAAGCAGGCTATGATGAAAGAAATGCTTACTTTGAATGTATCCACGAAATGAAGCTTATCGTTGACCTTATTTATCAGAGCGGCTTCGAGGGCATGAGATATTCAATTTCCAACACTGCTGAATACGGCGACTACATCACAGGTCCCAAAATCATCACAGACGAAACAAAGAAGGCAATGAAGAAGGTTCTTTCCGACATTCAGGACGGTACCTTTGCAAAGGACTTCCTTCTCGACATGTCAGACGCAGGCTCACAGGTACACTTCGGCGCTATGCGTAAGATTGCTGCTGAGCATCCTTCAGAGGTTGTAGGTAAGGAAATCAGAAAGCTTTATTCCTGGAGCGACGAGGATAAGCTTATTAATAACTAAAATCAGAAAGGGGCTGTTGTACTTTGTGCGGCAGCCCGTGTTTGGTTAAAGTAGTCAGTAGTTAGTAGTCAGTAGTCAGGTAAAATCGCTTCGCGATTTTTTTAGGTTGAATTGATTGACTGTTGTTATACTGATGAAGCGAATTTAACTGAAAGGATGAATCACAATGATCAAAGACACAATAGTAGACGGTTTTCATAATGCACCTCACCGCAGTCTTTACCATGCTCTGGGTCTTACCGACGAGGAGCAGAAAAGGCCCTTAATCGGTATAGTGTCATCACATAACGAAATCGTTCCCGGCCATATCAACCTTGACAAAATTGCAGATGCGGTCAAATTAGGTGTTGCAATGGCAGGGGGTACACCCATAATGTTCCCTGCAATCACTGTCTGTGACGGAATCGCAATGGGCCATGTGGGTATGAAATATTCACTTGTAACAAGAGATCTCATTGCCGACTCAACTGAGGCCATGGTTATGGCTCACGGCTTTGACGGCCTTGTTATGATTCCCAACTGCGACAAGAATGTGCCAGGTCTTCTCATGGCTGCTGCAAGACTTAATATTCCCACAATTTTTGTGTCTGGCGGACCTATGCTTGCAGGCAGAATGCACGGAAAAAAGACAAGCCTTTCAAGTATGTTTGAGGCTGTGGGTGCATATAAGGCAGGCAAAATTGACGATGCAGAGCTGACAAAATGGGAAGAGAATACCTGTCCCACCTGTGGCTCATGCTCAGGTATGTACACTGCAAACTCCATGAACTGCCTGACAGAGGTGCTCGGTATGGGACTTCAGGGCAACGGCACAATTCCTGCAGTTTATTCAAAGAGAATTGAACTTGCAAAGCATGCAGGTATGCAGATTATGGAGCTTGTAAGAAAGAATATCCGCCCGAGAGATATTATGACTCCCGCAGCAATCAGAAACGCTCTGACTGCTGATATGGCACTGGGCTGCAGCACCAACAGTATGCTTCATCTTCCCGCAATTGCAAATGAGCTTGGTATCGACTTTAACCTTGACATGGCAAACGCAGTCAGTGAGGTCACTCCCAACCTCTGTCATCTTGCTCCTGCAGGTCCCACATATATGGAGGATCTCAATGAAGCAGGCGGTGTTTATGCAGTGCTCAAGGAGCTGACAAAGCTCGGTCTTCTTGACACCTCAGTTATGACCTGCACAGGTAAAACCATGGGCGAGAATATCGAAAACGCATTCAACAGAGATGACAGTGTCATCAGAACAGTTGACAAACCCTTCTCAAAAACAGGCGGCATTGCAATTCTTCGCGGTAATCTTGCCCCTGACGGCTGTGTTGTCAAAAGAAGTGCAGTTGCAGCTGAAATGCTTGTTCATGAAGGTCCTGCAAAGGTATATGACAGCGAAGAGGAAGCAATCAAGGCTATCTACGGCGGTAAAATCCTTAAGGGTGATGTTGTTGTTATCCGCTATGAAGGCCCTGCAGGCGGCCCCGGTATGAGAGAGATGCTTTCACCCACATCAGCAATTGCAGGCATGGGACTTGACAAGGATGTTGCCCTCATCACAGACGGACGCTTCTCAGGTGCTACAAGAGGTGCAGCAATCGGTCATGTGTCACCGGAAGCTGTCAGAGGCGGTGTCATCGCTTATGTGAAAACAGGGGACATCATTTCAATCAATATTCCCGAATATAAAATTGAGCTCAAGGTCAGTGACGAAGAGCTTGCAAAGCGTAAAGAAGAAACAGAAATCAAGGTTAAGACAGATATCAAGGGCTATCTCAAGAGATATGCAAGCATTGTGTCATCTGCCGATAAGGGCGCAATTATCAATGAATTCTGATTCTTTGCACAAAGCACAGGAGGTGAAATAATGAGGGATAATGAGCTATTATACCGGCTTTCTGCACTGACGGTTTTCAGAAATGTTCTTAAAAAGGAAGAGATGAAAAGCTTTATTTCCTTTCTTAAGCAGGATAAGGAGATCGCCGAAAAAATCAGCTGCTACAGTGAGTTTGTCAGCCTTCTCACGGCGCACAGAGGAAGCTTTTCCGAGTTTCTGAAGAAATGTATATGTGAAGACGAAAACGCCTATATAAAGCTGAAGGCGGCAAATAAAGACATCCCCGAGGCTGTGCGTAAAAACGCAGAAGCAGAGCTTGCATTATTCACCGAGCTTACTGCAGTTTCTGCTGAATTCCTTTGGGAAAGCAGCGGCTATGAGGGCTATATACCAACCTTTGAAAACACATACACTGATTTCAATGCTCTTTATCATGAAAGGCTCGAAAATGTGTCAACACTCGGCTATGGTATATTTGCTTCCCACGGTATGTTCCGCGTGGAAAACAACAGAATCATCCCCGTTGAGGTTGCCGACAGAATATCGGTTGACAATTTCATCGGCTACGAAAACGAGCGCCGGACCGTACTCGAAAACACAAGAGCACTCACTGAAGGCAGACCTGCTCAGAATGTTCTTTTGTGCGGTGACGCAGGCACAGGAAAATCCTCAACCGTCAAGGCCTGCGCTAACTACTATTATGACAAGGGTGTGCGCCTTATTGAGCTTCGCAAGGACCAGCTTTTCTCCCTTTCCTATGTAATGGGTGCAATTGCCGAAAATCCACTGAAGTTTATCATTTTCATTGACGACCTTTCTTTCAACAAAAACGATGACTGCTTTTCTATGCTCAAGGCGGTGCTTGAGGGCTCTGCTGTTTCAAAAAGCGGCAATGCAGTGATTTATGCCACAAGCAACCGCAGACATATTGTCAAGGAAAGCTTTGCTGACAGAACGGGTACAGACGATGTGCATCGCAACGACACAATGCAGGAGCTGCTTTCCCTTTCCGACCGTTTCGGTCTTACCGTTTATTTCCAGAAGCCCAACAAGGTGCTTTATCTTGACATCGTCCACGAGCTTGCAGAAAGAAGCGGCATAGCAATGGAAAAGGCACAGCTTGATGTTAAGGCAGAGGCCTTTGCTCTTTCACGTGGTAGCCGTTCACCCAGAGCAGCGGAACAGTTTATTAAATCATTGATGTAAGGAGATATAATTATGCTTAAAAAGATTTCAACAGAAAAGGCCCCTGCAGCAATCGGCCCTTACTGTCAGGCAATGGCAGTCAACGGAATGCTTTTCACCTCAGGACAGTTAGGTCTTAACCCTGAAACAGGTGACTTTGCAGGAGCAACCATCAAGGAACAGGCAGAGCAGGCACTTAAGAATCTCGGCGCAATTCTCGCTGAGGCAGGCACAAGCTATGAAAACATAGTCAAAACCACCTGTTTCCTTGCTGACATGGGCGATTTTGCAGCCTTCAATGAGGTTTACGCAAAATATATTACCAACACACCTGCAAGAAGCTGTGTTGCTGTGAAAACTCTTCCCAAAAATGCTCTTGTTGAAGTTGAAGCCATCGCAGTTGTTGAATAAGGTGCTGATATGCTTATAAGACCTGCTGATGCTGACGACATAAAAAACATAGCTCTTGTTTATGTTTTTAACCATAAAACCACATATAAGGGCCTTGTCAGTGATGATTATCTCGATAATCTTACAGCCGAAAAAGCGGCCGAAAAATGGAAAGCCTATCTTTCTGACGAAAAAAGAAGAATGTGGGTTGCCTTGGAAGAAAATGAGTTTCTCGGCTTTGTGGCGTCAATGCCTGACAGCACAAGCGAAAAAATGTGGTACCTTGATTCCCTGCATATCTGCCCCGAGGCAAGGGGAAAGGGAATCGGAACTGCTCTTATAAAAACAGTGGGGGAGTTTGCTTTCAGAAACGGCTATGACCAAATTGAGCGTGTGCATTGTTGAAGGCAACAACAAAGCAAAGCAGCTTTATATGAAGCTTGGAGCAAGACATTTTTTAAGCTTCAAGGATAAGTTTGACAATTCAACAGTGAATTCTGAAAAGCTCTTGTGGGATAATCTGAAATTTTTTGAATAATATTAAAAAGCCGATTGCGTATGAGTGTGGTTGCTAAGGACAGAAACAAATATTTATACAGTTGTGAGACTCTTTTCATAAGGTGTCTCGCAATTTTTTTGATAAAAAAACAGACACTTTCGAGCGGAAAGTGTCATAGTGGGTTATATGCTTCAAGGTAACTTTTCAGAAAACAAATTCTTTTTTTCGGTATGTATGAGTGATATTGCAAATTAAAATTTGCAGTGATATTTTTGATAAATCAAAAGTTTTATTGAAGCCTTACGGCTTCAGTGTTATTTTATTCGCCTGAAACTCGCGAAGCGAATAAAACTGTGCGAAGCACAATATAACTGCGAAGCAATATCACTCGCCGTATGGCGAATAAAACTGCCGAGTGTCCTTACGAACACTCGGCTATTGCGGTAGTTTTTTTATCAGGGAAGATCATCTTCATTTTCAAGGTTGTGCCATACGTTCTGAACGTCGTCATTTTCTTCAAGCATCTCAAGAAGTCTGCCCATCATTTTAAGGTCATCTTCGTTTGTGAGAGCTGTTTCTGTGTTGGCAATGTATTCAACCTCGGCTGAAACAAAGGTGTAGCCCTTTGCATCAAGGTCATCACGGACAGCACCGAGGTCGTTTGGCTCTGTTCTGATAACATAAACATCCTCTTCGTCTGTGATGAAGTCAACTGCACCTGCTTCAAGTGCATCCTCCATCAGCTTATCCTCGTCGATGTCCTCAGCTTCAATTACGATTACGCCATAGCGGGTGAACATGAAGGAAACACAGCCCTGCTGGCCGAGGTTACCCTTGTTCTTGTCAAAATAGTGACGCATTTCGCCTGCAGTACGGTTGCGGTTATCTGTGAGAGTTTCAACAATAACTGCAATGCCTGAGGGGCCGTAGCCTTCATACATAATTGCTTCGTAGTTTGCACCGCCTGCTTCACCTGAAGCCTTTTTGATTATTCTTTCAATGTTGTCGTTAGGCACGTTGTTAGCCTTTGCCTTTGCGATAACATCCTTTAATTTTGAGTTTGATGAGGGGTCGGGACCGCCGTCACGAACTGCAATTGAAATTTCACGACCGATTTTTGTGAAGATTTTAGCTCTTGCGCCGTCGGTCTTTTCCTTTTTTCTTTTAATGGTGCTCCATTTTGAATGGCCTGACATTTAACTCACCTTTCCTTATTTCAATATAAATCAACTTGTATACTTTATCACTTTTGAGTGCATTTGTCAAGATAATGTGCCTACGAGAGTTCCTTTTGTGTAATCCTCGTCCAACCAGATTCCGTCTTTTCCGTCTTCGTCAAAGCTGCCGCCGCTGTATACGCTGTAGGCTTCATCTGCTTCTATCTCGTCGCTTGCAAAAACCACTGTGCCGAAGCTTTTCGGGCTCATGAAGCCGATAAGACATTCACCCTCATCATCGGTGATGGCATTCAGGGTATCGGCAGAGCAGGAATATGTGAAGGCAAGCACCTCGACTCCGTCGCCTGTGACGGACTGTGCCATGCCCTGTGCGCCTGAGGCGAGAAGCGTGCCGCCTGTTACGGTATACTTTCCGCCGTAATCGAGAGCTCCGTTTGCTCCGTTCTGCGGGCCGAAAACGATTATTGTGCCGCCGGACTGATTGACATTTCCGTTGGAGTCAACGCCGTCACCGTCAGCATTTATGAAAACATAACCGTCTGTGACGTTGATTTCGCAGCTGTAATCAGCCTGCATGGGGTTCATGCCTGTGCTTTCACCTGCTGCATTAAAGCCGTCATCGGTTGATTTTATCTTAATTTCGCCACCGTCAATGCTGATAACGGTGCCTTCAATACCTTCATATGAAAAGACGATGTCGATGTCGGCATCATCAATTGTGACTTTTTCGTCTGCATGAATGCCGTCATCATCGCTTTTGAGCTTGAATGTGCCGCCAATGATGTCAACATTGACAGCGTGTAGGCAGTCATCGGTTGAGGATACTGTAACACTTCCTCCGCTAACTGTCAGCTTTCCGTCGGCCTTGATGCCTTTTGCTGAGGGGGTGTCCTCGCTATGTGCTTCAAAGGCACTGCTGTCACCGGGACGTTGGCCGCCGTACATCCCGAACATACCGCCTTTCCCGCCACGGTCGCCACCGGGCCTGCCTGGGCCTCCCATCTGGCCCATATCGTTCATGTTGCCGTCGGATGCAGCTTCGGTTGCGCCTGCATTTGCAGTGAGGTTAAGAACGCCGCCTGAAAGGTTGAGGTCCTTAACAGACTGAATGCAGTCAAGGTCAGAAACGATGTTGATAGTGCCGCCTGAAATATCTATATTTCCTTTGCCTTCCTCAAGCTCTTCGCTTGTGCGTATTCCGTCACCGCCTGAGGTGATGTTGATTTTGCCTGCGATAATTTCGACGCTTTCTTTTCCTCTGATACCGTCGTCAACGCTTGTGATGTTTATAACACCGCCGTGAATGTCAATATCATTTTTTGAAAAGATACCCTTGTTGAAGCTGCCCGTGACATTCAGTGTGCCGTTGCCTTCAATCTGCAGGTCATCCTTTGCATAGATTGCCGCTGTGGCATAGTCGGCATTCTCGTCAATTGGCACCTCTCTCTCGGTGTCGCTGAAGCTGTTGACAGTGCCGTCAGCGAGAATGAGAATCGTTTCTTTCGGTGAGTTTTCCACGAAAAGGGGAGCGTCTGTTGAGCAGGATACTGACACACCGTTGAGATAAAGCTTGACCTTTTTTTCCTCGTCGGGACAGTCAACAAAGATCTTTCCGTCGTCCAGTGTGCCCTTTATTGAATAGGTGCCGCTTTGTGTTATGGTAAGAGTGTTGTTTTCAAAGGCTGCTCCCGGACCGTTGATTGTGGTGTCGCCGTTGTCGAGAATGACATAGGTGTCGGGATTTACCTGATTGCTGCCGCTGACAGCTGCCTGTGTGGAAACAGTAGCAGCCTCGGTTGTTTCTTTTTCTGTTGTGGAGATAATCGGGGCTTCTGTTTCTTCCCTGCTGCCGTCATCACTGCAGGCGGCAAGCAGGAACAAAATTGTTATTGATACAGTGAAGTAAAATGCGAATTTTAAGAGTCTGATAATCATAACTTATCATAAAAGCTTTCACTTTTATTTGCCTTTCTGTAAGATAAGTCCGATTTATTTACATCAAGGATTACGAATTAAAGAATTTCCTGATTGAGTTCCGCTCTGCTGCAAATAATTTCAAGGTTTCCGTTTCTTGTGCGAAGCTCGTCAATGAATTCCTTCTCCTTTTTCGGATCCTTGAGAGCAATTTCATATTTGAGCTTGAAAAGTGAGCCCATGTTCGTTGTTTTAACATTGATAAGCTCACAGCTTGAAAGGTACTTTCTGAAAACATCATTGAAAACACCGGTGTAGTCAAGTGTTTCGGGGATTACAACAGTGAGGCTCTTTTTATGAACATTACTTTTGCCGCCAAAGCCGATTGCAGTGTAACCGAAGCCAAGACCGCACATGATAAGAGTGAAGATAATAGCGAAAGCAATGTAGCCCATACCTGTTGAAAGGCCTGTTGCAAGAGCGATAAAGATATATCCGATCTCCTTTGCTGTGCCGGGAATGCTTCTGAAGCGCACAAGACTGAATGCACCTGCAACAGCAACGCCTGCACCGAGATTTCCGTTAACCATCATAATAACGATCTGAACAACTGCGGGAAGAATTGCAAGAGTTGTAACAAAGCTGTTTGTGTATCTTTTGCTTGTTTTCATGTAGGTAATGGCAATGCCTGCGCCGATTAAGATTGAAGTGATGGTGCAGACCATAAATGAAAAGAATGTGATGTTGAGTGTAATTACTGATGAAAAGATTGCTGACATTTTTTATATTCCTCCGTTTTTTTTATTGAGCTACCTTATTTTCAATGCTTTCTGAAAGCATAAGCTTGTAAGCATTACCGTACTTTGAATAGGATGTGGGATAAATTTTCAGATCATCAAGGGCCTTGGTCAGCCACAAAGGCATCGACAGGGCACTTTTGATTTCAAGAATCATCTGGCTTGAGTCCATCAATGTGTAGCCGTAATCACCCTTGCTTATGTCAAAATCCTTGTTTCTGAATCTGATGTTTGTGTCAAAGGTAAGGCGCAGGTCATGGTCATCTCTTGAATAATAGGCTATTCTGTCATAAAAAAGAGATACCATAGGGCGAAGTCCACGATAGAATCTGACAAAATAGTCGATTTCCTTTGTAACCTGGCTTTCCACAGGGGGAGGCTGATGCTTGCAAAGATAGAGAATAGACTGAAGATATGTCATGTTGACACGTCTTTTATAAACTATACCCTTATATTTTTTCTTGAGCTCCACAAAGACGGTGGTATCTGCTGTGGGGTGTCCGTAGGAGCGGATACGCAGCTTTTCCTTGTATACCGTCGGCTTTTCGATTGAAGCTCTGATAAGCCTGTAGTCAGGGGTATCGAAATATATGTTGTTGATTGTGCTTTCTCCGAATTCGTCGGGAACGATGTAGTCTGAAAGCCTTTCAACAAGCTGTTCATACTGACTGCGGGAAATGAGATATTTCTTCTCATGCCGCTTGAATACCTTGGTAAATTTTGCCATGAACTCACCTTTAACTCTGTTTTATTCTGAGGCGACTAAAGAATGACCTTGAAGGTAATAGCTGTAGTGCCTTCTGTTGTTGCGCGGATTTTGCCCTTGTTTCTGTCAACAATTGCCTTGGCAATTGAAAGACCGATACCGTATCCGCCCGTATCTCTGGAACGGGAGGAGTCAGCTCTGTAGAATCTGTCGAAAAGCCGTGAAACCGAAGAGGGATCGACATATTCACAGGTGTTGCGGATTTCAAGGACAATGCTTTTTCCGCTTTTTGAAAGAGAAAGTCTGATGCTTCCGCCTTCATTGGTATATTTGACTGCATTGTCACAAAGGATTGAAACAAGCTGCCTGATTTCAGCCTCATCACCAACATAGGTGAGGTTTTTATCAATGCTTAAAATGAATTCCTTTGCAGATGACTTTGCAGGTGCTTCAAAGTCTGACACGGTTTCAGCAACAGCATCACTGATGCTGAAGCGGACAGGCTTTTCTGTTTTATTCATTTCATCAAGCTTTGAAAGCCTGACAAGGTTTTTCACAAGACCGTTCATTCTGACTGTCTGGTTTTTGATGCTCGTCAGCCATTCGTTTTCTCCCTCACACATTTCAAGAACATCAACATCGGCAGAGATTATTGCAAGCGGCGTTTTCAGCTCATGGCCTGCATCAGTTATGAACTGCTTTTGCTTGTTGATGCTGTGAGAAACTGATTTCATGGCGAGCTTTGACATCCAATAGACAGGGATAAGAATCAGCACCATGGTTATGAAGCTGACGATGAAAGAGATTGACACCAATGTATAAACAAGGTCAACCTCCTTCTGGAAATCCAGGAAGATAATCAGTGCTTTTTCGCCATGTACCACATAATAGTATCTGTAGTGCTCAAGAAAGCCGAAGCCCGGCGGCTCACCGTAAACCTGCGAGGCGTATTCGAAGGCCTGAGCATCATTGACGGAAGAAATGTTTTCAGTGGAAATTCTTGTCACAACATTTCTTCGCATTTCCACAACAAAATACCTTGTGGAGTAGGGAGTTTCCATGTCAGGCTCAAATTTGCCGAAGGGATTAAGCAGGCTGTCGAGATAGTTGTGGGGACCTTCTATGTAGCTGTTGGGCAGATGTCCGTTGTTTTCAGCGATGATTTCAAGAATGGCACGAAGCTCGGAATCACGCTGATAGATGTTGACAACATTGACAGCAAAAATCTGAACAAAAAGAAGGGACGACAGCGCAAACATGGCAATGATCATGAACTTGAGCTGCAGTTTCTTCAGCATTTTGTTTCCTCCAATGTATACCCGACACCTCTGACTGCCTTGATTTCAACATGGGCATTCAGGTTGGTCAGCTTTTTACGAAGATATGAGATGTATACCCAGACAACATTGATTTCAGCTTCTGTTTCATATCCCCATATGCGTTCCATAAACTGCTCTGTCGAGATGAGCCTTGAGGGGTTTGTCATGAGCATTTCAAGCATCTGGAATTCCTTGTTGCCAAGACGGATGCTTTCACCCTTGCAGCTGAGCTCAAAGCTTTCACGGTTAAGAGAAACGTCAGAGAAAGAAAGAAGGTTGGGTGAAAACTCAGCCTTTCTTCGTGTGAGGGCTCTGACCCGGGCAAGAAATTCTCTCATATCAAAGGGCTTGGTCAGATAGTCGTCTGCGCCGGCGTCAAGGCCTGATATTTTGTCATCAACCTCACTTTTTGCCGTAAGAAACATAACAGGTGTAGACACACCGCTTTTGCGAAGCTCTTTAAGCACCTCAACGCCGTTCATTTTCGGCATCATAATGTCAAGGATGATGGCATCATAGTTTTCGTCAGTGCCGTAATCAAAGGCATCCTGACCGTTGTAAACCGCATCAACAGAATAGTTGTTGTGCTTTAACACAGCACACAAAGCCTTGGATAATTCCTTTTCGTCTTCTGCAAGTAAAAGTCTCATAATATCATCCCTTCTGTCGCAGACCTATACACAATAATTATATCATCTGACGGCGCTTAATGCAATAAGCTGCGACACTAATTTCTTTATATTTTGTTGCTTTTTTGATGCAAAATTTTTTAACTGTCTAAATCTTATGTTTGCAACCTTAAATTTTGCTAAATCGGCAGAAAAAAAGACAGAATCCCCGTCGGTCAGGCATTCTGTCGTAGGAAAAATTATGCTGCGTCTTTTGTTGTTTCAGCTGTTGTCTGCTGTTCAGTTGTGCTTTCAGTGCTTGTTGCTTCTGTTACAGAGGGCTCGTTGTTCTGAATCGGGAGTGATTGACGAAGAAAAGAGCTTGAAAGCCAGCCGTAGGCTTCCTCAGAGGGGATATGGACATAAACCCATTCCTCATGGGTGTGGCTTCCGCCGATTATATGAAGCTGCGTTCCGCTGTCTACGAGGCTGAGCATGGCGTATGAATTGTCAGGTCCTTTGCGAAGAGCAAGAGCCTTGTCGCTTGCCACATAGCAGATGGTTGGGCTGAAGCTTATATCCGGGGAAACTATGCCGAAGCTGTCGGAATAAGCGGACTCGTGTGTTGTGCTTTCTTCTTCGGCGGTGCTCTCATCTGTGGTGCCCGGTGAAATGTAATCTTTTATAACAGGTGCAAGATCGTAATATTCAATGGCGGTGAAGCCTCCGACAGTGAGCACGCAAATGATAAGAAGAACAATCAGAAATGCCGGTGCAGATGTTTTTTTTCGCGGTGGCTTTTCATCCTGCTGCGGTGCGTCTCGGAAAATCGGTGAGTCGATGTCTGCCTCATCTGATGAATAAAGAATTGAGGGTGCAGTTGATTTTTCGTCCTTTTCAGTTGTCGGATTTTCATTACAGGCCTGACCGCAGTCAGGACAGAATTTTTCACTTCCCTGAAGAATGAACTTACAGTTTCGGCATATCATGGATATGACTCCTTTCGTGAAAATGATATCAGGTGAAAATGAGTTTATCATCTGTTTCAGAAAAACTTTGTCATATCAGGGCAGAAGAACAAATAAAATATTACTTTACATTATATACAGAACGAGCCCCGGGTATCTGACTATACCCGGGGCCGTCTTGTGCATATTTGAAAGGAGAGGGGAGTGCGGTGGGAAGGAGGGTAGATGTATGAAAAATCGGAAAAAACATATATCTTTTCCCACTGCACAATCATAGTATAAAAGCGTTACTTTAAAGGAAATTAAAAAAACAAAAAAGAATAAATTTTTTTATTGTTTTACCCTTTGTTTGTATTTAACTTCTTGTTCTGCTTGCTTATGCCGGATATAATGCCCCTTTGGTGCATAAAAAAAAGCCGACTCGCTGAGTCGGCTTTCAGTTATTTTATTTGTTGTACATAGGTCTTGCAACATATGATGTGTGAAGAAGCTCATGTGCCTTGTGGCTGTTGGGCTCGCCAAGGAAATCAGCATAAACTGTCTTGACATCTTCGTTGAGGTGGCTCTTACGAAGAGGACGGTTTTCGTCGTTCTTATAAAGAGCAGCAGCTCTGAGACTCTTGAGGTCTGTGAAGTTACGCACTGTTGCAAACTGAACAGGCTGACCACCACCGTTGATACAACCGCCGGGGCAACCCATGATTTCGATGAAGGTGTAATCAGCTGTGCCGTCCTTAACCTTATCCATGAGAATCTTTGCATTCTTTGTGCCTGAAGCGATTGCAACCTTAACATCCATGCCGCCAAGGTTATAGGTAGCTTCCTTAACGCCTTCCATGCCGCGCACTGCAGTGAATTCAACACTCTTGAGCTCTTCACCTGTGATAACTTCAGCAGCTGTACGAAGAGCAGCTTCCATAACACCGCCGGTAGCACCGAAGATAACAGCAGCACCTGTACCCTGACCGAGAGGAGCATCGCATTCCTCATCGGGAAGAAGGTGGAAGTTGATGCCTGCTGAGTTGATCATTCTGCCTAATTCTCTTGTTGTGAGAACAAAGTCAACATCGGGATAGCCTGCACCGTTTTCGTCATCTCTGCCGCATTCGAATTTCTTTGCTGTGCAGGGCATGATTGCAACAGAAACGATTGAAGCGGGATCAATGCCGTTCTTTTCAGCATAGTAGCTCTTTGTGATTGCGCCCTGCATCTGCATGGGTGACTTGCAGGATGAAAGATGGTCAAGCTCTGTGGGATAGTAGTGCTCACAGTATTTGATCCAGCCGGGTGAGCAGGATGTGATCATGGGAAGAACGCCGCCGTTCTTGATTCTGCCGAGAAGCTCTGTTGCTTCTTCCATGATTGTGAGGTCAGCACCGAAGTTGGTGTCAAATACCTTGTCAAAGCCGAGACGGCGAAGAGCAGCAAACATCTTGCCTGTTACATCTGTGCCGACGGGCATGCCGAAGCATTCACCGAGAGTCGCACGAACAGCGGGAGCTGCCTGAACAACAACAAACTTTGAAGGATCGTTGATAGCTTCAAATACCTTAGCAGTGTCGTCCTTTTCATAGATAGCACCAACGGGGCAGTTAACGATACACTGACCGCAGGAGATACATGAGGTTGTGTTGAGGGGAAGCTCAAAGGGTGAGCCGATGTGAGTGTCGATACCACGTGCATTTGCGCCGATAACGCCGATGCCCTGGTCGTTACATGCTGCAACACAGCGGCGGCAGAGGATACACTTGTTGTTATCTCTTACCATGTGAGCTGCAGAGTAGTCAATTTCATAAACGGGCTTTGCACCGTCGAATCTGTCTTCTTCAGAAACACCGTATTCCTTGCAGAGCTTCTGCAATTCGCAGTTACCGCTTCTGATACATGAAAGGCATTTTCTTTCGTGAGTTGAAAGGATAAGCTCAAGAGTTGTCTTTCTTGCCTTACGAACCTTTTCGCTGTTTGTGAAGATTTCTGTTCCGTCTCTTTCGATGGGGAACACGCAAGCTGCAACAAGGCTTCTTGCGCCCTTTACTTCAACAACGCAGAAACGGCAAGCGCCGATTTCGTTCATTTCCTTGAGGTAGCAGAGAGTGGGGATTTCGATACCGACCATTCTTGCTGCTTCAATGATTTTTGTACCGTAAGGTACGCTGCAGGGAATACCGTTGATTTTAATGTTAAGCATATTTTCCATTTTAACGTACCTCCTTATTTCTTAATAATAGCATTGAACTTACATGAATCCATACATACGCCGCACTTGATGCACTTTGTTGTATCGATGGTGTGAGCTTCCTTGACTGTGCCTGTGATAGCACCGACGGGGCACTTTCTTGCGCAGAGAGTACAGCCCTTACACTTGTCAGCCTCAATTGAGAAGGAAAGAAGGCTCTTACATACACCTGCAGGACACTTCTTGTCAACAACGTGAGCAACATATTCGTCACGGAAGAACTTGAGTGTAGCAAGAACAGGGTTGGGAGCTGTCTGACCGAGACCGCAAAGTGAGTTTTCTTTAATGTAGTTACAGAGCTCTTCGAGCTTGTCGATATCTTCAAGAGTTGCCTTGCCCTCTGTGATTTTGTCAAGCATTTCAAGAAGTCTCTTTGTACCGACACGGCAGGGAGTACACTTACCGCAGGATTCGTCAACTGTGAAATCAAGGAAGAACTTTGCAATGTCAACCATACAGTTGTCTTCGTCCATAACGATAAGACCGCCTGAACCCATCATACAGCCGATAGCTGTGAGGTTGTCGTAGTCAATGGGAGTATCCATAAGTGCAGCGGGGATACATCCGCCTGAGGGACCACCGGTCTGTGCAGCCTTGACCTTCTTGCCGCCCGGGATACCGCCGCCGATTTCGTAAATAACGTCACGCAGGGTTGTACCCATGGGAACCTCAACAAGACCTGTGTTCTTGATTTTACCGCCGAGTGCAAATAGCTTTGTAC
>JAZSHL010000035.1:0-14388 GCA_045533205.1 Acutalibacteraceae bacterium | reverse complement strand
AACTGCGAAGCACTTTAAAATGCGAAATAACTATTCAAAAAAAGGCGAAAATCACCGATAATGCTGACGCATATCGGTGATTTTTAACGAATTATTGTGTGCTTAGTTCACATTTTAAAGAAATACTTCCTTACCGGATGTCGGCATAAGCCGACCTTTTTTATTATCTTTAGATTGACTTGATAAGTGCGGGCACCTTGAGCGCTGCAGCAGGAATTCTTGCAATGATCTTGCCCATACCTCTGACAGGCTTTTCATCGTTGAGAATCAGAAGCAGGCCCTCTGCCATCTTTTCGTTGAAAATGCCGCCACTCATGCTGATGAAGTTTTTGATGGGAATTTCAAGTGCCATAGCCTTCATCATGCCGCCATTGGGATCGTCGGGGCTTGAGATTTTATCCATGATTGAATTGATAAGGCCGTTGATTCTGCCGCCCCACTTTGTGTGCTTTGCGTCACCCAGGCTGTTTGCAATTGTCAGCTTCTGTGTGGTGTCAAATGCACTTGCAGGAATAGGATAGCCGAGAAGTGCTTCATATTCACTGTCAGGTACATTCTTGACATTTGCACCGTAATATGAGGGAGCTGTCTTTGTGTAATCGGGAACAACTGCATCAACAGTTGAAATGACCTCAATTTCCTTTGTGAGTCTGATATCACGGCTTGATGCACCTACAAGAATTTCGAACTTACCTGTTTCAACATGCCAGTCCATGATGTTGATGTTATAGTAAGCAAAGGCTCTCTTGCAAAGAGTGATTTCAACTTCCTTTTCCTCGCCGGGCTGAAGGAAGACCTTTTTGAAGCCCTTGAGCTCCTTCTCAGGGCGGAAGATTGTGCTTTCACAGTCCCTGACATAAACCTGTGAGGCTTCTGCGCCTGCAACGTCACCAACGTTTTTAATCTTGTACGATACGGTTACTGTGTCGGTATCCTTGATTGACTCTGCGCTGACCTTAAGGTCGGAATATTCAAACTTGGTGTATGAAAGACCGAAGCCGAAGGGGAAGAGAACATCCTTCTTTGCTGTGTCGTAATATCTGTAGCCGATATAGATGCCGTCTCTGTGCTCTGCTGTCTGGTCCATACCGGGATAACTTTCAGCATTTGCAACATCGCTGAGGCAGAGAGGATAGGTTTCTGCAAGCTTACCTGAGGGATTGACCTCGCCTGAAATAAGTCTTGCAAGAGCAATACCGCTTGCCTGACCGCCGAGATATCCGTTAAGAACAGCCTTGACATCTGAAATCCAGGGCATTTCAACGGGTGAGCCGCCTGAAAGCACAACAACAACATTCTTGTTCACCTTGATTACCTCTTCAAGCAGATGATTGTGTGACTTGGGAAGATTGAGATGGCTTCTGTCATAGCCTTCAGATTCATATTCCTCTGTAAGACCGATGAAAACAAGAACAGCCTCAGCATCTGCTGCAACCTTGCATGCGTCCTCAACCATAACATCGGAAACAACATCCTTCTTCTTGTCATAGCCGGGTGCATAGCTGCATTCATAGCCCATTTCCTTGAGTGCTTCAAGAGCATCGGAAATCTCTGTGGGGTTGATGATTGAGCTGCCTGCGCCCTGGAAACGGGGTGCTCTTGCCATTTCACCGATGACACCGAGCTTTGTGCTCTTTGCGACGGGAAGGATATTTTCGTCATTTTTAAGAAGAACAGCTGATTCACTGTGAATTTTTGCAGCAAGCTCGTGATGTGCCTTCTTGTCATATTCTGTGTCACAGAAGGCTGCAATTGACTTGTTGATGAGAGTGAGCATTCTGTCAGCACACTTGTCAACAACAGCCTCGTCAAGCTCACCATTTTTAACAGCGTCAACAACCTTCTGGTCATTGTAGCCACCTGATGAGGGCATTTCAAGCTCGTTGCCGTTTTTCATGCCGAGAACTCTGTCGTTTGCTGCGCCCCAGTCTGTCACAACAATACCCTCAAAGCCCCATTCATCACGGAGAATCTTGTTCTGAAGGTAGTCATTTTCAGAGCAGTATGTGCCGTTGATTCTGTTATATGCGTTCATCACAGTCCAAGGCTGTGCCTTCTTGACTGCAATTTCAAAGGCGGGAAGATAAATTTCACGAAGAGTTCTTTCGTCAACAACTGAGTTGATTGTCATTCTGCGCTTTTCCTGACTGTTGACAGCAAAATGCTTGATTGATGTACCAACGTTCTTTGACTGAACACCGTTGATAAGGCTTGCTGCCATTTCACCTGCAAGCAAGGGGTCCTCTGAAAAATATTCGAAGTTTCTTCCGCAAAGGGGTGAACGCTTCATGTTGACACCGGGGCCGAGAATAACACTTACCTTTTCGCTCAGGCATTCCTCACCCAGAGCAACACCCATTTCATAAAGCAGCTCGGGATCCCATGAGCATGCAGTTGTAACTGCAGTGGGGAAGCAGGTTGTCTGAACGGAGTCGTTAAGGCCTGATTTTTCGCCACCTTCGGGATTCTTTTTTCTTAAGCCGTGAGGGCCGTCAGTGAGCATAAGCTCAGGAATTCCCAGCTTTTCCATGTCTTTAAGGTGCCAGAAATCCTTACCGGAGCAGATGCCGACTTTTTCTTCAAGAGTCATTTTTGAAAGCATTTCTTTGTTCTTCATGATTTTCCTCCATATTTTTATTCATTATTACAATTATATATTTATATTTATCCACCGTCAAGTGTTATTCCTTATTTGTTGGCCTCAGAACCTGAAAAAGCTGTCAAATCCGTTCCTTTTTCCCCTTGAATAAAGGTTGTTACAGCATTCACATTCACCGCAGACGAGGATAGTGTCGTCACCTATAACCTCAATCTCATTCCACTTTATTCGCATATCGTCCTCTCTTCCGAAAAGGCCGAAAAGCTTCGGTCTGCCCCAGATTATCAGGGAAACTATGCAGCCGCTGCAGGTGTCAATTTCCACATCGGAAACCTGACCTAAACGGCAGCCGTTTTTTGCGTTGATTACCTCCTTGCAGCGAAGCTCTGTTATGCAGCAGTTCATAAAAAATCACCTCGGTATATACTATTCCGTAAGGCCCGGATAATTGCATAAAAGCCACGGATAAACGCAACAAACAAAAAAGGGTGCCTCACCTGAGTGAAGCACACCTTGCTCTTTTTATTCGTCAGCTACCGTTTTTGCGAAATCGCCCTGAAACAGAGCAGAGATTCCGAATGGAATGACAACCTTTTCGCTGAAGCCCTTTTCGTTGATGAAGCAGAAAACATAGCCTTCATCTGACAGTGCACCTGCACCCTCATATATTTTCATGCCCATGCCCTTTTCATCCTCGGGAATATCAGCATTCTCCGAGGAGGTGTTATCCTCTTCGCCCTCCTCTGCCTGCTGACTTTCGATTGCAGCAACAACATCGGAATAGTCATATCCGTTGTAAATACGGTAAAGAAGCTTTGAAATGTTCTGATAGTCCTTACCTATAACTGCATCCTTGCTGATAAATTCGCCTGTTTCAGTGTCTATTGTGTAGCCCTCAACAATTCTCCTTGCAAAGTTAACGGGCTTGTCAGCTTCCTCCTGCTGAGCCTCTTGTGCACCCTGCTCCTCTGTCTTTTCCACAGGCATTGATTCGGGCACATATTCGGCAGTTTCTTCAAAGAAGCCGATATACGATTCATTCATGCAGGTGATTTCTGACCTGATAACAGTCACCAAGGGCAGCTGCTTTGCTTTTCCGCCGTTTTTGATGTAGTGCTGATAGCTGTCTTCAACCGTTTCTGCACTCTGCTTATAGCTTGAAATCATGTTTTTAAACATGTCGTTAACTATCACTTCACCGTCGGTTTCACCTTTAAAGACAGGATATTCAACAATAACCCTGTGATAAACTGTTCCGTCATCTGCCTCAAGGGATATCGTTTCTTTTTTCATTTCAACAGCTTCCTCCTGCCTGATCATGACACCTGCCAGATCAAAAATGGGCTCACTGCTGATTTTTTTCACCGTCCACGCTTCTTCACCAAGGGCAGGCTTTTCAACAATTGCATATCTGTCCCCTATGTCATCAGAAAGGCTTTCTTCATCGAGAAGATGATATTTAACATAAAAGCTGCCGTCCTGAATCTTCTGGCTTGAGCTGACATCGGCCACATAGCCTTTTGCTCCTGCTTCGGGTTCGGTGTTGGCCGCAAGGTAATAATAGCCGTTATAATAATAGCCATAATCACTGTTAAGTGTCCTGTCGCTTTCCAACGAGAAAAGCGCCAGAATATCTGCTATTTTTTCTTCCTTGATACGGAAGTAGGAATATTCTCCGTTTTCTGCTGCAAATCGGTTTGCGGGATCAGCCTTATCCTGCGTTTTTTCTGCATTGCCGAGCAGCAGGGTGTAAAGTCCGTCAGGTGCTCCGACACCCATAAGCTTCAGCACATCCTCCGCCGAATTCACGTCAGGGTCAAAGGGCTGTGAAAAAACATATCCCACATCGGATATCCACTGCTCAAGTGCGCCTGTTTCTTCGCCGGAAAGACCTGAAAGCGCCATGGTTTTCACACCGTCATCTTCCTTGAAAACATCACTTTTTATGCTCACTGCAGCCAGAGCCACAGCCATAACCGAAAGGATGGACACCAGAGCAATTATGAGAATTGCTGCCGACTTGTCACCAATGGATTCCTTCTCAGGCTTCGCCTTCATCTTTTTTCTGTCAGAAGAGCTTCCCTGCTCGCCAAGCTCAATGCTTTCAACGTTTATCTTTTCTACACCGCCTCTGCGGATGGATCGTTTTTTTGTCGGAGCAGTTTTTATCAGAACAGGCTTTTCCTCGTATTCGGGAGGAGTCATGTTCTCTGCTTCAGCTTCAATATCTGCCTCTGTTTCAATATCTGTAGCCGTTTCTTCTTCATTTTCGGCTTCCGGCTGCTCCGCGTCCGGTTCATATGCTTTCTCCTGTGCTTCCGATTCTTCGTTTTCTTCGCCGAAAACAGGAGTTCCGCAATCGGGGCAGGCTGATATGGAATCGTCAAATATACTTGCACATTTTCTGCATATCATAAGCTTTCCTCCTTCTTGTCGCCTTGTTTGTCAATCATATATACAAAAGCAGGTCAGTGATTTTTTCAATTTCAGCAAAGACACCGGGATTTCCCAGTCCCTTGCCCTTGAAATCACCGTAATTCATTCTGATTGCCTTCATGTCAGCGCCGAGAGCGCCCTGAATATCATTGACAGGATGGTCACCGACAAAAAGTGCATCCTCGTTTTTAACTCCGGCTTTTTCGCAGGCAGCATCAAAGATACCTCTTGCAGGCTTATAAATGCCGATATCGCCTGACACGATTACAACATCGAACATATCTCTGATGCCTGCAGTGTCAAGCTTGATGTTCTGCAGTGAGGAAACACCGTTTGTGATGCAGCCGAGGATATATCCTCTTTTTTTAATCTCGTTGAGCACATCAATTGCGCCCTCAAGCATAACAATATGCTTGCCGAAATCGTAGTTGAAGGAGTCATAAAGCTCCTGCAGGGGAGGATGGTTTTCCCACTGCCACAGCTCGATCATTTCGGGGAAATAGACCTCTCTGTCCTTGTAGCCGCCGTCAACATGCTCTTCCATTTCGTCGAGCTTTATGAGTCTTTCTTCCTCATCTATATCGGGAAAATATTTTTTCAAGAACTCCTCGCAGTAAAGTCTGTAAGCACCTTTTCTGCTCTGGAGAGTATCATCAAAATCAAAAAATATTGCTTTTACATCTAATTTAGCCATTTTTCATAACCTCATTATACATAATTCTTGCGTTCTCTATAT
Source organism: Acutalibacteraceae bacterium (assembly GCA_045533205.1). Classification (GTDB taxonomy): domain Bacteria; phylum Bacillota; class Clostridia; order Oscillospirales; family Acutalibacteraceae; genus UBA6857. Next base: position 8,617 of record JAZSHL010000035.1, on the reverse strand, counting down.
CCTTTGAAATCTGCTTTTTCAGCCCGTCAAGGTCTGAAAATCTGATTTCCTGTCTTATATATTTCAAAAGACTGACTTCGATTTTCTGGCCGTAAAGATCGCCTGAAAAGTCAAGTATACAGGTTTCACTTCTCATTGAATCCTTGTTTACGGTGGGACGGATTCCCACGTTTGTGACCGCTCCGTAATATCCGGAGCCGATTTTCACCCTTGAAAGATAAACGCCGTATTTCGGAACAATGAAATCCTGAGGGAAGAACTGATTGATTGTGGGGAAGCCTAATGTGCGACCAAGTCCGTCTCCCTTTTTGACGGTGAAGGCATAGGTGAAATGCTTGCCGAGCATGGTGTTGGCTTTTTCAATTTCACCGTCAATAATAAGCTGCCTGATTTTTGTTGAGCTGATAACATCCTCGCCCAAAAGAACCGGTGACATGGAAATAGCCTCAATGCCTCTCAGGGCAAGCTCGTCATGCAGCGTGGTGGCGTTGCCCTTTCCGCCCTTGCCGTAATGATAGTCATAGCCGCAGGTTACCACCTTTGCGTTGAGTCTTTCAATGAGTATTTTTTCAATAAATTCATCGGGTGTATAGTCCATTGCTTCTCTGAAATTGAAATCCACAACAGTGAAGCCCATTTCCTTCAGAAGCTCCCTTTTTCTCTCCTCACTTGTGAGCATGGGTGGCACTTTGCCCGAAATCAGTTTTCTGGGATGAATGTCAAAAAGCATTATAACAGGAACAAGCCCTTTCTGCTTTGCCTTTTCAAGCGCTTTTCCTAAAACAGCCTGATGTCCCAGATGGATACCGTCAAAATATCCCAAACCTACGGCAGTGCCCTGCTTTTTAATTTTTTCATCTAATTGGAACATTTTTTTGCACCGCCTTAATCTTTATGTTTCAACATATACCCTTTTAACGGTTAATTGTGTTTTATCTTCGTTTATTTCACCGACACCGAGAAAACGGTTATCAGGTGAATAAACGCAGTAAAGTCCCGGCTCTTTTTTTCCGCCGAAACGGTTGCAGTCAAGAGCTCCTCCGTTGGAAAAACGTTTTGCCTGTGCTTCACTGACCTTGATTTTATCATAAGAAACAAAACGGTCAACTGCCTCAATAGCTTCTGTGAGAGTGCCATTTTCTTTCATTTCACAAAGCTCATCAACAGTATAGCACCTGTCAATCGTCACTGCGTTAGCTTTTGTTCTTCTTAAACAAGTCATTGTGGCGCCACAGCCCAGAGCCTCACCGATATCTGAAATCAGACTTCTGATGTATGTTCCCTTTGAGCATTCCACAGTGATTTCATATTCATTTTTTTCTTCGTCACAGCCTGTAAGTAAAAGGGAATAAACAGTTATCTGCCTTTCCTCCCTTTCGACTTCAATGCCCTGCCTTGCGAGCTCGTAAAGACGGACTCCGTCTTTTTTGATTGCGGAATACATAGGCGGAAGCTGACTGATTTCGCCACGGAATCTGTCGAGAACTTCCTCAACATCCTTTTTTGTTGCTGTCACTTCACATTCTGACAAAACCTCACCTGTAATATCAAGTGTGTCTGTGGTAACACCGAGACGAAAGACAGCAGTGTAAGCCTTGTCGTGGTCGGGGATAAGCTCAATGAACCTTGTAGCTCCGCCGATAGCTATGGGCAGAACACCCGTCGCCATGGGATCAAGAGTGCCTGTGTGGCCGATTTTTTTTGTGCCGAAAATTTTTCTCAGCCTTGATGCGGCAAAAAAGGAGGTCATCCCCTCGCCTTTATCCAAAAATACAAAGCCTGTCACATTAACACTCCTTTCTTAATGGTTTATAGCTCAAAACGGGCCGTCGGAATGCCGGCACCTGCTTAAATAACAGATAGGATATATTCCACCACGGCGTTTTTAGCCTCTTCAATTGTTTTGCCTTTGAATTCGCAGCCTGCAGCTCTGACATGCCCTCCGCCCTCAAAGTGAGCGCAGATTGCCGCAGCGTCAACGTCCTCGTCAGTACGGACGGAAACACTGATAACTCCGTCCTTTTCTTCTCTGAGGGTAACTCCTGCCTTCACGCCCTCAATCTGGCGTGTGATAGGCTTGATTGCATCAAGAGCAGACTTATCTGTGCCGCTTTCACGGAACATATCCTGTGTCACAGATATCACAGCAACCTTTCCGTCAGCAAAAAACTCAAGTGATGAAAGGCACATTCTTTCAAGCATGATGTTATTCATGCTCTTTGTGTCAAACATTCTGACGTTGATTCTGCTGTGGTCTGCACCTGCGGCAATAAGCTCTGCCGCAATAATGTGAGTGCGCACGGTAACATTGGAATATCTGAAGCAGCCTGTGTCTGTTGAGCAGCCTGTATAGATACATGAGGCAATGTCGCTGTCCATTTCAACGCCCAGAGCCTTGATTATCAGATAAATAATCTCACAGCAGGAAGCGCTGTCAGGCTCACAATAGGTCATTTTTGCAAAGGCACGTGAGCTTTCGTGGTGGTCAATTGAAAGGTCAACTCTGTCGCCGTATTTTTCGTTGAGGCTGTCGCCCAGGAGCTTTCTTTCGGCAACATCCACCGACACAATGTATTCCTGGTGAAAATCTTCATTTTCAATGCCTTCTGAAAGATAGCTGTATTTCGGATTTATTCTGTCGCCGTTTATAAGCCTTGCCCTCTTGCCGAGCTTTTTCAGTGCTCTTAAAAGAGCAAAGCCGCTGCCCAGTGTATCTCCGTCAGGGTTTATATGAGTGAGAATGAGAATATTGTCTGCTTTTCTAAGCTCTGCCGCCGCTTCATACAATTCAAATTTCATCTCACTCACCTCTGTTCTCCTCAAGCTTTTTGAACATGTTGAAGCCCTGCTCAATTGAGTCATCGGCAACAAACTTAAGCTCGGGAGTTTTTCTCAGGTGAAGTCTTCCGCCGACCTCACGCCTTATATAGCCTGTTGCTGAGGTCAGGCCCTTCACAGCCTCCTTTGCCGATTCAATGCCCTTAAGGTCACTGACATAAACCTTTGCATAGGAAGCATCGGAGCTCACCTCAACACGGACGACAGTCAGCATTTTGCCCATCACTCTCGGGTCCTTAAGCTCCCTGATGACGGCAATTATTTCACGTCGGATATCCTCCGACACACGGTTAATTCTGAATCCTGCCATATATAATAGCCTTTCTGAAAATATTTGAGTAGTCAGTAGTCAGTAGCCAGTAGTCAGGGAATTGCTGCGCAATTAAACAATTGCAACAAACGCCCTGATAAATTAATAATTTAAAACTGACAACCAACTTATTAAGGAATTGTGGTTAATATGCAAACATTTCAAACCCGTACGCTAAAATCGCAAGGCGATTTTTCCTTACTACTGACTACTGACTACTGTTACGCTTACATAAAGTCAGAAGCATTTGTTATATCAATCACGGTATTCTTCCATCATGAAGCATTCGAAGATATCGCCTTCCTTGATGTCGTTGAACTTTTCAAGGCCGATACCACATTCGAAGCCTGTCTGCACTTCCTTGACGTCATCCTTGAAGCGGCGAAGTGATGAAATTGCATCTTCGGCAATAACAATACCGTCACGGACAACACGGATGAGTGCGCTTCTTGTTACCTTACCTTCAAGAACATAGGAGCCTGCAATCTTACCGACAGAGGAAAGATTCATAACATTACGGACCTCGATTCTGCCCAGTGCAACCTCTCTTGTCTTCGGTGCGAGCATACCCTTCATAGCTGCTTCGATTTCCTCGATGCAGTCATAGATAACTCTGTACATTCTCATTTCAACCTTATCACGCTCTGCCATTGACTGTGCATTTGCATCAGGACGGACATTGAAGCCGACAATGATTGCGTTTGATACGTTTGCAAGCTGAACGTCAGATTCATTGATTGCGCCCACGCCGCCGTGAACAACACGGACTCTGACTTCTTCATTGGTGAGCTTTTCAAGATTCTGCTTAACAGCTTCAACTGAGCCGTTAACGTCAGCCTTGACGATAATATTGAGCTCCTTCATCTCGCCTTCCTTAAGTGAGGAGAAGAGAGTGTCAAGAGTAACCTTCTGCTGAGCGTTGAATTCTGCCTGCTTTGCTTCATGCTTCTTCTTTTCAACAAGCTCTCTTGCAAGCTTTTCATCGGAAGCAACGTCAAAGGCATCACCTGCGTTGGGTGTTACATCAAGGCCTGTGATTTCGACAGGCACTGAAGGTCCTGCAGTCTTGATTCTCTGGCCTCTTTCGTTGGACATAACTCTTACACGGCCGACAGACTGACCTGCAACAACGATATCACCTGCATTAAGAGTACCGTTCTGAACAAGAAGAGTCGCGATAGGACCACGGCCCTTGTCGAGTCTTGCTTCGATAACAACACCCTTTGCGGCTCTGTTGGGGTTAGCCTTCAGTTCAGCCATTTCAGCAACAAGAAGAATTGATTCGAGAAGTGAATCAATACCCATATGTGTCTTTGCTGAAACGGGCACACAGATTGTTTCACCGCCCCATTCTTCGGGAACGAGATTGTGCTCTGTAAGCTGCTGCTTGATTCTGTCGGGGTTTGCGCCTTCCTTATCCATCTTGTTGATGGCAACAATAATCTGAACATTTGCAGCCTTTGCATGGTTGATAGCTTCAATTGTCTGGGGCATGATACCGTCATCTGCAGCAACAACAAGAACTGCGATGTCCGTTGCCATTGCTCCTCTTGCTCTCATTGATGTGAAGGCAGCGTGGCCCGGTGTATCAAGGAAGGTGATCATCTGACCGTCAAGGTCAACTCTGTAAGCACCGATGTGCTGTGTGATACCGCCTGCTTCTGTTGCTGTTACAGATGCGTTACGGATTGCGTCAAGAATTGATGTTTTACCGTGGTCAACGTGACCCATAACAACAACAACGGGATCTCTGGGAAGAAGATCCTCCTCTGTATCCTGATGGTCATCGATAATTCTTTCTTCGATTGAAACAACAACCTCTTTTTCAACCTTTGCACCAAGCTCTGTTGCAACAATTTCAGCTGTGTCAAAGTCGATGGTCTGGTTAACGGTTGCCATTGTGCCGAGCTTGAACATTTCTTTTATAACCTCGGCAGCTGTTCTTCTGAGAAGTGAAGCAAGGTCGCCGACGGTGATTTCATCGGGTATTTTAACTGTGAGAGTCTTCTTTGCTCTTTCTGCGGCAATTCTCTTAAGCTTTTCAGCTTCTGTTTCTCTCTTGTTTGAGCGCATGCCCTGCTTTCTGTACTGCTGGCTCTTCTGCTTGAGCTTCTGCTTGGTGGAGCCCATTTCGTTGTCACGTCTGCCGCCCTGTGAGGCCATTTCGTCATACTTCTCGTTGTACTTTTCAAGGTCAACGTTGCTGCTTCTTGTGTCAACGGTTCTCTTTTCTCCCTTTGTACGGGACTGGATAATCTTATCTGACTTTTCCTTCTTGGGCTGAGCGTTCTGTGCCGGCTGGGGCTTTGCCTGCTGCTGAACGGCAGGCTTCTTTTCGCCCTTGTTATTGTCTGCCTTCTGGGGCGCAGTATTCTTCTGAGCCTTCTTTTCAGACTTAGGTGCAGCTTTTTCTTCTTTGGCTTCAGGCTTTTTCTCTTCATCCTTGACTTCCTTTTGTGCCTCGGCTTCTGCCTTTTCTGCCTGCTTTTCCTCCTTCTGCTTTTCGCCTGCTGCGAAATAAGCGTCAAAGGATTCTACCTGATTGTTCTGTGTGATTGTTTCAAAAATTATATCAAGCTCTCTGTCTTCAAGAACAGTTGAGTGCTTTTTGGGCTCATCGGAAATCTTTGCAAGAATTTCAAGAATTGCCTTGCTGTTTGTGCCGAAGTCCTTTGCTACCTCATGAACTCTGTATTTTTCTCTTGGCATAGAATCATTCCTTTCCGGATAAATTTGTGTTTTTATCTGAATATCTTTGTATAAGTGCTTTTGCGAAGCCTTCCTCGTCAACTGTCATAACAGCAGCCTTTGAGCCGATAGCCGCTGACAGCTCAAGGATTGAATAATCCGATATAAGTAAGGGTATGTCCTTTTCTTCAAAGGTGCAGGCATGCTGCATTTCTTTTTTCAGCCTTTCAGAGCCTTCATAAGACATAACGCACAGCTTTGCTCTGTTTCTGACGATTGAAGCAATTGCAGCGTCGTGGCCGAGACTCAATTTGCCCGAGCGTCTTGCCATACCCAGAAGCGAAAGAAATTTATCATTCACTTTCCTTCAGCTCCTTTTCCATCAAATCAAAAACTTCTGACGGTATCTCACAGTTAAGGGCTCTCTGAAATCTTTTCGCCTTTCTTGCAAGATTGAAGCACTCTGCCTTTTTGCAGATATAGGCGCCTCTGCCCGCCTTTTTTCCGACAAGGTCAATGCTTACGGTGTATTCCTCCTGCTCGTCCTCATTTTCACTTTTAATCTTTGTCTTGACGACTCTGACAAGCTCTCTCTGAGGAAACATTTCACCGCAGCCCAGACACTTTCTCATCGGTACCTTTTTCATTACCATATGTGTCACCCTGCAATCAATCGTTTGCCTGACTCAAGGGCTTGATATCAATTTTCCAGCCTGTGAGCTTTGCTGCAAGGCGGACATTCTGTCCCTTGTTGCCGATGGCAAGTGAAAGCTGGCTGTCAGGAACGATTACTCTGCAGGCCTTGGCTCCGCTTTCGTCAACCATAACTGAGAGCACCTCTGCCGGAGCGAGAGCTGCTGAAATATACTTTTCAGGCTCTTCGCTGTAGCGAACGATATCAATCTTTTCACCGCAGAGAATTTCAACAATGTTGCTTACTCTCTGACCTCTGGGGCCGATACATGCGCCAACTGCATCAACATTTTCGTCGTGGCTGTTAACTGCAATCTTTGTTCTTGAGCCTGCTTCTCTTGAAACAGACATGATTTCAACAACGCCGTCATAAATTTCAGGCACTTCTGTTTCGAAAAGTCTCTTGACAAGACCGGGATGTCTTCTTGAGATGTTGGCATAGCTTGTGCCGTTTTCTTCCTTTATGGATGCCACATAAACCTTGATAAGCTGACCGGGAGTGAGTGTTTCACCGGGAATCTGGTCGTTTTTGGGAAGAATTGCGTTTGCTCTGCCGATTTCGATTGAAGCGTCACCTGTGTCGGGATAAACAATGTTAACCTTTGCTGTGACAACCTCCTGATGTCTGTTCTGGAATTCCTTTGTTGCCAATTCTCTTTCAGCTTCTCTGATACCCTGACGGATAACGCTCTTTGCTGTCTGTGCAACAATTCTGCCGAACTTCTTGGGCTCAAGCGCAATCTCAACAAAGTCACCGACCTGAGCATTTGCATCGTAGTTTCTTGCCTGCTCCAATGTCATTTCAGCGTTGGGCTCCTCAACCTCATCAACAACAGCAATTCTTACATATACGCTCATTGTCTGATTTTCGGGATCAATGTCACAAACAACATTGTCTCTGTTGCCGTAGCTGTTTCTGGTTGCTGAAATAATTGCTGCCTTGATTTTGTCATACATATACTCTGAAGAGATTCCTTTTTCTTCTTCGAGCATCTTCACTGCTTCAAAAAATTCTTTGTTCATTTTTGATACTCATCCTTTCTGATTGTTTCGTTTTATAATATTTGCTTTGATTACATTTCAAAATCGTCAAGCTTAACCCATGAGGCTTCTTTTTTTGTAAAGGTGAAGCCGCTTTCGTCAGCAAGACGGATTGTTATATTACCGTCGTCATAGGAATCAAGAATTCCTGAAAACTCTCTTTTTCCCTCAACAGGTCTTATCATTTTAACTTTGATTTTCTCACCGATAAATGCGACAAAGTGTTCATCTCTGACAAGGTCTCTTTCAACACCGGGTGAAGATACCTCAAGAAAATATGCCTGTTCGATGGGGTCTGCCTCGTCAAGAGGCTTGTTGATCAGATGGGTAAGGTCAACGCAGTCGTCAATGCTTACACCGCCGTCCTTGTCGATGAAAATGCGAAGATACCATGATGCGCCTTCCTTGAGAAAACGGACATCCCAGATACGAAGTCCGAGTTCAGAAGCAAAGGGTTCAACGATTTCCCACACTGCCTTGACGGTGTTTCCGCCTTTTGCCATTAAAATCACTCCTTAAATAAATATTCAATTGTATGCTCCGAAAAATGCGCTGCTTCCTAAAAAAGCAACAAAGAAGAGCGGACTCGCTTGAGCCCACTCGGAAATTGCATTACGGATTATTTGTATTTTACCACATATATTCAGATTTATCAAGGGGTTTTAATAAAAAAGTGCAAAACGCAAAGTGCAAAGTGTAAAATTGCGGGGAAGGTTGTGCTGTGAGAGGTGTTTGATGCCGCTGAATTCACCTTGTTTCGCTCATGCCGCTCGGGCACTTACTTTTGTCGGTTGTGACAAAAGGAAGCAAAAGCACGCTTCTGATATAACGGTCCGCAAGTGTGAAGTTGTCGGAGCAAAAGTTATTTGCTCTTTCTGTTTAATAAATTCTTCGGTGTTTTATCTTTTTTCAAAAAACATCATCACCGACAATTCACGTTGCTACGGGCATCTGTGCCATCTTTCGTGAGTTTCACAGTGTGCCTTACTTATATGATTAATCCTGCAACCCGCTACGGCTCAGCTTTTCCGATAGCAGCGTTATCGT
>JAZSHL010000020.1:0-6418 GCA_045533205.1 Acutalibacteraceae bacterium | reverse complement strand
TACAATGTTCCATGCATCGTCCCAGCCGTAGCCGCATTCATCAATAAGAATACTCATAAGTTCGGTAATTGAAAGAGTGGCATGATTATCGTTGATGTGAACTGCATTTTTTTCTGTAAAGTCTTCCATTGTACCGAACTGTCTGAGATGTCGTGCAACGATATCCTGTACTGAACCAAATACAAGGATATACTGCTGCTTGAGACGAAGACTCTTACCTTCATAGTGGTTATCTGAAGGATAAAGAATCTTACTGATAACTTCAGCCATTGCCTGCTGCTCCATAGCCTTCATGTACTGTCCCTGGTCGAAAAGGCGCATGTCAAGGGCAGGTGCTTCGCTCTTCCACAGGCGAAGAATTGAAATACCCTTGCCGTCTTTACCGCTGACATACATATCATAGGGTACAGCAACGATTGTCTGTGCATTCTTATGCTCAACGCTGTGATAGTGAGTATCCCAGATGTCAACGATTTCACCGCCGAACTTGACTTCTACGGTATCCTTTTCTCTTGCCTTGAGCCATACTTCACCGCCGGGGAGCCAGAAGTCGGGCAGCTCTGTCTGCCAGCCGTCAACTAACTTCTGCTTGAAGATACCGCATTCGTAAAGAATGCTGTAACCCATGCCGTAGTAGCCCTGTGTTGCAAGACCGTCAAGATAGCAGGCAGCAAGTCTGCCGAGACCGCCGTTGCCCAGACCTGCGTCGGGTTCGCAGTCATAAAGCTTGTCAAGCTTGATGCCCATATCCTTGAGGGCATCAGAGAACACCTTTGTAAGATTAAGGTTGTAAAGGTTGTTCTTTAAGGAACGGCCCATAAGGAATTCCATGCTCAGATAATAAATCTTCTTCTGCTCCTGATTGCCTTTTTCCTGACGGAACTCACGAAGGCCCTCGTGCATCATCTCTCTGACAATAAGAGCCACTGCTTTATAATACTGCTCGTCGGTAGCTTCATCGGTGCTTACACCGAAGTAATGGGAAAGCTTACCCTCGATTAACTCTTTTGCTTGTTTCTTTGTAAGTGAATATTTCATACAAAACCTCCAAATTCATCCGTAAAAAAATAGGTTTTAGCATATATGTATGGTTATTTTATACTAAAATTGCAGAAAAATCAACAGTAACAGGGAAAATAATGGGGTATTATTGAAATATATTTGCTTTTCTGCCTTGACGCAGGCAAATTAAAAAAGCAGAATGCAAAATGCAAAGTGTAAAATTGCGCTCTGCCTTTGATATAGAAAGAAGATCTTTTTCTGTCAAATTTATATTGTATGGGACTCTTTTTTAGGGCCAAGGGCCAAGGGCTTAGGGGGCAGGGATGCAATGCTTTGCATTGCATTTTATGATGAAGCCAATTCATTCAGATATAAAGCTTTTCTCATTGTTAATTCGGCGGCATCAAAATCAAACTCAGAACAACCCTTCCCCGCAATTCCGAATTCCTAATTCCGAAATCCGAATCCCGAATTCGCCTTGTTTCGCTCATGCCGCGAGGGCACTTCCTTTTGTCGGTTGTGACAAAAGGAAGCAAAAGCACGCTTCTGATGTAACGGTCCGCAATTGTGAAGTTGTCGGAGCAAAAGTTATTTGCTCTGTCTGTTTAATAAATTCTTCGGTGCTTTATTTGTAATTTGGAAACATCATTACCGACAATTCACGTTGCTACAGACATCTGTGCCGCCTTTCGTGAGTTTCACAGTGTGCCTTACTTATATGCTTAATCCTGCAACCCGCTACGGCTCAGCCTTTCCGACAAAAAGGCTCTCGTCTAATTTATTCGTCTGCCTTTTCACAGCCTCTTATTCCGACAGTCGTGAGCCGCTACGGTTATGATAAAGTCAGAGAATTCCTTCAACCTTCTACAGTTTTATGAAAGAGGTTCTTTGTAACCTCGACTGCATTTAATCTTTCTCACAACCTTTCCCGCTGCGGAAACTGCAGACGCAGGCGGACTACGCTTTATTGAAAAGAATAACCTTGTTGCAGCGTCAGGCATCTGCGGTTTTAAGCTTTCCGAAGCTTTGGCGTTGGGTAAAGGAACAAACTTCTGCGCTGCGGAGTCTGCTGTTGGAGGCGGACTACATTTTTCTATAAAGCAACGCCTGACGTCAACAAGAAGGGCGCTTTGCTTACTTTGGCGCTCGAATGAGCCAAAGTAAGTGCCCGAGCGGCACGAGCGAACGAACGAAGAATACCAGATGAAAATCCATACCCTCAGCTGTCTTTGATGAAAAAAAGGACGGCACACAGCCGTCCTTTTTATTCAACTTTGTCTGATGTCATTTCCGCAGAACATGAGAAGAACATAGTTACCCATGATTCTTGATGCAACTCTGGGATGATAGGTCTGCTCAAGCTCCTTAACGGAAAGGTTTGTGTTTATAATTGTCGGCAGAGAGCGCAGATATCTTGTGTTGATGATGTTATAAAGCTCTGCCTTTGTGAACTGTGTCTGGAATTCACAGCCCAGATCATCAATTATGAGAAGGTCACACTCAAGAATTTCTTCCTTGTATGAAGCATCGCTCCCACTTCTTCCGAAGTGCTCCCTTTCAAGCTTGTCCATCAGATTCTGTGCGCTTTCATAGTGAACGTTATAGCCCTTGTCGATAACCGTGCCTGCAATTGCAAGGGAAAGGTGGGTTTTTCCGAGACCTGTAAGCCCTGTCATGAAAAGGCTCTTGTTTTTGAGGGTGAAGCCGTTGGCATAGCTTTGGCAGAACTCAAAAACAGACTGCATCTGCTCCTTCTGGCTGATGCCGATGTTTTTGTCAACAAGGTCGGGATAATATCTCACTTTGAAGCTTTCGAAGGTGCATTTTTCCAAGGGTGCGTTTTTGGAAATTTCCTCTCTTGCAACCTCTCTTATAAGGCTCATGTGGCACTTGCAGTAGCGCTCGCCGTCAAAGCCTGAATCCTTGCAGACAGGGCATGAATATTTCACCTGAAGATAATCCTCCGGAAAACCGTTCTGTTTAAGAAGAGCCTTAAGCTTGTCCTGTGCCTGCAGACTTTTGACAGAAAGATTGAGCACATACTCCTTGGCATCGCCGCCCATACCCACTGCCTTGACAACGCTTGCGCCGTAGGAAGCCATTTCGCTTTCAATGTCAAGAATTTCGGGACACTTCATCACAGCGAGGCTGTGTCTTGCCAGCTGCTCCTGCTCTGCGTTTTTGCGTCTTTCGCTCAGGCGGTTTCTCGCTTCAATATATACGCTTCTTTTGTAAGCCACAGATAACACCTCTTTTCTTCATCAGTCGTTTTCTATTTTAATGCTTCTGAGATTGATTGCTGTTTTCATATATTTGTCAATGTCGTATGAAACCTCTTTTTCAGCCTTTGACGCACCTTCGCTCTTTTTTGCGCCATTTTTTTGCGACTTGTTTTTCCATTCCGTGCGCACAGCAGCAATGTCGGCGGGTGTTTTCACCCCTGCCTTGTGCCAGCCGCTTATGATTTTGTCCATATAGGGCATGCTCATTTTTCCTGTGTTGTCGATACATTCCTCATAGGCATAGAAAATCATATCAGCGCTGTAGCCGTATTCCTTCACCCACACCGTGATGTGCTTTCTCTGCTTTTCTGTGGGATGACGGTTTGTAATGCCTGTCAGTGAGCGAAGCTTTTCCCATGCTTCGTCAACAACGGTATGCTCGGCAAGATATTCGTCAACGGCCTCAAGGGTATTGACTTCATTTTCGCACCAGATTTTGCCTATTTTTGCAATCTGACTGTAGCCTGTTTTTTTCTGATCAACGGCATACTGAACAGCCATGAGAATAACCTCAATGGGAAGGCCGTAGCCGTCATACATCATGATAAGCACGGCCTGTCCCTCATAGCCGATGGTCTTGCCGAGAATAGCCTGTGCCTCCTGAAAAAGGGTGGAAAGCTCCTGACATTCCTGAACTCTCAGGGCAACCTGCTCATGGCTGGGCCTTGGAATATCGAGAACGGGAATAACCTTTTTTTCTTTGACATCAACGGCGGGAACAGCCTGTGCTTCTGCCTTTTCAATTTTAACGGTGGAAACAGCCTGTGCCGCAACGACAGGGCTTACGACAGTGGTGTCACCGTCTTTTAAGACGATACCTCTTTCCATCCAGAAAACCATAGCATCAGCTACATCCTCCTTGTCAAGCATAAGAGCATCGGCAATCTGCTGTGCAGTAACTGACTTTTCATTGCCATGACGAAGCAGGTACAGCACTGTTTTGAGCTGTACCACACTTGCGAGTCTGATATTTTCGTCAACAAGGACATTCGGTACGGGAAAAATTCCCGAAAATGAAAGAGGATTGATTTTATAGTTCATTGTATCTCCGATAATTCGGAATTCGGAATTCGGAATTCGGAATTATTTCCCGAAGTTGACAAATTCATCATCCGAAGAGTTAGTCTGTAAAGTTGAAGAATGAATTGCACCAAAGTGGCATTATAACGCCCTCAGTCACTTCGTGACAGTTCCCTCAAGGAGAGAGCCTGTTTCTGCCTCCCTCTTTGAGGGAGGTGGCTTCGACGCAGACGAAGACGGAGGGAGCGCCTGACTACTGACTACTGACTACTGACTACTTAATACTTTCCTAAATACTTATCAATTTCCCACTGGGAAACACGGGTGGTATATTCCTTCCATTCCTCCTGTTTTGCTTCAACATACTTTGCGTGAACATGCTCACCAACGGTATATTTTGCAAATTCGCTGTATTTGAATTCTCTTACAGCCTCGCGGAGATTCTTGGGAAGTGAGTGGATGTCAGCAGCCTTTCTCTGCGCAGGGGTGAGGTCAAAGATGTTTGAATCCTTCGGCGGGGGAGGAGTCATAGCCTTTTCAACGCCGTCAAGACCTGCCTGAAGAACAGCAGCCATTGCAAGATAAGGGTTAGCAGAGGGGTCGGGATTGCGAAGCTCAATTCTTGTGCCTGAGCCTCTTGCTGTGGGGATACGGATAAGGGGGCTTCTGTTCTTGGCACTCCATGCGATATAAACGGGAGCTTCATAGCCGGGAACAAGTCTTTTAAATGAATTAACGATGGGATTTGTCAGAACAGTGATTGCCTTGATGTGGTGCATAACACCTGCAATAAAGCTGTAGGCAGTCTGTGAAAGACCTGCTGCGTCATTTTCGTCACAGAAAACATTTTTTCCGTCCTTGAAAAGTGAAATGTTGATGTGCATACCGCTGCCGCAGATGCCGTAAATGGGCTTTGGCATAAAGGTTGCATGAAGGTTGTGACGGTGAGCAAGGTTTTTCACAACATACTTGAAGGTCATAACATTGTCTGCAGTGCGCAGAACCTCATCGTATTTGAAGTCGATTTCATGCTGTGCAATTGCATTTTCGTGGTGGGATGCTTCAATTTCAAAGCCCATCTGTTCAAGGCAAAGGCAGATGTCACGTCTGCAGCTTTCACCTCTGTCAACAGAGCCCAGGTCAAAATATCCGCCCATGTCAAAGGTGTTTGTTGTTGCCTTTCCGTTCTGATCGAGATGGAAAAGGAAGAACTCACATTCGGGGCCTGCAAAGCAGGTGTATCCCATGTCTGCTGCTTTTTTGATAGCACGGCGCAGCACATAACGTGGGTCACCCTCGAAGGGTGTGCCGTCGGAGTTATAAACGTCGCAGATAAGTCTTGCTGTTTTACCCTCGTCACAGTCCCAGGGGAGAATCACAAAGGAGTCAAGGTCGGGATGCAGACACATGTCACTTTCTTCAATTCTTACAAAGCCGTCGATTGAAGAGCCGTCAAACATACAACGGTTGTCAAGAGCTTTTTCAAGCTGACTTGTTGTGATGATAACGCTCTTGAGCATACCGAGAATATCGGTGAACTGCAGACAGATGAAATTTACCTTTTCATCTTTGACTATACGGATGATATCTTCTTTTGTGTATCTGCCCATGTTATTACTCCTTAAACTAAAAATAGATATTCAATTTAATATATCACTTAACTATAAGTTTGTCAATAAAAAAGTGGCCGGTAGATTACCTCATCCGTCAGGACTTCGTCCTGCCACTGACTCTTGCGATTCCCAAAATTCATTACGGCTTGGAGTGCCTATGAATTTTGACCGCTGCGCCATCGTCACCTCGCTTAATCTACCACCGGGAGCGCTTCGCAGAGCCGCCACCCTTGACGGAGGGAGTAATCCCGAATCCCGATTTTCAATTTCACCTTGTTTCGCTCGTGCCGCTCGGGCACTTACTTTGGCTCATTCGAGCGCCAAAGTAAGCAAAGAGCCCTTTTTGTTGACGTCAGGCGTTGCTTTATAGAAAAATGTAGTCCGCCTCCAACAGCAGACTCCGCAGCGCAGAAGTTTGTTCCTTTACCCAACGCCAAAGCTTCGGCAAGCTTAAAACCGCAGATGCCTGACGCAGCAGCAAGGTTTTTCTTTTCAACAAGA
>JAZSHL010000078.1:0-5516 GCA_045533205.1 Acutalibacteraceae bacterium | reverse complement strand
CAGCCCTTCAAAAGGCAAGTTCGTTCAGATTGCATCTGTCAAGGGCGTAACCTCTTACAGAAAGGCTACAAACCTCAAGGCAGGCACAGAGTATAAGTTCAAGATCAAGGCTTACACCAAGCTTTCCGACGGAACAGTTCTCTGGGCAACAGCATCAAAGGAATTCCTGACAGCAACAGAGTGCAAGGCCCCCTCAATCACATCTGTAACTTCACCGTCAAAATCAAAGGCAACAGTCAAGTGGTCAGATGTTGACGGCGAGACAGGCTATCAGCTTTACTATTCAACAAAGAAGACAAGCGGCTTCAAGAAGGTATCCTCCTATGCAGCCGACAAGCTTACAGGCTCAAAGACCTTCTCATCCTCCGCAAGCGGAAAGACTATTTACTTTAAGGTAAGAGCATATCAGAAAGTAAACGGTCAGACTATCTTCAGCGAATGGAGTGCTGTCAAGAGCGTTAAGCTTAAATAAACTTTAGTAAAAATCACCGATTTTTATCGGTGATTTTTTACATCCTACCCCTACATTTGTAGGGTGACTTTAATATGACGAAAATTATATAATTTTACCGTAGGGTAATACTATTATTTTTTCAGAAAAGGAGACGATTAAAAATGAAAAAATTTTTAGCAGTAATTCTTGCAGCGTTGATGCTCTTTATCCTTGCGGCCTGTGGTGCAAAAGAAGAGGAAACAACAGCACCACCGGAAACAACTGAAGCAACAACTGAAGCAACCACGACTGCTGCGCCTGTCGCAGGCGAGCCTATTGAAACACCTGAGGGCTACGCAACAATCAAGGAAGTCGGCAACTGGGAGTACAAGGGTGAATATTCACCGACTATGATTCAGTTTGCAGACAAGACTGTTCCCGGCTCAAAAATTTACATCAGCGAGGAGCAGGGCTTTGAGGCTCAGAAGAAGTCAGTGGAATATGCTTACACCGAAAAGAAGTTTGAGGAAGTGAAAATCGGTGAAAACACTTATTCCTTTATGCAGGCAAAGGACGGTCTTGCATATCTTATTGCTCCCGTTTCAGCTGAAGGCGACTTCTGCCTTTACATTCAGATAAACGGCGGTACCTTTGAAGATGCAAAGCCCCTTATCGAAACTATCGTAATTAAATAATTAAAAAAGGAGACGAAAAAAATGAAAAAGAAAATATTAACCCTTACTGTTACCCTCGTTCTGTTCATCGGCCTTGTTGCTGCTGTGGGTATGAATGCGAGTGCGGCCGGAGTGCCTACGGCGTTGAACCGTTCACCCGTAGCTTATACTGCAGATAATCTTTGGAATTTTGTAGCTCAGTCCTATGACGGTGATGTCATTGTTCTGGGTCAGGATATTACATACGATGACAAAAATGACAGTGAAGAATACGTTCTTCCCTTTGGCTCACAAAGTGATATGGTATTAGACCTTAACGGCCATACCCTTGATATTACTACCAGAGCAGACTCTCTTATCGAGCTTGACTATGGAGCAACTAAACTTCATATTATCAACAGTAAGCCCCAAATTCCGGCTAAGATTATTATGCGTACAAAAAGAGGCGATGCGTCTATTATTGACCTTAGCAACAGAAACTGTTCAGTTTATGTTTATAAAGGCGTTGAGCTTGTTATGGGCGAAAAGGGTGATCAGGCAGAGGCTTACAGACAGACACACGTTATCAAAGCAACTTCATTTTCTGATATAGCACTTTACGGCGGTACTCTCACAAACAACATAGCAAACGGTAACGGCATTAAATTAAAAGCAACAACTTCCATTGAATTTAATAATTCAACTATTACACTTCACGGTGGTGCAGTAATTAACGCTGAACAATGTTTTCATCTTGGCGAAGCTTTCGACTATCCGACATTCAAAATAGGTTCGGCACATCTTAACTGTAACGAAACATATTATAAAGCTTTTTATAACTACAACCCTGCATCGTCAGCAACGACAGAGGTAAAGGCACTGACTTTCGATGATATATTATTCAGCTCGAGCTATGCTGCATATAATGCAACTGCAGGCGGAAGACTCGACAATAACAAAATATCTAATTCCCAAAAGCTCATTGACTTTGACACCAAGTGTGATATCACTTTTAAACTTCAGGGCGTATTGACAGAATGTTACCATGCTTCAACAAAGTCTTTACTCAATTCTTTCTGCGGACACTATACTGTATGCTCTAATTGCTATTCCCTTATGGAAATAAAAGCTCATACACGTGAAGTAGCAAGCGTTACTGCTGCAACTGAAAATGCCGACGGTAAAATAGTTTATGCAAATTGCGATTGTGGGTTCAAGGCACCAACAACCGTATTTTCGAAAATTGCAAGCATTAAGCTTTCATCATCAACCGTAACCTACAACGGCAAGGTAAGAAACCCAAGCATTGCTGTTAAAGATGCAAACGGCAAAGCTCTTGTAAATGGCACAGATTACGATGTAACAGTACCCTCAGGCAGAAAGAATCCCGGTATTTATAAGTATGTTGTAACCTTCAAGGGCAACTATGAAGGCACAAAGACACTCGACTTCACAATCAATCCCGAAACTGTTGACGTTGCAACAATCAAGGCAACACAGTCAACATCAGTTATCAAGCTCACATGGGGCGCAGTTGAAGGCGCAACAGGCTACAGAGTATATCAGTACAGCCCTTCAAAAGGCAAGTTCGTTCAGATTGCATCTGTTAAGGGTGTAACCTCCTACAGAAAAGCAACTAACCTTAAAGCGGGCACAGAGTATAAGTTCAAGATCAAGGCTTACACAAAGACAGAAGACGGAACAGTTCTTTGGGCAACAGCTTCAAAGGAATTCCTGACAGCAACAGAGTGCAAGGCACCCTCAATCACATCTGTAACTTCACCGTCAAAATCAAAGGCAACAGTCAAGTGGTCAAATGTTGACGGTGAGACAGGCTATCAGCTTTACTATTCAACAAAGAAAACAAGCGGCTTCAAAAAAGTAGCTTCATACGAAGCAAATAAGCTTGCAGGCTCAAAGACATTCTCATCTTCTGCAAGTGGAAAGACAATCTACTTTAAGGTAAGATCATATAAGAAAGTAAACGGTCAGACCATCTTCAGCGAATGGAGTGCTGTTAAGAGCGTTAAGCTTAAATAAAAAAGATTAAAAAGATAAGAAAAACGGAGAGTTCTTCTCCGTTTTTCTTGAAAAAGGATGGTTATTTACGGTGAAAATAAAGAAAAGCAACAGTGGTTTTTTCTTTTCTTTATTGCTTAGCTTGTTGTTTAACCTTGAATGGACTGTTCCTGCGTGGATATTACTTGCCCTTCACTTTTGGAAAGGAATTTCTGTTTGGTGGTTTGCAGGCTCTATAATTCTTTGGGTGATATTTGTTGCTTTAAGAATTATTATTTTGGGGTCTTTAACAAGGGCAGGTAATTTTAAAGACTCACCAAAAGAAAACAAAAACCCTTATTCAAAAAAGGGCAGATAAAATAATAATCCCGAAAGGAGAAATATGATATGGGACTTATTAAAGCTGCTTTAGGTGCGGCAGGCGGTGTAATGGCTGACCAGTGGAAAGAGTTTTTCATTTGCGAGTCATTACCCAATGATGTTCTTATGAGAAAAGGACAGAAGAAAACGACAGGTCGCTCATCCAATTATAAGGGCGACGAAAATATCATCACATCAGGCTCAGGCATAGTTGTTGCCGACGGTCAGTGTATGATTATCGTTGAGCAGGGCAAGGTGGTTGAGGTATGTGCCGAGCCCGGTGAATTCACCTATGATGCTTCAACAGAGCCGAGCATTTTTGCAGGCTCCTTTGGTGACAGCATCAAGGCAACCTTCAGAAATATCGGCAAGCGTTTCACCTACGGCGGTGAAGCACCCAAGGATCAGAGAGTCTACTACTTCAACACAAAGGAAATCCTTGACAATAAATTTGGTACACCAAACCCCTTTGAGTTTGAAGTTGTAAACAAAAGACTTAACCTGTTCCGTACAGTCGAAGTCAGATGTAACGGCATTTATTCATACAAAATTACAGACCCTCTTCTTTTCTACACCGGCCTTTCCGGCAATATTTCCTATGAATTCACAAGAGGAGAGCTTGATCCTCAGCTGAAAACTGAGTTTATAGATGCTCTTCAGCCTGCCTTTGCAGAGCTTTCAGCACTTGAGCTTCGCCCTGCACAGATTCCCGCACACACGGCAGAATTAAAACAGGCAGTAAATAATGCACTCAGAAGAACCTGGACTGAAGCAAGAGGTATCTCTGTTTGCTCTATTGCTCTTAACCCCATTAAGCTTAACGATGAGGACAGAGCGAAGATTCAGAAGTTGGAAGACGCCGCAACAATGGGCTCAAATCCCTTTATGATGGCAGGCAGAGAGGCGGAAGCAAGAGCAGCTGCCATGGAAGCTGCAGCAGCTAACCCCAACGGAGCTATGATGGGCTTTATGGGTATGAATATGGCTATGGGTGCAAACGGTGGAGGCTTTGACCCCATGGCACTTTATAATGCAGGTGTTCAGCAGCAACAACAGCAGCAGGCTCAGCAGCAGGCACAGCAGCTTGTAAACGCTCAGGCTCAGGCAATGGCAAATGCATCGGTACCTGCACAAAGTGGTTGGCAGTGTGCCTGCGGTGCAACTGCAACAGGTAACTTCTGCCCTCAGTGCGGAGCAAAGAAACCTGAACCGAAACCTCAGGAAGGCGGCTGGAAATGTGCTTGCGGAGCCACAGTAAACGGCAAATTCTGCCCGGAATGCGGCTCACCTAAGCCGGCAGAGCCCGAAGGTTGGACCTGCAGTTGCGGTGCGGTGAATAAAGGTAAATTCTGCCCTGAATGCGGAGCTAAAAAGCCTGCAGATGCGCCTCTTTACAGATGCGATAAATGCGGTTGGCAGCCGGCTGACCCGAAGAATCCGCCGAAGTTCTGCCCCGAATGCGGTGACCTCTTCGACGAAAACGATAAAAACTGATAAAAAATAATTCTACATAAAGGAGAAAATATTATGGGACTTTTTGACAAGAAAAACTGCGATTTCTGCGGTGAGAAAATAGGTATGCTCGGCAACAGAAAGCTTGAAGACGGCAATATGTGCAAGGACTGTGCAAAAAAGCTTTCACCCTTCTGCGACGACAGAAGACGCTCAACAGTTGAACAGATAAGACAGCATCTTCAGTACCGTGAGGAGAATAAGAATGCACTTCGTGCTTTTTCACCCACACTTACATTAGGCGAAGACAAGAAAATTTATGTTGATCAGATGAAGGGTAACTTCGTTGTATCCCGCAACAAGCCCGGCTCATGGACAGAGGAAAACCCTGATGTTATGCCGATAGCATCAATTACCTCCTGCGGCCTTGATATTGACGAGGACAGAGACGAAATCTACACTCAGAACGGTCAGGGACAGCGTGTAAGCTATAATCCTCCTCAGTACAAGTATTACTACAATTTCAAGCTCAAGTTCCTTGTAAACAATCCCTATTTTGATGACTTTGAGGTTAAGCTCAACAACTTCCGTGTTGAAGG
>JAZSHL010000019.1:0-26647 GCA_045533205.1 Acutalibacteraceae bacterium | reverse complement strand
CAGCCCTTCAAAAGGCAAGTTCGTTCAGATTGCATCTGTCAAGGGCGTAACCTCTTACAGAAAGGCTACAAACCTCAAGGCAGGCACAGAGTATAAGTTCAAGATCAAGGCTTACACCAAGCTTTCCGACGGAACAGTTCTTTGGGCAACGGCTTCAAAGGAATTCCTGACAGCAACAGAGTGCAAGGCTCCCTCAATCACATCTGTAACTTCACCGTCAAAATCAAAGGCAACAGTCAAGTGGTCAAATGTTGACGGCGAAACAGGCTTCCAGCTTTACTATTCAACAAAGAAAACAAGCGGCTTCAAAAAGGTATCTTCCTATGCAGCAAACAAGCTTGCAGGCTCAAAGACCTTCTCATCCTCTGCAAGCGGCAAGACAATCTACTTTAAGGTAAGATCATATAAGAAGGTAAACGGTCAGACAATCTTCAGCGAATGGAGTGCCGTCAAGAGCGTTAAGCTTAAATAAGCTCAGGACATAATAGAGGGGCTGTAAAAAAAGTGCAGACGACTATTACAGATTTTCTGAAAGCGGATATTATCCCGATCTTCTGCTGCCTGTTGAAAACACTGTCAGCCTTTCAGATGGCGTCAGCGTTATATGGGTGGAGCTTGATGCTTCGGGCAACGAAGTCGGTAAGCACAAGAGAAGCTGTTAACAGAAAAATTAAAGAAAAAATATAACCTGTTTTTGAAAAAGATGTCCTGCAAAGTGCTGCAAGGCATCTTTTTTCATTTTTCTTTGGTCATTTGTTGAAACATAGATTAATTTGGTCTCTTTATTGATTAGGTCAATTTCTTATGATAGAATAAAAAAGTAAACAGAACAATCTGTGTGTAAAAGGTGAGTAGTATGAAAAAGGATTATAAGGTGAGTGAGCTTATCAGCATCAAAACTCTTGATGAAGAGAAAAATACCTTTGATGAAAATGAGAAACGAACGCCCTACAGTCAGGAAATCAGGCTTTTTTCATGTATTCAACAGGGCGACATTGAGGCACTGCTCAGGCAGCTGGAAAACCTGAACTCAATTATCGTCACAGGAAAAATGTCTGACAATGAGCTGATGCAATATAAATATATGGCGGTCAGCACAATAACACTTGCAACACGCTATGCCATTCAGGGCGGAATGAGCGAACAAAAGGCTTATGAATTTTCAGACAGGGTTATCGGAATTGTGGATAAGCTTTCGGATAAGCAAGAAATAATGGTCACAATCGGAATGGAAATTATAAAGCTTACCGATGAGGTGAAGAAAAACAAAATTCAACCCGGTTTTTCACCCCATGTCAGAAGATGTATAAAATATATCAATGAAAACATCAGTGAAAAAATAACGGTTTCAATGCTTGCTGATTATTGTGACATATCGGCTGACTATCTGTCCTGCGTTTTCAAAAGAGAAATGAATGAAAAGCTCAGTAACTATATTCTGCGGCAGAAGCTTGAAAAATCAAAGATTATTCTGCTGCAGAAAAACGAAAACAGCACAACCGTATACAGCAAACTCGGTTTTTCATCTCAATCCCATTTCAGCACAGCCTTTAAGCGCTTTTATGCAATGACACCGTCAGATTATATAAGGTTGTCCGAAAGCAGCAAAAATAATAACACAGATTAAATGAAAAGAGGTTGAAATCACATGCCGTCATTGACAGGAAAAATTTTTATGGGCCTTTTACGGCTTGTGTTTCATTCATTCCTTTCAGACAGCAGAAAGCTTTCAGACAATGCCGCAAAGGTTACAAAAAAGGCAAGGTCAAAATATACTCCGTCAAAGGGCTTTGTTCACACAAGGCATAGCGTGGGAAATGCTCATTATGAAAAGCTTGTGTCTGAAAAGAGCAGAACAGACAGAGTAGTAATGATGATTCATGGTGGTAGCTTCAAGGTGGAGCTTATTGATTTTTACCGTAAAGCCGCCGAAAAATATTCAAGACAGCTCGATGGGGCAACGGTTATCAATGTTGATTACAGAACGTGGCCGGGCTGTGAATTGCCGGGGCAGATGTATGACACGGCCGCTGTATATCTTGAGCTTCTGAAGCAGGGGACAAAGGCGGAAAACATAGTTTTTATCGGCGACAGTGCAGGTGCAACTTTGTGCCTTACATCCTGCTTATATCTTCGTGACAAGGGATATGCGCTGCCCGGTCACATTGTCTGTTTCTCACTGTGGGGCGATGCAACCTCGTCGGGCGAATCAAAAATCAGAAACGCATATACTGACCCCTTTTACGGTATTCCCAAAAGGGCAAAAATTGAAGATAATCTGCACCTTCTTCGTCGCATTTCTGCTTATGCGCAGAATGTTGACCGTGAAAGTCCGTACATATCTCCCTGCTTCGGAGAATACGAGAATTTCCCGAAGGTGACTCTGGTCTGCGGCACTGCAGAGCTTGATGAAAGTGACAGTGACAGAGTTTATGAAAAGATGAAAAAAGCAGGTGTGGATGCGAAGCTTTTTAAATATGAGGGTATGTGCCATTGCTTTCAGATGTTTTCATTTCTGCCTGAAAGCAGAGATGTGTATAAAAAAGTTGTGAAAAGAATAAAAGGAGAAATATAACATGGAAATACTGACTCTTGATAAAAAGGATTTATCATTACGTTTGCCTCTGATTGTGAAAGACAGCCTTAAAGCTGAAGTTAAAGAGCTGAAATTTATCGGCGGAGGCTCTTTCGGAAAGGTGTTCAGAGCAGAGCTTTCTGACGGCAGAGTGATTGCCGTCAAAGCCTTTATCAAAAAAGGCGGCCAGTATCAGGAGGCTTCGCAGCTTCGCAAACTCAGTGAAAACACAAGGGTAAATATGCCTGAGGTTCTTTTCGAATATGCTGACGAAAAAACTGCAGTTATGGGGATGAGCTTCATTGAGGGTGAAAACGCACTGAACCCCATGTTCCTTTTAAAAAGCAAGCAAAAGAAAGAAAAATTCGCCGGAGATGTGGTTGCGGGAATGCTTCAGTGGCACAGTGTTAAGGGTGAAAAATACGGAGCGCTTGCCACTCCCTGTTATGACACATGGCTTGAATATTATAAAAATGAAAAGCAGGAGCCATGGCTCAAGGCACTTTCAGAGCTTTCGGATAAGGGTAAATACAGCAAAAAAAGTCTGGAGCTTCTTAAAAAGGCAACAGAAATTTTTAATGAGGTGGCAACAGAACCCTCCTCACCGGTTCTGATACACGGTGACCTTAACATCATGAACATTATGGTTGACTCAAAAAGCTTTGAGCTTACCGGCTTTATTGACCCCTGTGGCTCAATGTGGGCAGACAGGGAATATGATCTTTTTCAGTTTCTTAATATGTGGGGAACAAGGTACGGAATTTATGAAGAGTATAAAAGGCAGTGTCCTTTGTCGGAGTATGCCGATTTCCGTGTTGCCTATTACGGTGCAATGCATGAGGCGGCAATGAGACTCAGCGGCGGAATTACCGTTCCCCTGTGGGAAGAAATGAACAACATGAGACTTAAAAGAGAAATGAAAAAAATCAGATGACAGTATGAAGTGCCGCAACTGTCGGCACTTTACTTTTTTGATTTTCTAATGTATAATTTTTCCGAGGTGACGGTGATGGAAAAATTAGAGAAAATGTCAGATTTCTTCGCTTGCCGTGCGGAAAACTATGATGAGCATATGCTCTGTGAGGTTGAAGGCTGCAGGGAGGGCTATGAAAAAATGGCATCTGTTGTGCCTTATGACTGCAAAAAACTGCTTGACCTCGGCTGCGGTACAGGTCTTGAGCTTGAGCCGATTTTCAGAAGGCTTCCCGACTTATCGGTTACGGGTGTTGACCTGACAGCTGCCATGCTCCGGAAGCTCAAGGAAAAATATCCGGATAAAGATCTCGATTTAATCTGCGGTGACTACTTCAATGTGGATTTCGGCACTGAAAGATTTGACTGTGCCGTATCCTTTCAGACAATGCATCACTTCAACCGTGAAAAGAAAACAGAGCTTTATAAAAGGATATATGCTTCACTGAAAAAAGACGGTGTGTATATCGAATGTGACTATATGGTTGAAACACAGAGTGAGGAAGACCACTGGTTCAGCGAAAATGACCGTATCAGAAAAGAGCAGGGGATAGCAGCTGACGAATTTTATCACTACGACACCCCATGCACAGTTGATAACCAGATTGAAATGCTGAAAAAAGCAGGCTTTCCCTTTGTGAAAAAGGTGTTCAGAACAGAAAACACAACAATGCTTATTGCAGGAAAGGATGACAGATATGTATAAAACTGTGCTTTTTGACCTTGACGGAACTCTGACAGATCCGGGACTCGGAATCACAAACTCGGTGGCTTATGCACTAAAAAAATACGGCATAGAGGTGCAGGACAGAAAGAGCCTTTATCCCTTTATCGGGCCGCCGCTTAAGGATTCCTTCATGAAATATTACGGCTTTACGGAAGAAAAGGCAATGGAAGCGATCTGGTGCTACAGAGAATATTTCGCAGATAAGGGCTTATTTGAAAATGAGGTTTATGAGGGCGTGAAAGAGCTGCTCGAAAAAATCAGGCTTTCCGGCAGAAAAACAGTTGTTGCAACCTCAAAGCCTGAAGAGTTTGCTGTGAGAATACTTGAGCATTTTGATCTTCTGAAATACTTCGATGTTGTTGCAGGCGCTTCAATGGATGAAAAGCGCAACAAAAAGAGCGATGTTATCAGATACGCCATGGAAAAGGGCAATTTTTCTGCCGAGGGCACCGTTATGATAGGTGACAGAGAGCATGACATTTTCGGTGCAAAGGAAAACGGAATGGACTGCATCGGTGTGCTTTACGGCTACGGTGACAGAAATGAGCTCGAAAGCGCAGGCGCAACATACATTGCCGAAAATGTGAATGATATTTTTGAGCTTTTGTAAGCTTGAACATGAAAAAAGAGACAGGCTGTTGTTTTAATTAAATATTTTTTAATGTTCTGTGTTTGTTGACATATTTTTTTATTTTTGTTATTATTTAAAAAGCGTAAAAGTTTTTATCATTCAATTCCGAAGGAGGAAAAATAAAATGAAAAAGACAAGAAAGATAATTGCACTTGCAATGAGCCTCATGCTTATTATGTCCATGGGCGTTCTGGCTTTCAGTGCATCAGCAGAAAATGACTACACAATCGTATCACCCTATGAGGATGTTATCTGGTCAGGTGACAACGCATGGGGCGCATATAAGGGCACAATCCACAGCCACACAACCTACAGTGACGGCGGCGTTGACCTTGCAACCATGGTCAAGGAATATTACGCACAGGACTATGACTTCCTTGCAAATGCTGACCACGGTATCACAGGTGTTGAATGGAACAAGACTCCTGCTTTGCAGCTTCTTTATGCTTATCAGCCTCTTCTCGGCTACAAGTATCAGAACCTGACAGACAGCGAATTTGAACAGATTCAGAACGGTACATACGGTGGCAGAGGCAAGGGCATGACCTGCGTAGTGGGTGCAAACGAGCTCAACAACCTTTCACTTACCAAAAACCATGTCAACGGCTTCTTCCTTCCCTCAAATGTAGGCAACGGCTTCGGCGGTGTTGAAAATGAAGCAGGCTACGACCTCGCTCTCAAATTCATTGAGGATAACGGCGGCCTTTCACACATCAACCACCCCGGTGACTGGCTTGAAACAAACGCTGACCCCGAAGCAGTTAATGACAAAAAGAATGTTGAATTTTTCGGCAACCTTCTTCTTAAGTATGACAGCTGCACAGGTATCGAGGTTCTCAACGAAGCTAACGGCACAACAGGCTATGACAGAATTCTCTGGGATAACCTTCTTATGTATTGCCTTCCCTACGGCAAGAATGTTATCGGCTTCAGCAACACCGATGCTCACAGCATTCAGAATATCGACAGCTCCTTCAGTGTATTCATGATGGAAGAAAACACTGTTGAAAATGTTAAAGAAACCATGCAGAACGGTGCTCTTTTTGCAGTGACAAGAGTTCTTCGCGGCAATGAGTTTGAAATCGGCCCCGCAGAAGGCTTCGATGTAAGAAACAGTGGTCTTGACTATCCCATGTTCACAAGCCTTGTTGTTGACGGACACAAAATCACAGTTACCGCAAAGGCTTCACAGGAAATACAGTGGATTGCTGACGGCAAGGTGATTTATAAGGGAACAATCGGCACAGAGCCTGTTACAATCGACCTTGATGAAATTGAGGGCGCAGCAGATTTCACCTATGTCAGAGCAGAGCTCAAGGGTGAGGGCGGCATGTGTCTTTCACAGGCACTTGTTATTGATGACGGCAGCGAAGCTCTTGAGTTTGATGAATCAGCACTCAGATATGATCCGACCTATATTTTCAGCAGCGGAAAAATCTGGGCAATCATCAGCGAGCTTATCAGAGCTATCAAAAACGCATTTTAATGACAGCACAGAGGGACGGTAACTCGTCCCTCTTTTTGCGAATATTTCTTCAGGAGAGAAAAATGAAAAACAGACTTGTTATTTTTGATTGCTTCGGTGTTATCTTTGAGGAAATTGCAGTGAAATTTTTCAATGCACATTTTTCGCCCGAACAGGCAGCAGTTCTCAAGGATAAATTTTTTGTGCCGGCAGACCTGGGACAAATCACCTATGATGAAATTTTTGAAAATATGGAAAAGGAGCTCCGATGGAAAAAAGAGGATATCCTTTCAGAATGGAACAAGCTTTTTATTATTAAGCCGGAAACAATACCCTATATTTCAAGGGTGAAGAAAAAGGCAGATGTTGTTCTTCTTTCAAATGCACCGTTGGGACTTGTTGAAAAGCTTTTTGATGAAAACAATCTGACACAGCTTTTTGACAGAATGATTATTTCTGCAAATGTGGGCCTTGCAAAGCCTGACCCGGAAATATACCGTCTGTGTGTGTCGTCTATGGAAAAGGACTATGATGAAATATATATGATAGACGACAGCCCGAAAAATCTTGAGCATTTGCCGCAGCTTGGCATCACACCCATCCTTTTCAGAAGCACAGAGGATCTGAAACAGCTGTGCTAAAGTGAATATTTTACAGATAATTTAAGTCAAAGGATATAGCATTGTAAAAAAAGTAACAGGAGAAGAAAATGAAAAACGCAGAACTGTTCACCGAAACCCAGGAAATCAAGGCACATCAGCAGGCTGAAAAAATTGCAGAGCTGCTGGAAGCTGACAATCTTTTTAAGCTCCGTGACAAAATTATGACTTCACAACGGCTTATGGCATGCTACCGTTGTGCAATTCTTGAGGTTGAAACAAAATTCAAGGTGCTTAACGAACAACTGTCCCTTCTGCACGAAAGGAACCCGATTGAAAGCATAACCTCCCGACTCAAGTCACCCGAAAGCATATATGAAAAAATACACCGTAAGGATCTGAACATGAGCCTTGAAAACATTGAAGAAAATCTTTTTGATGTGGCAGGTGTCAGAGTTGTATGCTCGTTTGTTGATGACATTTATATGCTCGCCGACTGCCTTTTAAGTCAGGATGATATAAGGCTCATTAAAAGGAAGGACTATATAAAAAATCCCAAGCCCAACGGCTACAGAAGTCTGCATCTGATAATTGAGGTGCCGATTTTTCTGACAGATGAAAAGAAAATGATGAAGGTTGAGGTGCAGCTTCGCACTGTTGCAATGGAGCTGTGGGCAAGCATTGAGCATAAGATTTATTATAAAAAGGATATCGATGAAAAGACGGCAGAGACAGCCGCAGAAAGACTCTTAAGATGTGCAGAAATGAGCGCAGAGCTTGACAAAGAGATGCAGAGCATCAGAAATTTCATTGACAATAATTAAACAGGTCTTGTATTTCACGGCGGGGACTGTTAGAATAGTAACATAAAAACTAAAAGGAGATGTTTTCATGAAAGTATTAATTGCAACTATTATGGCCTTTGTCACTGCCCTGACAGGTCTTCTTTCAGGGGGAGATCTGATGAAGGAAATGAGAAATAAGGGTGATATTTCAGGCTATGCCGAAACCGTTGAGGGGCAAAAGGAGCTGGCAGATTTTAACGTAGGCGATGACGACGACTTCACTGTTCTGCAGTTTTCTGACACTCATTTCACAGCCTGCATTTCTTTCGGCGACCTTTTTCTTCTTAACAAAATGAAAGCACAGATTGAAGAAGTTAAGCCCGACCTTGTTGTTATGACAGGTGACATGATCAATGACGGTGACAGCGGTATGTTCAACAAGGCATATGTGCTCAGAACTGTTGCCGAAATGTTTGAAGAGGAAAATCAGTATTGGGCATATGTTCCCGGCAATAATGACGGAATGAATTACGGCACGTCCGAGGATGTTGCAGCATATCTTATGCAGTATGAGCATTGTCTTGTGTCAGACGTGAGAGATATTTCCGGCGGCACACAGTACAGCATTGACATCTATGACGGTGAAGAGCTGACACATTCACTTGTCTTCCTCGACACAATGGACTATGATGACGAGGATGAGGATCACATTTACGGCTATGTGCATGAGGATCAGGTCGAGTGGTGCAGAAATGAAATTATGTCCAAAAAGGCTGAAAACGAAGACGTGAAGGTCAGCGTGTTCATGCACGAAAATACACCTGCCTTCCGCAAGGCGGCACAGCACGGTGAAGCTTATAAGAGCTTTTATCCCACAATTATGAAGCAGGCTGAAAAGTATGACATTCCGAAGAATCAGCCTCTTGACGATGTGTTCACCGCAAGCGGCTGCGTAGGTCTTGTTTCAATCGGTCATGTTCATCCCGTAGCATCACAGTGTTCATTCTATAATAATACTTACTATCACATCGCGCCACAGACAACTGTTGCAGGTGTGAAAATCACAATTCATACATCTGAAGATAATTTCAGAGATATGTATGATTTTGAATCGGTGCATTAAACAATATTTCAAAGGGGTTATTCGTTTTTGCGGATAATCCCTTTTCTTAAGATTTGTTTACAATTATGAAACATTGATTGACATTGCTGTTTTGTTGCTGTATTATGAAAACAGGAGAAATCCAATTTTATGAAAAGGGTGGATTAATATGAAGAAAATCAGAAAAATCACAGCAATTATGCTTGTGGCACTTATGATGATGTCACTGATGTCAATTCAGTCCTTCGCTGCTCTTGACTTTCTGAGAGCACCAAGACCTGAAAAAGTGGAAATTCTTGACGATATCCCCGTTTCTCTTGCAGACATCAGATACAATGCCGAGATTATTGAAGAGCTGGAGGCAGAGGGCATTGAGCTTGAAGAAGAGGACTACCGTTGCTGTCTGGACGCTTCACTGCTCGACTATGAGTATGAGATTACTCTGACCAACGGCAAAAAGGTTAAGTATACCAATGACGACTTCGGCTATGTTGAGGTCGACCGCATTTACGAGGTAAGCTGTGAGGCCTACATAGAGTATGAGGACTGGAAGGAGCTTCTTGAATCAGACCTTGACACAGTTGAGGTTCACTTTGAGATTTATGTTTACAGCAACCTTCTTGAAAGAGATGTTGACGAAGAGCCTGCAGTGTTCACTCTGGAAAAGAGCGTTGTACCCTGCGTTGTCAAGTCTGTAACACCGGTTTCAGGCATTCCTGCTTCTGTTTATGAGGACTATGACTATATCGACCTTGAGGGTGCAAAATTCCGTGTAACCTATGCTGACGGCAGCAAGGAAACTCTGACTGCAGAGCAGAAGGTCACTGATGCAGAGGCCTTTTTCCCCAGCGTTAAATATACTCTTGGCGGCAAGGACCTTGTTACATATAATGACGAGGATGAGCTGACTGTATATTATGAGGATGCAGAATACACCTGCAAGCTGAAAACAGTGAAATCACCTCTTGAAGCTGTTGAAATCACTGAATGTGACTACACACCCGAAGAAGGCCTCAAGTCGATTTCTTACACCGTAACCTACACCAACGGAAAGACCTATGACTTCACAAAAACCTTCTCTGAGACCGAAAGCGGAACAGTTATGTGGTACGGCATCATTGACTGCTTTGACGGCTATTATGTCAATCTTTCTCCCTTTGATCCCTCAGACATGGAAGAGGAAAACTGGGATAAGCTTAATTTCTGTATCGGCATAGGTGAAGTTTACGACAGCGTATCCTTTGATATGCCCGGCGGCGAAGCAGTGGGTATTATCGGCACAATTGCAGAAAAGGTTGCCGAGATTGTTTCATTCCTTCGTAACCTCATTGAAATTCTTATCGGCTTCATTACAGCCAAAGCATAAATAATGTTATAAGAATCAACCTCCTGCTGATGCGGGAGGTTATTTTTTCAAAAAAACAGCAAAAATATCAATATCAACTGAAATTCAACAGCCTTTTTCTTGCTTTATCTGGCAGTGCTTTGCTATAATCAGAAAAAACAAGTCATTTTCCTGGAGGTAAAAAGCAAATGAATGACTATAATTTCGGAAATTTTTTGTGTATGCTCCGTGAGCAGAAGGGTATGACTCAGGCAGAGCTTGCACAGCGTCTGTCGGTTACACCTGCGGCAGTGTCAAAGTGGGAAAACGGTGAATCAAAGCCGAGAATAGAAACCCTTTTTCAGCTTGCAGAAATTTTGGGCGTCACTGCAGAAGAGCTGATGGCAGGAAAGTTTTTAAGAACTGAAGAGCCAAACGCCGAACAGATTGAGGCTATCCGTAAAAGGTATGAATATCAGACAAGAATCAGCACACTTCTGACAACATCTGTCAGAATAAAGAGGATTGTTGCATTTTTCCTTGATTGGAATTTGGCGGGGCTGCCTTTAATTTCATTTTGTGTAGGTGTAATTTGGCGCTGTTTTCTGTCTGGAAATCCGGAAGACTCGGAAATATACATATATGCAACACTTATGATGATAGGTATGTTATTGTGGCATACAGGCTTTATTCTGCGCGATCTTATATGTAAGGGCAGGAGCGTGGGCAAACGGATAATGGGACTCACTGTTATAGACGAAAAAAGCGGAGAAGCGGCATCAAAAAAACAGCTTGCCTTCAGAAATATTTTTTTTCTTTTTCAGCTTCAGGAAATTGACGGAATAATTATGCTTGTAAGAGGTATGAGCATAGGAGACAGTGTGGCACAGACTCTCGTTGTTTCCAAAAAACAGTGGTTGGAAAAAGGAGAGAACCTTTCAGGTGAATTAGGTCATATCAACTCATACAGTAATCCTAAAAAGGATGCAAAAAAGATGCTTATGGTTGTTGCTGCACTTGTTGCTTTTAACTTGATTATCGTGAGCCCGTTTTTCGGTATGTTCTTAAAGTTTAAAAATGATGGGGCATATACCGGTGCTCGGGAATATGTGGTGCAGAGCAGTAAGTTTAAAGCATTGAACATTGATGAAGATAATATTGACTGGAAATCAATGTCTTTAGATGAAGGAAACAGAAGAGTTGTTATTTTTGAGGTGGAGGGAGAAGAATATAAGGTAGTCTGCCATAAAGAAAACGACAACTGGTATGCATGTGACAAGTGTTCGAATTTCAGATAGACTTAAGGTGACAGCAATCAAATCTGATGGGTTGCTGTCACTTTTCTCTTGAAAAGTTTTCCGAAATGCTATATTATAGTTTCAGCATTTCAAAAAGGGGAGAAAGTATGAACATTATAGCTCACATTGAAACGGACTACACAGAAAAATTCGGCATTCCCCGTCAGAGCGGACTCAACAATGAGGTTGTCGGCAGAATCGTTTTTGAAAAGGAATACAGAACCCCCGAAGCCTTCAGAGGGCTTGAGGAGTTTTCTCACATCTGGCTTTTGTGGCAGTTTTCAGCCTCTGTCCGTGAAAAGTGGAGTCCTACAGTGCGACCTCCGCTTCTCGGCGGCAACAAGAGAATGGGCGTTTTTGCGACCCGTTCACCCTTTCGTCCCAACAATATCGGTCTTTCGGCAGTGAAGCTCGAAAGAGTGGAATACGATCCGCAGGACGGCCCCGTGCTTTTTGTCAGAGGTGCAGACCTTATGAACGGCACACCGATTTTTGACATCAAGCCCTATCTCCCTTATGCCGACAGTATCCCCGATGCAGTGGGAGGCTTCACGGAACACCTTAGCGAAAGAAGGCTGACGGTGACCTTTCCTGATCGTGCAGATGAAATGTTGCCGGAAGAAAAAAGAGCATCGCTCATATCTGTGCTTGAGGGTGATCCGAGGCCCTCTTATCAGAACGATCCCGAAAGAATATACACCTTCTCCTTTGGCGGATATGAAATTTCCTTCAGAGTAGAAGAAAAAAATCTTCTTGTCACAAAAATTGAAAATCCCGAAGCTTAAGGCTGAATGCTTACGCTCCCGATTTCTCTGCGAGGTCGGGAGCTTTTTTAGCTTTGTCAGTTGATAACCGATTTTATGAAGCTGAATATAATGAATAACAGTGACATAAAAGGTTAAAGGGTGTGAACACAATGATTTATCGTGTTGCTGTGGGGATAATGCTTCCTTTCATCGGCACTGCCTTGGGTTCGGCGGCAGTTTTCTTTCTGAAAAAGCAAAGCAGGCTTCTTGAAACAGTGCTTTCATCTGTTGCAGCAGGTGTTATGACGGCGGCGAGTGTGTGGAGTCTTATAATTCCGTCGGTTGAGCTGAGTGAGGGCCTTGGAAGGCTTGCTTTTTTTCCTGCTCTCACAGGTCTTGCGTCAGGGCTTGCTTTTCTCACATTTCTTGACAGATTGGTGCTGAAGCTCAGACAGGGCAGAAAAGGGCGTAAAGAAGAAAAAAAGAGCAGCTTTTTAATGTCCTTTCTTGCGGTGACAATTCATAATTTCCCCGAGGGCATGGCTGTGGGGATGCTTTACGCATCCTGCCTTGCGGGGACAAGGGGAGTCACAACTGCAATGGCATTCACCTTTGCGATGGCAATCACTCTTCAGAATATCCCTGAGGGCGCAATCATTTCAATGCCCTTGCACTCTTTGGGAGAAAGCAGAGGCAGGGCTTTTCTGACAGGTGTGCTTTCAGGTGTTGTTGAACCGCTTGGCGCAGTGCTGACGCTCATTGCATCGGGTGTGGCAGGCAGAGCCTTGCCTTATCTTTTCGGCTTTGCCGCAGGCGCAATGCTCTTTGTTGTGGCAGATGAGCTGATAGATAAAAGAGAAAACGAAAAAGAAATGCCTGTGTCAGCCCTGTCCTTTGGCGGAGGCTTTGCACTCATGATGGTTATGGATGTGGCCTTGGGATAATGCTCAAGGCTAAGAGGAGCTAAGCTTAATTGCCTTTTTAATTTTTTAGACAACTGTATATAATATGGTTGATTTTTTGTTAAATTTGTGTTAATATACAATTATAAAAAAGGAGGCAATAAAATGAAAAAGATTATATCAATAATTCTCGCAGTTGTTATGCTTATGGCTGTTGCAGCGCCCGGCTTCAGTGCTGCTGCACAGGATAAGGTGGTCACTGTTTATCTTGAGGGCTACGGCGAATGGCTCTGGGATGAAAACGGCGATCGTGTTTATCCCACAGAGTATGACATTATGGGTAACCTGACCGCAGTTCTTGAGGATCTTCTCAAGGATCTGGGCATGGGTATGATTTCCGGCAACTATGATGCTTATTGTGACAGACTTTATGATGCACTTGCTCCCGCTTTTGCTGAAATGAAGCTTGATAACAACGGTGAATGCACAGACGAAAACGGAAACGCTTATTTCGGAAGAGGCCATAACCCCGCAACTCATTACGGACGTATCAATGCAAGCCTTACAGGCACCTGCTACCGCTTCGACTATGACTGGCGTCTTTCAGTAGAATATAATGCAGAGCTTCTTGAACAGTTTGTAATCAACGCTCTTGACCGTGAGAATGCACAGAAGGTAAATGTTGTGGGCCGCTGCCTTGGCGGTAACATTGTTTCAGCCTTCCTTGAAAACGCTTCTGAAGAAACGCTTTCAAAGGTCAACAAGGCTGTGCTTTATATCCCCTCAACTCTCGGTGTTGATTTCATCAGTGCTCTGTTCTCAGGCAAAATTGTTCTTCACCCCGATGCAGTGGATAACTATGTCAAGTATTCCCTTGCAGGCAACGATATTTTCGGTGAAGGCAATGATGAGCTTATTTCAATTCTTACAACAATTGTCGAGTTTGTGAACGAGGCATACATTCTCGGTGTCGGTACAGAGGTTATTGAGGGTATTGTTCAGGCTGTGAAGGATAACGCCCTTGCAAGAATTCTCCGTGATTCCTATGGTTCATTCCCCTCATTCTGGTCAATGGTATGTCCCGAGGATGTTGAGGATGCAATTGCTCTTGTTTATAACACACCTGAGCTTCAGGAAGAATATGCAGGCATGATTGAAAAAATCAGATCCTATCATCAGAATGTTCAGCTCAATGCGAAAGAAACAACTCTTGAGTGTATTGAAAAGGGCATTGATGTTATGATTATTTCAAAGTATAACTTCGCTAACTTCCCTCTTTCCGATAATTCACTCTTACAGTCCGACAGCACAGCTTCAACAACAGCCACATCCTTCGGCGCTGTGACCTCAAACTTCGGTGAAACACTTTCAAAGTCATACCTTGATTCTATGAGTGAAGCAGATAAGAAATATCTTTCAAAGGACAACATGATTGACGCTTCAAAGTGTCTCATTCCCGAGAAAACATGGTTCTTCAAGAACCTTTATCACGACGAATTCCCGCCTTCAGTTGACAAGGTTATTGACACCTTCCTTAAAACTGAGAATATGACAATCAATACATACGCAGAGTATCCTCAGTTTATGAAGTATGACAAGTCAACAGATACTCTCACTGCCGTTGAAGGTCTTGATGAGGGAGATATTATCGTAAGAGGAACAGTTGAAACTAAGCTTTCCGCATTTATGAGATTCCTCACTCTTATCATGAATTTCCTGCGTAAGCTTTTCACAGGCGAGCTCGACATGGGCAATCTTTTCGGTTAAGATAAGTACCGACAGGCTGTAAAAAGCCGAGAGTATAAACTTTAGAAAAATCAAAGCATTATAAGCAAAAGGATATATGAGGAGGTAATGCTATGAAAAAAATTATGGCTGTTATCATGGTTGTAGCAATGCTGCTTCCCTTCGGAAGTGTTGCCTTTGCTGCCGAAACAAACGAGGGTGATCTTCCGCTTATCTATCTGAGCGGTCAGCACAACTCCACTGTTTATAACAGTGAAGGGCAGCCCATCAAGGATGCAAAGGCCATTGACAGAGGTGCCTACATCAAGGAGTGTGCAGGTCCTGTTCTTGAAAAGCTGGGAGAAGCCTTGCTGACAGGCAACTATACACCCTATGTTGATGCTATCGTCGATGCTTGCGTGCCGATTTATGAAGAGCAGATTCTCACTCCCGACGGTGTTGTGCAGGAAGGCCAGCACATTCTGTGGGACTGTGAAACAGCGAAGATTGAAAAGCGCAGCACCTACGGTATACCGGCATATAATTTCTATTATGACTCACGTCTTTCCCCCTTGGATGTTGCAGACCAGCTCGACATATATGTTGAAAGAGTTCTCGAAGCAACAGGCGCAAAAAAGGTGAATATTTCAGGCCGCTGTATGGGTGCGAACTTTGTGATGGCTTATGTTGCAAAAAGCTACAGAGGCGATTACGACCACCCCTTCAGAGTGCAGAACATTGTTCACAACACATCTGCAGTTGACGGCTATATTGCAATCGGTGCTCTGCTTTCAGGCTCAATCGACCTTTCAGCCGATGCAATTGACCGTTTTGCAACCTATTACCTTGAAGGCGGCGAGCTTATTGACGACCCCGCAATTGAAATGCTTGCAATGAGCCTTGTTTCCATTCTGAACTATGCAGAGGTTCTCGGCTGGGGCACTGAGGTTATTGAAGAAATTTATGCAAATGTTGCCGATCAGCTCATTCCCAGACTTGCACTGATTTCAAACTATGGCCGTAATCCCTGCTATTGGGCAATGGTGGGCAGCGACTATCTTGAAAAGGCCGTTGATTTTGTTTTCAACACACCGGAGCTTAAGGAAGAATATGCAGGTCTTATTTCAAAGATTGAGGAATATTACGAGCTTATCGGTGCGATAAATGAAGAAACCGGCAACAACAGATATGTGGATCTTCTTATTGAGCTTGACGAGCAAAGCATCAACTCCTGCGTTCTTGCAAAATACGGCGAGGTTACCTTCCCGCTGTTTGAGGGCAGTGAAATCACAGGTGATGCAAGAGGCACCGTAACAG
The DNA here is from genome assembly GCA_045533205.1 of Acutalibacteraceae bacterium. GTDB lineage: Bacteria > Bacillota > Clostridia > Oscillospirales > Acutalibacteraceae > UBA6857. The sequence goes on along the minus strand of JAZSHL010000019.1, from coordinate 10,479 downwards.
AGCTTTCCTACGGCGCAACAGCAACAAGGGTTGATGAAAGATTCAGCGATGAATATCTTGCTCAGGCTGAGCAGAAGGGCACACTCAGATACATTTCACCTGACAGAACCGTTGACGCTTCAACATGTCTTTTCCCTGATCAGACATGGTTTGCAGCAAACATTGCTCACGGCGATTTCCCCCAGCAGCAGAATGAGCTGATGCAGGCGTTCTTCCGTTCAAACGGTGAGCTTACAGTCTGGGACACAGCAGACTATATGCCTCAGTATACAGAATATTCAACCGGAAAGCTTCTTCCTGCAGAGGATAATATTTTCAACAGCTCATGGGACAGCAATCCCTTTGTACATCTTATCCGCATTATCACATCACTTCTGAAAATCATTACTTCTCTTCTTGAGGGTACAATGGAGCTTGGCGGAATTTTAGCTAAATAATTAATGTATAAAAAAGCCGTAAATGAGTTTTACGGCTTTTTTTATTTTAAAAAATAAAAACAAACAGGATATAAATTGCGTGAAAAAAGCCTTGATTTTTCTTGCAAAGTGCCACATATGCCGTCTCTTTTTCTGCTAAAGGTATTGTACTTATATTAAATTTGTGTTAAAATGGCGATGTATCAAAACTTTGAGGAGGTTACATTATGAAAAAAGCTATAGCATTGATTCTCACACTTATCATGCTTTCATTAATTGCTATGCCCATCACTGCAGTTGCGGCAACAGACGAAAGCAAGCTTCCCGTAATTTACATTGTCGGTAAGCAGAACACACCCGTTTACAAAACAGACGAAAACGGAAACTGGCTTGTTGACGAAAACGGAAAAAGAATTCAGGTTGACAACGTCAACACCCCGATGGGTATGGAACGTGGTGACTACATTCTCACCCAGGTTGAGCCTGTTATGAAAGAACTTATTCCCGCTGTTCTGACAGGTGATTACACTGACTATATCCAGTCACTTGTTGATGCCTTTGCACCTGTTTACAAAGATGCAGTTCTTGAAAAGGATGGCACAGACCCTGACGGCAGAATCGACTGGAACTATGCGGTTCAGCAGCCCACCAAGGGTGGCGGCGGTCTCAATTATTATTACTTCAGATATGACTGGCGTTTTTCACCCTATGACACAGCTGACGAGCTTCATCAGTTTGTTGAATATGTCTGCAAAAAGGAAAATGTAAAAAAGGTTAACATTCATGCACGCTGCTACGGCTCAAACGTTGCTATGGCATACATCGCAAAGAGTGAAGCAGGCTTTTATGACACTCCCTTCAGAATGAACAATCTCTGCCTTAACACAACTCCCCTTGACGGTTATATTGCAGTCGGCTCACTTATGTCAGGCTCAATCAAGCTTGATGCAGACATGATCGACCGTTATGTCACTCTTTATCTCAATGGTGACGATATCTTTGAAGATCCCGTTATGGAATCCTTTGCAATCGTTCTCATCTCTGTTCTTAACCAGGCAACGGTTCTCGGCTGGGGCATGGATCAGGTTCAGGCAATTTTCGATGAAATCGCTGACGAAGTTGTTCCCGCACTTGCTCTCGTTTCCTACGGCACCTTCCCCTCATACTGGTCAATGATCGGTGACAAGTATTTTGACAAGGCAAAGCTCATGGTGTTCGGCACAACAGAGGCTGAAGGCGAATACAGTATACTGATTGAAAAAATCAATAACTACCACAACCTTATCGGTGAAATTGAAGAAGAAACAGGCAAGCCTCTTTACTGGTCACTTCTCAAGCGCTGCGAAGAAAAATACGGCATGAAAACTGCAGTTTTTGCAAAGTACGGCTTCTCATCCTTCCCTGTTTTCGAGGACGCTGACATGACAGGCGACGGCAGAGGTACAGTTACCGAGCTTTCACTGGGCGGCATCGGCACAAGGCTGACAGAGTGCTTCACAGAAAAGCAGCTCATGGAGCTTGAAGCTATGGAAGGCTACGATGCAAAATATCTTTCACCCGACAAAAAGGTTTATGCAGGAACATGTCTGTTCCCCGAAACAACATGGTTCTCAAAGAATCTTTATCACACAGACCTTCATCAGATTGATCCTGTTGCAACAGCATTCTTCACATCAGACGGTGCTCTCACTGTTGCAGACGAAAGATTCCCCCAGTTCCACGAATACGACAACGGCAATTTTGTTGTAGTCGGTGAAGTGGATGAAAAGGACGGTCTCTGGACAAAGAATCCCTTTGCTATTCTTGTAAGATTTCTCACAGCATTCTTTGCTCTTCTTGCACAGATTTTCAACGGCGAATTCCAGATGCCCTCATTCAAATAAAATAATTTATCAGATGCCCTGCTCTGCTTTTTTTGCAAAGCGGGGCTTTTATCTTTGTGAAAGCCGGAGCAACGGCTTACTTAACTCTTACCTTTTTTATTTTTAATTGCATTATCTCTTGCAATATTCAGCTGTTTGCATTAATATTTAGTATAGATGAGAGGAGTGATAAAATGCTTGTGTTTGTGGCAGCCTTTGCCTTGATGTGCTTGTGGGGCGCAAGGGCAAAGCTCAGAAACGGAGCCTTCTTTGATGATTATATGTCGCCTGAAAAAACAACGGCAATAAAGGGCGTTTTTATTATTATTGTTTTTTTCAGCCACTTCAACTCCTATGCAGATTTCACCTGGTCTGGCGATTTGCTCTATGTGAGGATGGTGAAAATCATCGGGCAGTGGATGGTAACCCTTTTCATGTTTTATTCAGGCTACGGTGTTATGGCTCAGATTGACAGAAAGGGCGAAGCCTATGTCAGAGCTATGCCGGCAAAAAGAATTCTGTCGCTGATTTTTAAATTTGATATAGCAGTTATTATATTTACTCTGATAAAGCTTGCTCTGAATGAAAAAATAAGATCTTCAAAATTCCTTTTGTCCCTGATAGGCTGGGAATCAATGGGTAACAGCAACTGGTATATTTTTGATATACTTCTGCTTTATGCGATTACATATATTGCTTTCAGATTCATAAAGGACAAAAAGTATTACATAGTGGGCTGTGCTGCGGTTACGGCCTTTTCTCTGGGATATATTCTCCTTCTTGCTAAAACCGACATCAAGGATTATTGGTGGTACGATACCGTGCTTTGCTATTGTGCAGGTATGTTCTGGTTTTTATGGCGTAAGCCTCTGGAAAAGCTCATCGCAGGCAAAACTGCAGTGTGGCTTCCGGTGCTTACCCTGTTTGCTGCGGCAAGCATAATCGCAAACAAATTTGACCAGAGAACGGCAGTGAAGCTTCTTTCAACTCTTCTGTTCACGGCGCTTGTTGTTGTGGTAACAATGAGAATAAGCTTTTGCAACAAGGCGCTTATATGGTGCGGAAAGCATCTTTTTGAAATATATATCCTGCAGCGTATACCCATGAAGCTTCTGGGGCAGCTCCCCTTCATAACGCAGAATGTATATCTGTATTTTGCTTTGTGCTTTGCCTTTACAGCGGTGTCGGCAGTGGCTTTTTCAAGGCTTACAGATGAGATGTGGAAAAAACTTTATAATGCTTTTTTCACCAAGGTCGACAAGTGTTAAATATTAGTTAAAATAACAGTGAAACGCCTTGACGGAATTTATTGGTAATGATATGATATATAAAGATATGCCCCGATGTGATTTGCTTTTGCAAACCGGCGGAAAAAATCAAAAATTCACTCACACAAAAGGAGAAGTATTATGAAAAGAGTTATTGCAATAATTCTCTCACTTGCACTTTTCATGGGACTTTTTGTTCCTCTCACTGCAATTGCAGAAGACGAAAAGGGTCCTGACACACCGACTCTTCGACTCATTGTTCCCGAAAACTGGGAAATGGATATCGGCGACTCAAGAACAGTCGATTGGGTAATCAGAGGCACTGAAAATCAGATGCTTACATGGTCTGCAGAGCCGAAGGATATCGCAAAGGTTGACGAATGGGGCAGAGTAACTGCACTCAAAAAGGGTGAAGCTGTTATCACTGCACAGAATGAAGAAGGTCTCACAGACAGTGTAACTCTTAAGGTTGTTGAACGAGCAACAAAAATGGAGCAGTCACTTTCAAAGGTTGACTACACTCTCGGTGCAGAAAAGGAAGGCGACAACCTTCAGAAAATTGTTACAAGATATGGCCTTGATGACGAAGCTGTTCCCGCTGAAGTCAAGGACGAAAGCAAATATGCCGAAGCACAGTCCGTAACAACTAAGGACGGTGCTGTATGGACAATCACCAACTATGGTGTTCTGCGTACCTACGAAAAGGCAACAAATGCAAGAGATAAAGAGCAGCGCTTCATGGGCGACAGATACTTCTATTCAGCAGATACAGGCGACGGCAAGGTTCTTGCAATTTTTGCTGACGGCGAAAACGGCATCTGGACTGCTATGGCAGAGGGCTACAGCCACATCGAAATGCTTGACATCAACGGCACAGAAAAGGCCGAAATCATGAATGAGCAGACATGGGAGTATGTTGCAAGACGCGGCATGGTTTCAAACGCTTACCTTATCGACGGTGAATGGGTGCCTGAGGAAAGCGACAATGACGGTCTGTGGACTTCAATGTATGCAGGCGGCGAGCTTATGCGCTATGCTGTGCTTAAAAACGATCCCAACGCAACACCGGAGCAGATTGAAAATGCAAGAAAGCTTGCAACTCTTTCAACTGAAGCAGTTCTTTTCCTTACATATGTTTCAATGCGTCAGGGCACTGTTGAAGCTTATAACAGAGCTCAGAGAAGCGGTACTGTTGTTGATCTTGAAACAGGTAAATATTACACAAGCGAGGCTATGCTCAAGGACGGAGATTACTCACAGAATATCCCCTATGACGGCCCTGCAACAATGTTCAACAGAATGAACACTCAGTATATGCTTTACGGCAAGCGTTCCTATGTTCAGAATCAGGATGAAAACCTCAAGCTTTACAACATGGAAGGCTGGGCAGATCCTCTTAAGACAGAAGGCGATTATGCAAAGAGAACAAGACTTCTCGAGGGCTTCTGGGCAAGAACCTATTCTTTTGACGATGAATGGGAAAATCCTGACTTTGATTCATTCGCTTACTGGGATCACACAGGTGACGGCACTGCAACAGGTGTTTCAACAAAAACCTACGGTGACGGCAGCGACTTCCTTCTTCACGGTGAAAACTACCGTGGACTCAAGGTTGATGCAACAGGCGAAATCCCCGAAAGACTCTGGAATGACCTTGTAGGCAGTGAACACACTGTAAAAGAAATTTACTATAAGGGCGACACAAGCTCCGACGAAATCATCGGTCACGTGTTCCTTTATAAGCTTGCATATGACATTTTAGGTCCCGAGGATCCCGAACTTGCAGCACTTATCGCCAACACAATGGATAAGTTCGCACAGCACCTTGTAGATAACTCCTACAACCTTGTTGACGGCTCAGGTCAGCCTACCACATGGGCTAAGTTCTCAAGAACCTACATGCACAACGGTCAGGTTCTCGGCGGTGCACCGCTTAACACTCTCGTTCTTCTTTCAGCATTCAAGGTTGCTGCTTATGTAACAGGCGACCAGAAGTGGGAGGACGAATACAGAATGGCAGCTCTTGACGAGCAGTATCAGTATGCAGAGGTTATGACTCAGGAATTAGAAAGATATCACCTTTCAATTCTTGAATTTGCAAACGATGTTTCACCTATCCTCGGCTTCATTGTCCGTCCTCTTGTCGGCACAGAGATTTTTGACACACTTTACAGACTCATTCTCAATCATTCCGACGAAGAAATGGCAATGCTCGGCTTCTACACTCTCTTCCAGCTTGAAGATGACGAAGAGCTTCTCGGCTATTACAGAGAAGCACTTGAGGACTGGTGGTTCTCAATGAGCTACAGTGAAAATCCCCTCTGGTACTACATTTATCAGCTTGCATATCCCAACGAGGAAAAGACAGACAGATATGGCAATAGCCTTGTTGAAACCGCATCATGGTCACTTTCACGTCACCCCGTTGATCTTATCAGATATCTTGCAACAAACAAGAACCGTGACGATATCGCAGAGCTTGACCTCGACGATGTAGGCATCGGCGGAACAAACGAGCTTTCACTCGATCCTGATAAATACCTGCCTCCCTTCTGGAATTCAGATAATGATATTCTCAGAATAATCGGTATGGTATGGGGTCTCGGCAAGTACGAATTTGAGGTTGCCGCACCCGACGAAAGAGCATTCCACAAATATAACGGCTCAACCTTTGATATCGACGATGCTCACAATCCCGGCGAAATGGAAGGTTCAACAACCTATTCACTTCCCTATTGGATGGGCAGATATCACGGCATGCTTGAAGGCTAAATAAAAAAGCTCCCTGCGGGGAGCTTTTTTTAATGCAAAATGCAAAGTGCAAAATGCAAAATTGCGCCTGACCTCTGATACAGGAAGAACATTCTGCCCGCCGAATTTATATTGTATGGGACGGCCCGTGTGCCGTCCCCTTTTTTTTCATCAAAGACGGCTGAGGGGGTGTCTTATCATTTTGCATTTTCGTTCATTCGCTCGTGCCGCTCGGGCACTTACTTTGGCTCATTCGAGCGCTAAAGTAAGCAAAGCGCCCTTTTTGTTGCCGTCAGGGTGATGCTCTCTCGAAAAATGTAGTCCGCCTCCAACAGCAGACTCCGCAGCGCAGAAGTTTGTTCCCTTACCCAACGCCAAAGCTTCGGAAAGCTTAAAACCGCAGATGCCTGACGCTGCAGCAAGCTTTTTCTTTTCAACAAGACATAGTCCGCCTGCGTCTGCAGTTTCCGCAGCGGGAAAGGTTATAAGGGAGATTAAATGCCGTCAAGTTATGAATCAACCTTTCATAAAACTGCAGAAGGACAGAGGAATTCTCTGACTTTATCAGCGCTGTAGCGGCTCACGACTGTCGGAATAAGAGGCTGTGAAAAGGCAGACGAATAAATTAGACGAGAGCCTTTCTGTCGGAAAGGCTGAGCCGTAGCGGGTTGCAGGATTAAGCATATAAGTAAGGCACACTGTGAAACTCACGAAAGGCGGCACAGATGACTGTAGCAACGTGAATTGTCGGTGATGATGTTTCTGAAAAAAGATAAAACACCGAAGAATTTATTAAACAGACAGAGCAAATAACTTTTGCTCCGACAACTTCACACTTGCGGACAGCTACATCAGAAGCGTGCTTTTGCTTCCTTTTGTCACAACCGACAAAAGGAAGTGCCCTCGCGGCATGAGCGAATGAACAGTGAATTCGGAATTCGGAATGCGGAATTCGGAATTCGGAATTGCGGGGAAGACTGTTCTGTGAGAGGCGTTTGATTCCGCCGAGGGTACAAAGAGAAAATAATAAATCTGTATGAATTGGCTTCGTCATGAAATGCAATGCGAAGCATTGCTTCCCTAAACCCTGAGCCATAGGCCCTAAAACCGCCCTGAGCCCTAAAAAAGCTCCCCGCACAGCGGAGAGCTTTTTATCAGGCGAATATTGCGATTGTTGCAGCAACTGCAATCAGGAAGGTGATGCAGTATCTTTCAAGATATGCACCCACATAGATAACAGCCATTGCAGGTGTGTAAAGAATTTTCTGAAAGATGTTACCCTTTTTATACACCTTTTCGAACATATTCATTGCATTTTCAATCATGGGGAAAATGTTGCAGAAAAGGGAAATGGCAAACCAGACTGAAAAGCATGAGAAAACTGTTGCTGCCACAGAGGTTGCTCTGATATAAACAGGGAAAAGCAGCAGGAAGAAGATGCCGATTGAGTTGAAGAACAGGGGAACAAAGCAAAGGGCGAATGCTCCTCTCGGCTTTTCGCAAAGCTCATTTTCAACATGTCCGCTCACTTCGTCATCTCTGATATATCTGTTGTCTTCAACGGGAATCTTTGCAATTCTGCAGACAATCTGTTCCCACATACATCTGACGTATGCGCCGGGAAAGGTCAGATATTTTATTAAAACATAAAGAAAGGTCATCCGATATTACCTCCTTTGTCCTTGAGAACCTCTGCAATCTCCATTTTGCCGTTCTTGTATTTTTCAACAAGCTCGTTCATTTCGTATCCGTAGCCTTCAAGAAGAGCCTTGATGCTTTCGTAGATGTCCTCGTTGCCGTTATAAAGGGCAGTGAGTGCATAAAGGTTGCACTGTGAAACATTGTAGTTGCCCATCTGCATATACGCATCCATTTCCTGCATTGCAAGACTGCCTTCGCCCTTGAGAAGATATGCAACAGCGAGGGTGGGCTTGTAGCTGATGTCGCCGTTATAGGCATGGCGTGCAGCCTCGTTGCAGATTTCAATCATCTTGTCTGCATCGGGCGTTTCAAGATAACGGAAGTATGAGGCATAGTAGATATAGCAGTTCATATCCTGAGCGTTGTTCTTTTTCATCTTCTTGTATGAGCTTTCAATCAGCTCAGTGTCCCCTGCCCTTGCAGCAATGGAGCAGATCATGGGAAGATATACCCACTCATAGTCCTTGTTTTCTTTTTCAATTGTTCTCAGAAGCGCAAGCTGCTCGTCAAGGCTCACTCCGTTTTTGTTCATAACCTCAACAGAGAAGAAGTCGATGAACATATCTCCGTAAAGCTTTTTGCCGTCCTCATCGGTGGCATCTTTAAGCTCGCCAAGCTTTGCCATTATGTCATCGTAGTCATAATCCTGACCTGAGAACACAGGAGAAACAACCTCTGCCACTGCATAGTATGTGTTTGTGTGCATCTCTGTTTCTTCAATAAGCCTTTTGTATTTCCAGTTCCAGGGCATCTTAAGCTCTGTGTCGGTGTAGTATCTTTCGATAACATTCACGGCCTCTGCCATGAAGCCTGCTCTGCGGTAGTCCTCGATAAGGCCTCGCACAGCATTTTCTGAAACATTTTTGCTGTCAACGGTGTTGAGATAAGCCACACCGCTTTCAATGGCAGACATAAGGTTGCCGCTGCTGCGATGAAGGTACTCATTGAAAAGGGATTCATCAAATGCAGAGATTGATGTGAAGGCAGTGACAAAAAACACCACTGTCATAATAAATGCTGTTATGAAGCCGCTTGCTCTCATGGGATGCTTTTTCATGAATTCACGGCAGTCATCGCAGTAGGGATAATCCTCACCGTACTTGGTTGAACAGGGCTTTTCCTCACAGCATTCACAGATTCTTATTTCAGTTTCGTCTGTTTCTTCTGCTTCACTGTCGTCCTGAAATTCTGAAAGCTCCTGAATGAGCTCGCCTGACTGCTCTTTGTCAGAGTCGTCGCCGTCTTCCTCTTCTTCACTTTCCTGCGATTTTTCATCAAGCACCTGCTGGAACAGGTCCTTCAGCTCATCAAGCTCTTTTGAAAGCTCATCTGCGGGAAGCCCGGAAATTTCAGCTTCCTGCTCATTTGCCTCGGCAGATGTTTCTTCTTTTTCCTGCTCGTTTTCGGGCAAAAGGTCTTTTTCCTTTTCGTCCAAAATAAACGCCTCCTTTTTGTTCGGATAGTCAATTAGATATTCTATCACTTTTCTTAATAAAATGCAATAATTATCAGTGTAATTCTAATATGAGAACTTTTGTTTAACCTTAAAGCTTATCCTGCCACTCTTGACGGAGGGAGTAATCCCGAATTCCGATTTTCAAATTCACCTTGGTTCGCTCATGCCGCTCGGGCACTTACTTTGGCTCATTCGAGCGCCAAAGTAAGCAAAGCGCCCTTTTTGTTGCCGTCAGGGTGATGCTTTGTATATAGGTGTAGTCCGCCTCCAACAGCAGACTCCGCAGCGCAGAAGTTTGTTCCTTTGCCCAACGCCAAAGCTTCGGAAAGCTTAAAACCGCAGATGCCTGACGCTGCAGCAAGGTTTTCCTTTTCAACAAGACACAGTCCGCCTGCGTCTGCAGTTTCCGCAGCGGGAAAGGTTGTAAGGAAGATTAAATGCCGTCAAGTTATAAAAGCTTGCTCACACAGGAAGCCGCCACCCTTGACGGAGGGAGTAATCCCGAATTCCGATTTTCAAATTCACCTTGTTTCGCTCGTGCCGCTTGGGCACTTACTTTGGCTCATTCGAGCGCCAAAGTAAGCAAAGCGCCCTTTTTGTTGCCGTCAGGGTGATGCTTTGTATATAGATGTAGTCCGCCTTCAACAGCAGACTCCGCAGCGCAGAAGTCTGTTCCTTTACCCAACGCCAAAGCTTCGGAAAGCTTAAAACCGCAGATGCCTGACGCTGCAGCAAGGTTATTTTTTTCAACAAGACACAGTCCGCCTGCGTCTGCAGTTTCCGCAGCGGGAAAGGTTATGAGGAAGATTAAATGCCGTCAAGTTATGAATCAACCTTTCATAAAACTGTAGAAGGCTTGAGGAATTCTCTGACTTTATTAGCACCGTAGCGGCTCACGACTGTCGGAATAAGAGGCTGTGAAAAGGCAGACGAATAAATTAGACGAGAGCCTTTCTGTCGGAAAGGCTGAGCCGTAGCGGGTTGCAGGATTAAGCATATAAGTAAGGCACACTGTGAAACTCACG
>JAZSHL010000109.1:0-8647 GCA_045533205.1 Acutalibacteraceae bacterium | reverse complement strand
CCTGACGCTGCAGCAAGCTTTTCCTTTTCAACAAGACACAGTCCGCCTGCGTCTGCAGTTTCCGCAGCGGGAAAGGTTGTAAGGGAGATTAAATGCAGTCGAGGTTACAAAGAACCTCTTTCATAAAACTGCAGAAGGTTTGAGGAATTCTCTGACTTTATCAGCGCTGTAGCGGCTCACGACTGTCGGAATAAGAGGCTGTGAAAAGGCAGACGAATAAATTAGACGAGAGCCTTTCTGTCGGAAAGGCTGAGCCGTAGCGGGTGGCAGGATTAAGCATATAAGTAAGGCACACTGTGAAACTCACGAAAGGCGGCACAGATGACCGTAGCAACGTGAATTGTCGGTGATGATGTTTCTGAAAAAAGATAAAACACCGAAGAATTTATCAAACAGAAAGAGCAAATAACTTTTGCTCCGACAACTTCACACTTGCGGACCTTTACATCAGAAGCGTGCTTTTGCTTCCTTTTGTCACAACCGACAAAAGGAAGTGCCCGAGCGGCACGAGCGAAACAAGGAGAATTCGGAATGCGGAATTCGGAATTGCGGGGAAGGCTGATTGTTTTGAAATATGGCTTTTTGTGTCTGACAATATTCTCAGCCAGTGATTTGCTCTCAGACATAAAAAAATCCCCGTATAAAACGGGGATTTTTATCAGTTGATTTTGCCGTAAAGAGAAACTCTTTCAGCACCTGCATCTGTTCTGGGCGCTCTTGTGGGAGCGTCTACATGGGCAGCTGCCTGACGGTTGTTGCCTTTGCCACGGCCGCCCTTGTTGTAACCGCCTCTGCCACGGCCTCTGTTATAGCCGCCTCTTGAGGGATGTGTGGGCTCAACACCTTCTTCAAGGGAGATGACAACTCTTCTGTTTGAATCGGAGCCGACTGAGTGAGATTTTACACCGGGAATTTCCTGAACTGCTGTATGAATGATACGGCGCTCATAGGGATTCATGGGCTCGAAGGTAACATTTCTGCCGTACTTAAGAACCTTTTCTGAGTTCTTTTTAGCAAGCTCTTTAAGAGTATTCTTTCTCTTTTCTCTGTAATTGCCGACATTGACTGAAATTCTGACATATTCGCCCTCTTTCTTGTGCTTGTTTGCAACAAGTCTTGTCAGGTACTGAATTGAGTCAAGAGTTTCGCCGCGTCTGCCGATTACGATGCCGTAATCCTCACCGCAGTCAAGCTCAATGATGATCTCATCCTCGCTTGTGCGGAAAGCCTCGGCACTTACTTCAGCAACACCCATACCTGTAAGAACAGCCTTGAGATAGTCAACAGCTGCGCTGATGCTCTTGCTGTCAGCGATGTTCACTGAGGCTCTTTCCTGTGCAGGCTTTTCTGCCGGAGCAGCCTTTGCGGGCTCGGCTTTGGCAGGCTTTTCTGCCTTAGGAGCCTTGGCAGGCTTTTCTGCTTTAGGAGCTTTGGCGGCCTTTTCAGCCTTGGGTGCGCTCTTTTTATTTTCTTCAACAGCATCTGCTGTTTCATAATAAGCTCTTACTTTTGCCGGTGAACCGCCGAAAAGACCAAGAGTCTTTTTCTTGGGCATGGCAAGAATTTCTGTCTTGACCTCTGCCAGAGCAGGAGCATTCAGTGCCTTTGTGGCATTTGAAATAGCTTCCTCGACTGTCGCGCCGGTGCCTGTTGCTTCATGTATCATTTTGTTAATCACCACCGTTATTTTGGTTTAGTTAAGTTTGGATCAATTTTAAGATTATTCTTCAATCTGATTTTCGTAAGCTGTGATCTTTGCCTTTTCATAGCTGCGGCGCTCGATAGTTTCATCAACCATGAGCTTTGCAACAGTCTTTCTCGGAGCATAGAAGTGACCGAGAACGAGAGTCTGAAGGAAGGCGAGAATGTTTGAGAAAATCCAATAAAGGCCCATACCAACGGGGTACTGATAGGTGAACCAGAGTGACATGAGGGGCATTGAAAGCATCATGCAGCCCATCATCTGCTGATTATCCATGTTGGGGTTTGCCTTCTTTTGTCTGATCTGAGTGAGAAGGCTTGTCATAAGTGATGTTGCCGCTGAAAGTATGGGAATGAGAATGAGCCATTTTGAAAGGGTTGCTCCCTCTGCGAAAGCATCCTTGGGAACAGCACCGAGGCTCATGCCGAACATTGTGAAATCAAATTCTTCAATTTTGCTGACATATTCACCGAGGCTTGTTGCAAGCTCGGGAGCTTTTTCAAGAATAGCAGCAAGGTTGTCAATGATCTTGGGTTCAGCAAAGGCTACAGACTTTTCGGTAATGAGTCCCATGCCCTTTGCAATTTCAGTGAGCTGATTGATTGCTTCAGCGGGAATTTCAAGAACATACTTAAGGGGCTGACGGATAACACCGTAAAGACCTAAAAGAATAGGCATCTGAACGAGAAGGGGCAAGCAGCCGCCTGTCATTGATGAATAGCCTTCCTGCTGATAAAGCTCGTTTGTTTCCTGCTGAATTTTTTGCTGTCTTTCCTGAGGACTGTAGTCCTGATATTTTTCTCTGATTCTTCTGAGCTTGGGCTGAAGACGAACGGTTTTAGCCTGTGACTTCTGCTGCTTCACTGCTGAAGGCAGAAGGATAAGGCGGAAAAATACGGTGAAAATGATAAGAGCGATACCGTAATCACTGATAAAACCGAAAAGAATTCTGAACAGAAAACCAAAGATGTTATAAAGGAAATCCATTTTTATTCCTCCGTGTTCTGATTTCCGTCGGAACATTCAGGCCGGTTGCACCTGTGCTTCTCTTTTTTGGGCGGAACAGGATCGTAGCCGCCGGCAAAGAGGGGATTGCAACGAAGAATACGGAAAATTGCCAGCACTGAGCCCTTGAAGGCACCGTGGGTTTCGATTGCTTCGATTGCATAGCATGAGCAGGTGGGATAATATTTGCACATTGGCGGAAGGTGAGGAGAGATATGCTTGCGATAAAATCTGATTACAGAAAGAATAGCCTTCTTCATTTCATCGCACCGACCTTCTCAAGCAGCTCCGTCATGGCTTTTTCAACCTGATGCGCTTTCAGATATTTCGTCTTTGTTCTTGCAACAAAAACAAAGTCATAGCTTGTGTTGAACTCATGGTCCTTCACAACTGACTGAAAGGCAGCTCTGATAATTCTTCTGGATCGGTTGCGTTCAACTGCGTTGCCGATTTTTTTGCTCACAGTAATTCCGACACGACAAACGCCCACACGGTTTTTCATCGCATAAACAACCAGTGCAGGTTTTGCAAGGGATTTCCCTCTGTGATAGACACGCTGAAAATCCGTGTTCTCTTTTAAAGAAATATACTTTTGCAAAAAATCAAATCCCAACACAAAAATGAACGAGGGGGGTGCCGCTTTATGCAGCGTGAAAAATTAACTCTGGTCAGCAGAAATTAGTAAGTAAGCTGCTTTCTGCCCTTTGCACGACGACGTGCGAGAACCTTACGGCCGTTCTTTGTTGCCATTCTCTTGCGGAAACCGTGTTCCATCTTTCTGTGGCGCTTCTTGGGTTGATAAGTTCTTTTCATTGCGTTAACCTCCTTTTAATATAAGATGTAATATAAAACGGGACATATTGCAGGAGTAATAGTAGTGAACGCAATACGTGTCCGACGCTTTTATGATGACAAGCCATAGCTTGCAAGGATACATTATATATTAAATTCGCCCTGTTTGTCAATGTTTTTTGCCTTTTTTCTTGAGTTTTTGCGTTCTCGTGGGTTTCCTTGTGCAAGAGAAAAGAGGCAGACACAAGATGTTGTGAAGGGGTTAGGATCTGGGGCATAGGGCTCCGGGGCATAGGGCATTTTCAGGGATTAGGATTTAGGGGAAGTAGTCAGTAGTTAGTAGTCAGTAGTTAGTAGGGGACGGCACATGGCCGTCCCCTACAATATAAATCCGGTGTGAAGAATGTTCTTTTTATATCAGAGGTAAGGCGCAATTCTGCATTTTGCACTTTGCATTCTGCATTAAAAATGGCCGTCCCTACAGTATTTTAAATGAATCGGCTTTGCCATGAAATGATTTCATCATGAATTGAAATTCCCTAAACCCTGAGCTTTAGGCCATAGGCCCTAAAAACACCATAGGCCCTGATTATTCCGTAACAGTTGACGCATTTTCCAGAAGCTTCATCTGAGGGATTCTTCTGACAGCATCCTTGTGCTCTGAAAAGTCAATGGCAGAAATATCCGTTGTGAAAAGTCCCAGCGCTGTGCTGAACTTGCTTTGAAGAAGCTCGTCGTTTTCTGCGGTGAAAAGGCGCTGGATAAGAGTGACGAAAACCTGCATTATTTTGTCAGCGTTAACGTCGGGGCTTGAGGAAAGATAAAGGCAGTATTTAAGCATTGTATCCGCTGTGAAAATATTCTTGCCCTTGTCGATGATGAAGCTGATTCCGTCATGGTCATAGGAAATGCTGTTTTCAATTTCCATTTCAATGTCGCCCACTGAGGAGATGAGCTTGACAAAATCTGACTCGTCAATAACCAGATAACGGTTGAAGCCGATGCCGGTATGACTGCTGACTGCCCACAGAAACTCACTGATTCCGCCGTCGGAAAGGTGAGAGTGGATTGTGCCTGTCTTTTCGTTTACGGTCACAGAGGTGTCGGGGTTAACGAAGCTGAACTGCAGAGTCTCAGCTTCAGAGTTGAAGGAAAGCACAAACACACTGTGCACATGGCTGCTGTCGTTATCCGTAAGAGCGAAAAGGAAGGTTGAGTCAATCTCCTTCGTTGCTGGTGTGCTCACTGCCACCTGGGCCGCCTCGGTTGTTTCGGTTGTCAGAAGCTCCTCCTGCTTGCCGGCACGAAGATCACCAATAACAAAAACTGCAGAGGTGATCATAAGAAGGGCAACGAGAATGGCAAAGCCTGCACCGATTACCTTTTTGCTCGGGCTGAAGTTAAAAATACGCATAGCTGAAAGCTTTTCAGTGAGCCTTGAGACGAACTCTCTTATGCTCTGAAAAAACTCGCTTTCGAACAGTTTATTCATATATCCTCCTTGTAAAAAAAAGAGAAACAATTCTTTTCTTTTAATTCCGGTTTTTGTAATTGTAGCATAAAACCGTTTTTTAGTCAAATTCAGCCTCAGGGATTTTGACTCTTTACATAAGCGGGCTTTTGTGATATTATAGCTCTGTGTATACAAACAAAAAGAATTTAACTATATTTTAACGCCCTGTGGAAAAATAAAGACAAAAAAACCGGGGTAATATAAAACAGAGGTATAATATAATGAAAAAGAACAGATATACATTAGAAAAGCTGATTCTGTATTTTCTAAAGCTCGTAATAATCGCCGCATTTTCAGGCACACTGTATTTTGTCTGGCTGAAATTTTATAATCCGCTTATACCTACACCCTTCTTCAGGCTGGGTAACTATCTCATGGGTGTGCTTTTCATTATTATATATGTCAGCTTTGTCAAGGTCTACGGCGGCTTCATGGTGGGCACCTCGCCCGTGTGGGATCTTGTTTTCTCACAGATAATAGCCATAGGCTTTCTGCAGGCAGTCTGCTATGTTGTTTTCTCACTTCTGAGCTACCGACTTGTTGAAATACTGCCCTTTATTCTGATGTTCCTTGCTTTTTCGGCCTTTGCGGCTCTATGGTGTGTGTTCACAGACTTTGTTTATTTCAGGCTCCACGCACCGAGAAAAACCGTTGTTGTTTTTGAAAATGTTGACTCGTACCTTTCTCTTAAGGGTATCAGAAGCATGGATAAGCGCTTCACAATTGTGAGAACCTTTAACTCAAAAAAGACATCCCTTGCAGAGCTGTTTGACCAGATCAGAACAGTTGAAGCCGTTTTTCTCTGCGGCGTACCCTCAGACTACAGAAACGAGGTTGTCAAATACTGCATCGCTCACGGAAAAATTGCTTATGTCAAGCCTAAGATTTCAGACACAATTATCAGAGGCGGCAAAACCATTCAGCTTATGAATGTGCCTGTTTATCGCTGCAAGAGAAGCGAGGGCAGCCTTATTTATCAGTGGACAAAGAGATTTTTTGATGTTGTGCTCTCTCTGATTGCCATCATCATTTCCTCTCCCTTTATGATTGTCACTGCAATTGCAATCAAGGCCTATGACGGCGGTGATGTGTTCTATAAGCAGACAAGGCTTACAACAAACGGCAAGCATTTTCAGATTATCAAATTCAGAAGTATGATTCAGAATGCGGAAAAGGACGGCGTTGCAAGACTTGCCGGCGACAACGACAGCAGAATCACACCTGTGGGCAAAATTATCAGAATGCTCCGTCTTGATGAGCTGCCTCAGCTTTTCAATATTCTCAAGGGTGACATGTCCTTTGTGGGCCCCAGACCGGAAAGACCGGAAATTGCAGCAGAATACGAAAAGGATATGCCTGAATTTGCATTAAGACTGCAGGTCAAGGCAGGTCTTACAGGCTATGCACAGGTTTACGGCAAATACAACACACCGCCCTATGACAAGGTGCAGATGGACCTTATGTATGTTGCCAATCAGAGCCTTCTTGAGGACCTGAAGCTTATGCTTATGACCTTCAAGATTCTCTTTGTGCCTTCAAGCACAGAGGGTGTTTCGGCCAGTCAGACAACAGCAAAGCGTGATAACAACAAGGAATAAACTCTTTCAGGGAGGGTTAATATATGGATCAGAACCCTTGGGCAAACAGCGGAAGATTTGATCTTGCGCAAAATCAGCAGAACACAGAATATAAGCCGGAGCAGCCCCGGAGCAGCGGCAGCATAAATCAGAATTACACACAAAGCTATAACCAAAGCTACAATCAAAATTACAACCAAGGCTATAATCAGAGATATAACGACGCTTCTGCACTGAAAAAGAAGGCGGAAAAGAAGCAGCTGAGAAAAATCAGCCTTTATTCCGGCGGAGCACTTCTGCTTGTTGTGCTCATTCAGAATGTTCTTGTGGTGGCACTGGCTGTTATCGGTCAGCTTAACCTTTATCTTGACAATGAAATGTTCCAGTCCTCATTTGATATTTTTCTCATGGTGCTGGGAATGCTTTTGCCGTTTATGCTTATGGGCAGGAAAATGAAAAAGGTGAGCGGAGAGATAAATCCCGTGCCGCTTAATAAGCCCACAAGCGCAGCAGACTTTTTCCTTGCCGTTGTTGCAGGCCTCGGCATCTGCTTTGCGGCAAATTTTGTCACCTCAATAGTGACTGTTGCTCTGGCTCTTTTCGGCCTTGAGCCCTCAGCACCCGAAATTGCAATGCCCGAGGGACCCTTGGGTGTGGCTCTTTCCTTTGCACGAATTGCAGTGATTGCAGGTGTGATTGAGGAGCTCTGCTTAAGAGGCTATGTTATGGGCAACCTGAGAAAATACGGTGACGGCTTTGCAATTCTCATGTCTGCCTTTGTCTTCGGCTTTATGCACGGAAACCTTATTCAGGCTCCCTTTGCACTTGTTGCAGGTGTCGGCCTCGGATATCTTTCGGTTAAAACAAATTCACTGTGGACAGGCATGGTCATTCACACCCTCAACAACGGTGTGTCGGTGCTTTTCACATATCTTTACAATTATCTTCCCGAGGAAACGGTCAACATCGTATATGTGATTTTTCTGTGGGCAGTAATTTTTGTGGGCATGATTGCGCTGCTGCTTTTCTGCTTGAAAACAAAGAATTTCAGGCTGAGAAAAAATCAGAGCTCTCTCAGCTTTTTTGAAGCCTCAAGAAGCTTTCTTCTTTCTCCCACAATGATAGTTTCAATGCTTTATATGATTTATGTGACAGCCAATTTCATTTCAAAGCTTGAATAAGTATAAGGATGAAAACGAAAAGATGAACAACAGAGAGTATATGACTCTTGCCCTTGAAAATGCAAAAAAAGCGTTGGGCGAGGGAGAGGTCCCCGTGGGCGCAGTGATTGTCTGTGAGAATAAAGTCATCGCTCAGGGGTATAATAAAAGGGAAACGAAGCGCAGTGCCTTGTCCCATGCTGAAATTGCGGCAATTGATGAGGCCTGCCGTGTGCTTTCTTCATGGCGGCTTACGGGCTGCACAATGTATGTCACACTGGAGCCCTGTCCCATGTGCACCGGAGCAATTATAAATGCAAAACTCGACAGGGTAGTTTTCGGCGCCTATGACGAAAAGGCAGGCTGCATGGGCTCACTGACGAACCTCACGGCACTTCCCTTCAATCACTGTCCCTCAATTGTGGGCGGCTACATGGAAAAAGAGGCGCAGGCTCTGCTGACGGATTTTTTTGAGGATCTGCGCAGCAAAAAAGGTGCAGAAAGCAAAAAATTAAAATTTAAGAAAAAAATCGAAAAAAAGTATTGACAAAACTATTTTTGTATAATATAATATGCAAGCGTTGTAAACAGCGGCATAGATATGGCGGCATAGCTCAGTTGGCTAGAGTACTCGGTTCATACCCGATTGGTCGTAGGTTCGAATCCCACTGCCGCTACCAGTTCTACAATAAAGAGTGACAGGATACGCGGTCCTTCCTCTTTTACATATAAGGCCCGGTGGTCAAGCGGTTAAGACACCGCCCTTTCACGGCGGTAACACGGGTTCGAGTCCCGTCCGGGTCACCACAAAAAAAGAACTCTTTTGTCAATTCGACAAAAGAGTTCTTTTTTCGAATGAAGTGCACATTCTGCGCATGAAGTAATGAAGCAGGGCTTC
>JAZSHL010000048.1:0-42193 GCA_045533205.1 Acutalibacteraceae bacterium | reverse complement strand
GATGAGGGTCCACCCGTTCCCATCCCGAACACGGTAGTTAAGCTCATCAGTGCTGACAATACTTGGCTGGAAGCGGCCCGGGAAGATAAGGCGATGCCGACACAACATTAACCGCAGCAAAAGCTGTGGTTTTTCTTTTTTATCCATATTTTTTAATTTTCCTATTGATATTTTCCATGTGAATATAATATAATGGGTTGTGACAATACTATCTTCCGATATAATTTAGGGAGTGACTGCAATATGGCCAACAAAGGCGGAAACGTTATTTTCATGCCCGACATCGAATATAAGTCCTGGGTGAACAGAAATAAAACCCTGCTTGAGGAAATTCTGAAAACAGGCAAGGTTTCAACTGCATGGCTTAACAAAGACAACAACAAAACACATCTTGTCAGATATTTCAAAGAGTGCGGATATATAATCACCATCGACTGATGACAAAGGAGAAAGAAAATGAAGTCAATTTCTGAAATCAAAAAAACAGTGAAAAAAGTCAAGCGTGCAGCAAAGGTTACCTCCTTCTGTGCCAAAAAGGCTATAAAAATTTATACCTTTGTCCCCAAGTATGACAAAATCACAGGTATCAACACTGACCTGCTCATAGAAAACCTCAAAAAATCAAAGCAGGAGCAGCCGACCTACTGATAATATACTTTCTGACATGTTCTGCCCGTATGCCATTGAGCGCACGGGCAGTTTTTGTTGGCCTTTGTTGTGACATTTTCACAAAATTATTCTTTGTTGCATAGTCAATTTCAACTTGCCAAAAGATATATTTATGTGGTAAAATAATAAGGTTGAAAATTTTGTAAAAATCAGGTGAAATAATGGACATCAGAAACGAAGTCAGAAATGTTGCAATCATTGCCCACGTTGACCACGGCAAAACAACAATGGTTGACGAAATGCTCAAGCAGGCAGGCACCTTCAGAGAAAATGAGCAGGTTGCAGACCGTGTTATGGACTCAAATGACCTTGAAAGAGAAAGAGGAATCACAATTCTTTCAAAGAACACCGCAATTCATTACGGTGATATAAAAATCAATATCGTTGACACCCCGGGCCATGCTGACTTCGGTGGTGAGGTTGAGCGTATTCTCATGATGGTTGACGGCGTGCTTTTGCTCGTTGACGCCTTTGAAGGCTGCATGCCCCAGACAAGATTTGTTCTCAAAAAAGCTCTCGGCCTTAAAAAGAAGGTGCTTGTTGTTGTCAACAAGATTGACCGTCCCGGCGCAAGACCTGCAGAGGTTATTGACGAGGTGCTTGACCTTTTCATTGAGCTCGGTGCAGACGATGACCAGCTTGAATTCCCTGTTGTATATGCTTCTGCAAGAGAAGGCTATGCTTCACTTGACGACAGTGTGCGTGAGGGTGACATGAGACCTCTTCTTGATGCAATTGTTGAACATATTGAGCCGCCCAAGGGTGAGCTTAACGGCCCGACACAGATTCTTTTCTCTTCCCTTGACTATGACGACTATATCGGCAGAATCGGCATCGGCAGGGTTGAAAGAGGCAGTGTAAAGCAAGGCCAGCAGGTTGTTCTCTGCAACAACGAGGGTGACACAAAAAATGTTAAAATCTCCCGCCTTTATCAGTTTGAAGGACTCAAGAGAGTCGAGGTGCAGAGCGCAACTGTGGGCGACCTTATCTGCGTTTCAGGCATCTCCGAGCTTAACATCGGTGAAACTGCCTGTGATCCCGACCATGTTGAGCCTCTCCCCTTTGTTAAAATAGACGAGCCCACAATTTCAATGAACTTCATTGTCAACAACAGTCCCTTTGCCGGCAAAGAGGGTAAATTTGTCACCTCAAGAAATATCCGTGACCGTCTTTTCAAAGAGGTTGAAACCAATGTCAGCATGCGTGTTGAAGAAACCGACACAACAGATGCCTTCAAGGTCAGCGGCAGAGGTGAACTTCATCTTTCAATTCTCATCGAAACCATGCGCCGTCAGGGCTATGAATTCCAGGTATCACGTCCGAAGGTTATTCTCAAAGAGGAAAACGGTGTGACTCTCGAGCCTATGGAGCTTCTTATTGTTGAGGTGCCCGACCAGTATGCAGGCGCAGTTATCGAAAAGGTCTGCTCAAGAAAGGGCGAACTTGAAAACATGGGCACAAGAGACGGCGGCAGCACTCACCTTGAGTTCAAGATTCCTGCAAGAGGCCTTATCGGCTACCGCAGTGAGTTCATGACCGACACCAACGGCAACGGTATCATGAATCAGCTTTTCGCAGGCTATGAGCCCTATAAAGGTGATATTGTTTCCCGTGAAAGAGGCTCAATCGTCGTTCACGAAACAGGTGAAAGCTCTGCCTACGGTCTTTTCAACACTCAGGACAGAGGACGTCTTTTCATCGGCGCCGGCGTGCCCGTTTATGAGGGTATGATTGTTGGTGAATGTGCAAAAAGCGAGGATGTTGTCTGCAACGTCTGCAAGCAGAAGCATCTGACAAACACAAGAGCTTCAGGCTCTGACGATGCTCTTCGCCTTGTGCCTCCCACAACACTTTCACTTGAGCAGTGCATGGAATTCATCAAGGATGACGAGCTTTTAGAGGTAACACCCACCTCACTCCGACTCAGAAAGACTATCCTTTCCAAAGAGCTCAGAATGAAAAAGCAGTTCAAGAAAAACTGAGAAAAATGAAAAAATCACAGATAACATATATTAAAAATATTATTCTCCCCTGCCTTGTATATTCAGGCATAACCGGTGTATTCACGGGGGTGCTTATCTTCCTTTTCAAGCTCTGCGTATCAAAGGTTATCCCCTTTTCTGCCGGGCTTTATGCTCTTGTCCGTGAAAACGCAGAATATCTGCCCCTTCTTTTACTCGGTGCGGCGGCTCTCGGTGTGATTTCATCCCTGATTCTCCGCTATGCTCCCGACTGTAAGGGCGGCGGTATTCCGACATCAATCACCCTTCTCAGAGGTCTAGCACCCTTCAGCTGGATAAAGAGCATATTCCTTCTTTTCCCGTCTGCGCTCGTTACCTATTTCGGCGGTGTACCCCTTGGTACGGAGGGTCCCGCAGTACAAATGGGAACGGCTGTCGGCAGAGGTGTTGTCCGCATTTTTGCTAAACGCCATCTTGCCTGGGACAGATTTATAATGACGGGTGGAGCTTCAGCAGGCTTTGCAGCAGCAACGGGCGCACCCGTAACGGGTATTTTCTTCGCCTTTGAGGAGGCTCACCACCGTTTTTCACCTATGCTGTTTATGACCTCGGCGGTAAGCACAATAACAAGCACTGCCGTTATGCAGTATCTTTGCCCTCTCGCAGGTCTCAGCCCTCATCTTTTTCATCTGAAGCTTGACCTTGTTATGCCCCTTAAATTTTTATGGGCATCGGTTATAATCGGCCTCGTCTGCGGCTTTGCAGGTGCAGCTTTTACAAAGCTTTACTCCCTTGTGCATTCCGTAAGCGAAAGTATTTCTCTTACAGTAAAAACAGTTGCAGTTTTCACTCTTACAGCCCTTACGGGGTATTTTCTGCAAGACTTTCCGGGCACCGGTGACGGACTTATTGAAAAGCTTCTTGATTTTCATGCACCCTGGAAGCTTCTGCCTTTTCTTTTCTGTCTGCGTGCTGTTTTCCTTATTGTTGCTAACAATGTCGGTATCACCGGCGGTCTTTTTGTGCCCAATCTTTGCTTCGGCGCAATAATCGGCGGACTTTGCGGAAAGGTAATGCTTCTTTGCGGTATTCTTCCCGAAGAATATTACATAATCTGCGTTGTTATGGGTATTGCGGCCTTCCTTGCCGCCTCCTCCCGTACACCGATTATGGCAACCCTCTTTGCCGCCGAATGTCTCAGCGGACTCGGAAATATCATACCCGTCGGACTTTGTGTAACAATAGCATATATGACGATTGAAACTCTCAGCATCCAAGATTTTACGGATATAGTTATTGAATCCAGGTTGAAAAAGCTGAGAAAAGGTAAAAGGGATAAGGTCATTGACTGCAAATTTACAGTAACCGACGATGCTTTTGCCGTAGGAAAGGAAATCAGAGATATCCTCTGGCCGCCAGCCTGCACCGTTCTTGCCGTACACAAAAAGCCTTCCACCCATCACCATTCCCACACGGGAATTGCCGAAGGCGATGTTCTGACGCTTCACTACCACACTTATGACGAGGAAGAGACCTATAAGAATCTCGAATCCATATTAGGTAAACAAAAATAAAAAAGCTCGGCAGTGTCCCGTAAGACACTGCCGAGCTTTTTTATTTAATTTATGCTTTTTCGTTCTTTACGAATTATAGTCGCTCATGGCCTTGTCTATGTCTCCCTTGACCATTAATTCCACAGCTCCGATTGCATTTTCTGCTGCTTTTTTGATTTCCTCCGCCTCTTTTTTCGTGAAGCGTGAAACCACCCAGTCAGCAAGGTCATATTCGGGATTCGGCTTTGCACCGACACCGATTTTTATTCTTGGAATATTGTCATTATTGAGGTGATAGATGATATTTTTCATTCCGTTGTGGCCGCCGTGAGAGCCTTTTCGTCGGATACGAAGCTTACCCGGGTCAAAGCTTGTGTCATCCATAATGACAATGATTCTTTCGGCAGGTATTTTATAAAACTCCGCTGCATCTCTGACAGCCTCACCCGAAAGATTCATAAATGTCTGGGGCTTGAGAAGAAGGCATCTTTTGCCGCTGATTCTCGCTTCACCCATGAGAGACTTAAACTTAAGCTTATTGACCTTCACCGAGTATTTTTCCGAAAGCATGTCAAGGCAGATAAAGCCTGCGTTATGTCTTGTGTCCTCATACTGTCGTCCGGGATTTCCCAGGCCGACAATGAGATAATCAAATGCGCCTGAATATTCTTTTCTTCTGTTAAAAATCATTTCAAAACTCCTGTTCATTTTTACAAAGGTAATTATGCCAACAAAAGTCAAAATAATCAAGGGATTTTCCGTAATTTATTATACTATAATATAATTTTTTTATTTTCCCCTCTGTTTTGAGCTTTATATTTCTAAAAAAGAAATTAGTCTTTCCTCCTTTATGCTATAATTAACCGATTATAAATAGTTACTCAAATAATTCCGGAGGCAATAAAAATGGATACAGTAAAAGGCCGTGAAAAAGGCCGTGAATATAACAAAAAAAACAGCTTCAGGGACAGAGCCGAAAGAGAAGAAAAGACCGAAGAAAAAAACAGTGATCTGATCATCGGCAGAAATGCTGTTTCGGAAGCTCTCAGAAGTGAAAGAGTGATCGACACATTGCTTGTTGCAAGAGGTGAACGCAACGGCTCCATCGGCAGAATCATGGCCGAATGCAAAGAAAAGAACATTGTTATCAAAGAGGTAGATAAGAGAAAGCTCGATTTTCTCTGCGGTCAGGGCAACCATCAAGGTGTTGCCGCCTATGCCGCCGCCCACGAATATGCAGACGTGGAGGATATTTTCTCTCTTGCCGAGGAAAGGCAGGAGTATCCCTTCATCATTATCTGCGACGAAATTGAAGACCCCCACAACCTTGGTGCAATCATCAGAACTGCAGAAACTGCAGGCGCCCACGGCATTATTATTCCCAAAAGAAGAAATGCTTCTTTGTCCTATGCCGTCGGAAAAACCTCGGCAGGTGCTGTTGAATATGTACCCGTTGCAAGAGTGGGAAATTTAGCCTCAACAATTGATGAGCTGAAAAAAAGAGGTCTGTGGATATACACCGCTGACATGGATGGCCAGAACTGGTGCGAAACGGATTTTTCCGGCCCTGTTGCACTTGTTGTGGGCTCTGAAGGCAACGGTGTGAGCCGACTTATCAGGGAAAAAAGCGACTTTATTGTTTCCCTTCCCATGCGAGGCAGAATCACATCTCTGAACGCCTCCGTCGCTTCCGGCATCCTCATGTATGAGGTGGCCCGTCAGCGCCTTAAAATCAAAGCAAAATAAGGAAAGGAAAATGAAAATGTCAGATAACAAAAACGGCATTTCCCCCTTCAGAAATGAGGAATATCTCAAGTCCTCCAGCAGCAGAAACAACAGGTCTGCCGAGTTCAGAAATAAGGTGACCGAAAAAGATAAAAACGAATTCAACGAGGTTTTCAGTGACGACGAGCTTGACAGCAAGGGCCACGACGGATCAGGATTTTTTGCCTCCTTCAGGGTTAATTCTCAATCACAGAACGGTCCTGAAAAAGCGCAGAAGGACTCTGAGTCTCCCTCTCAGAAAGCTGCAGCCCCGGACAAGCCGAAGGCTGCTGCCACAGCTCAGAGCAGTGACGATCTTTATGCAGTTCCCGATGTGAACATCGACGCACTTATAAGCGGGCTTACATCAGGCACAGCTTCACAAAATTATGTAACTGAAAAAAAGGCTGTTCCCGTTAAGGATGACAGCAATGAGAGAACAATAACCTTCGCTGCTGCTCCCCCACCGAAAAAACAACATGTATCTGAAAAAACACGCCATTTCAGCCTGAATTCATACACAAAAAGCAAAGCAAAGGCATCAAATCCGAAGCCTCATAAAAAAACAGATATTATGGGCGGTGTGAGAGTTCTTTCGGGCAACAAAATGGATGACGAAGCTATTCTTGAAACTGTTCCGTCAGACAGTGATGCAGTAAATCCCCTTGACGGAGTTTCCGCAAAAAAGGGTGAAGACATTTTTGCGGCTGTTGATAAAGCTGTTAAAAAAAGCAAAAACCTTGCTTCGCAGGGCTTTTCACAAAGCAGTGTTGCCTCAGCTCAAAAAAAGGCCAGAAGAAAAAAAGAGCAGGACGCAGCTCTGACAGGTCAGGCTCTTGCAGCTTTGCTGAAGAAAAACTGCTTTGCCATGCAGATTCAGTTGATTTTCTGCATTGCACTGTTTTTTCTTACATCAGTTCTGACTCTTCTTCCCTCCTTCTATTCCGAAGGTAATATCCTTGAATTCATGTTCGGTGGTGGCGGAACAACCTATTCCCTTGTCAACATCGCAATTCTTGCCGTAATGATTCTTGTCTTTATCAGAAACTACATTTCGGCAGTCAAGGGTATAATCACCCTGAAACCAAACAGTGACACCTGGCTTTTCATTATCACACTGTTTGTTCTTATCCACGATGTTGCCACAGCTGTAATGGGCACTGCAGGGCTCAACGGCGTCAGAATGTATACTCTTGTTGCAGTTTTTGCTGCTGCCTTTAAATGTCTTGGTGACTATTTCACAGCCCGGACAAAGCTTCACGGCATAACGGTTGTGCTCAAGGGTAAAAATCTTCAGAGTGTTCATCCCATTGAAAACAAGGCTGATGCAGATTCTCTCGCACAGGGTATAACAGACAAGGGAAAGCCTCGTATTCTTTACTGTGCAAGGGCAGATGCCTGCGACAGTATGCCTGACGGAAAAGCTGAAAGCGGTGCATCCCACAGATATTACACCTATTCAGGCATTGCGGTTCTTCTTTTAAGCTTCGTTTTATCTCTTGCTGTTTATATAAAATCCGGCAGCGGAGGAGAATACATGACGGTCCTGCTTTCGTCGGTCTGTCTGTGCATTCCCGTTCTGAGCGATACTGTCCGTGCAATAAGCGTTTATCTTGAAAACATGTCTCTCAAAAAAATCGGGACTGCTGTCACCGACTACGAAGGAATCCGTCTTGTGGGAAAGGCAAACGGAGTTGCCATGGACATCTCTGACCTTTTCACTGCCGATGTATCCTCCTTCAGGCTCACTCCCGGCGCACATATAAATAAAAGTGATGCCGCCCTTTATGCTTCTTCGGTAACCGTCGGCGCAGGCACCCTCACCGGCAAATGCTTTGAGGATTTTGCAAAGCAGATTGAAAAGGAAATCCCCGAGGCTGAAAACGTTCAGTATGAGGATCTTCTCGGCTACTCTGCATGGGTGAACGGAAAAAGAGTTCTCGTGGGCACACGTGAAATGCTTATTCAGCACAGCATTCCTGTTCCCGACGAAAACGAGGAAAGACAATATGCCAAGAACCGTTTTCTTATGTATCTTGTTATTGAAGGCAGAATGACAGCGACCTTCCTTGTCAGCTACAAGGTGAATTCTTCTGTCAGAAAGCTTTCACACTCCTTCAACAAGACAGGCCTTGTTCTTATGCTCACATCAAAGGAGCCCTGTCTGTCCCATGTCGAAATTGCAAAGCGTCTGGACATTGACACTGCAGGCATAAAGCTGCTTTCAGGCAAGGGCTCATCAATAATTAACGAATACCGCACTAACACAATGGCAAGAAAATCAAGCGGCCTTGTCTGCCCGAAAAAGAGCAGGGCTCTGCTGCCTCTCATTCTGAGCGCGCACAGCCTTTATAACTCAGGAAAGCTGCTTTTCAATGTCGGTGTTCTCGGTCAGGTGGCAGCCTTCCTGCTCATTGTTCTGTCCTGTCTTCTCAATATGCCCTTGTTCCACAGCCCCTTTGCAATCGTTTTTCTTCAGCTTGTCTGGTCTGTGGCAACATGGCTTCTTTGCACAAAAAAAATTATAAAATAAATTGGTATATTTCAAAAGAAAGGTTGGTTAATCATGCCCAATATAGTCAAGGTTTCATCATTGAATAAATCCTACGGCAAAAAAGTTGTTCTCAACGACGTCAGCTTTAAAATCGAAGAAGGCTCAATCGTCGGTCTTCTCGGTCCCAACGGCTGCGGTAAAACAACTCTTATTAAAATTCTCACAGGTCTTATCAAGGACCATACAGGCATTGTCAAGGTCGGCAACGAAGAGCCCGGCCCCTACAGCAAGAGCATTGTCGCCTTCCTGCCCGACAAATCCTATCTTCCCGGCTGGATGCGCCCTGTGGATGCAATCAGCTATTTTGCAGACTTCTATAAGGACTTTGACAAGGAGAAGGCTGAAAAGATGGTAACAGATTTCCGTCTTGACCCGAAGCAGAAGCTTAAGACAATGTCAAAGGGCCAGCAGGAAAAGCTCTGCCTCATCCTTGTTATGTGCCGTCAGGCAAAATTCTATGTTCTTGACGAGCCTCTCGGCGGCCTTGATCCCGCTTCAAGAAGTGCCATTCTCGATCTTATCATGAACAACTATGCAAAGAATGCAAGTGTTCTGATTTCAACTCACCTTATCAATGACGTTGAAAAGATTTTCGACCATGTTCTCATGATCAGTGAGGGCAAGCTTATTGTTGACTCTCATGTCAATGAAATCAGAAAGAAAGGCAAAACCGTCGAGGAAGTATTCAAGGAGGTATTCTCATATGCTTGGTAAACTTTTAAAACATGAAATCCGCCATTCGGCACGTTATAATTTTATCATTCTCATTGCAACAGTGGCAGTTACAGCCATCGTCGGTCTTTCACTTTTAAGTGACTCCGTTCTTCTTGCAGTTTTTGCCTGCCTCGCTCTTGGCGTAACAGGCCTTGCAACAGTTATCGTCACTCTCGTTTCAGTTATCAAAAACTTCTATGACACAATCTACGGCAGACAGGGCTATCTCACCCTCACACTCCCCGTCAAGGGCAGCCAGATTCTTTTTTCAAAGGTGCTCATTTCATTCATGTGGGTTGTTGTGGGCTTTTTAGCCATGGCAGTGCCCTATGTTCTCATTTTCCTTTATGCGAAGGTCAAGGTTTCCACTCTGACAGACATGTTCGAAAGCCTGCTTTCAAGCTTTCTGAGCATGCTCCCTGAGCCTGAAATCATCATTTCAGCTCTTATCATGGTTGTTGTTCTTGCTATTGCAACCGTTCTGACTTATGTGGGCTATATCTATTTTTCCGTTACAATTGCCAACACAAGAGCCTTCCAGAGCCACCCCGTTCTTTTCGGTGGTCTTACCTTCTTCGGTCTTTCTCTTGTTGTTTCACAGGTAGGCAACCTTCTCGGAAATGTCATCCCGCTTCACTTTGTTATCACCCTTGAAAAGGCATACATCAGCTTCCAGCCCGTTGAAGAAATTCTCGGCGGTCTTCCCTTCCCCATCGGAGGAACACTTTTCAAGGCTCTTGTTGCTCTCGGCCTTTTGTTTGCAACAGGCTACATCCTTGAAAACAAGGTTAATATCAAATAAAAATCCTTTCTTAAAGGAGCAAAATATATGAAAACACAGATTCATGGCTTTAATGAGTGGCAGAATGAGCCTACAGTAACAGGCATCAACCGTCTGCCCTCAAGGGCTACCTTCGTACCCTACGACAGTCTTGAAAAAGCAAGAATTGCCGACAGAAAAAGCAGCGAAAGATATTTTGACCTCTGCGGCGAGTGGAAGTTCAGACTCTATCCCTCTTACCGTGAAAAGGAAGAGAACTTTGCTGAAACCGGCTTTGACTGCAGCGAATGGAGCAATATCCCTGTTCCCTCATCATGGCAGATGCAGGGCTATGACTACCCCATTTATTCCAATGTTCAGTACCCATGGGAAAAAATTCAGGAGCCGAAGCCTCCCGAAGCTCCCACAGAGTATAACCCTGTCGGCTGCTACATAAAGAAGGTTACTCTTCCCTCAACCTTCATAAAAGACCGTGTTATCATCGCCTTTGAGGGTGTTGAGTCGGCATATTATCTTTATGTCAACGGCACAAGATGTGCCTACAGTGAGGGCACCTTCAGACACAGTGAATTTGATATCACCGAATATCTCACCGACGGCGAAAACACAATTGCAGTTGAGGTATACCGTTGGTGCACAGGCTCATGGATGGAGGATCAGGACTTCTTCCGCCTTTCGGGCATATTCAGACCTGTTTATATCTACACTACCCACAAGCAGTATATCAGCGATTTCACCGTTAAGGCAGAGCCCGATACAACAGACTACAAAACCGGCTCTCTCACAGCAGATGTTCTTCTCGGCTGTGAGAAGGAATACACTGAGCTTGAGCTTACTGCCTATGATGCAAAGGGCGAGGTTGTTGCCACAGACTCGGTTTCAGTTGAGCAGGGCAGCAGTGTTCAGCTCAAGGCTACACTCCCCTTCATCAATCTCTGGAGTGCAGAAAAGCCTTATCTTTACAATATTATCATCACCCTTCGTGACAGCGGAGGAACAGCCTTTGAATATGTAAGCTGCAAAACAGGCTTCAGACACATCGAAATCAAGGATTCTGTTTTTTATTACAACGGAAAAAGACTCATTCTCAAGGGCACAAACCGTCACGAATTTTCTTGCGATACAGGCAGAGTAATTTCAAAAGAGCTCATGATCCGTGACATTGAAATCATGAAGCAGCACAATATCAATGCTGTGCGTACATCTCATTATCCCAATCATCCCTTATGGTATGACCTTTGCGATGAATACGGACTTTATGTGATCGACGAAAACAATCTTGAAACCCACGGAACACGCTTCATGGGTGACAAAACACCTCTTATGCCCGACGGCATGGAAATGTGGACACCCTCTTGCATGGACAGAATTGAATCACTTTATGAAAGGGACAAAAACCATCCCTCAGTAATTATCTGGTCCTTGGGCAATGAGTGCAGCGCAGGTGAAAATTTCCTTAAAATGCACGACTGGCTTCACGAAAAGGATCCCTCCCGTCCCGTTCACTATGAATCAATCTGGGCAAAGGAAACCTTCGACTTCGATAAGAATGTCACAGATGTATATTCACAGATGTATCCGAAGCCGTGGGATCTTGAAAAAGACATGCAAAAGCACACCGATAAGCCCTGGATGCTTTGTGAGTATTCCCATTCGATGGGCAACTCCTGCGGTGCCAACAGAAAATATATTGATCTTTTTGATAAATACAAGAGCTTCTTCGGCGTTTTTGTCTGGGACTTTGTTGACCAGGGCGTCCGCATGACAGACGAAAAGGGAACAAGCTTCATTGCCTACGGCGGAGAAAACGGTGAGATCACTCACGACGGCACCTTCTGTGCCAACGGTCTTGTTTTTGCCGACAGAACACTGAAGCCGGGCATCAAAGAAATGAAGCGTCTTTACAGCAATATAAGAATCAAAGCAATCAATGCCGAAAAGGGCATCATTGAAGTGACAAATGATTTTCTTTTTACCAACCTTAACGAATATAATCTTCACTTCCAGCAGGTCAGCAAAAACAAGGTCATCGGCAGCGGTGATATAATTGTTGATGTTGCTCCCGGCAAGAAAAAGAAGATTCAGCTTGAACTCAGCGAATGCCCGAAAACAGAGTGGTATCTGAATGTTATGCTTGAAACAAAGCAGAGCACACCCTGGGCAAAATCAGGACATGTGATTGCAAAAAATCAGTTTGTTATCAATGAATTCAAGCTCACAAAAACTTCTCTTAAGCAGGATGATATGTCCGTCAGCATGAACTACGGCACAGTCAGAGTTTACGGCGGCGATTTTGAAGTCTGCTTCTCAAGAAGAAACGGAGCAGTTTATTCCGTCAGAAAAGGCGGCAAAGAGCTTCTTGACGGTGAAATAAAGCTCAACTTCTGGCGCGCTCTGACAGATAACGACAGAGGCAACAAGCAGGAGGTACGTTGCGGGACATGGAAAAAAGCCGGTGATTACACCTGGCAGGGCATTGACATAGAAAGCATAAAAAATACCGGCAAGACGGTTACAGTCAAGGTTAACTTTGCAACTCCCACCGAGCCTTCCTGCAAAGGCTATCTTCTCTATTCAATCTGTTCAAAGGGTATTCATGTTGACTATTTCTTCAAGGCGGAAAGCTCACTGCCCGAAATTCCCGAGCTTTCAGTGATTTTCCCTCTTAAAGCCGACTACGACACAGTTGAATATCTCGGCAGAGGACCTCATGAAAACTATATTGACAGATGCGAAGGCGCTGATATCGGACTTTACAGACAGAGCATCGACTCACTTTACGTTGACTATCAGAAGCCTCAGGAGCATGGCGAAAGAACAGGTGTCAGACAGGCACTTCTCATCGGTGACAAACGGCTCGCCTTTGAGGCTGACACACAGATGGAACTGAACATCTGTCCGTGGAAAGCAGAACAGCTCGAAAATGCAGCTCACAAGCACTGTCTGCCCGAAAGCAAAACACTTTATGTCAGAGCAATCTGCCGTCAGATGGGCATCGGCGGTTATGACAGCTGGGGTGCTCATACTCCGGATGAATACAAGAATAAAACCGACAGAGAATACAGCTTCGGTTTCAGTGTTATACCTCAATAAAAGAAAGGACGTTGCTTTATGAAAAAAAGACAAGGTGAACCCATTGCTGCCCTTTGCGCACTCGTAACTATTATCGGTCTGCGTTTTGCAATCCGTAAAATGGTGAAAACATATTCAGGAGTCAAGCTTTAATATTAACTTATGGGCGGATAACATCCGCCCTTGGTTTATATCTTCCCGACACTATAAGAGGTTTAATTATGGCAAACAAACCAAAAAGAAACACGCACAAGCCTGCTGCGCCGAAAAAAGTGGGTAAAGGCAACGCCTGTCCCCTTTACAAAAAGTGCGGCGGATGTCAGCTTCAGAACATGACATATGATGAACAACTCAGCTTCAAGCAGGCAAAAACCATCCGTTATCTCGGGCGTTTCGGTCATGTGAATGAAATCATCGGCATGGAAAAGCCTTATCACTACCGCAACAAGGTTCAGGCGGCCTTCGGCACCACAAGGGGAGGAAAAATCATCTCCGGCGTTTATCAGTCCTCAAGCCACAATATTGTTCTTGTTGACGAGTGTATGCTTGAAGACAAAACAGCTGACAAAATCATAACGGATATAAGAAAAATCCTTCTTCCGAAATTCAGACTCACTGCCTATAACGAGGATACAGGCAAGGGCTTTCTTCGTCATGTGCTTGTCAAAAGAGGCTTTGCCACAAATGAGGTTATGGTTGTGCTTGTAACCGGCACAAGAGTCTTTCCGAAAAAGGATGAATTTGTCAGAGAGCTTCTGAACCTTCACCCCGTAATCACAACAGTGATATGGAACATCAACGGCTCTAAAACAAGCCTTGTTCTCGGGGATAAAGAGGAAGTTCTTTACGGCAGCGGATACATTGAGGATATCCTTTGCGAAAAACGCTTCAGAATTTCTGCAAAGTCCTTTTATCAGATAAATCCTGTTCAGACAGAAAAGCTTTACAACACTGCTATTGACTTTGCAGAGCTGACAGGCAAAGAGACCGTTCTTGACGCCTACTGCGGAACAGGCACAATCGGTATCGTTGCTTCTGACAAGGCAAAAAATGTTATCGGTGTGGAGCTTAACAAGGACGCTGTCAAGGATGCAATCAGCAATGCAAAGCTCAACAAAACAGAGAATATCCGCTTTTTCTGTGCTGATGCGGGCAAATTCATGGTAGGTATGGCAGAAGACAACGAAAAGGTCGACCTTGTGTTTATGGACCCGCCAAGAGCCGGCAGTGACCTTAACTTCCTTCGCAGTGTCGCAGCCCTGAGGCCCGACAAGGTTGTTTATATCTCATGCAATGTTGAAACTCAGGCAAGGGACCTTGCTTTCCTTTGCAAAAACGGATATAAGGTGAAAAAAATTCAGCCCGTTGATATGTTCCCGCATACAAATCATGTGGAATGTGTCTGTCTGCTGTCGAAGTCCGGAGCAAAACAATAAGAGGTGGCTTTATTATGGAATATCAGAAACTTTTTGATCTTTTTGACAGAAAGGCTGTCAACATAGATGAAACATCATTTTATTTCAGGGATGATTCCCGTAAAACCGAAAGATTTATCGGTTACCTTCCCCAATGTGAATTGCCCTATTGGGTAGGTTATTGTGATATTGAAGGCGGTTGCGAGTTTAAAACCGCAAAGGAGCTGTTTGAAGCTCCGGTTTTTGACGGTAAATCCATAAAAGACAGATGGAATGAAGTGGAGATGCTGACCATAGGTGCAATTGATGTTGATGAGTGGAATGAAAATTTTTGTTTGTGGCAATGCTGCTTCTGACACACTGATAAATATTACACATAAATAAGAAAGGGACTGTGAGAACAGTCCCTTTCTTGTTTTTTTCTTTTTTACATAAGCACAGGCTTGCCGAAAGCAAAGTCAACCTTTTTGATGTAAGTCAGTCTTGGTGACTTGTCAAACTTATATGTTGAGTTTGCGTGATATACCATGTAGATGTCACCGTTTTCTCTGTAAAGGAAGCTGCAGTGGCCTAAACTGTATATGCTTTTCACCGGCTTATGAAAGCTGACAGGTGTCACGCTCTTTGCCCATTGACAGGGATTCATAACATCGTCACCGCACAGCGTCAGCATACCCATACAATAGCTGCCTGAGCTGAAGCCGCTTGCAGAATATACAATATATACATCATCCTCATTATAAAGCACTGCAGGACCTTCGTTTACCCTCCAACCTCTTGTTTCCCAAAGAAGCTCGGGGGAAGAAATTTTTACACTGTTGTGCTTGCCCTTTTCATCGGTTTTAAGAGTATAGGGGTTTTCCATTTCGGTGATGTAAAGGCACTGATGCCCCACGTCCATATAAGCAGAGGTCACAAAATAGAGCTTTCCATCCTTCTGAAGATATGTGCCGTCAATGTTGTTCATTCCGTCGGGAGCGATAATACCCTTGAACTCATATTCACCGAAAATATCCTCTGTTTTGCTTTCAAGAACAAAGCAGTAGCGATAATAGTCGTCGTGCTGCTTGTATTCCTTTGCGCCGGGCATGGTGCCTCTTTCAACAGCATTCTCATCGAAAACAGCGGCAGCTATAATGTACCATCTGTCACCGATTCTGTGAATTTCGGGCGCCCATATTGCTCCGACAATTCCGTCGCTGCCTGCCCAATAGACAGTTTTTGACTGTTCAACATCAATTGTGTCAAAGCTTTTGATTTTAAAGATGTCAATTCCTCCGCCGGTTGTGAAGGTATAATAGCAGCCATTGTCCGCTTCAACAATAAAGGGATCTCCGCCGTTCACCTTGTCAATGGGTGCGTCATAGGGTGAGCAGGTCAGACCGAGAAGGTTCAGAACTGCCATGAAAATAACCGTTACTGATTTTAATAGCTGCATCATAAAAGCATCTCCTATCTTCTTTTGAAGAATTATCACAAGGTCATGATACCACACAATTATGCTTTGTGCAATCCTTTACACAAAGAAAAGTCCGACGAAGAAGCTTCGTCAGACTTTTCTTTTAAGATTAAACCGTTTCTTCTGCAGGCTTTTCCGACTCTTCAGAGTCATAAATAACTTCACCGTGGAGATTCCACCGCACTATTCTGCGATCCGGATATTGGACACCGACATAGTTTTCATTGCTATCTATATTCTCTGCGTCAACGCTCAGGTGCCAGAACATTTCATCGCTGTTACCGAATTCATCCATGTTGGCATTTTCATACTCCTCAAAAGCGTAAACATATCCCGGAATTATATCCTCGCTGTTTGCCGTCTTGCTCCATACAACAGCACCGCAGAAATTCAGCACATCACAATCACTTTCAACTGTTTTTCCGTCTATTATGCGGCTTGTGGCACTATAAGCAGAGCATCTGACATCTCTGTCTGCTGCTTGCTGATAAATGATCGGTCTTTTTATGCTGAACACATGAGTTATCTTTCCGTTTTCTTCAACAATATCAGTTTCCATTCTTGTTCCCCCGGTACACTTGGACGACCACAGCACAAAAAATTTCTCATCCTTGTCACCTTCATAACGGTAAATCCTATGCACCTTAACATCCTCAACCTCCACAAACGGAACCGTTGTAAGAAAATAGTATGAGCCGGCAAGAACAAGACATGCAACAACAGCAGTCAAAACTGTCATCATGCACTGCTTCATTCTTTTTTTCTTCATCATACTGATAAACCTCCCTTTTGTTGAGATTTCGTTTTTTTCAGGCAGCTGTGCACACAAAGCATCATATTCTGTTCTACATTCCTTGCAGTTGATCAGATGCTCGCCAACAGCGGCTGCCGTGGTATCGCTGACCACTCCGTCGTGATAAAGAGCAAGCAGATCGCAGACAATGGCGCAGTCAAGCCTGCCCATCTCTTTGTTACTCATAATATTCATCCTTTCTCATTATATCGCTGATTTCTTTTTTAGCACGGCAGAAGTTCACTAACGCCCAGCCCTCACTCTTGCCCATAATGTCTGCAATTTCAGAAAAAGAGAGCTGACCTGAAGCACGCAGAGCAAAAACTTCCTTGCATGGCTCTCCGATTTCATAAAAAATTTCAGGATTTTCTGCACATAAGCTGTCATATTCTCTGCTGCACTCCCTGCAGTAACACAAATGCTCTTCTATTGCGCCGGCCGTAGTCTCACACACAACGCCCGCAATATACTTAGCAAGAAGGTCGCACACAACAGCACAGCATATACTCTTGCTTTCCTTTCTATCAGTAATATCCATCATTCTTCATTCTTTCACTTATTGTTCTTCTCGCACGATGAAATGTCACTCTTGCCCAGCTTTCGGTTTTTCCGAAAAGGCCTGCAATTTCAGAAAAAGAGAGCTGACCGAAAACACGCAACGAAAAAACTTCCTTGTACGGCTCTTTCATTTCATGAAGAATTCTGTGAATGTGCATGGCGGCAAATTTGTCATCCGTCCTCTGTTCAAAGGGCTTTTCAGTGTCATTGAACTCTTGCTCGATCGCATCGGTGAACACCTCACGTTTTTGCTTTTTGCATTTATTCAGCCACAGCCTTTTTGCAATTGCACAAAGCCATGTGTAAAGGCTGCTTTCTCCCTCAAAGCTGTCAGAGGCCTTCATTGCTTTAAGAAAGGTTTCCTGAGCAATATCCTGCGCTTCTGCTTCATTGCGGCACAAACAGAGCGCATAATGATAAACCGCTTCGTATTCGGCACAAAGGACTTCATCGGTTATCACCTTTTTTCCTTTTTCCTTCAGCACTCTTTCACCTTCCTTCTCTATTAACCTGATACGGATTTGTCATGACCTTTATTCCGTCACTTGTTAGACAACTAAAAAGTAAAAATGTTACAAAAAAATAAAAAAAGACAGTAAAGCCTTCAACTCTTCACTGTCGTTCATTATTATTCGCTTTTTTGTGAATTCTCTTTTATCTGTAACAGCAGTTCATAAGTCTCGGTAAGCTTCTTTCTTTTAAGCTTCACCTCAGCATCATTGGCAAGGGATATTATCTTCTTTTCAACTGCAGACATTTTCATTTCCTTGAGCACCTCGCTGCGATAGGTGAAAAAGGCATCGCCCTCATCGGTTGCGATTCTCTCACGCTGAATGAGATAAATTTTTGTGCCTGACTCTATGACGGCCGCTTTTGTGTGAGAAATGCTGTTGACTCTGTCAAAAAAATCCTCAGCAAACATCGGGTCCCCTTTTTTCACAAGCGAGGACTCAACATCGCCTGTAACAATAAGGCCGAGAGAGCTGTTGTATGCTACATTTGCTTCATCAATTGTGATTTCTTCTTCGTTGATTCTCTGAGCATAGGTGTTAAAACGCTTCCTGAGAGCATTTTTTTCTTTTTCGGTCATCTCAACTGTTTCACCTGCGTCATTTGTCTTACTCAGACTTCCTTCAACAGCCTTGAAGCCCACATAAATGTCAACAAATTCTTCCTTCAGCACATCTTCGGAAACAGGCTTGAGCCCCTTTTCTCCCAAGTAGTAATCAAGAAGGCACATCATTCTTTCTTCATGAGTGATAACCTTCGTAATGTCCGTTTTCTGAATGCCGGCTGCTCTGTAATAATCACCGTAAAGATTCCACAGTGTTTCAGTCTTTGTTGCAACATTCTGCTTGTTGCCCGTGCCGAGAGTCACTTTTCTTTCTTTCATGAAGTCAGCCGTAACAGAATACTGCCTGCAAAGAAGCTCTGCCTTGTCGATAAATGCCTGCCTGTCACTTTCCTTCACGCCGTACTTTTCCGGCGCCGACATAACCTCATTGAGATAGTAAGCAAAAATTCCCGCCGGAATTTCATTGCCCGACACCTTCATAACAGTGTCGCTTTTGCCACAGGAGCAAAAAGTGAAAAGCATGATAAAACAAAGGCTTAACGCCGTAATTTTCTTTTTCATAAAGGGAAATTCACCTTCCTTTTGAATATATTATATACCATTTATCCATTCTTGTCCATATAAGGAAAAATATTTGCAAAAAGCTGAAACTTTTTTAACTTTTCTCTTGACTTCATGTGACTTAACTGTTATAATCTTTAACTGTCGCAGTATGTATGCGGCATATCCTTGCTCCACACAAAGAGGTGGGGCCAGAGACCATAAGGAGGTAAAAAGAAATGAACAACTATGAGACAATGTTTGTATTTTCAGTTGCAAAGGGTGAAGAAGCAACTGCTGCTCTTGAAGCAAAATTCAAGGCACTCATCGAAGCAAACGGTACTCTCACCGCTTCAGAGCCCTTCGGCATGAACGGCGGCATCCGTACTCTTGCATATGAAATCGATGATCAGACTCAGGGCGCTTACATTCTCATGACATACGCTGCAAAGCCGGAACTTCCCGCTGAAATTGAGCGTATTGCAGGAATCACTGAAGGCGTTCTTCGTGTTCTCACAATCAGAAAGTAAGGAGGAACCGACATGCTTAACTGCGTAACACTTATGGGCCGCCTTGTGGCAGACCCCGAACTTCGCACAACAGGCACTGGTAAATCCGTATGTACTTTCAGAATCGCTGTTGACCGCTCCTTCCAGAGAGCAGGTGAGCAGAGACAGGCAGATTTCATCACAATCGTTGCTTGGGAAAGCACAGCAAACTTTGTTTGCAGATACTTCTCAAAGGGCTCAATGATCGCTGTTCAGGGCTCAATCCAGACACGCCAGTATGAAGACAATACAGGCGCAAAGAGAACAGCCTTTGAGGTTGTTGCAAGAGAAGTAAGCTTCTGTGGCTCAAAGGCAGAAACAGGCACTGTTCAGAACAATATTGCTGCTCCTGCCGTTGCCCCCACTTATCAGAACGCTGCTCCCGCAGACTTTGAAGAAATCACAGACGACGAAGATTTACCCTTCTAATCAAAGGTCACCCGACCGCAAACTAAAATACTAACAGGAGGAACAGACTCATGGCATATGAAAAAGGTGCAAACCGCACAAACAGAAAGTCACGCAAGAAGGTTTGTGCATTCTGTGTAGATAAGGTTGAAGAAATCGACTACAAGGATGTTCAGAAGCTCCGCAAGTTCACTTCAGACAGAGCTAAAATCCTTCCCCGCAGAGTAACAGGCACATGTGCTCGTCATCAGCGTGCACTTACAACAGCAATCAAGCGTGCACGTCAGGTTGCTCTCATGGCATACACAGCTGACTAAACATTAAGTGCAGAACAAAAAAAGCAAAACATCTTACAGGTATTTTAAGTGGTTCCTACTTGAAATACCTGTTTGTTTTTATGTCTAAATATCCTTTTACAAAAATATACTGTACTGAATAACAGTAAAAGGAGATATGATATATGACACCCGACCTTGACGACCTTATAAAAAAATATTCCGAAAAGCTCATGGAGCTGCTGCCCTTTGCACAAGACAGTCAGACAGATTTACAGACACAAAATGAAACATCTGTCCCACCACAGCAAGGCACTGACTCTTTGACAGAGGCGGCTGCTGACATGACAGACAGCGACAGTGAAGCACTGCCGCAGGAGAACAACTCCCCCGCTGATAGCACCAACAATGATGATTTAAATTTTGCTGACGATGATGAAGACACTTCAACAGAACCGACCGATTCACCCTCCCAATCAGAAAAAAGACCTATACCCACAAATCCTCAGAATTTTGCCACCTTCAGGGCGAGAGTATTTTCAGGCAACTCTGCCTTTGCCGTTGAAAACGCAAAGGTTTCGGTTCACATCGGCGATGAGCTTTATGCCTTTCTTGTCACAGACAAAAACGGTGAAACAATAACCGTGAAGCTCGAATCCTCCCCCGAGGAAAACTCACTTGAGCCCTTAAGCGAGGACCAGAGCCTGGAATATGCGGCTGATGTTTCTGCCGACGGCTTTATCACGCAGAAAAATCTTCTTGTCAGCGCTGTCGGCGGCTCAGATATTGTGCTCAATGTTCAGCTTGTGCCTGAGAGTGAGGGCGTGAACTGAAATGGCAATTCCTATAATCCCGCAGACAATAAGGGTGCATCTGGGCTCACCTGCCTCTGATGCAGCAAATATCACTGTGCCATTCGCTGATTACATCAAAAATGTTGCCTCCTCGGAAATTTTCTCTACCTGGGAGGAAAGCGCAATCAGGGCGAATATTCTGGCTCAGATTTCCTTTGCACTCAACAGGGTTTACACAGAATGGTATCCCGCAATGGGATATAATTTTGACATCACAAACGACACTGCCTATGACCAGAAATTTATTCAGGGCAGAAATATCTATGAAAACATCAGCCGTATCGTCGATGACATCTTCAACGATTATCTTCGTGAAGAGGGCAACATCAATCCGTTTTTCGCTCAATACTGCAACGGTACCACTGTAACCTGCAGAGGGCTGTCCCAATGGGGCTCACAATCCCTCGCCACACAGGGCTACTCCGACATCGGCATAATTCAGTACTACTACGGAACGGACATCGAGGTGGTTGTCAATGCTCCTATCGGAGAAAACATCCCCTCCTATCCCGACACTCCGCTACGGTCAGGCGACCTCAATGAAAATGTGCGCCGTATGCAGCTGTATCTTAACCGTATATCCGTAAACTATCCTGCCATACCGAAAATAGTGAATGTTGTGGGCAGATTCGATGAGAACACCGAAAACGCCGTCAGAGCCTTTCAGAGAATATTCAACCTTCAGCCTGACGGCATCATAGGCAAGGGCACATGGTACAGAATTGTTTACATCTTCGATGCAGTGACACGGCTCGCTGAGCTTGATTCAGAGGGCATCGGATATGAAAACCTGCCCTTGCAGTTTCAGGGGGCTCTTTCTCAGGGCGATTCGGGGGGACAGGTTGTAACACTGCAATATTTTCTCGCTCTTCTTTCACAGTTTGTGGATTTTCTGCCCGACATTACAATTGACGGCATCTACGGCAGCGGCACTGCAAACTCTGTGTCAGCCTTTCAGAGATACAAGGGCCTTCCCGTTACCGGTGAAACCGACGAGGAAACATGGTTCAGCCTTTACACCGCCTATAAGGGTGTGATTGACTATCTTTCCGAAACGCAGCCGACCGTTTCCGTGGCAACAGAGCCCTTTCCCGGGGTTATCCTCCGCCGTGGCGATGTGGGCCCCTCCGTCAGGGTGGCAAGAAGCTATCTCAGCTATATCGCCGACTATTTTTACGATCTGACTCCCCTTTCACCGGGCAATCTTTTTGACACAAGAATGCAGAATGCCGTAAGACAGTTCCAGCAGATTTTTTCTCTGAATCCCACAGGTCAGATCAATGAGCTGACATGGAACGCCATTGCCGATGTATACAGCACACTCCGTGAAGGGCAGCAGCGGGTAGAGGGCCAGTACCCCGGGTATACGCTGAGCAGCACTGCCTGACAACAGAGCATTAACTGATGAAAGGAGAGCACGATGACTGAAAAAGAAAAAGCTATATCAGAGCTGCAGGGGTATCTTCGCAACATC
This sequence comes from Acutalibacteraceae bacterium, assembly GCA_045533205.1. Taxonomy (GTDB): domain Bacteria; phylum Bacillota; class Clostridia; order Oscillospirales; family Acutalibacteraceae; genus UBA6857. Next base: position 19,726 of record JAZSHL010000048.1, on the reverse strand, counting down.
GGGCGCTATGACAGTGATATAGAGCGTGTTGTTGCCGACGGTGTTTTCGGCATTGAAACAGAAACTTCTGTCCGCAGCTTCGAAAGAAAATACACAGACAGACAGGAAACAGGTATAGTTGACTATGAATTGTGGACAAGGCTTGTGAAAGAAAACGAGAATGCAGTTTTTTATTTCAGCAAGCCAAAGGCTATCTCCCCTGTCAGAAACGGTGATTTACCCTTGAAATACGGCGACAGAAAAAATGCCGTATTTCATCTCAAGGCCTTTCTTCTGAAGCTTTCCGAAATGCACTCAAACTTCCCATCTGTCACAGCAAACGACTATTACGATGAAGAAACCGTTGAAGCTGTAAAGCAGTGGCAAAGATCCGTCAGGCTTGAGGATAACGGCATAACAGACAAGCAGACATGGAATTTTCTGGCAGATTACTTTTCATAACACAAAGGAGCTGTAAAAAACGAGTTTTTTACAGCTCCGAATTTCTTTTTGTTTTTTACTTGCCCAGTCTTTTTATAAGCATGGGAATTGCCTGCTCAAAATTGACTCCGTAATCTCTGCCCTTCGGGTCTTCGATCGTGAGCCTGATACATTCTGATGTGTAGTCTGCAGCAAGAACAGCAGCCTTTTTCCAGTCAAGGCCGTTCATTATGCCGCCAAGGCAGGTGCTCGAAAAAATATCACCTGTTCCGTGATATGAGCGTGAATGCCTGACATGAGAATAGTAGAAATATTCATCCTTTTCGCTGTCATAGCCCATGACGCCTGTCATACCCTCCTTGAAGGATACACCTGTGAGAATACAGATTTTTGCACCGAGGCAAGATAGCTTTTTAAGAAGTGCTTTTACATATTCCTCATCGTACTCACTCTTATACTCAGTGTCTGTCATGAAGCAGGCCTCTGTGATGTTGGGAACTATAATGTCTGCCACTGCGCAAAGGGATGCCATTTTCTTTGCAAAAGCCTCATCAAAGGCAGGATAAAGCTTGCCGTTGTCAGCCATGGCAGGGTCAACAAAGGTAATATTTGACTCCTTTTTAAAGTCAGAAAACATCTTAATCATCAGATCTATCTGCTCGAATGAGCCCAGATAGCCTGTGTAAATTGCATCGAAGTCAATTTCTGCTCTTTTCCAATGCTCTGTGATGGGAGTAATCTGATCGGTCAGATCCTTGCAGGTGAACTCACTGAACATGGTATGGGTTGAAAGCACTGCTGTGGGAATAATTGCTGTTTCAATGCCCATTGCAGAAATAATCGGCAATGCGACAGTGAGTGAACACTTGCCCACACATGAAATATCCTGAACTGTTACGACTCTTTTCATTTTAAATACCACCTTAAAAAGTCTTTACAAATGCTATGTTTCATATTATACTGATAATTGACCATATTAAAATAACCAAAAACAGAATAATTTATATGGTCAGATTGGAGAATGAAATATGCTCACTTACTCCTTTGAAGGCAGAGGCAAGGAAAGCCTTTATGAATATCTTTATAAAAGAATCCGTGAAGATATAGTATCCTTCCGTCTTTCCCCCAACGAAAAGCTGCCGTCTAAAAGAACTCTTGCAAAAAATCTCAACATCAGCACCATAACCGTTGAGAATGCCTACAGCCAGCTTATGGCAGAGGGATATATCTTTTCCGTGGCAAAAAGCGGATATTATGTTTCACAGATTGCCGCAAAAAAGGAGAATGAAAGAAAAAAGCAGGCTGCATATGAAGAAAGAGAAGAAAAGCAAGAGCCCGCCTTCTTTGCAGATTTCACCTCAAACTCTGTTCCCGTTGACGGCTTTCCCTTTGCCACATGGACAAAGCTTATGCGTGACACCATGTCAGATTCACCCGACAAGCTTATGGCCAGTTCACCCTCAGAGGGTATTTTCGAATTGAGAAAGGCTATATCTGACCATCTTTTTGACTTCAGAGGCATGGACATTTCTCCCGACCAGATTATCATAGGTGCCGGAACGGAATACCTTTACGGACTTATTATTCAGCTTCTCGGCAGAGATAAAATATATGCCGTAGAAAACCCGGGCTACGGCAAAATCGGCCGTATCTACACTGCAAACGGAATTTCCTGCGTGCCTATTTCACTTGATGAAAATGGCATAAATCCCGACGAAATCGAAATCAGCGGCGCAGATGTTGTTCACATATCACCCTCACATCACTTTCCGACAGGCATTGTAACACCCATCAGCAGAAGATATGAGCTTCTTTCATGGGCCTCAAAGTCAACGGACAGATTTATCATTGAAGACGATTATGACAGTGAATTCCGCCTTTTGGGCAAGCCTGTGCCCACATTGCAAAGCATTGATGTGCTTCAGAAGGTTATCTACATAAACACCTTTTCAAAAAGTCTGACATCAACAATCCGAATCAGCTATATGGTGCTGCCGAAAAGTCTGATGAGGCTTTACAGAGAAAAGCTTAGCTTTTATTCCTGCACCGTGCCGAACTTTGAGCAGTATACTCTTGCAAAATTCATCGAAAGAGGCTTTTTTGAAAAGCATATCAACCGTATGCGCAACTATTACCGCACCCAACGTGACACTGTTATGAGCTGTATCAAAGCTCACCCCCGTTTCAGCACTGTCACTATCCGTGAAGAAAACTCAGGACTTCACTTTCTGATGTCGGTCAGAACAAAGCTTTCCGACGAGCAGCTGAAAGCAAGGGCAAGAGAAAAGGGAATAAACATTTCCTGCCTGAGTGATTATTTCACAGAAAAAACATCCGATTCCCACACTGTAGTTATAAACTATTCGGGCCTTCCCACTGAGAAAATCAGCGAAGCCGTCAGCAGACTGTTTGCGTGCTTTGATGACTGATGCCAGGGCATAAGGCTTAGAGCTCAGGGGATATTAAAGCAGCTTCGGTGCAAATTTTTAAAATAAAAAGAAAATTTAAAAGGGGATGTAAAAAAACTCGTTTTTTACAGCCCCTTTGCTATTGATGCTTTCAAGTTCCCCGGCCCCTAAACCCTAAAAAAGCCCTGTGCTCATATATCTTTCACCGGAGTCAGGCAGAATCACTGCAACGGTTTTGCTCGCGTTTTCCTCAGCTATTTTCTTTGCAGCCACCAGAGCAGCACCCGAAGAAATGCCCACAAGAAGTCCTTCTGCTTTTGCAAAAATGCGGCACATTTTTCTGGCTTCTTCTGTTTTAACAGCGATAACCTCGTCGACAACATTTCTGTCAAAATTATCGGGAATAAAGTTGGCGCCGATGCCCTGAATTCCGTGTGGTCCTGCCACTCCCTTTGTGATAAGCGGTGACTCATAAGGCTCAACACCGATAACCTTTATGTCGGGATTTTTCTCTTTGAGATACTTTCCCGTTCCCGAAACAGTGCCACCTGTGCCGATGCAGGCAACAAGGATATCCACCCTACCCTGTGAATCCTGCCAGATTTCAGGGCCCGTTGTCAGATAATGGCTTTCGGGGTTGTCGGCATTTTCAAACTGTGAGGGAATGAAGCTGTTTTCTATGCTTTCGTTAAGCTCCTTTGCCTTTTCAATTGAGCCGAGCATACCCTTTGCACCCTCGGTGAGCACAATTTCTGCGCCGTAGGCCTTCAGAAGCATCTGCCTTTCCACGCTCATTGTGTCAGGCATGACGAGAATTGCCTTAAAGCCCATAGAAACTGCAGCTGCAGCAAGACCGATACCGGTGTTGCCGCTTGTAGGCTCAATAACCGTTGCACCGTCACCGATAAGGCCCTTTTCCACAGCTTTTCTGAGCATGTTCACTGCAACCCTGTCTTTAACAGAGCCTGCAGGATTGAAATATTCGAGCTTTGCAAGTATCTTCGCTCTGATACCGAGCTTCTCACAAAGCTTTTCTGCCTCATAAAGAGGAGTTCCTCCCACAAGGGAGGAAAAACCTTTGTATATCATAATATATCACCTGAAATTATTTTTCGCCAAGAAGCTTCGCCAGTTCGTCCATAAAGGTGTTGATATCCTTGAACTGACGGTAAACGGAAGCAAATCTGACATAAGCAACCTCATCAAGCTCCTTGAGTCTGTCCATAACAAGCTCACCGATGTGTACAGATGTAATTTCTCTGTCAAGTGAGTTCTGAAGCTCTGCTTCAATTTCTGAAACGACTCTGTCAATCTGTTCGATTGAAACAGGTCTTTTTTCGCAGGCACGCAGCATACCGTTGAAAAGCTTCACACGGTCAAATGCCTGACGGGACTTATCCTTTTTCACAACAATAATGGGTACGCTTTCGATGATTTCATAGGTTGTGAAGCGCTTGCCGCATGAAATACATTCACGGCGACGGCGGATTTTCTCCCCCTCATCTGTAGGTCTTGAGTCAATTACCTTGCTTTCTTCAAAATTGCAAAACGGACACTTCATAATATTTATACCCCTTTTCAGCCGGATAATACCGACTTGATTTTTTATTTTATCCCCTGCTGTCTTACCTTGTTGAGAATATTCTCAAGGTATTTTGCCGAGTCGGGAATTTCATTTCTGTCGTCGAAATTTGTTGAATAAAGCTCAATTATATATCTTCCGTTGTAGCCCACCTTGTGAAGCTCCGTAAAAAGCTTTTCAAAATTGCAGTGGCCGCTTTCAGACGGCGGAATACAGTCGTGTGTTTCGTCACGGTCACTCAGGTGAACGTGGACGATGTTGTTGCCCATTATCCTGATGAATTCATAGGGGTCAACCCCTGCACGTCTTGCCTGCTTGACATCGAGAACCATTTTGAAGTCATCACCGAGATAGCCCTTCATTGACGCCATAAAGTCGGGATATGCGCCCATGAATTTCACAACATTTTCATGAGCGACAGTGCAGTCGAAGGTGCGTGCCACCTCATTGAGCTTTCCGAAGCGCTCTGCATACTGCTCAAGGCTGATATCAATTCTGTTTTTTGCGCCGTGCATAACAATATACTTTGCACCGAGAGTTGCCGCCGCATTGAAATATCTTTTATAATCATCAATTCCGTCAAGATAGCGCCTTTCATAGCTTGAAAAAAGAGTGTAGCCCTCTGCAAACGAACGATAGGGATGAAGTGACACCACATTCATTCCGTAGGCGTCCTTGATTTTTCGCAATTCCTTCACAAAGGTCGGGCTTAGCTCTGAACGGCAGTTGAAGAAAATTTCACTGTGCCTGAAGCCGAGCTCAGCAATATGCAAAAATGCCTTTTCGGTTTCGAGGGGATAAAAACAGGCTGATGATGCACCGATTTCCATTTTCCGCTGCCTCCTTTGTGAATTCAGAAAATAATCTGTCTTTTAATTATATCAAACAAATATAAAAAATACAACCGTCATAGAGGATAATTCAGGTGAAAAAATTGTAACAAATCTGCTTTTGAAAAGAAAAAGCAGACAGCGAAGATTTTTCACTGCCTGCTGATATAAGCACTGTCTAACTGATTCTGAAAAGTATGCCCGCAACAGCCGCTATGAGAATAAACACAATGGGGTGCACTTTTTTCAGCTTCGTGACACCCACAAAGATGAGTATGCTTAAAATTATGCTCTTATAGTCAACTGCCATGAAAAAGCCCATGCCCTCAGCCATAGCCTCACTGCTGAAGAAGGCTATTTTTGCAACGCCGAGGCAAGCTGAGGTTATAAGCCCCACCGAAGCTGCACGAAGGCCGTAAAAGGCATATTCCACATATTTTGACTCACGGAACTTCATGAGTATTCTTGAAATAATCAATATAACTATCAATGAGGGAAGCACCAGCGCCGTTGAAGCCAGAATGCTGCCGAGAATGCCGAAGCCTCTGCCGTAATCGGCACCCACCTGATAGCCGATATAGGTCGCCATGTTTATGCCGAGGGGGCCCGGTGTGGATTCGGAAATTGCAACCATGTTTGAAATATCCGTCTGTGTGAACCAGCCTGTAACCTCTCCCATATCAGTGAGGAAGGGAAGAGTTGCAAGTCCGCCGCCGACAGAGAAAAGACCAACCATGAAAAAGCGACCGAACATTTCAAGAAAGAGAAGAACTATTTCACTCATCTTTTTTCTCCTCCTTCTTTTTTCTTACGCCTGTTATGTTCACAACAAGGCCGCAGACACCTGCCGCAAGAACAAAGATAACCGGTGACAGGTCGGTGAAGAAGGACAGAACTGTCACAACAAGAAAAATAACAAAGCTGATAATGTCCTTGACACTTTTCTTTGAAAGCTTGATAATTGATGAAGCAATCAGCGCAACAACGGCTGCCCTGATTCCGCCAAAGGCATACTGCACAATTTCATACTCCTGAAAATTGCTGATGAACATTGCAATAATACCAACAATTATAACCGAAGGTGTTATCACGCCGACAGTTGCAAAAATTGCACCTAAAATTCCCTTGTTCTTATAGCCTATAAAGGTTGCGGTGTTCACGGCAATGATACCCGGGGTGCACTGACCGATGGCATAGTAATCCATCAGCTCTTCCTGGGTTGCCCATTTTTTGTTTTCCACAACCTCTTTTTGCAGCATGGGCAGCATTGCATATCCGCCGCCAAAGGTGAAGCCTCCGATTTTTGCAAAAATCAGAAACATCTGAATAAGAGTTTTCATGGCTATCTCCTTTCACAGATTTAAAAAGGACACCTGTCACGGCACTTCACAAAAGCATCTTTGAAGCACCGCCCTCAGGCGCCCTGCGTGTTCTGATTAAACCGTAATACTCTGCTTTGAATATTTGTCAAAAAATCTGAGCATTTCGTCAATTGCTCTGCCCGAAATTTCTGATTCGGGATGCAGAACAGGGAATACATGAGGCAGGTCTGTGCCCTTGTATTTTTCGAAATCCATGAACTGGTAAGGCAGTCCCTTTTCCTTAAGAAGGGCTGCGCCCTTTCTTGTCTGAACTCTTGTCAGCATATCACCCGATGCAGTGAGAAGAAACACGGGAGGTACTTTGCCCAGAGCAAGAACCTTATCCATGTTGACATAGTTGCCCCACAGCTCGCTCTTATAATTTTTGCCGAGCATAATTTTTGTATATATGCTTGTTACAGAGCCGTCGTCCATGAAAAGCACGGGGCAGGTAAGACCGACTGCATTGAATCTGATTCCTGCATCCTCAACCTCATAGATATCTCTGAGCTCACTGCTTTGTGAAAGCATAGCAGTGAAAAATGCCAGCATACCGCCTGCCGAGTCGCCCGTGACACAGATATTATCCTTGTCGCAGGGGAAATCATCAAGATGCTCCTTTATCCAGATAAGGGCATTGGAAATATCCCAAAGCTGATCTTTTACAACAACCTCAGGATAAAGACGGTAGCTCATGTTGAAAACAACATAGCCTCTTTTTGCAAGGGTAAGACAGTAGATTTTGTTAAGCTCCTTGTCGCCGTACATAAATCCGCCGCCGTGAATATCAATAATAACAGGAAGCTTTTGTGTTGTTCCCTCAGGATAATAAACGTCGAGCTTGTGATAGACATGTCCGTCGTCAAGATATTCATGGTCGTTTGACTCAAAAACGCCCTCGGGAGGAGTCAGGGTTGCAATTCTTTTGTCATCCTGTCTTTTTGTGTTCTGCCAGAATTTGTCTAAAATCTTATTTAACACGGTAAACACTTCCCTTTAAAGTTTGTTTATTACACAACAGGAGGCTGACCGCCGCCCTGAGCCATCATCTGCTGGAAGAAGCCGGGCTTCTTTTCTTTTTTAGGCTTGTAAGCGGGAGGGTTAGCCATCTTTGCCTTTGCCTTTTTGCCTGCACCTGAGGCAAGATACTTGTTGACCTCGATAACGGGAGGAGCCATTGTTTCACTCATATAGTCAACACAGCGTGCAAGAAGAATCTGGTCGTTGTTGAGCTCACCAAGAATTGTAACTGCGATGAGGCCCTGAACGGCTGTTGTTCCGTCCTCGTAAATTTCGTTAAGAATCTGGAACATCTTCTTCATTGTCTGAGGATCATTCTGCTTGATAGCCTCGATAACCTTTTTTGTGCCGTATTTTGAGAAGAACTCCTCACCCATGAATTCGCCGTATTTTTCAAGGTTTTCCTTATATTCGGGGCGAAGCTCGGGGAAAACAAGGCAGAGCTTGCTTGCAAGGGTGTTTGCATCATAGAAGGAGCCGTGCTTGACTGCGTTTTTTGAAACAGTCTGCTGCACCTTCTGCTGAGGCTTTTTATAAACGGTGGGGTTTTTAACACCGAACTTTTCGTTGAGTGTTTCTCTGATTTCGCTTGCAACATACTTGATATCTCTTGCATCTGCATTGTCTGCAAGAAGAGAAGCTGTAAGTCTTGCTGTTGCATTTTCTTCGTCAGCACCTGCATAAAGAGCCATAATATCGCCGTTGTATTCAGCCTTCAGGCAGCCCTTTTCGCTTTTGTATAAAGCAGTAACTGTGCCCTCAGCTTCTGTCACATAGCTTCCGTTTTCGTTCTGCACCTTTTCAAAGCCGTACTTTTCAAGCTCTTCTGCAATAGCTGAAAGAACAGAATTGAAGGTTTCAATTGTCTTACTCATAGGATAAACTCCTTTTTGAATTATTTTATAGTTATACACAATATAGAAGTATAACATAAAAACAAGGCTTTGTCACCATTAAAATTAAAATATCCCGGAAAATTAATAATTTTTTTATTTACCTCTTTCTCTTTAAGATTTTACTGTCAACTCCCGTGCGCACTTTAAATCAAAGAACAGTAAAACGAAGCCGAGAAGCTGATTGTTTATCTTAATTCGGGCATCGTCTTGTAACAACTTCAAAAAAACAACACTGCCGAAAGGTATTTGCGGTTGAGCAACACATATCTTAAACCCAACCGTCACACAGACGAAGCAGAGAATGTTAGTAATTTTTGAAGTTAAATATTGACAAAGGAACGCTTTTCCTTTATAATCATGTTGTATAGTGTTGTGAAACACAAAACATTTAATTTGGAAACGGAGGAAAATCCTATGAAAAAAACATTAGCAATTCTCCTTTCTGTTCTTGTTATTTTCTCCATGTTCGGTGGAGTTGTGGCATTTGCAGCAGACGGAGAAGCAAATCCCCCCATAACTTACAGATTCGTTAACTATGACGGCAAAGTTATCAAGGAATTCCACCTTCAGAGTGGTCAGATCCCCACAGAATATGCTCCTGCAAATCCTGAAAGACCTGCAATTGAAGGCGAAAAGGAATTCATCTTCAAGGGCTGGAGATGTGACATGAACGGTGAGCTTTATTATGAAGCTTCCACTCTTCCCACAGCAAACGTTGAAGCAGGCGAAACAAAGGTTGTAGTTTTCACAGCTGAATATTCAGAGAAGAACATCGGTGAATATCAGTCCTTCTGGAACTTCATCGAGTCAATCTTCGAAAGAATCAACCTTCTGTTCCAGTACTTCGCAAGATGGTTTGAGTTTTAATTAAAGCACACAGATATCCGTGGTGACATGCCACGGATATTTTTTTGCAGAAAAAGACCTTTTCCCTTCAGCCACTAAAAAACGACATACAGACTCATATGCCAGTATGTCGTTTTTTATTTTATCTTAATGTATTGCTTGAATTTATAATCATTGTTGAATAGATAAAGAGCACATCCTGACCGTCGAAGGTAACATATTCCGAAATCATTTCCGGATATATATATCTCGTGTCAATCAGTGTCACCTTTTCATAACCGGAAAGAAGAAGAGGAGTCAGACTGCTTCCGAAGGAATCACGGAAAACAACAAGCTCCCTGCCCTTTATACCGGCACCGGCAGGATTTATAATTTCTATAACCGAAGATGCGCCCGAAAGATAAAAATCATAACGGTCATCACTGTCAAGCTTCAGCTCGTCATATACCTTGACTTTTTTTGCTTCTGCCGACGGATCATGATTATAAACGGTGCAATTTTCAATTTCACTGTTGGTCAGATATCTGATTTCATCACATTCAAGATCAAGCGCTGACTGGCCGTAATATACGCCGTAAAATTCACCTATGCTCTTTTCTTTGTAGTCACTGACCGGCTTCATGTCCATTGCTTCACGGATTCTGTCTGCAACATCGGCTATTTTTTCCTGCTTCCAGTGAGTATCTGTTGTGTAATAGTCGTCAATTGAAAGCAGGTCGGCAATTTCGATTTTTGTCATATGAGAAAGCTTATCGTCAACTATTCTGAAAAGCTCCTGATAATCCATGGACGGATAACCGTTCTGTTCTGCAAGGAAATAGTTTTTATCGGGCACTATACTGTAATATGTCTTGCAGTCAGTGTCTTTGAGATACATATCGTAAAGCTTGTTGATTTTCTTGCCGAAATCTTCGACAAGCTTTTCGTTCAGAACCGGATCGAGCTTGCTTGCATGACCTTGTGTGATATACACACCGTTATTATCCTTCTGCATGAAGACATTGAACTGAACCTTTGCCTTAAGACGTCTGAAAACATCTCTCAAAGGGAACTGATCGCAAAGATATGTCTCAAAATCCTTCATGAAGCTACCGCTCTGAAGCTCAGACCATGAAAGAACGGGAAACTGCTGTAGCTTTCTTCGTTCCCATGTGGATTTTTCTGCATCGCCTTTGACAATATAAGCGATTGATGTGCCGCCAAGGATAACACAAAGCACCACAACAACTGCAATATAACGTACTTTTTTCATTGTGGCACCTCCTAAAATCTGAAATAAAGGAACGGATTGAATGAGCCGTCAACAAGATATGCTGTGCTGACTATCAGAATAACAGCAAGAACAATCGGCTCGATAACAGCAGCAACAGTCTTTTCCTCTATCTTTTCGCCAAGTCGCTTGAAAACGGGAGTTGCGGCAAAGAATGCAACTATCAGCACAACTGCATAAGAGCGCAGATTATAAAGTGTATCCCCTGTTATGAAAGGCAGAGAATTAAATCCGAACATATTCATAAGGTCGTGCCATGCCTCGGTGAAGGTTGTTGCATTGAAAAGCACGAAGGAAATGACCACAAGCAGCACAACATAGAAGTGCTGTATCACGCCCGGTGCTTTTTTGAGAACTTTTCCGTAAATAAACTTTTCAAGAATGAGAATCACACCGAAGTATAAGCCCCAGCTCATGAAGGTCCAGCCTGCACCGTGCCATATGCCCGTCAGGCACCAGACAATAAGAATATTGATAATGTGGCGAAGCTTTGTTGTTCTGTTGCCGCCAAGCGGAATATAGACATAATCTCTGAACCATGAACCGAGAGAAATGTGCCAACGGCGCCAGAACTCGGTTATGCTTTTAGAAATATACGGATAATCAAAGTTTTCAAGGAATCTGAAGCCAAGCATTTTGCCCATGCCGATTGCCATATCGCTGTATGCGGAAAAGTCGAAATAAATCTGCAATGAATATGAGATAGCATATACCCAGCTGAACACAACCGACGGCTCTGCGCTTGCTCTGTAGGCAGTGCAGAGTGAGCCGAGAATGTTTGCAATAAGAACCTTTTTGCCAAGGCCGAAAATGAAACGGCGCATACCCTTTGCCAAGCCTTCAAGGCTGTGCTTTCTGCTTTCAAGATCTTCTGCAACAGTGGTATATCTCACGATAGGGCCTGCAATAAGCTGTGGAAAAAGCACAACATAGGTTGCAAGGTTAATCCAGTTTTTCTGTGCAGGCACATCTTTTCTGTAAACATCAACAACATAGCTGAGTGCCTGGAAGGTATAAAAGCTGATACCTATCGGAAGTGCAAGCTTCAGAAAGGGAATGTCAGCTCCTGCCACACTGTTGAAGGAGCCGATGAGGAAGTCTGCATACTTAAAAACGGCAAGAAACCCAAGGGGTACTGCCACCGATATAATAAGTATCGGTTTTGCCCATCGGGTTTCTCGTAATTTTTCAGTAAGCAATCCCCCGCAATAGCAAACCGTTATTGTGACAAGCATCAATAACGCATACTTCGGCTCTCCCCACCAATAAAAGGCGAAGGAGAAAATCAGAAGCACCACATTTTTCACCTTATTCGGCACAATGTAATACAACGCCAGAACAAGAGGGAAAAACGCATATAAGAACGGAAGGGATGAGAATACCATAAATTATCAGCCTTTTTTGAGTGTTTCGCCTGTAAGCTCGCCAACATTTGTTGAGAATGCACTTACAAGATCGTCAGCGATTGTTTCGCCGAAGGTTGAGTCAACCATAACAAGCATGATAAGGTCAGCACTTGAAACAACACGAACCTGATTTGCTTCAACACAGATCCACTTTCTTGTGTCGATGTTTTCAAAAACTGCCTTCTTGATTTCTTCAATCTTTGCAGTGTCGCTTACTCTTGCAAGAACGAGTGAATAAGCCTGTGAGCCCATCATTGTTTCTGAGAAGATAGCTTCCTTGAAGTCTTCTGCTGTTGAAACGCCGAGGTAGTAGCTGAGTGAGTCAGCATCTGTAAGATCGATGTCAGCACCCTCTGTCATAACCATGAGCTCGAGAGGATTTGTTTCATAGATCTTTGAGCAGAGCTGTGAAAGAGTTCCTTCGTATGCTGCAGGTGCATTACCGTCTGTTGACTTTCCGCCGCCGCAAGCTGCAAAGCTTACAAGCATAACAAGTGCAAGAACGATTGCTGTAATTTTTTTCATTTTTGTGTCCTCCAATATTATTTTGTGTTTACACACTCCATGTGTTTATACATTATCTTTTCTACCTGTAATAGAACAATGTGTTAACTAACTGTAAACTATATTAATATGACAAATCTGTAATCTCTTAATCCTCTTTTCCGGCGATTTTCTTAGCCTTATCAATCGCTGCCTTATAGGGCATGAGCATACCCTCATTCATTGCATTTGCAGGCATTTTTGATTTAGGCAGGTTCATAAGTCCGCCGACAAGATACATTGCCATCATTCTCGGCCACTGCTTCTGGGGGAAGTCATACTGACCGTGTGCCTTATAGAACTTGTGGTCAGCCTTCATAAGGCCCTGCATAATGAAAATAAGGTCACGGAAAATCTTCATGCCGCCCACTCCGTAGAAGTTAGCAGGTCTTGTATAGCCGTTACGGATTGCATAAGCAAGAGTGCCTGCAAGGCGATCGATTTCACCGTCGGGATTGATTTCATCGGTTGCCACACCTGCGAGGAAGTTGCCGCCGACCTCGCTTCTGCCTTCAATAATCATGCGAAGGTTTGCTTCCTTGCTGTATTCGCCGCTGACAAGGTATCCGACAGGCATACCCATAGTTACTGTTCTGTGACCGTTGCAGAACTGTCTGTCATCATACATTTTGAAAAGCGGGCCCATTGAATGGTCCTTGATTGTGAAGGCATAAACAATAGCACTGCCGGACTGAATCTCGTTACGGAGAAAATCGTCAAAGCCGTCTTTGTATATACATTTTCCCGATACGGCGCAGTTGAAGCAGCCAAGGCATCCGCCCTTGATAGGATACTCCCTGATGTTGACAACCTTGCTGTTTATGGGAAGAACTGCCCTGAAGCGCTCGATCATGGACTTGAGCTGTGCATTGTCCTTTTCGCAGTCGGTAACAATAACAACCTCACCGCTGCCCTTTGCGATAATTGTGGGAGCAGGCTTGACCTTAACGGGTTTCTTTGCCTTTTCCGCCTTTATTGCAGACTCATAATAGTTGTGCTCGCATGACCAGAGCACAAGCTTCATGAACTCCTCTGCTTCCTTCTGACCCTTTTCTGTTGTCAGGTCATCCATGTCGGCAGAAAGTCCCTTGATGATTTTCAGGCCCATATCACGGCAGTTATCCTCAACATAATTATGTGCAGTGATATCATAGAAATGCTTCGAGGTTGTGATTTGTGTAACAAACTTTTCCGAATAGTCAATATCCTGCTGCTTCATAAGCTCAATGAAATAGTGAAGCTGGCTGGGTGCTATGAAAGTATAGATAGGGTAAGAGAAAACAATCAGCTCTGCTTCACGGAGCATTTCAGCAGCCTGTGTGAAGTTTCTCTGAAGCTTCTTGATGGTCTGTCCCGCATGAATGACTTTGAACTCATGCTCCGGATGAAGAAGCTCAAGATAGTTACAGGTCTGAAGTGTGATGCTGTATTTGCCCTTCGGGCTGCCGTTAACAATCAAAATCTTCATATTTTTTTACCTTCCTTTTGCATTAGACATATTAATCATATAATAGCATCTGTCAAGAGAGTTAAATTTCCAAAACAGAACTACAAGTCAAATTACCGTAAGAAAAGGTTGACAAAAAAAGATAAAGATAGTATAATCACAAGGCACAACAAAAGCAGTCAGTAATAATTATCGAGGCGTGGCGCAGTTTGGTAGCGCGCTTGCTTTGGGAGCAAGATGCCGCAGGTTCGAGTCCTGTCGCCTCGACCATAGTGAGTGTTCATAAAGTACTTATGAGCACTCACTCTTTTTTTTGCACGGATTTTCTATGTATTGAGCAGGTTTTTAGCCTGCTCTTTTTTTGTTTTATGCGGATTGAGGGATATACTCCACTGCAACCCCTTGTCTTGTGTTTGCGATATAGTTTTCATCGTCAACAGGAATTTCAATATAGCCGACAAAGCGATAATATATTGCTATTCTCTGTGTTCGGTTTTTACCTGTACCTTCAATATGATACACATCAATATGGTCAATCAACTCTCTTAACAGTGGTCCTGACAAAGTTTCCATTTCAATAAACTTTCTTACTGCTTGAATGAAGTTTTCTTTGCTCTGCTTCATATTTTCAAGATTGCTGATACGTTCTTTGTATTCGGCAATCTTTTCTTTAAGTTCAAGCTTTTCAACTTCATAGTTATGAGATAGCTCCATAAACCATTCATCAGTAATAGTGCCGTTAACATTCTTCTCATACGCCGTTTTGTAAAGTCTGCTGACTTCTTCATTTCTGTAAGTTGCTTTCTGCAAAGCACCTTCAAGATACTTTCTTTCATCATTAATATTCTTGTTGGTTTTCTCTGCTAATAGGTCAGCCAAGGCATCCTCATCCTTTTTCAGGAATCTTGCAAGCCTTTGCAGTTCCTTTGTAACAACATACTCAATGGAGTCGGCTCTGATGAAATGTGTTTCAGGACAAGTACCTCTGTCGCCCTTATAGTTTGAACAACTGAAATACGGTAGCGGAATTTTGTTCTGCTTGATATGAAACCACATTTTACTTCCGCAGTTACCGCAATACAGTAAGTCGCTGAACATATGCCTTTCCTCTTCAGATTTTTTTCTTGAACGGCGTTTTGTTTTGCCCACAAGCTTCTGCACCAATTCAAAAGTATCTCTGTCGATAATAGGCTCGTGAACATCTTTGAATATCTTCCACTCGGATTCATCATTTGCAATTCTTCTCTTATCCTTAAAGGATTTGGAGTAGGTTTTGAAATTGATTACATCGCCACAGTATTCCTGCTGTGAAAGAATTTTAGCAACTGTTGTTTTACACCATTTGTACGGATTAGGCTGAGTTTTCTTACCGCCTCTGCCAAGACCTTTGTCAAACCAATACGCCATAGGAATTTTGATTTTGTTTTCCTGAAGTATTCTTGCTATGGTTTCATTTCCTTTTCCCTCAAGCCTCATACGGAAGATATCCTGAACAACCTTTGCAGCTTCGGGTTCAATAATCCATTTCTTTTTGTTATTCGGGTCTTTCATATATCCGTAAGGTGGCTGAGATAAAGGTTCACCCATATTACCACGAAGTCTGTGAGATGAACGGACTTTTCTTGAAATATCTCTTGCATACATTTCATTCATAACATTACGGAACGGAGCAAGTTCGTTTTCACCATCTTCACTGTCAACACAGTCGTTAACTGCTATAAAACGGATGTTGCGATCAGGGAAATAAGTGTCGGTATAATAACCAACCTGCAGATAATCTCTGCCGAGTCGGGACATATCTTTTACAATTACGATACTTATATATCCTAAATCAATATCCTCAAGCATCTGCTGAAATCCGGGACGGTTGAAATTCGTACCGGTATATCCGTCGTCCACATAATACCTCGTATTAGGAAACTTGTGTTCTTTCGCATATTTTGATAAGAGTTTTTTCTGATTAGCAACTGAGTTACTATCACCTTCACCGCCGTCATCACGGGAAAGTCTGCAATAGAGAGCTGTGATACCCACATTATCTTTTTTCTTTGACTGCATTTAGTCCTCCTTCCCGGCAGTCGAGTACACATATCCATTAGTAATTTTATTAGTATCATCAATAGTCGTCAAATGTGTGAGACAACTGCCAAAACGGTCATGAATTGAGGTATCACTGTCCGCAGATGATTGAAAGTGAGAATCAACAATATATCTGACATTATTTATTTCATAATCAGTTTCGCCGCTACCACAACCGTAAAGAAGATTGACAAGCATTTTCTTAAACTTCATACGCATCACCTCGCATCTCTGTCACGACTTCGCATCAGATGTCTGTAGTAATACTCGCAAGATTTCAATATGAAGTCTTCTAAATCTTTTTCCTTGATTTTCGGAGCAATTTTCTGTATCTTTTCTGCAGGCATTTTTATCATAGGTTTCTGATTCGCTTTATCCTCAGCCAAGATTTCACCAATATGCTCAGGCGTTAAGCCTTCCTCTCTGCTGATTGCACGAAGTCTTTGAGCCTGAGATAGGTTTGGAGTAGCATCACATACACGGATTTCTTCAACTAAATCTGCTTGCTCCACTTCATTAAGATATGAAAGCTCTACTGCGGGAGTGAGTGCGATTTTTCCTTCATCAACAAAGTTAAGGAGTTCAGGAATGAGATTAGTCAATCTGATATATCTTTGAATTTGTCTCGCACTATCAGTTGCTTTCTCTGCAATTTCTTCATCTGTGCGAGAATTTGTGCCAACTTGGCACGAATTTTTAGGTGGTCTTCCTGCCGTCTTCTTCATAGCATCCATTTTCATTTTGTATGCGTGAGCTTTTTCCGAGGGTAAAACGTGCTCTCTCTGCAAGTTAGCATCTACCATTGCAATAACAGCCTCTTCATAAGTGAGTTCATAAATGAAGGCAGGTATCATTTCAAAGCCTAATTTCTTTGCCGCATAAAACCTTCTGTGACCTGAAATGATTTCATATTCTGTGCCGGATATTTTTCTGACTGTAAGAGGTGTAAGAATACCACGCTCATCAATACTGTCAATAAGGTTCTGCATTTCCTCATTGTCAATTACCTTGTAGGGATGATTTTCAAAGGGTCGTAAATACTCAATGGGTATTTTATTAGCCCACACATATTCTGTGCGGGCTTTTTGTACTTTGTTATATAAGGTTTCTTTTGTGGGATCGTTTTCTTCAATATCACGGGGATATACTTTTGATTTTGGTTTAATAGCCATATTATCGGCTCCTTTCTATTTTTCTAATTTTATTCATTTCTGCCTGATGCTCTTTTTGTAAGAGCTCATATAAATGAGGAGATTTTTCAAGAATCTGCTCCGCCTGTTTGAGTTTTTTTCTCAATGGCGTGATTTCTTCTGTGATCTCCTTACGCATAGCTTTGTACCTTCCCTTATCTTCGGGAGTGCTTGCTCTGCGTTTTTTGTTGTCTGCCTTGCTTCGTTTTTCTTCAAGCTCGGCAATTTTTAGCTGTGTTTCTTCAATAGTAATTGCTAAATCGTCTGTAGTCTGAATCTGATTGTCAGTTAAGAAATGATAGTCAGCCACATATTGCTTAATGTCCTTTGCGGCGTGCCTCATTTCAGGTGAGATAAGCATTGCATCTGCTATTTCTTTTAATAGCTGAAAAACTAAGATTATTAAGAGGAACATAGTGTTTACATATATAACCTCAGGACGTTTACCGTGCTCAATGCTGAACTCTAATTTCTTTCTGACCGATTCAAGTGGAAAATATCTGCGTCTTGCATAGAAGAAGTTGTTCCAATCAGCAAGATGGTGTCCGCTGTAATAGGTTTCGTTGAATCTTTTCTCTATGCCTTCTACTGTATAGCCAAGGCACACAACCCTTACGCCTCTTTCCCAATCCTTTGCTTTGATAGTGAATCGTCTGTAATCTACCTCATATCCCATAGTGAATAGAACTTTTCTGAATTCGTCCCAGTTTGTTGCAACGGTAAGACAAATCTCAATATCTTCTCTGAGCATATCTCTGTGAGTTTTGTTGCCTTGCTTATGAAGCCAATAGGCTGCCTTTTCACCACCGTAGAAGGGTGCATTTTCAAGAACTGATTTACCTCGTTCTTTGCAGATAGCGTCCGAAATCTCACGGAGCTTATAGTGGTCAGAAACGTGATTTTCAAACTTTCTGCCTGTTTTAAATGAAACTGAATTAACTACAAAGTGATTATGCAGATTATGATGCTTATCTAAATGAGTAGTAACAACAATCTCATATTCAGCTCCCCACATCCTTTTAGCTGTTTCAACACCTATGCTGTGACACTCTTCGGGTGTTACTTCATTTTCTTTGAAGCTCTGAAAACCGTGATAAGCAACATTACCGCCAAGCTTTCCGTAATGGAGCTTGGTTGTCATCATATGCTCATAGGCTCGTTGTACAGGACAGTTGATAGCTGATACATAAAGCTTCTCATCGGTTTTCTTGTCGTTCTCGGCATATTGCAGGGTTTGATACAAATCCTCATCAAGATACTTTTTATCAATGGTCTTGTCAGGATTTTCAGCGTACTGAATAACCTCTTTAAGTCGGCTCTTTACGGGCCAGAATCCTGTGGTAGCAATAAATCATTCACCTCCTTTTTAGGCGAGAGTATTTCACTGTGAATTTCATCAATGAGAGATAAGAGTTTTGCTTCGGTTTCGGGTGCCATTTCATAATTGCAGATTTCACAGAGCTTTCCGTAGAAATTAAAAAAAGCATCGGGTAACACCGTTCTCGGTGCAAATCCCAATGCTCTCTTTGTTACATATTCACTTGTAGACAATCCGCATTTTGAAGCATATCTCTCAATCTTCTTTTTGTTTTCAGGTGTTATCCTGATTTCAAGCCTTTGTGTTTTGGCTTTTGGCGTAGTGTTCATATCACCATTCCTTTCTTTTGATTTTAGGGATTAAGGGACCCTAAAGAAGTTGGAACTTGCCGTACAAGTTCCCTGCTCGCTACGGTGTAGGACAGACATCTGCAGGATAGATAAGTGCTTCGTCTGTCTTCCTTCACCGCAGATAAGGGCGCCCTTAATCAAGTACATTTTGTGGCACCGTAAGTGGCACCATTTTTTGGTTTGCTTGTAAAAGTGATGCCAAAGTGGCACCATTTTGAGCCATTATGGCTCAGTGCGTGGTTTGTGCTAAGTCATTGGTTAACCTCCTTTCATAATAAATTTGTGGGGGCAGTTATTATAAAATGTGACGCAGTATTTACATACCCAATTTCAGGCTTTCAGGCATAAAAAATACACCTATCAAATTTTCATTCAATAGGTGCATTAAACTATTTTCTTTTCTGAAAAGCCGTAGTCAACTCCTGCATACTTCTCATAGGCTTTGCCGATTTTTCTTATGCGTTTAAGTACCGCTGAGTGTGTTTTGTAGCCGAGCCTTTCTGCAATTTCTTCAAGTGGCTGTCCCTTCATCCGAAGTTCGAGAATATGTCTGTCCTTGTCCGTCAGCGTTTCAAGGAATCTGTTCACCTCAATTTCAGAAAGCACATATTCTTCAAAGTCCTGCGTTTCATCGTGAATTTCCCATTCCTCGCCGTCGTGACTTTCGGCGTAGTCTTCCATAAAGCATTCAAGGGAAATCAACGGGTGCTTTGTACGGGTGTGATACCATTGTCGGTAGAAGTCGGTTTTCTGTCGGCTG
>JAZSHL010000076.1:0-27097 GCA_045533205.1 Acutalibacteraceae bacterium | reverse complement strand
GCATTTGTATCAGCAACGACCTCTTCAAGCTCTGCTACAAGAGCATCGATTGTATCCTGACCGCCCTCAATTTCCTTGCCGTCAACTGTTGTTACATCAGCGGGAAGGTTCTTGTCAAGTGCTTCTGCCTTTGCGAGTGCTGCATTGATTGCTGCCTTTGCTTCGTCTGTGAGGTTCTCTGTGCCGAGAAGAGCTTCAAGAGCATCAACTGCATCGTCAAATGCATCATAGTCTGCAAGGTCAACCTTTGTTATCTGTGTTGCACCGCAAACACCGCAGGTTTCTGTGTATTCGCCCTGTTCGTCTGCTGTGGGCTTCTTTGTCAGCTCAGGTGCACCCCAGTTGTGGTTGCCGTTTGCACAGTCACCGTATTTAGCATTGATTGCAGCAATATCTGCTGCTGCCTTGTCAACCTGTGTCTGATAATCAGCCTTTGAGCCGTCAGCAGGAATTTCTGCTATTTCTGCCTTGATTGCTTCAACAGCTGCCTTATCTTCGGCTGTCATCACACCGTCGAGAGCGTCATAAGCATCAACTGCAACGTTATATTCTTTGTAATCTACCTTTTCGTAAGCGCCTGTTGTGTCGTTTGCAATTTTGTCGAGAACCCCTGTCAGAGCATCTGTAGCATCGGCAATTGTTTCATCACTGGTGTTGTCAATGATTGTTTTGCCGTCTTCAACAACGTCTGCAGGAAGATTCTGTGGAAGCTCCTCTGCCTTTGTCAGAGCTTCCTGAATTTCATCCTTTGCTGCATCTGTAAGAGTTGTGTCTGTGAGCATATTCTCTGCTCTTTCAACAGCTGCATCGTAAGCATCGTAATTTTCACGGGCTACTGACTTTGTTTCAGTTGCAGTACAGACTGAACAGCTTCTTGTGTATGTGCCGTCTGTTTCAGCTGTGGGTTCTGTTGTGAGATCCCAATCACCCCATGAGTGACCGTTAGCTGCAGTATAGGTCTTATAGCTGTTGTTACAAACTGTACATGTATGAGTTGTTGTACCACCCTTAGTACATGTGGGAGCTTCAGTTACGGTTTCAATTGTACAGGGAACTTCTTCACTGTACTGATCACAGCCGTTAACACATTTCTGTGAATGATATTTGATTTCTCCGGCGTTATTCCAATTGTATTCGCCTGTGTATGAGTGACCGAGCTGTGCAATCACGAATGTTGCTGTGTCAGCCTTACCGTCGGTTGCATACTCTCCGGCATCAGCTGAGAAGTAGAGATCACATACTGTACACTGCTTGTATGCTTTATTACCCGGGGCAAGACAAGTTGCAGCATTTGCTGTTACAGTTTCAGCAAAGTCATGACCGTCAGCCACGGTTTCTGTCTGTTCAACCAGAATTTCTCCGCAGGCAGAGCACTTCTTGCCTTCTGTAAGACCTGTATCTGTGCAGGTTGCAGGCTTTGCAGGAATAATTTCTTCTGTATGAGGAATCTTGGGATCAGTTACCTGAGCTTTGGTGATCTTACCGCAGACTGAGCATTTTGCACCTGCTGTAAGTCCGTCGTCTTCACAAGTGGGAGCCTTTGCAGGAATTTCAACAGCTTCGTCACAGGTATGACCTGTAAGAGCAGCCACAGCATCGATTGCATCTGTTACGTCTTTCTGTGATTCGGGAGTTGTTGTTGCATCTTCATCGTCAAGAATATTCTGAAGGTCATTCTTTGCATCTTCAACCTGCTGCTTATATTCGTCTGAATAGCCTGTTGTTGTGTCATTGATGATAGCATCAGCTGCATCAATAGCATCCTTAACGCCTGTGTAATCAATGAACCAGTAGTTATATGTATGAGCTGTATCAGCTGTAACATTGAGAGTTACAGTATCATCATACTTGTTGATAGTGTCAAGAGCAATTGCAGCAGCGTTGAGAGCGGGAGTGACTTCGCCGTTAACAAGGTAGTAGTCATACTCTGTGCCTGTTGCTTCACTGTTCTTGTCAGCATTTTCGTGAATGCTGTGAGTTACGGTAAGAACGAATTTTGCTTCGTTTTCAGCATTTTTGAGGTCAGCGATTGCTGCGTTGAGTGCTTCTGTTGCTTCGTCAACCTGTGTCTGATTTGTTTCAGCCTTACCGAGAACTTCCTTGGCATTTGCAAGTGCATCTTCGTAAGCTTCATACTTTGTTTCATCAAAGTAGCCGGGATTGTAGCCTGCAGTTTCAGCGCTATTCACTGCTTCACGAAGCTCTGCCTTGTCGTAGGAAGTGATGTAAAGGTGAGTTGTCATTGTGACAGCTTCAGCAAAAGCAATATTCGGACCGTTGAATTCCATTCTGGGTGAGAACATAAGGTTTGCTTCTTCAGTCGCTGTGGGAATAGCACCTGAGAAGTTAGCGTAAGCTGTTGTTTCTTCACAGCCTTCGTCGGGATGATGATAACCGAATATGTAATTATTCTGATCGGGGTTATCATACTGTGAAACAGTCATATCACCGTTTGATGTTGCTGTCCATGTCATTCCCTGTGTACCGCTTGATGAGGGAAGGAAGGTTACTGAGAATGTCTTGTCGTTACCTGAAATTTTATCAAGATATGTCTGGTTGTTTGCAAGTCTTACATATTTTAAAGGAGCGTTTGTGTAGAAACCTGCTTCGTTTTCAACAAATCTTGCTCTGAGGCCTGCTGCTTCATAGGTCGGAGCAAGGCTTGTATCGATATAGTATCTGTAGGTTGCGGCGTGAGCATCACCGTCATCATATGAGCCGTCTGCACAACCTGCATAGCAAGCGTCGTTTTCGTAGTCATACTGCTCTCTTACATAGTCAAAGAGACCTGCGCCGTCCTGAACGAGATTTGTGTTTCCGAAAGCATCATAAGGAGCCTTGTTATCAAAAACAAGTGCGAAATCACCGTAGTTGGTTGACTCAAGGTAGAAATCCCATTCTGAGGTTTCGCTACCCACACCAACTTTTTCGTCCATATAGTGATGAGGAACATAAGCTGCTGCCTTGACATAGAGATATGCCTTGGTTGTGAAGATGATGGGATTGCCGTCGGCATCCTTAAGGTAACCGTCAGCGTCATTACCAACCTTATAAGCAATAGTATATGTGATATTGCCTGCTTCCTTGAAATCAGCGGGAGCAACGATATAAAGGTCTGTTGTGCCGGCTTCAGCAATTACGGTTGCTGTATCAAATACATTTGATGTGGCTGAATCATCAGCACCGATATAAGCCTTGTCAGCAGTAACCTTTGTGATTGTGATCGGAAGATTGCTGTTGTGGTTGGAAAGTCTCATTCTGACTGTTTCAAAGCCACCGTTTGCACCAAGCTGAACACTTTCAACAGTATCAACGCCTGTCTTCTTGAGGAACTGAACGCCGATACCTGAGGTTGCTTCTGTGATGGGGCTTGTTGTCTTTGAAACTAAGATAGCCTCTTCAACGTCAGCCTTAACGTCCTTGAGCTCATCAACAAGAGCATCAATCTTATCCTGTTCAGCTGTCACAAGGTCGTCAGCAAGCTTTTCAGCCTTTTCGAGTGCTTCATTAATTTCAGCCTCTGCGTCAGCTGTAAGGTTTTCATCGTTCAGAAGTGTTTCAAGCTCTGCCACTGCATCTTCAAGCTCTGTGTAATCTGCTCTCGGAGCAGCTTCTGTCTTTGTTGCGCCGCAAGCACAGGTGTAGGTGTATGAGCCGTCTGTCCATGCACCGTCAACAAGTGCGGGACGTGTAAGAACGGGATTTGTGAAGGCGTGGTTAGCTGTTTCGGAAGCATCGCAGCCGTCTTCAGTACAGGTGCGCTTATGGGTATTGTCATCAACCTCTACCCAATCTCCCCATGTATGTTCTGATGTTTCAGTTGCAGGGCAGAGTGAGCAGCTGCGCTGATGAGTTGTGTCATCAAGCTTTGTCCATGCACCGTAGCTATGACCTTCTTCGTAGCTGTAGCCGCAATCTGAACAGGTTGCTGTGTGGAATGCTTCACCTTCAACGCTTGTGTAAGTGAATTTATGATCGTAAGTGAGCTTATAGCCGCAGACTTCACATTCATTGTAGTGATTTTCTTCAGCCTGGAAAATCTTATAATCGCCGTTTGATTCTTCTATGTACTGATGATACGCAAGTTCAAGATCAGCAACCTTCTGAATCTTACCGCAGATGTTACACTTATAATAGGTATAGCCTGCTTCAGAGCAAGTTGAAGCCTTTGTCTTCAGCTCATCAGCGCCGTCATCATTTGCATCATAGTCACAATGCTCATAGCCTGCTGCAATGTGAGCAAGAAGATCGTCAGCTGCGTTAATGTAATTGTCCACCTCTTCCTGTGAGGAAGGTGTGCTGTTACCTATTGTTGTCTGATCAATTGCTTGAAGGTTTGCCTTTGCATTTTCAAGAGCAGTCTTGAAGGAGTTGTTGAAGATTGCGCCGTCAAAGTTTGCAATAGCTTCGCCAAGCTCAGCAATCTTGCCGTCAACCTCTGAATAATCAATGTTCCAATAATAGTAATTGAGAACATCAATTGCGGTGTCATCCTTTGTGTAGTTTGTTGTAAGGTTTGAGTTCTTATTTGTTGCATTCTTGTATGTGCCGTTACCGATGTAAGCTGTGTTCTGAGGAACGGTGTGCTCACCAAGAGGAATAAGAACATATCTCTCAGCGATTGATGCAGCTTCTGCTGAACCTACATCGTCAACATACTGAATATGAGTAAGAGAATCGATCTGATTTACAAGGTTGTCAGTTGTCTGAAGAGCAGCAACTGCTGTCTGGAGGTTAGAGAGGGCCTGATTAACAGCATACTGAGTTGTCTTCTGGTTTGCAAGAACTCCCATTGCGTTTGAAAGAGCTGATTCGTATGCGGAGAATGCAGTTGCATTGTAACGCTCTTTCATGGGAGCAAAGTCAAGAAGAGTTTCGCGAATATAACTGCTTAAAGCTGACTTGTCAAATGCATAAACATTGATTGTACCGGAGAAGTATACCTTTGCACCGTTCTGTCTCTCACGGTAAGTCATATCTGAGAATTTGATTGTCGCTGCAGAATTTCCGCTGCCTTTAATAATATTACCGGCAAATCTGAACCAACCTTCCGAGTTGTTATAGAATGATGCATTATCATCACTTTGTGTTACATTCCACATAGGAGTACCTGTGGTGTAATAATCGGCGTAAGTATAAAAGCCTGAAGCCTGGTCGTGATTATATTTAAACTCTTCGGTAACGCTCGAATAAGCAATATCAGTAATTGTGATAGAAGCTTCATTGGGGTTTGCAAAAGTGCCGCCCATAGTGATTGTACCGCATTCACTTGTATAATCAGCCGGCTGGAATGATAAGGTGTAGTACTGTGATTCTTTTACATGGAATCTGAGACCGGTCTGAGTCCAATTGGTCATACCCGATGTATCAATGTAGTAATTATAATTAAATGAGGCATTATCAGTACCGTCACCGCTTGTTGCAGAATTTCTTTCAAGAATACCTTCTGTTGTCTGGAAGGTATTGACAATTGTCATTGAGTTGTCGCCCCATGTATAATTATCAGCCTTATAAAGTGAAAAGCCTGTATTGCCGTCGCCGTTTTCATCGGAAATCTGCTTCGAATCATCGCTTTCATTCCATGTACCGATATAGCAGGGCTGATAGAAAACAGCCAATGAAGCATCAAGAGCATCACTTGCATAAACATTGTCAAGTGTGTAATTGAAGCAGAAGTTAGCAAGTCCGCCGTCACCGCCGAGACTGCTGATGTTCTTTAATTCGAATGACTGCTTTGCACCCGGAGCAAGAACTGTGCCTGCAGGGTTATTTACAAACTTATCGCTGTTGTTGACACCGACAATTGTTGCAGACTGAGTCTTTGAATGGTTGATGAAGTTCATATGATATGTATCAGTGCTGCCTGTGTTAATGTAGTCAACATTATAAGCAACAGACTGAACACCCTCTGAGAAGGTTGCGGAAACACCGCCGCTCTGGTAGTCGTTTACATAATATGTGCCGTAAGAACCAGCTGAATAAGGGTCAGACCAGGCTCTCTGTGAAGATGATGTGATAGCCTTGTAGAAACCGTATTCGCTGATATTTTCATTACCGCCGTCTTCAAAGCAGGTGTGGATACCTGTGGGAGTGATTGAGCCGTAGTAGTTGTAGGTTTCCGAATCAGAGCCTGCAAGACCTTCCCACATTGTATGCTCTGTGCCGCCCTCTGAAGTTGCAACAGTAAGCTTACGGATAGCAAAACCGGTATTGCCGCCGTCCCAGTTATTTTCGTCGTTCATCCAGAAGATTTCAACTGGGAAGCTGTTAAGTGTGAAGGTGTATTCGGCTTTTGCAATTGCCTTGCTGTCCCAGTCGCCGTTTGCATTGTCATTGCTGAGATCGTTCATAGCATAATAAGTGCCGAGCTTTTCAGCTTCAAGAAGCTCTGCTGAAACATCCTGAGCATCATAATCTCCGTCTACGCCAAAAACAGTAAAGCCGGTCATGTTGATACGACCGTACCAACCGTCACTGGTAGCCCAAGAATAGTTTTTCGGCTTACCTGTTGCTGCTTCAACTGAGTAAGCTCCGCCGTAACCGTCCGAGCCGTCATAAATATTAACATAAACCTTTACGTAATACTTGTTGGCTGCAGAAGCAAGACCGGGCACGGCAACTGCCCAGGTAGAAAACATCATCAGTACACAAAGAAATACTGACAAAGCTTTTCTGGCTGTTCTGGTTGTCTTTTTCATATAATTAAAACCTCCTTCTGATGCTCTCTTTTTTTCAGAGAGAATCAAGATATAAATATAGCAAGACAATTATATCATTTTTGTAACATTCATACAATCTGCCAAATACATAAAATTTTCAATGTCTAATTGTGCATTTTTAACCTTACAACTTGAAAGCATAGCTTGTGCTGAGCCCGTAAAGCAAAAAAAATACCATTGAGATTGTTACATCTCAATGGTATTTTAAAAGTATTTGTTTTTTTAAAATTACAGAACAAAAATAATGTCAACAAAACCTTTGATACCTGCAATCTGTTCTTCTGTAAGCTCGGTATCTTCGCCCTTGAAGAAGCCAAGGAGAGCTGAAACTAAACCTACTAAAAATTCAGTGATATCTGCGCGTAATGCTTCCATGACAAAACCTCCTACAAATTCTTTTTTGTTTTCACATTATCTACATACTACACCTAAAAATTAATCTTGTCAATAAAAAATTAATTTTCATTAATATTTTTTCTTCATTGCGTATGTATGCTTCTTTAGTTTTAATCCGTCTTATTATCTCAGTCTTCATTTTTTATTGAGTGCTCAAACAAGAAAAAAATATCTGTGTTCAGATGACAGTGTTCCCCTGCTGCATTACAACCTATATTTCCCGGTATAAAGTCAGCATTGTAACAGCCATGACGAGTAAAAAAAATCATTTCGTATAACTGCATCTGACTGTTATTCTCTTCGCACCACCATAAGTGCAAGTATAAAGAATAAGGTCATCTCCGCTGTCTTTAACCTTGTCCACGTCTGTCGGCATAAGCAATTCAACAGAAGTAACCTTGTAATGACGGATGTCTGATTCCATGTCTGTGAATACTACAGAATCACCGGGAGCAAGGTTACCGAGATATCCGAAATGGAACCTGTAATTATGAGCTGCAATGACAAGATTATCTGTCTTTGTGCTGCCGTAATATCGGCAAGGTGAGATTTTGAGTCTGTCATAATCCCACTCTGACATGACAGGCAAGTCGAGACTAAGGGCAGGTATTGACAAATAGCCAATATATCCGTAGCCGTCAATTTCTTTGATTTTCATTTCTTCATCAAAAGGGTCAACAATCTGATCTTCAGGCCCGTTTTCTGCCATTCTCAGACGGATTGATTTCATAAGAGAATCTGAGCTTTGTTGAGCCCTTTTGTTTTCATAGTTGTTGTAAATCAGAAGTCCCAGGGCAAAGGCAATGAAAAGAATTCCGAAACTCATAAAGGTAATGGCTGTTTTTCTTTTCATACTTTTTCCTCATCCTTTTTACTCAGATTAAGCATCGCCCAACCTATACTGAAAAGAATAAGGCCCGCTATGGAAAAAACAGGTATCGGCCAGTTAAGCTGTCCTGTATCAATAAGCTCGTCAGGCTTTGTTGTTGTTTCAGGATTCGTTGTTTCTCCGTCGTCAACATCTTTTGTGTTTGTGATGGTTATTGTTTTGTCCGTAGAGCTATATGACACCCTGTAACCTTCGGGCACAACGCTTTCAACAACATTCCACGTATACTCCATTCCGAGGTTATCCCAACGGTAATACCAGTTGTTTTTTTCACTCAGTTCAACTCTTTCAACCTCCTTCAGATTGCGAAGGAGACTCACCGTGATTTTTTCAGGAACTTCTTCATCGGTATCCCAGATTTTCTTTACACTCAGATAAGTTGATTCACCGTTCATACCTGAGCCGCAGATCCTCATCTTTGGGGTGGCAATAATGTTATATTCCCATTTATTGCTATCGTTGTTGTAAATAGGAATATTTATAACAAAGGGTGAAGGCAAATAGTAATTTTCGAGAATCTCAGTGGCAAGAACAAGATACACACCGGGCTTAAGGCCGTCAAAAACTATATCGCCGCTTGCATCTGATACTTTTTCAGCATAAGGTAAATCATGTGTCAGAGCGAAATGAGAAAGATGCACCGCAAGATGAGCATCCTGAAGATTATCCATGTCCATATTGCAATCGTCATAAGGTATCACATAATCATAACCTACGCCGTTGCCTTTTTCGTATGCAGCAGCAAACATATACAGACGGAAGCGGGCGCCCTCCATCGGCGTCTTGTTTTCCGAATCAGCAACATGGAGAGCTATACTGCCGTTTTTATCAAGAGTAAGGGCGTCTGCGCCGAAAGAAAGCAGAGTGAAGCACATAACAGCAACAACCAATATTGAAAAAACTCTTTTGACTGTTTTATTGAATTTCATATACATTCACTCCTTTTCATAAATTAACTTAACTATCTTCCGGTTTCTTTGATTTCTTTTTGTTTTTTCTGCTCTTTACAAGAAGAATAACAAGCAGCAGACCGAGCATCGGTGCCGCAACTGCAGGGGTAACAATCAGCGGATCTATCTGATAAGCCTCGGTAATTACATTGATAACTCTGTCGGGCTCAATGTTTTCTATCCGTGTGCCTCTGACAAGCATCCTGTGGGTATTGATGCCGTAAGGTGTGCATGTAACGAGGGTACAGTAGTCTTCACCGGGCACAAGATTGAGAGCCTCCGTCTCGTGAGGAAGCACAATCAGAATCTGATCAACCTGATATGTAATTGTTCTGTCAAGAATCCTTATTGTGAACACATCGCCGACTTCGACCTTATCAAGGTTTGTGAAAAGCTTTGCAGAGGGCAGACCTCTATGGGCAGACAGAACAGCGTGGGTGCTTTCGCCGCCGACAGGGATACTTGAGCCTTCAACATGACCTACGGCAGAGTTAAGCACTTTATCGCTTGTGCCATGATAAATAGGCAGCTGAACCTTGATTTTTTCAATGGTGATGTATCCCATCATTCCGTCACCGTTAACATCAAGGGTGCTGTAATATTCATCGGCAATATTCCTGTGATTGAGGAAAGGAAACGGCATATTTCTGATCTTTTGGTTATAAATATCGGCCTTTGAAAAAAGCTCAGTATAATCTTCAGGGGTCAGGTTAACAATGAGGTCATCATAGTTGATGATTGCCTGAGATTGCCTTTTTTCATTCCAGAAATCACTTACTGTAGGGTAAAGAAGGACACTCAACCCGACCAAAAATATTACCACAAGTATAATGGTAGAAGCGCTGCCACGCTTTTTCTTTTGTGTGGTTTTCTTTTTCTTCATATCAAATCTCTCTTTAAATCATCAACATTAATCTTTTAATAAATCAATACAGATTTTCGTCGCTGTTACGCTCAAATTCTCAACGTCATCACTGAAAAAATTCAGAAACAACGGTCAGAATTCAAGTGACTGGCATTGCCCTGCCGACATTAAGCCGGCAGGGATTATTTTTACTGTTTTAATCTTCAATCTGATCAAATTTCAAACTAATAGCAAAACACTCAGTCGCCTTCAGGCACTTAACCGTATAGTTCTGAATCTTTTCAGTTGAAGGAAGCCATTCTCTTCTTAGCAACGAGGATAATACCTGCACCAAGCATGAGCACAATACCAACGATGTAGAAGATTGTTGTACCAATACCACCGGTTTCGGGAAGAAGCAGACCTGTCTTGTTCTCTACTTCGCCTTTAAATACACTTGCATTCACTGCAATGATTTTGGTGCTTTCTGTTGACCATGTTGCTTTAGCATCGCCGTTTTCTACTTTATCAGGGGCTGTACATTCAATTGTGAATGTAATATCATCAGCCTTATTGTAACCGTCGGGAACAGTTGTTTCCACAAGAACATATGTGCCTGCTTCAAGACCTGTCCATACGAATTCTGTAATGTCGTCTCCTGCGATTTCACTGCCCACCTTATTTGCTTCCTCTGCTGAACCTTTGTATAGTGTGAAGCCTGCGCCCTTAAGAGCCTTCTTTTCGCCATCAACAACTTCAAATTTGTCGATAGTGAGCTTTGTTGTGTAAGTGATAACTGTATCGTCAGGAGTGCTTTCTTCAACGGTCTCATTTTTGTATACAAAATCAGCTGTGTTGGGGTTGCCTTCTGAACCGATTTTTGCATTTTCATTGAGTTTTGCACTGAACTTGATTACATGTGTTTCACTTTTAGCTGTTTCAACATATTCATCAGCAAATTCAACATTGAAGCTGTGCTCTGTTACGTTTGTTACTGTAAAACCTGTTGTAACATTATCAAGTCCACCCTCGTCATTAACAGTGTAAACTTTAACGTCATTGTTGAATGTAAGACCGTCTGACATTGTATCCTTAACAACATAATCAGTAAGGCCTTCACCAAATGTTACAGTAATCTGATAATCAACTGTGTCACCGATTGCTACATTGTTAGCATCAACAAGATCGGCATTTTCAACAATCTTCTTTTCAAGAGTGGGAAGCTTGTTCTTTTCAATTGCCGTTGCTTCAGAATTAGTGTTTGTGAGTGAGCAGATAGCACCAACTGATGTATCAACTGCATAGTATCCAAGACCAAGGCCTTCAAAAATTACTTCGTCACTTGCTGCAGCCTTTGACTGACTGAAGCCGCCTGTAGCAGTTTTTGCATAATCAACAGCCGCTCTTGCTAAAGCTGCATCGGGCTCCTTAGCCTTTGTGACTGAACCGTTTGAATCTATAGTAAAATATTCTTTACCAACAGCACCGTTGAAGAAGCCGCTCCAACCTTCAGCAACCGTGTAGATACCTTTATCTGCTTTATCTTCAGTAGGTTCAAAGTCAAGCATCTTATATATGGTGTAGTTATATTCCTTTACTGCATTTTCAATTGTGATTGAGCCTGTGGATGTGGTTTCGCCTTCTGCGAATGCGATTGTTCCCATTGAGAGAACGAGAGTAAGTGCTAATAAAACTGCAAATAATTTCTTCATTTTTGTTACTTCCTTTCTTTTTTTAATCTGCAATTTTTGTGAGATTAATGTGCGTTATCCTTCCTAATCGGATTACTTCTGCAATAAAGAGATTTTAAGACAACCTCCTTTTCCGTTTACGATGAATTATGCTATACAAAATCGGAGCTGCCGTTAAAACAAAGCCGATTATTGCCAGATGTAATGTTCCCGGGCCACCCGTTTCGGGCAAAATGTAAACATAGGGCTGATTAATAAAGATAAAATCTTCATCACCTGACCATAAGGTACCGACAGTATCTTCTTCGGATTCATATATTCTTATGGAAAGCTCATTCATTTTGACCGTAACCTTAAATATCTTTTCAGATTCTATATAACCTTCGGGAACTATTGTTTCCTCAAGACTGTATATGTGACCTGATGGTATTCTTGAAAATGTGACAGAACCGTCAGCCGCAGATGTGAAGGGGCCGAGTGTACTCACTGATGTAACGGGTTCTCCGTTACCGTGACATACACTGCAGGCTACATCATCATGGGTAAGAGTAAAGACTGCGCCTTCAAGAGGTTCTCCTAAAGCACTTTGCTTGTAAAAAACAAAATCTTCATAATAGCCCTCAACGGCAGGCTTTTCAAAATATAGCTTTTTGTTGTCGGATACCGTAGTTTCACCATTGATTACAGTGATTGTTTTATACTCAAGAAATGCGTTGCCATTGGTATTATAGTCGGTATATTCAACAAAGTGCTGATTTTCGTTAAAAAGCCTGATTCTGTATTTTATCTGATAATAGAAATAGGTTGTGTTGCCGTCTTCTGAAGTTTCCATACGATAACCTGAGTCCTTCAGATCCCAATAAATAGTGTCTTTTTTATGAAACGCTGTGTTTTCTTTTCCAACACCAAACTCACCATCAAGATATTCGAAGCCTTCAGCTTCATTGACATCATAAACCGGTTTGCCGTCTTTATCGAAGAAATTGATGAATTCCACAACAGAAGCATCCTCACCGAGAACAGGCAAAGGATCAGTGGTGGTCCATATTGTTTCACGGCTTTCTTTGTTCAGGTTTTCGATTTCAGTAAAAATCTTATTGAAAGCTTGCGTTATCTCAGTCTGGTTCTTACTGTCATAATAATAACTTGAGCCGATACTGTATTTCAGCCAGTTTTCAAATGCTGTCATATTGTTTTCATAACTCTGGCTTTCACTTCCTATTTCATAAGCGGTCGTTCTTCGGTCAACAACAGTGAAGCTTTTTCCGGCAAAAGAATTGACATAGGAGGCTATTGACTGACCGGATACATTAACACCGATTGAGAAAACTGTGGCGCCCAGATTTTTTATGTTGGTTGCCATTTTTCTTGCTCTGATAGCTGCCTCGTCGCTATAGCTTGTGCCGTAGGAGCAAGGTCTCTTTTTCCCGTTATAAAGCTCAACTGAATCATAGAATCTTGTTCCACTTTCGTCATTGGGATCATAACCATTGTAGCCACTTTCTATATACGTTGTCGGAAAACCGTCTGACAGAAAAACGATATACTTGTTCTCATTGCCTGCGTTTGCAAGCATGTCGTAGCCCATTTTCAAGCCGGCTTCAATATTTGTAAATCTTGTCCAAGCATCCGCATAACCGCTTGCATTGATAATACTGCCGGTCTCTGATTTCATCTCGCTTATCAATGAAGAAGCGTTGCTTGTTGTACATTTCTGCAGTGGCAGAATTTCATGAGCATGAGTATTAAAGGCAACAAAACCCAGCTTACTGATACCTTTGCCCTTAGAAGCGAACTGGTTAATAAAGTTTTCAGCCGCCACAACAGCAGCATCATATCTTGATGTTGTGCTGCCTGCAGGATATTTACTGTTCATGGTGTTAGAAATATCCATTACGATAACAACAGCCATATCAGGGTCTGCAAGATAAGTCTGCATGCTGCTCTCTGTACGTACTGTAAGGGTAATGTCAAACACATTTTCTATATCTGTTCCATCAATGGATTTGCTTATTTCTACGTCGCCTTCAGCAGAGGTAGTCTTGCCGCCCGCATCTATAACCTGACTGTCAGAAAGCTCTCCGTCAGCAATGTCTGACACAGGTATGTCTTCAACAACAGAGCCTTCAGGATTGTTCGGCTCATCAGGCTCAACCGGAGGAGTTACAGGAGGAACATATTCACTGAAAGTAACTGTTCCATAGCCTGAGGAGCTGTAGCCTGCTGAAAGCTTGTACGGGTCTGTCGATATATTCACACGGTCCCCTACAGCAACAGCTGATGCAACATCTGCGGCATTTTTCTGTGTGGTTGTGGCATTCGTGTCCGCCGACCATATAAACATGACAAAGCCCTTTGATGTTGAAGGCTCAATATCAAGAACATCTGAGGCATCAGATGAAGTGCTGGCCTGATATTTATGCGATACATAGTAATAGCCTTCATCGTCATAATCAACCACAATACCACTCCAATAAACATTAGGGTTATTACCTGTACTGATTACCTCACGTGCACTGCCGCCTGTAATGATTATAGGAGCAACATTGCTCCAGCCCCTGTTAACATAATTGAATGTAACGGCAGAAGATGTGCCTGTGGTGAACATCTGATTATTGTATAAATCCTTAAGCTTGAAAAGCTCATCAGCATTAAATATATTCTCCGACAAATGCTCTGCCCCCTGATAACGGGCATAAGCATTAACCATCATCTGCTGCACGCTGAAATAATACTCCTGCTCACCTTCTGTGTCATCGTTTTCATAATAGGCATCCATTGCTTCAATAAATACATCTGCAGTTGGAAGCTTTTCTATGGAGTAAATAACATCAATCACCAAAGCCTTGTCCTCATCCGGTAGCTTTTCAATAGCATCTTTTAAAGAAGCATCCATCTGAGAATAATACTTTTCTTTTTCAATTTCTCTTATAATCTCTTCTTCAGTGAGCATAGGATTATCAGCAAGAGCCTGCCTTATGCGATCTTTGTCAGCTTCTTCTTGTGCTTCTTTTTCTGTTTCATCTGAAGCAGCAGTGTTTTCTTCATTTACAGCAGTTTCTTCATCTGCCATGAGATTATATGTAAGTCCGTAACCGATTACATATTCAGGGTTGTCGATTGTAACTTCTTCAACACGGTTATTGAAATCACCGATAATTCCTTTGATTT
Organism: Acutalibacteraceae bacterium; assembly: GCA_045533205.1. Classification (GTDB taxonomy): domain Bacteria; phylum Bacillota; class Clostridia; order Oscillospirales; family Acutalibacteraceae; genus UBA6857. Next base: position 12,437 of record JAZSHL010000076.1, on the reverse strand, counting down.
CTCCGCCAGTTATTTCACTGATAACAGAAACACAATCAACCACACCGTCAACATCCATATCAAGGAAAAGGAGCTCACCGATTCTGCCTTCGTGACCTTCCGGTGCTTCAACGAGACCTTCCTCTTGCCACTGCTGATACATAGTTATGACATTTGAGCTGAAAACAGAATCGTTTTGCTTAACATTACTGTAGTTGAGACAAAAAGAGACAAACATCGCATTCCAGTTGCCGTAAGGATTACCGTACCATTCACCGTAGCGGGTATATCCCTTTTTGTCTCCGTCACTGTCGTATTCAAAGTTCTTCTGGCTTTCTTCATAACCCTTTTGTGACATTGCAACAGCAACAAGGTTTTCAGGAATATTGTTGGTGATTTCAACATCTTCAAGGGTTTTCAGCCAATCGCTGACAGTTTCAACATCGGCTGTTTTGTCAGAAAAGCAAGCTTGTGAGTGTGTGTGCTCTGTTTTGGTGCACACAAGAGTTTTTTGATAGCACCCGTCAGAATGAGCGTGGAGCTGTGCAGTTGTTTCGTCAACCACAGAAGAATTTGTTGATGTTTCGTCAAAGCCGCAAACGAGCTCACTTATATAACACTCATCACTGTGGCTGTGCTCTGCAACTGAGCAGAAGGTATCGCCCGTGATAGTGATACCGACAAGCTTAAGCCACCAGAAAACAATTATCGCAACAATAAATGCAGAAATAAAAAACAGTGCAGCCAGCTTTTTGCTGTCAAGTCTGAACTTTTTGTGCTTACCGAGATAATCGTTATTGACACCTTCCAAACCGGCCACCTCCTTTTTTTATATCTTATTTATCATCAGTCAACTAAACTGATGCTGTTAAAAGGCCAGATTCTGAAAAAGATTTTTCCGACAATATACTCCTCACTGACAAGTCCGATTACACTGCTGCGACTGTCAATAGAGGTTGAACGATGATCACCTAAAACAAAATAGTGATTGTCTGTTACATAACACGGGAACGTGATATCACACTCCCCAAGTGATTTATCTGTAATATAAGGCTCGTCAATGAGCTCATCATTGACATAAACGTTGCCGTTTTCGTCAATGCTCACTTTGTCACCCGGAAGACCGATGACACGCTTGATGAGAAGCTTGTTCTGATAAGAAAAGCAGCAAAGCTCACCTTTTTTCATATTTGTTGTTTTTAAAAGCACGACAATTTCTTCGTCGTTCAGGGTTGGTTCCATACTGCTGCCGGAAATCTGAAGAACAGGCAGGGCAAGTGTTGCAATCAGAACTGCAACGGCAGCAACAACAACAAGTGCGTATATTGTGCTTCTGAGCACCTGCTTGTATTTTCGGTTATATTTTTCTCTCAGAATTTCAGCTTCAATTTGTTTTGCGGTAGGAATCGTTATTTCCTTGTTTGATTTTTTTCTTGCCATTAACGGTAACGCTCCTATGAATAAAAGATCAGTTTGAACTTCTTTTTTCAAGCAAGCTTCTTATTCGCATACTGACATCATTTTTTATGTCGTCGGGAAACACACTGAGCTTGTCCTCATTATTTGCGAAAAAGCACAGTATGCTCCGATATATTTCTTTGTCTGACAGCGGACCTGCTTTAACCGAAGGGGCTTCTTCATGTTGTGCGCTGCCGGACTGCGCAGCAGCTTCAGCCGATTTATTATGAAGCGTCTTTGTAAGGCTGTCGGCATACTTAAGAGCATTTTCAACCTGACTTGTCATCATCAAAAGATTTTCAATGTTCTGCGTTGTCTGTATTTCAGCCTTTAGCTCCTCAACCTTTTCTTTAAGGCTTTCATTTTCCTTGCTGACTTCGAGAAGCAATTCAAGCAGCTCAAGACGGCTGAGTTTTCTTAATTCTTTATCTGTCATGAGAAATATATCCCCTTAATATTCTTTAAAAAAATTATAGCAATGTTCTGATAACATATACATTCTTAGACGCTTCAACTCACATTAAACTATAACATATTTTTCTTGTTTTATCAATATGTTTATGTATAAAAACATCAAAATTCGTCAGATATGTGATAACTTCATCCCGTCAGAAAAGGCGGTCAATATGACGACAAAATATTATGCGAGATAAGAAAAAAGCAGGGATCAACCTGCTTTTTTTGAAGAATATATGCCGAAAAAACAAAGCTCATTCATCAACATACAAGAGTGATTTGTTATGCTCTTTCGGTCAGGAATTCTGAATTTTTCAAGCGTCTGAACTCCTGTTCAGTGATGTGAAGAACAGAGCCGTGGCGTGGGCTGAGATGATTAAGGGAAAACCTGTTTTCACTCACTTTACTGAAGTTAATCAGATCAGTTGTTTCCTGCATGAAATATCCGCCCTTTTTAAATTGGTCGGCAATCATGACAAACTTATCCGTACCGAGTATTCTGTATGTACAGTTGCCCTCCAAAGCAGTGTCTGCCACTGAAACCTTGTTGCAATCAGGCTCATAATACGGACCGTCAGGTCTGTCCGCCACACAATAACAAATAGCTTCCTTTTCACCGTCAGCCTGAAAAAGATAATACTTCCCGTTGTGCTCAATTATATCTGCATCAATTGCGCACATACCGCTTCCGGGCTTAAAAAGCACCTTAGGCAAGGTTGTAAGATCAGAAAAATTCTTTGTATAAGCGTACCAGATAATTGTATCAAGGTCATCATCGGCGTTGTGGTGAGTCCAATAAAGCATATATTCATCTCTGAACTTATCATAGAGAAGCTGAGGAGCCCACACTCTGTCTGCGTTTTTTGTCTGTTCAAAACAGGAAAAATCAATTATCCTCTCATTTTGCCAATTGATTAAGTCATTGCTGTCCCAGACAATCATCGAATTGTTGCTGCTCCAGCCGTCCTGAGATCTCATATCTGTCGCAATGATATGGAACATATTGTTTTGGTCACGGAATATAAAAGGATCACGGCAACATTTTTTACCCTTTGTCTGGATGATTACCGGTTTCCCCGAATTAACAGCTGTAAAATTATAACCATCATCGGAAACAGCAAAATGAATTCTTTCTTCCTGTGGCAGGTTGCCTGTAAAATAACAAAAAAGATATTTTGTGAATTCCATATCATTTCCTCCTGAAAAACTCACCATCCATTATTTCAAGGCTTTTCTGCGAAGCGCCATGTCTTCAACCGAACCGTTACAGTGCCGGTATTCGTGATTCCCTGCACTGCTTTTTTAGTCACGCTTTTTGCCTTGATTTATTATAACTTCGATGTCGCCTTCACAATAAAAATGCAAATGATAAGATGTGATATGCAAAATTTCAAGCGGGTTCCGAAGACCGATTTCAATAGTTTTTTTGACTTTAAACCTCGCATTCTCAGCGCTCGGAACTCCTTGCTTAAAATTATTGAGTCAGAATTTCCTTTTGATTATACTGCACTTTCTTTTTCCTTATGGCGTGTTTCACGCATTACAGCAAGCTCACGGTACATCTCCTTCTTTCTTTCGCCCTCAATATTATAGAAGAATTTGAGAATAATAGCCTTGAGCGCATTGGCAAGAGCATAACCGAAGAGAAGGAATGCAAGTATCCTTAAGCACACATTAAGATAATCAGGCTTAGCCTGCATTGTTTCAACAAGGTCACCAACAGGAGAAGTTTCATAGCCTGCCCATACAATCAGAAATTCTATGGCTGCGGTTTTCACTCCGCCTAAGGCAGTATTGACCCAACCCGGAACAAGACCTTGAATCGCTTCAATTCTTTCGCCTGTTTTCCACTCGAGGTAATCCATAAATTCGACATTGAAGTGAGAGTTTGAAAGCTCCTGAACACCGATACCGACACCGAAGAGGAAATAGAACACATAGAAGAATATACTGTTCCAGCCCTCAAAGAACTTGATGCCCATCTTTGTTTCCACATAGCATATGCCGAAAAGCACAAGAGCTGAAACAGGTGAATAGATGCCGCAGAATTTAAGCAGCTTTGTGGGCTCGTGCTTCTTTGAAAGCTTTGTGGTGATGACGTTACCCACAACGGTGCCGACAGCTGTCGGAATTGTAAGAAGAATATTGTTCTGAGAGCCGACAGTGATTGCTGCAAGGAATGATGACATTTTTCCGAGCATCGCTAAATTGTTCACCCACTGCATCGCATGATAGGCACGATAGTTCTTGTGCTTGAAAAGGCCAAACAATGTTTTGGTAATTTTGATTTTCTGTACAGGATACTCAATTCTTTCCTTACAGAAAAGTCCCACCATAAGGTTACCGAATGCGGTAACGACTGCAGCAACAATGGCAAGAGTCATATACATTTTGTTCTTGTCATCACTGAAGATGCCATAAACGAAGGTTGCAATGTATGCTCCGCCGTAGCCGATATAATAGGACAACTGCCATATTGTTGCAATGGTTTTCTTTTCCTTAGGATTGGGTGAAATAACATGAGTAATGTGCTGTCCGAAATTGTTAAAGGCATTGAACACAGTCTGTGCACTGGCTATACCGTAACGCAAAAGTGTCATCTGCTGAACAGTCCAGCCCTCAGGAACATAGAAATAAAGAACTGTGCACAGGAATATTGGCACAAGGCAGATTATGTACCAGGGACGGTATCTGCCCCAACGGCTTCTGAAGCCCTGAACATAGACAGACGAAACAAAACCAACGATTAAGCTCAGGATTGTCGTAATAGTTGCCTGAACAGCAGTAACATGCGGAACATAATCAGCATCTACTCCGGCAGGGCCAAAATAAAGCTCATACAGGAAAGCAGTAGCAAGTGTACCCGTAAGGGTTGTGCCGAACATGCCGCCGATTCTTGCAAGCATAATACATACATACTCAAACTTTGTAATGTACTTGCCTTCACCACCCGACAAAGCATTCTGCGGAGCTTGTGCAGCAGAAGTTGTTTTGTTTTTTGACATCATATCATCTCCAAGATTCTATTTTGTTTAAGTCTAACATTTTTAAATACAAATTTCAAGGAAATTAAGTAAAACAACACAACAGAAAAGTAATTTTTTCTGTATGATAAATTTATTGTGAAGCCTGATGCTAATTATATCTCCCCTGTTACTTCTGACCAGAAAAAGAACAGCACTTACTTTTTTTATGAAAAGACACCGCCGAGGATTTCTCCCCGGCGGTATTTATTTAGTTTGTTTTATACAATACCCTGTAATGCTTTAACAAGTGACACAATAAGTCTGAGAAACATGATGATGATGCAGATATAATGAGGAATACCTTCGTTTTCGTGAACAGGTCTTCCGCAATCGGGACATACATCAATGATTTCAGCTTCACAGTCGTCGCAGATATCGTCACCGTCTTCGTCTGCATGGTCAAGCTTTGTGCCTTCATCTGTCACAGTTTCTTCTGCGCCGCAGCCATGGATACATGAGGCTGTCTTTGTGCCGTCAGCTGTGCAGGTTGCGTCACCGTTTGAAACGAACTTATCGAAAACATGAGTGAGTGCTTCGATTTCTTTTTCGTCTGTTGCACCGCAGCCGTGGTCACAATAAGCAGTCTTTTTACCTGCAACACCGCACTTGGGTGCTTCGGTTTCTTCATACTTTGTGAAGGAGTGAGTGAGGGCTGTGCCTTCAACTTCTCTTTCGTCTGTTTCACCGCAGAACCAGCAGGTGCTTGTTTCTTTTGCATTAATTTCACACTTTGCATGTGATGTTATTTCATAATCCTTGAAATTATGAGTACCTCTGAGGCAGTTTTCCCATGATTCAAGTAAAGAATCGAGCATTTCGTTGAGCTTTGCAATATTTTCAGCATTTTCAGCCACAGTGCCTTCAAGAGAATTTGCAAAATCATTTATTTCATCCACTGTTGCCATTGCTTCATCAGTTGCTTTTTGGTTATTTATGAAATCCTCATACTCATCAAGCAAGCCTTCGGCTTCAAGCTTTTCTGCCCACTTCTTATTAACATCATCAGTAATTGCATCGACATCAACCTCAACAAGGGTGCCGTCTTCGATTCCCTTGTCAAGCTCTTCTTCGTAATCCTCAAGAGCCTTTTCAAGCTCTGCAACATCTGCTGCGCTTGTATTTTCGTCAGCCTTCATTTCTTCGAGCTGCTTCTTGATTTCTTCAAGCTCTGCCTTGCCTTCGTCGGTTACGTTTTCTGAAGCAAGCTTTTCTTCGATATCATCAATTGCTTCGTCGATTTCGGTATATTCAGCCTTGACATATTCGCCGCTTGCGATTTTTTCATCAGCATCAGCAATGATTTTTTCAAGCTCTGCAGTTATCGCGTCAATTGCAGGCTGATCCTCTTCAACAAGGTCACCGCGGACAAAACCAAATCCATCGAAAAGATTACCGTTATTCTTCAGAATATCTCTATAGCTCTTATAGATTCCGTCTCTTGCTTCCTGTGTAAGAGTATCATTATCAATATATTCAGTAACCTTCATGGAAGCATCGTTTAAGGCTGTAGTATCTGCTTCCTTAGCAGGCTCTGTGTATGAGTGACCGCAAAGAGTACAGGTGTAGGTGTAATAGCCTTCTGATTCAAAGGTGGGTCTTGTGAGTACGCCTTCGCCCCATTCGTGTGGACATTCATAGCCGCAGCCGTTTGCACATATGCCGTCAAGATTTGACCAATCGTGATTACATTCATAGCCGCATACTGTGCAAACATCTTTTTCAAAAATATGTTTGCAGTAAATATAGACAACTTCGCCGTCTTCATAATTGTAGAAGTATTTTGATTTAAATACAGTTTCACCGTCAACAGCAACCTCAAATGTACTATCGTAGTCAGCGTAGCCTTCTATCCATATAAGCACAAAAGAATCATCAGTGCCAATAATTACATCATGCGTGCTTTGATTTCCGTAATCGTACGTTACAGTATCGATTTCTTCATATGAACCGTCAGCAAGCAGTTTGCTGATAACAACAGCATTGCCGTTCCATCCATCATAGTAGTTGTCATACATAGTAATGGTAACGACCTTACCGGCGAGACCGCAATCAAGACACTTGCTGTCGACAATATTTTCATGCGGGCAATTCAATCCACAGACATCACACTTGTATTCAACATAGTTTTCATGGGGACATTTATAATTACAATTATTGCATATACCGTTCACATAAGACAGATGTTGACACTCATATTCACAAACGCTGCAAATACCATTTTCAAAAGAGTGGTATTCTTTGAATATTGCATTGCAATCGTCGTCAGAGCATGTACTCCAATGGGCGTTTTCATCTGTTTCATATTCACCGGTAAAATTGCATTCCTTGCCGCACACTTCGCAGACACCGTCTTCAAAAATATGATATTCTCCGCAAACCGAGCAGTTACAATTATCCAGATAATGAATTGTTGCCACAGAATAGAATCTGTCCGATTCAAAAATACCCGAAAAAGCCTTTTGTGCTTCAGCCTGTGTACCGCCAAAATGGATAACAGTTTCAGTGGCCTTTATATCAGTGAGACAAAACGGATATGGTTGAACCCCGATATTTGTTGCACCCTTTACAAAAACTATTTCTCTGAGCTCCGGACAATTATTAAACGAATAACTTCCGTTAAATCTTACTTTGCCTAAAAAAACAATTTGCTTCAAAGAAGAACAATTTTGAAATGCAGTGCATTCCAATACATTGACACCTGCAGGAATAATAAGTTTTTCTATCGCAGAGCAGCCATCAAACACACGACAGTCAATAGCGGTTACAGAATCTGCAATGGAAACATCCTTTACAGCAGTGTGTCCAAAAAATGCATAAAGACCCAGTTCGGTAACGCCCTCTTCAATTACAATTGCTTTGATGTTTTCTTTATAACCCGCCCAAGGGGGAAGAAAATAACCGTATTCCGGCATATTAGTATTATCATACTTTGCCATAACTCCTTCACCGCTGATGGTAAGTGTTCCTTCGGAGTCAAGTGTCCATGTAAGGTTGTCTCCGTCTTTACCGCATTCGCCGCTCGCTACGATGTCCGTCGCAAAGGCAAGGGGTACTGCTGTCACAATCATTAAGATTGTGAGAATGATCGATAGGGTTTTCTTTAAGGTTTTTTTCATTAATCTCATCTCCTTTTAATATTTATTTATATTCATTAAAATATTGACTTAATCAGATTAACGAACATAACAATCAGACAAATAAGATTTTCCGCAAAGCTATCGCCGTGTACCGGTCTGCCGCAGTCTTTGCAGTTTTCGTCCGGTGTCGGTGTTTCTTCTTCACCGCGAATATGTATAACAAGATGAAGAGTCGATTCTTTTTGTATGTTGTAGTCTGAAAGAGTTTTACCCTCCTCAAGCTGTTTGCCGGCAAAAATCAATCTCTGCTGATCAGGAGGGACTCCCTCTTTCTCCTGAATCTTTGCCTTAATGGCATCAATAGAGTCATTGGGCTCCACTTCAAGTGTTATGGTTGAGCCCTCAAGGGTTTTAACAAAAATCTGCATAGCTGATGCAGATACTGCCATTGTAAGCATCATTACCGTAACCAAAAGTAATGATAAGGTTTTCTTAAAGGTTTTATTCATTGTTTTTCTCCTTTCGGAATTTATTTATTAGTTTTTAAATCAAGTTCGTTGAACACGCTTTCAACCGTCCTTTTTGCAACGGTTTCAAAATCAATTTTTTGGATAAAGCTGATTGCCTCGGTGATTTTTTCGTCTCCTACCTTATAAATACGCAGAAGCATTGTTACAAGCCTTCGGGCTTTTGCTTCAATGGTAAAATACATATCGCAGGGCACGGTCATATATGCTCTCATTATGCCCATTGAAGCGATTTCTGTCTCGTAGAAGTCATACCACGTAAAATTTTTAAAGCTTTCACTGAAGGAATCATACATCATATCAGTTCTTCGTTTAAGAACCTCTTCACTTGTTTTCGGCATTGAATAGCCTGAAAGGTAAAGGTTACGCATATCCTCATTCATTTCTGCCATATAAAGCTGCAAAACCTCATTGGCAATCAGGATAAGCTCTTTGTCGTCGGTGAGCTTTTTTGCGACACGGTCAGAAGCAGATGTTACGCCGTCAAGAAATTTTGTCACCAGCAGACATAAAATTGCCTCTTTGCTTTCCATAACATAAAGTATCTTTGATTTAGGTACACCTGACAGCTTTGCAATATCCATTATAGTGGTACGCTCATAGCCTTTCTGAATGAACAAAGCCGTTGCGGCTGTGAGAATTTTTCTGTGTAGCTCTCTGGTTTCCGCTTCGCTTCTTATGTTAGCCAAAACATCTCTCCTTCCGCAAGGTTCAGTGCAAAGTAAACCGTAGTTCAATTTAATTTTATTATATTTGAAATAAAATACTTTGTCAATAAAACGCTGTAAAAATATTTAACGTTTGACAAAACAATACCTTTATAGACAATCCCATCCAATCCTTCTACGGATGAACTTCTGTCTTCGCGCTTTTTGTGCTTGCTTTTCAAAAATAAACCGAGCACCTTGTTTTATTCATTCTTTTGTGATATAAATTCAGATGAAGTGCCTGTGTTCTTATATAGGATAAAATACGGCAGTCCTTAAGCAATCAGCTTGGAACAGAAAAAACTCATCGGAAGGAATGGCAGGAATTGTTCACTGTAGAGGGAAACACCGTCTTTGGCGATGAGCTGCTGCTTCGGTTTGAATTGCGTGTTGGCGAGGGAGACACTGCAGAGCATATCTGCTCTGACGGCACCGAGAAAGTGACAGAAAGCTTTATCAAAGAGAACAATTTGTTTTTCGGTGAAAAGCATAATTATTCTCATTTCGATTTCGGCATTTTTCAGCATGGCGAGCCCCAAAAATCACAACCGGTGCATATTGTTTCTTCACCGGAGGCCGAGCTTCTTAATCAGCCTTGCAAAAACGATACTGTTCGGGAAAAGATTGTTCCGCGGGTAATCAAAAAAACATTCAGAAGCACCATATACGATGTAGGCAAAAATATTTCCGGCTTTGTTTGCCTGAAGGCCTTATCAAGCTCAAATCTTGCCATTGCACCTACACCGACCGCTGTATATGAGCTTTGATTGATGCTTCTCGGGTCGTTGAAAGGGAAATGTGAGTGTCCCGAGAAATTGATAACCTTGCTGTGGCCTGCAAATACGGGATTGAGCTGAGGTGTGCACCATATGGAGCTACCCTTTTCACCGAAAAAGTCAATATAAGTATCTGCTGTCTTACCGGCTGATACAATGTTTTTTCTTTCGCGATATCGCATTGACTTTGGAAATGTGGTTGTGTATAATGTTGCTGTAGAATCATTACATAAGGTGTGTGAATATATGAGAAGAATTAGAAACTCATGTGCAACCGATGTAAACGAAAGGCTTACTTTCAAGGAATACGCTGCCTACAGCTCAAGTACGGCCGTATCAAAAATCAGTACTGCTATGAGCGGATTCTTCGGCGGACTTGTTGCATCTACATTCCTTGGCCTCAGCGAAGACGCCTTTGCCACTTACAGCACTATTATCTTCATTCTCGGTTTCTGGGATATAGCTAACGACGTTATTGTTGCAAGCTTCCTTGATAGAAACCGCAGATCCTTTGGCAGATGGGGCAGATTCAAGCCGTGGATTATGATTATGCTTATTCCCTGCAACATTATTCTCATTTTGCAGACGCTGCCCATAAAGGACTTTTTCCCCAATGTGGGAGACACCTTCAAGGTTGTTTACCTTGTGCTGCTCTATTTTCTCAATGATGCTTGCAGTACATTCTATAACGCAGCTCTTACTGCTCTTAATGCAAGAAGAACCACAAACAATATGGAAAGAGGCTACATCGCCGCTATTGACAGCATTCTGGGCTCAGCTATCGGTTCAACAGGTACATATATTGCCGCATTCCTTCCCTTCATTTTACCCAATATGTCAGAGGCAGAACGATACTTCTGGGGCTACAGTGTTGTAACTCTTGCCTCTGTTCCTCTTGCAATCTGGAACATAATCGTAACCAAAGAGCGTATCACTGATCCACCTAAAAGACATGTGCCAAGACTCAGAGATGTTTACAAGACAATTATCAAAAACAAACCCCTGATGCTCTATATGCTTTCTGAAATCCTCGGCTACGGCTTCTCAATAGGCTACGGCTTCATGACCTACGCATTTATTGCCTGCTTCAGTGCCGAAAAGTTTGAACTCGTCTTTTTCAGAGATACCTTCCTTGAGTTTACTTACACATATAACGACGGCAACTATGCGGCTCTGCTTTCCTTTGCATCCCTTGCGTCCTTTGTTACAACGGGTATATCACTCTTCCTTGCTCCGATTATAAGAAAATGGGTAGATGACAGGCTTCTTTATATCGGTATGAAGCTCGGTTCAGGTATCTGCTATACCGCTATGTTCTTTTCAATTTATCCCTATGAAGAGCACGAGCCTCAGGAAATATTCATTAACGTTGTCTTTTGGTATGCACTCCATGGCCTGACAACAGGCTTCTATAACACTATTCCCAATCTTATCCAGATGGCAGCTTACGACTACGGCGAGTACACCTTCGGCGAGAGAAATGAGGCAACCGTCAGTGCAGTTAAAAATACCCTGTCAAGAATCCTCGGCAACTGTACTAACTTCATCACAAATCTCTTCCTTATCTATGTGGGATACACACAGTATGCCGAAACCCCTGAGCTTATGCCTGTAGAGGCTAAAAGCGGACTTCTTTATCTGTTCGCACTCGGCCCTGCAATTTTCTCCTTCATTGCTATCATCCCGATGATTTTCTACAAGCTTTCGGGCAAGAAACACAAAGAAATTGTTTCAGCCCTTGAAAACGGCAGACAGCATAATCTTGATCATATTAATGAGGTTATTTAATAAGCCTGATTAACTGAAAAGTAAAATCCCGAACGCCGATGCGAACGGGATTTTTTGTTTGTTACACAATAAACAAGAGCTTGAAAATCATGCTTTTATAATTGTTGATGATATGCCATTGCTTTTGCAATGAAAAAAATAAAGGACTTCCGAAGAAGTCCTTGATTTTTTGGCCTTACTACCCAATTCTGAACCATTATTTTTTTCTGTTTAAATCTCCCACTCAGCAAGCCATTCTGCAAATTCTCTGTAAATAGCTTCCATTTCTTTTTCGTATGTATCAGCATTATTCATCTTATACTGACTTCTGCCGTCATTGAATGAACCGCTGTATTCGGTAGTTGTTGCATATTCTTCAGCTTCAAGGTCTGCCAAAGCACGCTCTGCAAGTGACTTGGCCTTTTTGATATTTTCAACAAGAGTTATAAAATCTGTAGTGCTTACTTCTTCGATAGTATTTATCATAGAATCGAAATAGCCTTCAGCATAGCCGTAATTAAATTGAGCACCTTCAGTTTCTATAAAATTGATTGCATCTGTCGGGTACAGGTAGTCTTTGCCACCCTCAAATTCAGCAGTGTATGTGGGCCAAAAGCAAAGAAAGTTAATATATTCATACATATTATAAACATCACTTATTACT
>JAZSHL010000039.1:0-3377 GCA_045533205.1 Acutalibacteraceae bacterium | reverse complement strand
GGGTTGCAGGATTAAGCATATAAGTAAGGCACACTGTGAAACTCACGAAAGATGGCACAGATGACCGTAGCAACGTGAATTGTCGGTGATGATGTTTTTGAAAAAAGATAAAACACCGAAGAATTTATTAAACAGACAGAGTAAATAACTTTTGCTCCGACAACTTCACACTTGCGGACCTTTACATCAGAAGCGTGCTTTTGCTTCCTTTTGTCACAACCGACAAAAGGAAGTGCCCTCGCGGCACGAGCGAAACGAGGCTTATTTGGAATTCGGATTTCGGAATTAGGAATTCGGAATTGCGGGGAAGGCTGTGCTGTGAGAGGCGTTTGATTCCGCCGAGGGTACAAAGAGAAAATAATAAATCTGAATGAAATGGCTTCGTCATGAAATGCAATGCGAAGCATTGCTTCCCTAAACCCTGAGCCATAGGCCTTAAAAACGCGCTAATCCCTGACTGAAAAAACGCAGCCGCAATAATTCTGCCTGTATAAATTATGCTCTTTTGAAAGCTCGATTGACCTTTTATAGCCGTTTTTCTTTTTGAAATCCGAGGGCAGATGTGAAATGCCGTATTCTTTTGCCAGCCTTTCACCGATTTCGTTGATTTTTTCTGCATTTTTCAAAGGACTTATTGAAAGGGTGGTTGTGAAACAGTCAAAGCCCATTTCCTTTGCCTTTTCAGCAGTTTTCCGAAGTCGCAATTCATAGCAGGCAAAGCACCTGACAGAGCCTTCCCTTTCTTTTTCCATACCCTTGACGCAGCTGTAGAATTCATCGGGATTGAATTCGCCCTCAATCACCTCAACGGGGTGTTCATATTCGCTTTCGGCTATAAGCCGTCTGATTTCCGCAACTCGGTGAACATACTCCTCGGCGGGATAGATGTTGGGATTATAGCAGAAAACGGTTATTCTGAAATACCGTGAAAGATATTCAAGGCAATAGCTGCTGCAGGGGGCGCAGCAGGCATGAAGAAGCAAGGAGGGGACTATGCCCTCCTTCTGATTTTTTTCTATTAATAAGTCAAGCTCTTTCTGATAGTTTCTCATTTCATCACCCGAAAAAATACTGTGTGTGAATTATACCACTTATCGACGGATAATGCAAACATCAGGATATTATTCTTTTTCGTTGCGAGGATTGTTTTCGTGCTTCAATATGAGAAAAACCCCCTCCCGTCTTGACAAAGGACCTGTTTTTATATTATTATAGACTGTAATATGTTCATAATATCCCTGACTTTGACGCAAGCCGGCGGCAAGGCATCGGGGCAAAATGAAAGGAGTTCTTAAAAATGCTCAAGAACACAGAAAAAACAATGGAAAAACTCGTCGCTCTTTGCAAAGGCAGAGGCTTCGTTTACGCAGGCAGTGAGATTTACGGCGGTCTTGCAAACACATGGGACTACGGCCCTCTCGGTGTTGAGCTGAAAAACAACATCAAAAAGGCATGGCTGAAGAAATTCGTTCAGGAAAACCCCTACAACGTAGGTCTTGACTCAGCAATTCTCATGAATCCCCAGACATGGGTTGCATCAGGTCACCTCGGCGGCTTCTCTGATCCCCTTATGGACTGCAAGGAATGTAAAACACGCCACAGAGCAGACAATCTCATCGAGGACTTTGACGGCACAAACGTTGCAGGCTGGTCAAACGAAGAAATGACAAATTACATAAATGAAAAGGATATTCCCTGTCCTAACTGCGGAAAGCACAACTTCACAGATATCCGTCAGTTCAACCTTATGTTCAAGACTTTCCAGGGTGTAACAGAGGACAGCAAGAATGAGTTGTATCTCCGCCCCGAAACAGCGCAGGGTATTTTCGTAAACTTTGCAAACATCCAGAGAACAACAAGAAGAAAGATTCCCTTCGGTGTTGCACAGATCGGTAAGTCCTTCCGTAACGAAATCACACCGGGTAACTTTATTTTCCGTGTGCGTGAATTCGAACAGATGGAGCTTGAATTCTTCTGCAAGCCCGGCACAGACCTTGAATGGTTTGATTACTGGAGAGCATACTGCCGTGACTGGCTCTATTCTCTCGGCATGAAGGAGGAAAATCTCCGTCTTCGTGACCACGATGCAGACGAATTATGCTTCTATTCAAAGGCTACAACAGACTTCGAATATCTCTTCCCCTTCGGCTGGGGTGAATTATGGGGTGTTGCTGACAGAACAGACTATGACCTGACACAGCACATCAACACATCAGGCAAGGCACTTGATTATTTCGATTCCACCACAAATGAAAGATATATTCCTTATGTTATCGAGCCCTCACTGGGCGTTGAAAGACTCTTCCTTGCAGTTATGACAGAGGCTTATGACGAAGAGGTTGTTGATGCAGAAAAGAATGACACAAGAGTTGTGCTTCACTTCCATCCTGCACTCGCTCCCATCAAGGCAGCAGTTCTTCCTCTTTCAAAGAAGCTCAACGACCAGGCAACAGAGGTTTATCATGCACTTCAGAAGAAGTTTATGGTAGAATTTGACGACGCAGGCTCAATCGGTAAGCGTTATCGCCGTCAGGACGAAATCGGCACACCCTTCTGCATCACATATGACTTTGAGTCAGCAGAAGACGGCTGCGTAACAGTCCGTGACCGTGACACAATGCAGCAGGAAAGAGTTGCAATTGCAGAGCTTGCCGCTTACATTGAAAAGAAGCTTGAATTCTGATAAAGATGCTCTCCGCTGTGCGGGGAGCTTTTTTAATGCAAAATGCAAAGTGCAAAATGCAGAATTGCGCCTTACCTCTGATATAAAAAGAACATTCTTCACACCGGATTTATATTGTAGGGGACGGCCATGTGCCGTCCCTGTTTTTCATCAAAGACGGCTGAGGGTATGGATTTTCATCTGGTATTTTTCGTTTGTTCGCTCATGCCGCTCGGGCACTTACTTTGGCTCATTCGAGCGCCAAAGTAAGCAAAGCGCCCTTTTTGTTGACATCAGGCGAAGCTTTATAGAAAAATGTAGTCCGCCTTCAACAGCAGACTCCGCAGCGCAGAAGTTTGCTCCTTTACCCAACGCTAAAGCTTCGGCAAGCTTAAAACCGCAGATGCCTGACGCTGCAGCAAGGTTTTCCTTTTCAACAAAGCGTAGTCCGCCTGCGTCTGCAGTTTCCGCAGCGGGAAAGGTTGTAAGGGAGATTAAATGCAGTCGAGGTTACAAAGAACCTCTTTCATAAAACCGTAGAAGGTCAGAGGAATTCTCTGACTTTATAATAACTGTAGCGGCTCACGACTGTCGGAATAAGAGGCTGTGAAAAGGCAGACGAATAAATTAGACGAGAGCATTTTTGTCGGAAAGGCTGAGCCGTAGCGGGTTGCAGGATTAAGCATATAAGTAAGGCACACTGTGAAACTCACGA
>JAZSHL010000033.1:0-2852 GCA_045533205.1 Acutalibacteraceae bacterium | reverse complement strand
GTCGGTACGGTTGTTTTTGTGCTCATTTTTGGCATAACAATGGCTCTTACCGATGACTGGATGCCACTTCTTCAGATAATAATGTTTACAACCTGCTTTGCGATAAGGTGTAAAAATTCTTTCAGCACCTTCCTTGGCTATTGGTGGGTTGTGCCGATTATGATTGCTCTTATCATATGCCATTTCGTGCGATTCAAAGCACATTTCGCAAAAGGAATGTGCTTCAAAGGCATTCTTGCAACCTCCGTTGCCGTTACTCTAGGTGGCGTCGGAACAATCAGCGCAGAAGAATATTTTTCTTATACCTCACTTTTTTATATTTTTATGCTCGGCTTTGCAATGCTCATAATATATTCATATATGAGTGCAAGTCTGAAAGCAAAGGATTCCTATTCCTATGCCGAAAAATTCTCAAAGCTAATGGTATGCGTTATCTGTTTGCTTGCAGTTTGTCTTTTTGAAGAATATTTCAGTAACCGTGAAATGCTTGCTGAAGGATTTGAGATTATCCCCTTCCAATGGCGCAACAATGCAGCAACCACTCTCATGCTTGCAATGCCCTTTGCGTTTTATCTTTCAAGAAAGGATTTTGGACTTTTTCTTGTCGGAATTCTCGATTATATTCTTATTCTTTTCACGGGTTCAAGAGGCGGAATGCTTTTTGGCATGGTTGAACTGATAATATGCATTATAGTAATGTTTGTTCTTGACAAAAAACACAGACCTGCAATTGCCGCAATCGTTGGCGTGTCGCTTGTCATTACGGCACTTACATATAAAATCTGGATTGATACCCTCAGCTATACATTGATGCGTCTTGTTGACCCGAATGAAAACTCAATCCGTCTTCAGCTTATTCCGAGAGGTATTGAAGATTTCAAATCAAATCCGATTTTTGGCAGAGGCATAGGCTACATGGGCAACAGGGATGTTCATAAAAGTGCCGACTTTGCACTTTGCTGGTACCATTGCTCCCCTATTCAGGTTATTGGGTCATTCGGCATTCTCGGTATCGCCGCATACGGATACCTTATTTACTTGAGAATAAAAACTCTTCTCAAAAACTTCACTTTTTTCAATATAATCATGTTCATTTCTTATATCGGTCTCGAAATGATGTCGCTTGTAAATCCCGGTATTTTTGCTCCCTTCCCCTATCTTTTCCTAATCACGCTTTATTTTGTTATGATGGAAAAATGCAACAATACGAATGATAAAAAGCTTCTTCCTCGTATGATGAAAGGTGAAAAATAATGAATGTTCTCTCAATAGGCAACAGTTTCTCGACAAATGCACATAAATTTCTTCCCTCAATGGCGAAAGCGGCGGACAAGGAACTTTTGCTTTGTAATCTTTTTATCGGCGGTTGTTCACTCGAACAGCATTGGAATAACTGGCGAAAAGAAAAAACAGATTATGACTATGAAATATATCTACCTTTTGAAACCGAAATGACGCGCGCTCCGGAAGTTGCTCTTCACGAAGCGGTTGAAGATGAAGACTGGAATGTTATAACCCTACAGCAATGCAGCCACCTGAGCGGTATACCCGAAAGTTATTCACCTTATCTTTCAGAACTTGCCGAATATTGCAGGATGATGAAACCTAACGCAAAAATCATGCTTCATCAGACATGGGCTTATGAAAACGGTGCTGAGCACCCCGGGTTTGCAAGTTATGGCGGAGACCAGCAGGAAATGTATCGTGCGCTGACTGAAGCTTACGCAAACGCCTCTATGGAATCAGATATTAACCTGATTATTCCAAGCGGCAGAGCTTGGCAAACTGCAAGAAACACTATCGGTGATATTCTTACTGTCGACGGATTTCATGGCAACGACCTCGGATGTTATCTCGCTTCGGCTTGCTTTTATGAAATGATTTTCGGCGAAAGCATATACAAAAACGCTTTTTATCCCGAAGGACTTGACAAGAATATTGTTGATATTCTTAAGCTGTGTGCTCATACGGCAGTTGAAGAAGGAATAATTAAAAAATAATACATTAACGCTCCGAACAAAAAAATTCGGAGCGTTTTGTTATGCAAAAAAGGAGCAACCCGAAGGTTGCTCCTAAAAAAGGTTTTTTAATTATTCGTTGATTTCGATAACAACGCCTGAACCAACGGTTCTGCCGCCTTCACGGATAGCGAAACGGAGACCCTTTTCAATAGCGATAGGAGTGATGAGTTCAACATCCATATCAACGTTGTCACCGGGCATGCACATTTCTGTGCCTGCGGGAAGGCTGATTACGCCTGTAACGTCAGTTGTTCTGAAATAGAACTGAGGACGGTAGTTGTTGAAGAAGGGAGTATGACGGCCGCCTTCTTCCTTAGTAAGAACGTAAACCTGACCCTTGAACTTTGTGTGGGGGTTGATTGAACCGGGCTTGCAAAGAACCTGACCGCGTTCGATTTCAGTTCTCTGAACACCACGGAGAAGAGCACCGATGTTGTCGCCAGCCTCTGCATAGTCGAGGATCTTGCGGAACATTTCGATACCAGTAACAACAGTCTTTCTCTTGTCTTCTGTAAGACCAACGATTTCAACTTCTTCTGAAGTTTTGAGCTGACCTCTTTCAACTCTACCAGTAGCAACTGTACCACGGCCTGTGATAGTGAATACGTCTTCTACGGGCATAAGGAAGGGAAGGTCTGCCTTTCTGTCGGGTGTGGGGATATAGCTGTCAACAGCATCCATGAGTTCCCAGATAGGAGCGATTGATGCGTCAGCAGTATCATCACCAGCATATTCAAGAGCCTTAAGAGCTGAACCCTTGATGATGGGAGCTTCTTCGTCGAAGCCGTACTCAGCAAGTGTTTCACGGATTTCCATTTCAACGAGCTCGAG
>JAZSHL010000098.1:0-3878 GCA_045533205.1 Acutalibacteraceae bacterium | reverse complement strand
AAAAATACCCCTGTGGACAGTATCACATGGACTCTTGATTACAACGGCGTAACATTCTATTTCAATTCGGGTGATATTGCTCCAACCAATTTTGGTGTTCAGGTTGTAACTGTAACCTTGGCAGAATATCCCGATTTGTTTATTAAAAAATATACTATCGTGCCTGATGAGTATATTGTAAGTCTGCCTGTATCAGCACCATTTTACACCGATATTACAGGTGATAAAAAAGCTGAAGAACTTATCGTTTCGGGTGATTATGATGATACCAGATTTTGTCACAGCATCAGTATAGACTCCGAAACATTAGAAAATGAAACAGAGTGGTTTGCATATATTGAGCCGTATTATGTTAAAACAGCAGACGGAAAAAACTATGTTTGTATTTTCAGCGTAAACAATGAAGAAGAGAGTAAAGACTTCACACTTAGTGTTTATGAATTCGTAAACGGTAAAGCTAAACTCTTCAGCACTTCAAAAACAGGTTTGGATTGCAAAGGAGAAAATATCTTTGCTTTACCCACTAACCCAGCACAGCTTGTATCTGTCCGATGATAAAACTAATTGTTATCCAAGCTAAAGTTAATAGTTACTAAAAAAGCGTTGCAAGAGGAAGTGCAAATTTCCAAATGCAACGCTTAATTCTTGTAAATGGCTTAAATGCTATATAAAACAACGATACCACTATTGACCTTAATTGTATCAATAGTGGTATCTGATTTGGCATTGATTACGCTATTTGATACAATTCGTCGTTTTTGAGATAGCGTTGCATTTTTTTCGTATAGTTTAACTAATCCACTTTGTAAATGTTGACTTCATATGCACGAATCATCTCTTTATTTAGTTATCTCTATACTTTTTAGGGCTCATACCGAACTGCTTTGCAAATATTCTGTGAAAATAGCTTTTATTTTCATATCCCACTGCTTTTGAAATTTCATCAACACCGATTTTTGTGTTTTTTAGTAGATATGCTGCCTGAGAAAGTCGCTTGTCCTGCAAAAGCTCGGTGTATGTCTTTCCGGTCTGATTTTTTATTTCGTGGCTGAGCCAATAAAAGTCGTAGTGCAGTAGCTTTGCTGCTTCGGTAAGACTGCCGTTTTTATAATTTTCTTCTACGTATTTGAAAATCTGAAGAATGGCGGCTTCTTCTTTTGATTGATAAGCAAGCTTGTCCGTATGATTGAGAAGCTGCATAAAAAGAAGCCCCATAGTCGTCTGATTTATATTTCTTTTATTTGATGTGTTGTTGATGAGCGTCCAAAGCAGATTTTCAATGAGATTCTGTATGGGCAAAATATCAGAAACTCTGAAGTGGAGATAGCCTGCGTTTTCTTCTTTGAAAAGAGATTCTATGAGAAACTTTTTAAGTGGTGTTTCTTCTGCACCGAGCATTTCAAGTGTCTTGTCGAAAAACTGAGGAAGAATGATAAAGTTTACTGCTATGTCGTTGCCTGAGGCAGGCAGAATTTCCTGCTTTGCATTCTGACCAAGGAATAATAACTCGCCTTCACAAAGCTCAATGTTTTTTCCGTTAACAATATGAGTTGTTTTTCCTGAACACATATAGACAACTTCAACAAAATCATGAGTGTGTTCGGGAAAGTGAATAAATCTTGTATGTGTTCTGATTGTTATCAGCTTTCCGTCTTTCAGCAGTTTCTTTGCACTGATAATATTATCATCGTTTTCCGTATAAATACTGCTGTCTACTGTATTTCTTCCGTCAAGTATAGCTTGCTCTTCATCGGTTATGGGAATCAACTCTTTAAGAATTTCACGGTTTATCATATAACCACCTCTGTCCGATTATACATTTTCATATCAGAAAAATCAATACAAATAAGGACACTTTTTTGAGCAAATAAGGACCTTTAAAATGCAGATATTTAGTGGTATTATTATAGTGAATTAATATGATAAGGTAGGAATACAAATGGACACATATTATTTAGCCATAGATATTGGAGCTTCCTCAGGCAGACATATTTTAGGATATATGGAAAACGGTAAGCTCTGCCTTGAAGAAATCTACCGATTTGATAACAACATAAAAAATGAAAACGGCACTCTCGTATGGGATATAGAAAACCTTGTTTCAGAAGTGAAAACAGGCATAAAAAAGTGTAAAGAAATCGGTAAACTACCAAAAACAATCGCCATTGACACTTGGGGTGTTGACTATGTTCTTCTTGACGAAAATAAAAAGGAAATTCTTCCCGCTGTGTCTTACCGTGACGGAAGAACAAACGAGATAGTTAAAGAGGTAAATGATATTATCTCGCAAGCAGAACTTTATTCACACACAGGCATACAAAAGCAGAACTTCAACACAATTTATCAGCTTTATTGTGACAAAAAGAGTGGGAAACTTGATTCAGCAAAGCATTTTCTTATGATGCCTGAATATCTTTCATTTAAACTAACAGGACAAATCAGAAACGAGTACACAAATGCAACAACGACTAATCTTGTTAACGCTGAAAGTAAACAGTGGGATAAAGAAATACTCGATACTCTCGGCTTACCTTTTGAAATCTTCTGTGACCTTTCTCTTCCCGGCACAGTAGTGGGAAAATTCACAGACGAAGAGAAAATTGAAATTGGTTTTGACAGTACTGTTATTCTCTGTCCATCTCACGATACAGCTTCTGCTGTTGCTGCTTGTCCCGTCGACACAGAAAGCATATATATTTCATCGGGCACATGGAGTCTTATAGGTACTGAAAACACCGAGCCTGTTTTAAGTAAAAAAGCACTTGATGCTAACTTTACCAACGAGGGCGGTGTGGAATACCGTTTCCGTTTTCTCAAAAACATTATGGGTATGTGGTTGTTTCAGAATATCCGCAGAAACATAAACAAAGAGCTTACCTATGATGAGATGATGTGCAGTGCCATTTCGAGCAATTTCACAGAGAAAATCAACCCCAACGCTCCCGAGTTTCTTGCTCCTGAAAATATGATTGAAGCTGTGAGAAATTATCTCGGCAAACCTGATTTATCCCTCCCTGACGTTCTTTCAAGTGTTTATCATTCACTTGCTGAGTCTTACAAAAAAGCTGTTGAAGAAATTGAAAGCATCGGCGGTAAAAAGATTAAAGCAATACATATTGTCGGTGGTGGAAGTAAAGATAAATATCTTAACAAACTCACTGCAGAATATACGGGCAAAAAAGTTTATACAGGTCTTATGGAGGCCACGGCAACGGGCAACATACTTTCACAGATTATATATGATAAAAAAATAACTCTTACTGAAGCAAGAGAGATAGTAAAATCAACCTTTGATATTAAGGAGGCAGTTTTATGAGCAGATACAGCGAAGCAAAAGAAATATATGCAAGGTACGGCATAGATACTGAAAAAGCACTTGAAACACTTAAAAATGTATGTGTTTCCGTACATTGCTGGCAGGGTGATGATGTAATAGGCTTTGACAGTAAAGAGGCTCTTTCAGGTGGTATTCAGACAACAGGCAACTATCCCGGTAAGGCAAGCACACCCGATGAGCTTATGACAGACTATGACAAGGCTTTTTCGCTTATGCCCGGCAAAAAGAAACTTAATCTTCACGCTTCTTATGCTATCTTTGAAGACGGCGAAACTGTAGGCAGAGATAAACTCCTGCCAAAGCACTTCAAAAAATGGGTTGAATTTGCGAAAGAAAGAAATATGGGCATCGACTTTAACCCCACTTTTTTCTCACATCCTATGGTAAAAGATAATCTCACCCTTTCTTCTCCCGACGAAGAAGTGCGTACATATTGGGTCAATCACGGTAAAGCCTGCCTTAAAATTGCAGAATATTTTGCAGAAGAAACAGGTGTACCCTGTGTAATGAATATATGGATTCCCGATGGCTACAAGGATAT
>JAZSHL010000029.1:0-22359 GCA_045533205.1 Acutalibacteraceae bacterium | reverse complement strand
ATAGCATAAAACACAAAAACGCAGTTTTTGTCTGTTTGTAATGATTTTTATACTTTTAAAGGGTTTCTTTGGCGGTTAAAACCGAAAGAAACCCTCTATCTATCTTGCTTTATGCGGTCTGCACTTTTTTTACAGCCCCTTTTAATTATAGAACTGTTTTATTTCACATTTGCTGCAAGCAGCTCTGCAATGTCACCCACAGTCTTGATTTTTTTAAGTGAAGCATCTGTTACGGATAACTTGAATCTTTCTTCAATTGCATCAGCAACATTCATAAGGTCGAAGGATGTTGCACCAAGGTCGTAACGCAAAGAAGAATCTTCTTTGATATCCTCGGGCTCAACCTCAACATATTCACAAATAATTTCTTTAATAGTTTCAAAAATTTCTGACATTTTAAATTTCCTCCATTATTTCACCAATTGTTTTATCGGGATTTCTGACACCTGCAAGTATTGTGCGGACAACACCGTTATGGAATTTATAAACATCCTCGTCTTTTGTGAGGAATAAACGGTGAATGTAAGAAAAGACAAAGCGACCTGTTGAAGCTTCCTGCATTGTAAGAGTGTAAAGGGGCATAACATAGTGTCCGAAGTTGTATGCCGAGAACTCATACCTTCTGCCACCGAAAGCATTTTCACCTGCAGGCAGGTATGAAAACATCATGCTGTTTGAGGTCTGCATGAGAGAGAGATTATATCTGTCCCTTTCCATCTGACGAACAGCCGTAAAGGGCACATCGCAGTGACGGAACAGGAAAATCTGCGACTCACTTAACTGGTGCACAGTATCCATGAAGCTCATATCGTCGTCAATTATCTCACGCCAAGGCATCGGGGAAGCAAGTGTTCCGCCGCAACGCTTTTCCTTGACTGTTCTTCTTCTCGGGCAAAGCACCCAGAAAAGAGTGTCGTTGGTATGACGGTTTATCTTTGAAAAATAAATGCGGAAGCCCAACTGAATAACCCACTCAGGACTGAGATGGTTTTCCTTGATAAAATCGGAAATCTCTTTGCTGTCCTCATCGCTTAAGTGACATTTGACAAGGTTTGTTGAATCAAAAACGGGCAGGTACATATGAGGCATTGTCATATCCTTCTGATGAAGGATCTTTCTTTGCAGGTCGAGCACCTTTGTGCCGTTGATTGCATTGTAGAAGGGGCGGCGGTCCTTTGCCACCCATTCATCGAGAATTGCAGTTTCCCTTGCAATTCGCTCTTCAAGCTCGGGATTATCCTGCTCTTTTTTGATGATGTCCTCATATTTTGTCATCGGCTTCGGCAAGGGCTCACCATTCTTGAGGCTGTCATAAACAGCTATAAGATCCTTGAAGAACATGAAGGATGCCACAAAGTCCATAATCATATGTGAAGCACAGATGAAGACCCCGCATTTGTTTTCGTATGTACGGAAGAAGATTATGCGGAAAGTTTCTCCGCCAAAAACATTGAGCTTGGTTGAAGCGATTTTGTCAAAATAATTTACCTGTTCTTCCTTGGATGAAAAATCCTTGACAAGTATTTTATCGAGCTTGAATTCATCGAGAAAATACTGTCTGATTTTAAATCCTTCACGGAAGATGCGAAGTCGCATACAGTCATTGCGTTCAATTTCAATGTTAACTGCACGGGCGAGAATTCTGAAATCAAGTTCTTCTTCAAATGCCATTGCAACAGGAATCTGGGTGGATTGCATATGAACGGAATATTTCCACATATACTGCACCATTTCCTGGGAATGAATCAGTTTATATACCTGTTCGCCGTTCTTCGGTTTCATCAGGCGTCACCTCTTTAGTCTTAGTTGTTGACACGCTTGATTTTACCTGTTGAGGTCTTTTCAAAAGCAGTGTCACGGATAATAACTCTTTCAACTCTGTGTGAGGGGAGAGCAGTTTCGTTCAGCTTGTCTGTAAGCTCCTCGAGAGTAGCTTCAATATCGGTTATGCCTGCCGCTTCAGCATATTCCTCGTTGGGATAAATTTCAGCCACAATAACATCCTTTTCAACATAAACAAGAATTTCGCTGACAAGCTTGTTTTCTTTATACTTGTTTTCGATTCCTTCGGGGGAAACGTTTTCACCGTTGGAAAGAATGATGAGATTCTTTAATCTGCCTGTAATAAACAGAACATTGTTTTCATCAAGATAACCTATATCACCGGTGCGAAGCCAGCCGTCCTCTGTGATAACCTCAGCTGTTTCTTCGGGACGCTTGTAATAGCCAAGCATAAGGCCCGGTGTGTCAAGCTGCAGCTCGTTGTCAACTGTACGTGCGTTGATTGTGCTCATGAGTCTGCCTGCGCTGTTGATGGGACAATCGGGGTCGGGGAGAGTAACCTTACCACTGGCTTCACTCATGCCGTAGCCCTGTCTGAGAAGAATGCCGTATTGCTCAAAGGCCTTGCACAAACCGGCATCAAGGTGAGCACCGCCTGAAAGCATAAGGTCGAGATTGCCGCCTGTAACCTGTGCTGCTGCTTCTTTGGGAGAAAGAGCCGGATTCTTTGCCTGAACGGCACGGATACGGCCGAGAATTGCCTGTGCAATCATGGGTACGACACGGATCTGATTAGGCTTGAAGATAAGCATATTCTTGAAAAGGTCACGCATTTCACCGTTGAGGCAAACGCAGTTACCAACATTAAGCGGTCCGATATAACCGCAGATAAAGCAGAAAATGTGATGCAGAGGAAGAACGGAAAGAATTGTATCCACACGGATAACGATAGGATCATATGGGTCAAAAATGAGGTTGCTGACAAGTGCTTCGCTTGAAAGCATAACACCCTTTTTGTTTCCTGTTGTACCTGATGTATAGATGATGAGAGCACAGGCATCGGGATCCATTTTAAAGTCTGACAAAGCAGCATACTGTGAAGTTTCGGAATATTCCTCATATACCTTGATAAATTCTTCGGAATAGGTGATAACCATTTCGAATTTTACCTTCGGGCAAAGAGATTTTACCTTTTCGATTCTGTCTGCAAAATCTTCACTGTATAAAATTGCTGTTGAGTCTGAATCGTTGATGATTTCAGCAGCTTCTTCAGCAGTTGAATCCGGATCGATGGGAATTGCAACATGTCCGCCCACAAGAACGCCTGTCATGCAGACGATGTATTCATAGGTGCTTTTGCTGATAATTGCAACATGAGCTCTTTCGGGAAGCTCATGGCGCATTTTGCGGCAGAAAGCAAGTCCGTCGCTTCTGACCTCGCTGAATTTCTTTTCAACAATTTCACCGTTACGGATGAATTTGAAAAATGTTCTGTCGTTGTGCTTTAAGGGAGCCACATCCAACAGATCTCTGATTGTAGGTACGTTATTAAGTTTCATTTTGTTCACCCTTTAATTTATTATTTCTTTCCGATTTCTGAAATAAAAATACAACAATTAATTATAGCACAAAAAACGCATTAATGCAACAAATCTGTGAAAATCAATGCAGAACGCACTGATTTTCACAGATTAGAAATAAATCAGGTTTGGTGTTCTTCTGTTCTGACTTCTGTGAGCTTTAAAAAGTCCACTTTTTCAAGTCTTGTTCTGGGAAGTGCATCAATAACACGGATGTCACGGGGAACTGAGAATACGCTGAGAGTTGAGCACAGGTCAGTGATTGTCTTCTTGTATTCGTCAAGCTTTGTTTCATCTGCTTCAGGTGAAAGAACAATGTAAAGACGAACGATAGGCTTCTTCTCATCGTCATAACCCTGAACTGCACAGCATTCTGTGAGGAAGGGGAGAGGTTCAAGAAGGTTTTCGATATCTGCAGGGAATACGTTGTAGCCCGAGATGATGATAACTCTCTTCTTTCTTGCGATGAAGGTGATGTAACCGTCTTCATCCATCTTGCCAAGGTCACCTGTGAGCACCCACTGCTTGCCGTTTTTGTCTGTATAAAGGCCTTCACCGAGTCTGCCGTCAGGCATGAGATAACCCTTCATAAGAGTGTTACCTGTGAATGCGATTTCACCGACTGTGCCGAGGGGAAGCTCGTTCTGCTCGTCGTCAAAGATAGCAGCTCTGACTGTCTTGAGATATTTGCCGACTGTGCCGGGCTTTGTCAGCCAGGGCATATTGATGCAGTCAACAGCGCCGCACTCTGTAAGACCGTAGCCGGGCATAAGAGTTGCCTCTGCACCGTATTTTGCCATAAGATCGTTGAATCTGCCGAGGAAATCGATGGGAACATAGTCACCGCCTGCGAAAGCGTACTTAACATATTTGAGGTGTTCACCTGCAAAATCGGGATGGCTGAGAAGCTTACGGAACATGTTGGGAACACCCACAACCTCGTAGCACTTGTTAGCCTTGAGATATGTGATGTATTCATCTGCTTCAAAGCGTGCCATGGGGATTGACTTCCAGCCTGAAATCATTGTGGTCAGAAGACCTGCAACAAGACCATATGCATGGAAGAAGGGGAGAGCAAGAATCTTTGAAAGCTCACCGGGCTTGTATTCGCTGAGAGTTGCAGCACCAAGTGCATTCTTGGTAACTGCGTTAAGAGCAGTTGAAGAAAGCATGATGTATCTGCTGACGCCTGTTGTGCCGCCGCCGTTCATGTAAACAGCAACATGGTCACCGCTTCTGTAAAGGCCTTCGGTCTTCTGTCCCTGATACTTTTTGAGAATATCACCGAAGAATTTAACGTTCAGCTTGTTTGCAGCAGCAATAGCAAGGAACTTTTCGTCGGGGCGTACATAATACTTTTTAACAACGGGAGCAGCATAGAGCACGGGAGATGTAATGATAACATCAAGATCCTCTATTGTTGCAAGTGTTGCTGCGTGCTGATGAAGGAACATTTCATAAATCAGAACGCCCTTTGACTTAGTGTAAGTGACAGAAGCCTTCATGGCCTCAGACGGGAAAAGAGGATGAATAAGGTTTGCGATGCAGCCGATCTTATTAAGAGCAAAAAGGCTTACGACTTCTTCAATTGAGTTGGGGATGAAAAGAGAATAAGCATCTCCGGGCTTCATTCCGAGCTCTTCCTTGAAATAAACAGCCATAGCTTCAACATCTTCAAAGAACTCACTTCTCATGTGGTCAGTGAGCTTGAACTGAAACATCGGATAATCTTCCTTATGCGGATAAAGACACGCAATAAGGTATTCGTAAAGGTTCATATTGCCATAATCGGGCAGAATCTCATCCATTGTGAACTGGGGTAAATTTAACATCATTTTCCTCCATGGTTTTATAAATTGTTGCATAAAACATCATAATTATACAGTTGCTTTTTTTTCATGTCAACAAAAAAATCTTGCATTTTTGTTTGAATTCAGACAAACGGTGTTTGAAATGTAATAATTTTAACAAATTGTTTTTTATTTTCTTTAAAAATTTAATTTTCTTATTTAATATTCTAACATTTGAGTTTTCATACGGGAGATATTATCATGGTTATGGCAGCCTGATATCAGTCAGTATTAAAAAATATATCTTTATCTTTGCACAGCAAAGCAAGCTTTGAAAGTCCTTTTGTTTTTCTTGATAACATAAAATCATCAAAAGTTTCTTCTATTGTTGCCCCCGAAAATAAC
Source organism: Acutalibacteraceae bacterium (assembly GCA_045533205.1). Lineage (GTDB taxonomy): Bacteria > Bacillota > Clostridia > Oscillospirales > Acutalibacteraceae > UBA6857. The sequence continues at coordinate 16,802 of JAZSHL010000029.1, read as the reverse complement.
ATAATTTTTTCCATAAACATAACCTCTTGATTTCTTTAAATTACCGAAAAAATCAAGAGGTCATACATTTTTATTAAAAGAGCATATAAAAAGGTAAAAAGCCTTGAAACACTTAGGTTTCAAGGCTTTCCTCAATGTACGTGGTGGAGACGGAGAGGATCGAACTCTTGACCTCTTGAATGCCATTCAAGCGCTCTCCCAACACACGCAAAAACGCACCCTTCAAAGCATTAATCAAAATAGCCTTTATAGGTAATTTTCTTGTCGCTACCAGGAAACAGATACTCATAAAGATCGATAAAATAATCATCCGTCATGCTCGCGATATAATCAGTAACAATCTGATTGGGTTCAGTTGACTCATACGGTATACTGCGGGCATAATGTGCACTATTTAAATAATCAATATGGTGGCTGAAAATCGGTGAAGCAAGATTCCCTCTAATCAGGTCATCAAGTAGTTTCGCGTAAACATCTGACATCATCGGCTTTACGGTATTCTGCAAAACATCATTTACAGAATCATTTTTATATATCAGCATATAATTGTCAGCTTTCGCTTTTTTCAGAGCCTCAAAATGATTTTCATCCATTTTGATATAAGGCTTTCCGTAACTGTTTTCAATAATATTGACAATGAGGTTGTTTATTATCTCCGCGTTATATGTACCAATCGCACTCGGTTCAAAATCCTTGTTGTTGATAAGCTGCGCTTTTTCGGCATCCTGACGGTCTTTACCGAGATATGCAATTATATCAGAAATCCGCATTACGCAGCCTTCCAAAGTAGCCGGCACAAGCTTTTTTACATTAGATTTATCAATGTAGCATGCCTCGATCTGTGCATCAAAAGTTTCAAAATCATCGAGTGCTTTCGGATAATACTCTGACAGTTCCATCTCGCCGTCGTGGGCTGCAATGCCGTTAAGCGTCTGTAGGCTTATGTTATAAGGATAAATACTGTCAAGCACACGTACGGAGTGTATATTGTGGCTGAAATGCCTGCCGGTGTGTTCAAAAAGCAACTCATCAAGAAACCTTTCACCCGCGTGACCGAAGGGTGTATGTCCTATATCGTGGCCAAGTGCAATCGCTTCAATCAAATCAAGATTCAGATTAAGCGCCTTACCGATTGTTCTTGCAATACGTGAAACCAACTGGACATGCAGACCTCTGCGAGTGATATCATCATTCTTATAGAAAGAAAACACCTGCGTTTTATCAGCATAACGGTTATAATAAGGGCAGTGCATTATTTTATCAATATCACGTACAAATGCCGTTCGTATTACATTAGCTTTATCTCTTTGATTGTTTCTTCGGATGGTATTAGTTTCGTCAAACCCTACATAGGCAAAGTACCGTTTTTTCTGTCAGTTAATACCTGTTCAGTTAATTCTGCAGATAAGCTCTGATAGTTCAGCATAATATCACCTCTGTTATATTTATATCAAAAAAGTTTTTATAACCTATAATTTTCATAATGATCTGCAAAATGAAAATTAAACAACATCATTTATTATTTTTCCGATGTCTACCAAAAATAGATTTTTATCCGTTTTAGATTTTTCAATAACTGCATCAGTAAAACCTGACATAGAAAACAAATAATAATACATTTCTTCACTGAATTTAATTTTTGCTCTTAATTTTCTGAGTTCAGCATTATCAAACAGTTCCTTACGAAATTTACATTCGCCCAATATATATTTATTTTCATTCTTGTCCGTGGCAAGTATATCAACTTCTTCTGCCTGACTTACCTTTTTACCTTCAATATCTTTTGTAACCATTCCCCACCAACGCCCAATTTTTGAAAATCTAAATGGTAACATCCTTTGCTTATTCATATTATACATATAATCAATACAGACTTTTTCAAAGGATTTCGATGCAAAATCGTGAAGTGAATTTTCAATATAATCTTCCCACACACCGATAGCATCATCATTTTCAAGCTCAGACAGATTTGAATATCCAAAGGCATACCAGAACCTGAAATAATTATCCGTAAGATTATACAAACCCTTACTGCTGCTTGCATGCTCTTTAGCACTTGCCAGAACCGAAAATTCTCTTTCAACAATACCGAGCTCAATAAGATTTTTAAGATAAACACTCAACTTGCTTTTTTCAATACCGGTTTTTGTCAGTATCTCATTAAATGCTGTATTGCCTAAAGCAATAGCTTCAATGATTGTATTGTAAATAGATGTTTCTCTAAGCTCTTGTCTTAAAAGAAATTCAACTTCAGAATACAAGACAGTACCCTTGGTAAGAATTTTGTCTATTATATTATCTTTAAGAGTCTTTTTGGAATTAAATTGCTTTAAATAATGAGGAATGCCTCCAAGTATGGAATATGCAATAAGTTTGTCTTCATAAGAAAACTCAGGCAAAAACTTGATTGCATCATAATACGGCATCGGCAACATCTTATAGATGCCTGTTGTTCTGCCGTAAAGCGGATTCTTTTCTGAAAGCAACTCTTTTTCGATGAAACTCATAGAACTTCCGCATATAACAAGCATAATATTCTTATCCTTCAAAACCGTATCCCATACAATCTGCAATATTGAAGGTATGCTCGGATTGTTTTTACACATATACGGAAACTCGTCTATAACAATTACTGTTTTTCTTTCATCTTCCAACTCTCCGATGAAAGAAAAAGCCTTATCCCAGTCAGCAAAGCTCTCTGTATACGCTTTAACCTTAGGTTTCCACGAAAGAAGAGCCTGAGAAAACTCTTTGAGCTGTTTTTCCGTCGTGTACTCTCTGCAGGAGTAAAAAACATTTGGTTTGCCTTTGCAAAATTCAGACAGAGTTTCTGTCTTACCTACTCTGCGACGTCCATACAGAACAACAAATTCTGCATTATCGCTTTCATAACAATTGTTTAAAAATCTTAACTCATTCTCTCGTCCGATAAACATAACAATTCTCCTCGTGCAGTAATCGAATGCAGTATAATCACGATTTGTCTAATCACAGTTTAATATATTTTTGCAAAAATGTCAACATTTTATTCAAAACATTTATTAAGTTTTTATTGATTAAATTACAGATTTTGGTATAATAAAAACAAAAAGGAGGCATTTATATGAAAGACGAATATTCTGATATGTTAGAAAAATACAACCTCCTACTCGAAGAAAACAAAAAATTGAAAGCAGAGCTGGCTCTTCTCAAAGACAAAACTGGTCTCGTTATGCCCGAAGCAGAAGCTACTCCCCAAATATCAATATCATCCATCAACAAACATAGCTCTCCCGAAGAAAAAATCAATCTTTTCCGTTCGCTTTTCAAAGGCAGAGAGGATGTTTTTGCACGCCGTTGGTACAGTAAAACTACGGATAAGAGCGGTTATCAGCCCGTCTGTGAAAACGAATGGAACGAGGAATTATGCGACAAGAAAAAGTTTAAGTGCTCTGCCTGTCCCAATCGTAAGCTTATGGTTTTAACGGACAAGGATATTTACAGACACTTATCAGGAAAAGATCCATACGGCAGGGATGTTGTCGGCATTTATCCGATGCTGACAAACGAAACCTGCCTGTTTTTGTGTGCTGATTTTGATGAAGAAAACTTCAAGTCTGATGTAACTGCTTTCAGAAAAACTTGTGAAGAATTTGATATACCTGTAAGTGTCGAGATTTCCCGTTCAGGCAACGGTGCTCACGCCTGGATTTTCTTTGAAGAACCTGTATCGGCTTCCGTTGCAAGAAAACTTGGTAGCGGAATACTCACAAAAACTATGGAGGAAAGCAACCTTTCCTTTAAATCCTATGACAGATTTTTCCCTAATCAGGATACTATGCCGAGGGGTGGATTCGGAAATCTTGTTGCACTGCCGCTTCAAGGTAATGCAAGGAAAAACGGTAACAGTTTATTCGTTGATGAAAACTTTTCACCTTACCCTAATCAATGGGAATATCTTGGCAGTATACAAAAGCTTTCATTCGAAAGAGTGGACGAATTAGTTTCTGCTCTTTGTAAATCAGGTGATTTAGGTGAACTCATTTCCGAAAAAGAGGATAAGCCTTGGGAAACAAAAAGACAAATTGTACTCTCAGTGGAGGAGTATCCCGAGAGCCTTGAAATAGTATATTCTAATATGCTTTATGTGCCTACAAAAGATTTAAGTGCATCCTTAATAAATAAAATCAAGCGATTGGCGGCATTCAGGAATCCTGATTTTTACCGCAGTCAGGCTATGAGGCTTCCAATATACAATAAACCGAGAATTATATGTACTGCAGAAATGTTCGGTGAGTATATTGCTCTGCCGAGAGGCTGTGAGGATGCATTTGTTGATTTGTTTTTAGGAACAAAAACTAACGTATCAATAACAGACAAAACAAATCGTGGCACAGAAATACCGGTAGATTTTAACGGCATTTTGCGTGAGGAACAGCAGCCTGCTGCAGATGCATTACTTGAACATAATATCGGTGTGCTTTCCGCTACAACTGCATTCGGTAAAACTGTTGTCGCCTCTTATCTCATCGGAGAGAGGAAAACAAACACTCTTGTTCTTGTACATACACAAAGCCTTATGGCACAATGGCAAAAATCATTGCAGCAGTTTCTTACAATAAATGTTGCTCCACCGGAAAAACAAAAAGGCAGAGGAAGAAGAAAAGCATGGTCACCCGTTGGTGTTCTTGGAGCAGGTAAAAACACGATAAACGGAATTATTGATGTTGCAGTTATGCAATCACTAATTTCCGAAGATGAGGTCAAAGAGCTTGTGCGAAATTACGGAATGATAATTGTTGATGAATGTCATCATGTATCTGCTGTTAATTTTGAAAAGATACTTAAATATGCAAATGCTAAATATGTTTACGGACTTACTGCTACACCAACAAGGCAGGATGGACATCATCCGATTATCTTTATGCAATGCGGTCCCGTACGATACAAGGTTGATGCAAAATCTCAGGCAGAGAAAAGAAACTTTGAGCATTATCTTATTCCAAGATTTACGCCGTATCGCTGTGAAACTAAAGATAAAAATATCACAGAAATATATAAAGATCTTTCTGAAAATGAGCTTCGCAACAGTTACATTGTAAATGATATTATCAAAGCTCTGAAAAGCAGAAGAACACCTATAGTATTAACCGAAAGACGGGAGCATGTGCTGAAGCTTAAAGATATGCTTAACGGTTATTGTAAGAATATCATCACTCTTTTCGGTACATCTTCGCAAAAAGAACGACGGGAAACATTAGAAAAATTGCAAGCAATACCTAATGATAAAAACTTAATTATCATTGCAACGGGCAGATATGTTGGCGAGGGCTTTGATTACCCACGCCTTGACACTCTCTTTATTGCTTTACCTATTGCATGGAAAGGTAAAGTTGCACAGTATGCAGGCAGACTTCACAGAAACTATCCCGGTAAAAGTGAAGTGCAGATTTATGACTATGTTGACATACATATTCCGGTTCTCGAAAGAATGTATCAAAAAAGACTGAAAGGCTATTCTTCTATCGGCTACAGAATAAAAATTGATAATGAGTATAGTGTCACACCTGACCTGATTTATGATGGAAAGAGCTTTTACACAGTATATTGTCAGGATATCAAATCAGCACAGCAAGAAGTTTTGATAGTCTGTCCGTTTATGAGAAAAAACAGAATTTCACAGCTCTTAAAGATTATTGCACAGGCTATTCTTAACGGCGCAACACTAACTGTTATTACCCGACCACCTGAAGACTTCAAAGAACCCGAAAGAGAAACCATAAAAGAAAACACTGCAATCTTACAAAACTGCGGTGTGAATGTTATATATAAATCTGACTTTCATCAGAAGTTCACAGTTATTGATAATAAAATTGTGTGGTACGGCAGCGTTAATTTCTTAAGCTTCGGTACAAATGAGGAAAGTATAATGAGATTTGTGAGCTTTGATATAGCAGGTGAATTAAAAGATACTGTTATGTGAAAGGAAACTAATATATGAAAAAAGATATTGAAACTAAACTTGAAAAATTTTCAAAAGAAAATCTTATTGATATTATAAGCAAGCTTTGTGAAATTCCCGATGTAGAAAAGTCACTTAAATTGCTTGTGTGTCCAACTAAAAGAGATGTCGACAGACAACTCAGTTCATTTGAAAGATGGTGTAATAGTGTAGCAAATAATCCCTGTTCGGAAAGAGCAGAAAACGGATTGTACACATCTGCATCTTTATTGTGGAAAGCTATTGATTCACTTGACGTTAATACCGCTGCTAGAGTTTTATTTGAAATGTATAATCTTACAAGCGGTATAACTGATTATAGTGATGTTGCAGTAGATATTAACTGTGAAAGTTGTTCTTGTTTAAACGATTTACTTAAAGAGTATCACGGAAATTTTTCTAAAGATGAAATTGATAAATATACCTATATTACAGATATTTATGATTAATTTTTTTATTTGCACATCAAGCCAATCTCCTACTATACGATAAAATAAAACTACAAGGTAACAGATGAACATTTTTATATGCAAACAGTTAGCCCCGCAGACTTTTTCGCCTGCGGGGTTCACTTTAAATATTCTCGTTTCTCAGGGTTTCAACCGTATTTTCTTTATTTACCTTTTTAATGGAGTATACCATACTGAGTGCAACAATTATAAACACGCTTGCAATCGCTATAATGAATTTATCCCAAGGAACATAGAAGCCCATTTCGTAACCGCTGTCAGAGGCTACAAGATATATCAGATATGTCATTCCCAATGAAACCGGCAGCGAGAATAAGAGGCTCTTTACACCGTAAAGGATAGATTCAAATATCATCATCTTTCGCATACCCTTACTTGTAAGGCCCACAGATTTCAGCGTTGCGAACTCTCTTCTTCTGAGAGAAATGTTGGTTGAGATTGTGTTAAAAACATTGGCTGCGGCTATCAAGGAAATGAGAACGATAAAACCGTAAGCAAGAACCTTTGCAACTGTTACAAGTGCTCTTATGCTTTCAATTTCTGCGGCGTAATCATACACGCTTACATGATTGGTATCTCCACCGATTTCTCTGATAAGTCGGCTTACATCACCGGCTATTTTGCTGTGGTCTTTACCGATAATATATGCGTGGGTCTGCCATTCGCCCTCAAGCATAACCTTTTCTTTCACAGATTCGGGATAAATGAGGTTTGTGTTGTATCCTGCATAATAGGGCTTTTCCGAAAGGAAGGCACCGATTGAGATTTTCAAATGACTTACTACCTCTTTTTCCGTGAAATATTTTTTGTTTTCGTCGGTAAATATCTCTCCCTCATCATATTCTACATCGTAAACATAATATGTGACACCGTCTTTTTCTTCTGTTCCGTCGTAGTAATACATTTCACCGTTCTCCTCAAACCAGGGAAGAATTTCAGTGATTTCAAGGGTTGCAGGGAAAGCATCTTTATTAAGGAAAGGTACAATATAAACTCTTTCTTTATTGTCGAACTGATAAATATAAGTTCCTATATCATAAACCAAAGCCTTCGGGTTTTCCTTGTCAAAATATCCATCCTCACTTATCCCTTCCTTTTTCAGAAGTCTTCTGAAAGCATCGTCATCGATAAAACTATAGGTAAATGTTCCGTTAAGCTCATTTTTCTCATTTACCGATTTATCGCGTTCTTTGTTTATCATATTCAGAAATTCTTCTGAAATATAGTTTTTGTCAACATTAAAATCCGTCGCCATTCTCTGAGTGAGGGTAAACTCGTCAATTCCGTCAACTGTCTTCAGGCCGTTAAAAAGCTTAGTTCTGGATTCTTCCGTATCCGTAAACGGGTCTTCATCAAGTCTGTCCTCATAGTTGTATATGTTGACGGAAACATCATAATTCATATCCTGACTTTCAGCATCGACAATATCAGTAAAATATGATGCGAGAGAAGAAGCGGAAATGAAAAGCACAACGGAAACGAAAAGAGAGAAAACTGTTGCTCTGTACTTTCTTTTGTTGCGTTTGAAATTCTTTGATGAGAGTGTTGCTTCAAAGCCGAAGAGCCTCTTCGTTAGCGGAGACACCTTAACACTTCGGCGTTTTATTTTAATCTCATTTGACTGCCTTACAGATTCAATGGGGTTAATCTTTATGGCCTTTCTTGCAGGAATGTAGGCTGAAATAATAACTGTAATAAAGCTTATTACACTTGCGGCAAGGATTGCCAAGGGTGAAAAGACAAACTGCATTTTAAGGTCGGTAAGGTCAGCAAGGAAGGTTGAAATTGTATCGCTTAAGAAGTGGAAGGTTATTGCAATACCAAGGCAACCAGAAACAAGACCTATGGGAATACCGACAATGCAAAGCACAGCCGCTTCATAAAGAACAGACTTTCTTATCTGCTTTTTGGTAGCACCTATACTTTTGAGAATGCCAAATTGCTTTGTTCTTTCGCTTACAGAAATTGAAAATGAATTGTAGATAAGTGAAACCGAACCGAAAACAATAATTCCGATCAGAATGGAAAGCAAACCGACAACCAACACAGGAAAAGCGGAGTCAAAGCTGTTAAAGCTGTACATAAGTAAATCGTGGTTTATTGTACTTCCTATAACGGTACCGCTTAAAGAATTAAGAATATCCGTGTTGAATTTATTGTATTCGATAGGATTCTTCAGAACGGTATAAACACTCTGCAGGTTAGTGTTTCCCGGCTCGTTTATCGTAAATGCTGTATATCCGGGAGCTGAATAAGGCTCAATAGAAGACCTGTCAGGTCTTACACAAAAGCCTACAACTGTATAGGTTTTCTCTTTTGTATTTATGAGCACTTCTTCGGCTTTTTCTCCGTCGGGCTGACAGAAGGGCCTTTGCTGAGTCAGCTTCTGCCAGTTATCTCCGTCAAGAGCCTTATACTCTTCTTCGCTGATGTTTAAAAGGTCAGCCCACTGCCTTTGTCCCACCTGAAGAGTGATTTTTTGACCGAGCTTAAGCTGAACTCCGCCGTTTGAATAAAGGTGGTCGGAAACTACAACTTCACTGCTGTTTTCAGGCAGTCTGCCTTCCGTCAGATGTATGGGCATTACATCAGTAAAATCAGTCGGTACGCCTGCAATATACAGATAAGGCTTACCTTCGTTCGATGAACCGATTTCGGCATAGCCTATATCCTGAATGTAAGTGTATTTTTCTACTCTTTCATCCTCGGTAATTTTTGAGACATCGTCAGTTTTAATGTCATAAAAACCTACATGATATTTACCGTTATATGTTTCAGCATAGTTTACAAGATAGCTTTGCACCGTAACAAAAGCCTCCATTGTTGCCGTAAACATTGCAACGGAAAGAATGATACCGATTATAGTAACAACAGTTCTTGTCTTGTTTTCTTTAAGTGACCGATTGGTAAACTGTTTAAAGATATTCATTACGGTCACCTCACTTCTGAAGAAGTCTGTCACTGGCAATTTTACCGTCATTAATGGTGATGATTCTGTCTGCCTGTAATGCGATATTGCTGTCGTGAGTTATAACTATAAGTGTCTGACCGTATTTTTTGTGGGAAAGCTTAAGAAGCTCCAGAATTTCGTGGCTGTTTTTTGAGTCAAGGTTACCCGTAGGCTCGTCGGCGAGCATAACAGCAGGATTATTGATAAGTGCTCTGCCGATAGAAACTCTCTGCTGCTGGCCGCCTGAAAGCTCGTTGGGAAGATGCTTTTCTCTGCCTTTAAGAGAAAGCAAGCCTACAAGCTCGTCAAGATAAGATTTATCAACCTTTTTGCCATCCATAAGCACAGGTAAGGTGATATTTTCCGTTACATTAAGAACAGGAATAAGATTATAGAACTGATAAATAAGACCTACCTGTCTGCGGCGGAAAATTGCAAGCTGGTCTTCGTTCTGTGCGTAAACATCCTGTCCGTCAAGATAAACCTTACCGCTTGTCGGTCTGTCAACACCGCCTAAAATGTGCAGAAGTGTACTTTTACCTGAACCTGACGGACCGATAATAGCCACAAACTGACCTTTGGGTACGCTGAAGCTCACATTGTCGAGGGCTTTAACCTGATTTTCGCCCTCACCGTAAATTTTTGAAAGGTTTTCAATTTTTAAAATATCCATATTGAATTACTCCTTTTCTTTGTTGTGGTTTCATTGTACCAACCTAAAATTACACTACGGTGACTCGATTATTACAAAAACGTCACACAACCTGTTTATAAAATCTTATTGTAAATTCAGCACCGCCCAATTGACTGTTTTCTGCTTTTACGGTTCCGTTGTGAGCTGTGATTATCATTTTTGCAAGATTGAGACCTATACCGAAGCTCTCTTTTGATGAATTTTTACCCTTGTAAAATCTCTCAAATATATGGGGTATATCCTCTTCATCGATACCCTTTCCCGTGTCGGTGATAATAACCTGCGTATATATCGGTGTATCAGCTGCAGTTACGGTAATGCTTCCGTTTTCGGGTGTATGCTCTGCACAGTTTTTAAGAATATTACCAAAGGCTTCAAGACACCAAGCAAAATCACAATCAAGATAAATATTATCGACATTTATATTGAGCTTTTGGTTTTTAATATCCATCGGTATCAGCAGAGGCTCTGCAGATTTTCTGACAAGAGAATCAAGGTCTGTTTCCTTCTTTTCAAACTGTACAGTTCCTGCATCAAGCTTTGATATTTTAAGAAGAACGGAAACAAGATACTCTGTTTTTGTAATAAGCTTAGAAAGCTCTCTTAAAAGCTCTCCTCTTCTTTCTTCCGTTATATCCGGAGCCTCGATAAGTGACAGAATAAGGTTTATACTTGTCAAAGGTGTTCTTAACTGGTGGGATATATCGGCAATAGAATCTGCAAGAAAGGTTCTGTCTTTTTCGAGCTTATCTTTTTGGTCACGAAGGCGGATAAGCATTTTCTGAACATCACTTTCGAGAATTGAAAGTTCACCCTCACCGAAGGATTTAATGTTAATTTTATCGTTGCCGTGAAGAATTTTATCTATTGTTTCTGTAAGAGTGTTGATTCTGTTATATCTTTTCTTTGTAAAAACAAGAAAGCTTACAATCAAAAATATACTTACTGCAAAAACGGACACAGCGGCAGTTTTTGAGAAGAAAGCCATAATAAAGCATAATAACAGTGAGGGTATCACTGTTACTGCTAAAAATTTTCTTATTTCGGGATTATTTGAAAGTTTCATTTTATTCACCTAATTTATATCCCAAACCTCTTACGGTAAGAATGATTTTGGGATTTTGTATATCATCTTCCACTTTTTCTCTGAGCCTTTTTATATATACTGTAAGAGTATTGTCGTTGACAAAGTCGCCTGCAATATCCCATATTTCAGAAAGAAGCTTGTTTCTTGTAAGCGTAACACCGGGGTTATTTAAAAAGACGAGGAAAAGTCTGTACTCCAAGGCGGAGAGAAATATATCCTTGCCGTTTTTGGTGACCACTCCCTTATCCATATCAACGCTTACATTACCGAGTGTCAGAACGCTCTGACTTTTACCTGTTCGGCGAAGAACAGATTTTATACGGGATATAAGCTCTCTCGGGCGGTAAGGCTTTTCTATATAATCATCAGCACCGATATCCAAACCCGTCACAACACTGAATTCATCAGCAGAAGCAGTAAGGAATATAACAGGACAATCACTTACACTCTTGATTCGTTTACAGAGAGAAAATCCGTTTCCGTCAGGCAAAAGCACATCCAACAATACAAGGTCAAACTGATTAGCTTCAATTTTACTTTCTGCTTCTTTGCAACTCAGAGCGCTGTCAGTTTCAAAGCCTTCCTGACGTAGAAGCTCACTTAAGTTTTTAACGATGGTAACATCATCTTCTATAATAAGGATTTTAATCACAATATCACTCTTTTCGGTGGGTATGTAATGATTATACATAAACTAAAGGGTTAAATCAACTTTTGTGACGGATTGGTAATAAAGATAGTGGTCATTAAAAAACAAGAATGTAATAATTTAATAATACTCAAGAAACTTTTGTTGCGAAAAGTATATTGTAACGCTGTTAAATACTGATATTTGCTTACACATAAAGCATTATCACTATGTTACGTTTTTTTGATTTTCACTTGTTACTATATAATGGGTGGATTTTTAAAAGTTCCCTATTATTATAACAGAGGATCATTTCCATTATTATAATAACTGCCCCCACAAATAATTTTTTTAAAGCAGGAACATTTTAATATATCTAATTCCCATTACTATATAGATGGATAATTAACACAACACTCGTCAATTTTTGACGGGTGCTTTTTTTATGGCTAAAAATATTTTTCAACTTTTTTCAAAAATCAGGAACATTTCACCCCTGCTTATGTCGTTTAATATAAAGAGGGGTAAAAATTCGGAAAATAGTTTAATGCACCTCTTGAATGTAAATTTGATAGGTGTATTTTTTATACCCAAAATCCTAAATTCCGGTATACGAATACTGCGTCACATTTTTCGCAGTTGAATATATAAATATCAAAAAATTTTTTAGAAAGGAGTTTTTCAAATGACTTAGCACAACCATACTCTGAGCCAAATTTGGCTCAACAAAAATTTAAACTGAGCCACAATGGCTCAAAAACGGTGCCTCTTTTGGCATCACTTTAACAAACAAAGAAAAAACGGCATCGCTTACGGTGCCACACAAAGCATTTGATTAAGGGCGCCCTTATCTGCGGTGAAGGAAGATAGACTAAGCAAATAACTATCCTATGGATGTCTGTCTCACACCGTAACGAGCAGGGAACTTGTACGGCAAGTTCCAAATTCTTTAGGGTCCCTTAATCCCTAAAATCTAATGAAAGGAATGGTGATATGAATAACACACCAAAAGCAAAAACACAAAGGCTAGAAATCAGGATAACACCTGAAAACAAAAAGAAGATAGAGAGATATGCTTCAAAATGCGGATTATCAACAAGTGAATACGTGACAAAGAGAGCATTGGGATTTACACCGAGAACGGTGTTGCCTGATGCCTTTTTTACTTTCTACTCAAAGTTATGTGAAATCTGCAATTATGAAATGACACCCGAAACCGAAGCAAAATTACTCGCTCTCATTGATGAAATCCACAATGAAATACTCTCGCCTAAAAAGGAGGTGAATGACCTATTGCCACCACCGGATTCTGGCCCGTAAAGAGCCGACTTAAAGAGGTTATTCAGTACGCTGAAAATCCCGACAAGACCATTGATAAAAAGTACCTTGATGAAGATTTGTACCAAACTCTGCAATATGCCGAGAACGAGAAGAAAACCGATGAGAAGCTTTATGTATCAGCTATCAACTGTCCTGTACAACGAGCCTATGAGCACATGATGACAACCAAGCTTCATTACGGAAAGCTTGGCGGTAATGTTGCATATCACGGCTTTCAGAGCTTTGCTGAAGGTGAAGTAACACCTGAAGAATGTCACAGTATTGGTGTAGAAACAGCTAAACAAATGTGGGGTGCTGAATATGAGATTGTTGTTACAACTCACCTTGATAAGCATCACCACCTGCACAATCACTTTGTTGTAAATTCTGTTTCTTTCAGAACAGGAAGGAAGTTTGAAAACCATATATCTGACCATTACAAGCTACGTGAGATTTCTGACGCTATCTGCAAAGAACGAGGGAAATCAGTTCTTGAAAACGCACCCTTCTACGGTGGTGAAAAGGCTGCATACTGGCTTCACAAACAAGGCAAGAAAACCCACAGAGATATGCTCAGAGAAGATATTGAAATTTGTCTCACTGTTGCTACAAACTGGGATGAATTCAGAAGAGTCCTTGCAACTATGGGATATGAGGTTGATTACAGACGATTTACCATCAAAGCAAAGGATTGGGAAAGAGGCGTCAGGGTTGTGAGCCTTGGCTATACAGTAGAAGGCATTGAGAAAAGATTCAATGAAACCTATTACAGCGGACATCATCTTACTGAATGGAATAACTTCTTCTACGCAAGACGCAGACTCTTTCCTCTTGAATCAGTGAGAAAGAAATTAGAGTTCAGCATTGAGCACGGTAAAAGACCTGAGGTTATTTATGTCGATACTATGCTTCTCTTAATAATCTTAGTTTTTCAGCTATTAAAAGAAGTAGCAGATGCAATGCTCATTTCTCCTGAAATGAGACACGCCGCCAAAGATATTAAACAGTATGTGGCTGACTATCATTTCTTGACCGACAATCAGATTCAGACTACTGATGATTTATCAGTTACCATTAATGAAACCGAAGCAAAAATTGCCGCGCTTGAAGAAAAACGAAGCAAGGCAGACAATAAAAAACGCAGAGCAACCACACCCGAAGATAAGGAGAGGTACAAAGCCCTGCGTAAGGAGATAACAGAAGAAATAACGCCGTTGAGAAAGAAACTCAAACAGGCGGAAGATATTCTTGATAAATCTCCGCATCTGTATGAGCTCTTGCAAAAAGAGCATCAGGCAGAAATTAGTAAAATACGAAAATTAGAAAGGAGCCGATAATATGGCTATTAAACAAAAATCAAAAGTATATCCCCGTGATATTGAAGAAAACGATCCCACAAAAGAAACCTTATATGACAAAGTACAGAAAGCCCGCACGGAATATGTGTGGGCTAATAAAATACCCATTGAGTATTTACGACCTTTTGAAAATCACCCTTACAAGGTGATTGACAATGAGGAAATGCAAAACCTTGTTGACAGCATCAATGAACGAGGTATTCTTACACCGCTTACTGTCAGAAAAATATCCGGTACAGAGTATGAGATTATTTCAGGACACAGAAGGTTTTATGCGGCAAAGAAATTAGGCTTTGAAATGATACCTGCATTTATTTATGAACTCAGTTATGAAGAAGCAGTTATTGCAATGGTTGATGCTAACTTGCAGAGAGAGCACATTTTACCCTCTGAAAAAGCCCATGCATACAAAATAAAACTGGAAGCTCTTAAACACCAAGGTCAAACTTCTGCCCAACTTGGGCAGAAGTGGTCTGTTGAGCAGGTCGCAGAAGATTCACCCGATAGTAGGAGTCAGATTCAGAGATATATTAGATTAACAAATCTCATTCCTGAACTTCTTAACCTTGTTGATGAAGAACGAATAGCCTTTACCCCTGCAGTAGAGCTTTCTTACTTGAATGAGGTAGAACAGGCTGATTTAGTTGAAGAAATCCGTGTCTGTGATGCTACTCCAAACTTATCTCAGGCTCAAAGACTTCGTGCAATAAGCAGAGAAGAAGGTTTAACACCTGAGCATATTGGTGAAATATTAGCTGAGGAAAAAGCAAATCAGAAGCAAACAATAAAATTCTCAGTAGAGAAGTTAAAGACAGTTGCTCCGAAAGTAAAAGAAAGTGACCTTGAAAACTTTGTTATGAAAGCCTGTGAGCATTATTACAGATATCTTCAGCGACAGCGCAACAGGGATGCGAGGTGATGCGTATTGAAATATATCGGCATTCTTAAAGCATATATCCGTTATCTTGATAATGATATCCGAGGTGAATATAGCTTCAAGGTAAAAGGTCACGAGGTAGTTGCTACCTTTGCCGAAAAGCGCAATAATGACATTCTCCCTCGCATTCGTGAAATATTACTGGGTGATTCGCACATTCGACAAAGTGACGCCCCTGATATTAAACTAAAGAAAAATATCAAGGAGGCGGTTTAATGTCAAAAAGAGTGTGTTGTCTGTACCGAGTTTCAACAGGTAAGCAGGTTGATTATGACAGCAATAATGAAGCAGACATCCCAATGCAGAGAAAGGCTTGTCACAAATTTGCAAGTGAAATGGGTTGGGAGATTGTCTATGAAGAGCAAGAGGATGGTGTTTCAGGTCATAAGGTGCGAGCTGAAAACCGTGATAAAATTCAAATCATAAAGGACCTTGCGAGAAAGAAAAAGTTTGATATCTTGCTCGTGTTTATGTTTGACCGTATAGGTAGAATCGCAGACGAAACACCTTTCGTTGTTGAGTGGTTTGTTAAAAACGGTATAGAGGTTTGGAGCACACAAGAGGGCGAACAGAGATTTGATAATCATATTGACAAGCTCTTGAACTATATACGTTTTTGGCAGGCTGACGGTGAAAGTGAGAAAACATCAGTACGAACAAAAACAAGCCTTGGTCAGTTGGTTGAAGCAGGTCACTTCAAGGGCGGTGTTGCCGCCTTTGGATATGACCTTGTTAAAAGTGGCAGATTCAATAAAAGAAAACACGAGCTTTATGATTTAAAAGTTAATCCCGATGAAGCCGTTGTTGTGAAGATTATCTTTGATAAGTACACTACCGAGGGTTATGGTGCTCACAGAATTACTACTTGGCTTAACAACAACGGCTACCGAGCGAGAACAGGTAAAATGTGGCACGAAGCTACTATCAGAGGTATTCTCTGTAATCTCACCTATACAGGTGTTCTTAGTAGCGGTGATTCCCGTTCAGATGTTATACCCGAACTACAGATAATACCACCTGAACAGTTTGAAAGAGCAAGAATGATAATGCAAGAGCGTTCCGATAGGAAGAAAGAAAATCCCACAGTACCACTTAATACCAAAGGCAAATCACTTATATCCGGCAAAGTTTACTGTGGGCATTGCGGTTCGAGGCTGAATCTTACAACAAGCGGGAGATACCGTAAAAGAAAAGACGGCACGGTTGATACAACAAAACGCATCAGATATGCCTGCTATGGAAAAAGCAGAAAGCAGACGGAGTGTGACGGTCAGTCGGGTTACACTCTGCATATTCTTGATGATTTGATTGATGAAATTGTCCGTGATATTTTCAGAAAGATGAAAGGTGTTTCAAAGTCTGATGTAATCAAGCTCCG
>JAZSHL010000113.1:0-9827 GCA_045533205.1 Acutalibacteraceae bacterium | reverse complement strand
AAGCACTTTAAAATGCGAAATAGCTTTGCAAGAAAAGGCGAAAATCACCGATAATGCTGACGCATATCGGTGATTTTTAACGCGTTATTGTGAAATTATTTCACATTTTAAAGAAATACTGCCTTATGGGATGTCGGCGTTCTTCAGGTGTTGAATGTTTTTTATGCGTTTGCTTCTTCTGCTTCTTCTTTTACCTCTGCTTTAGCGCCCTTCTTTTTGCCGATGGCCTTTGAAATGCCGAAGGCGATAAGGCCGATGACATAGCCGACAGCTGCAGAAATAACTGCGAAGAGAAGGAAGGCAACATCTGTTTTGCCGAAAACGCAGAAGGGAATGAGAACTGAAGCAAGAGCTGCGTTGATAACCGGTGTCAGAAAGCCGATGAGAGTACCCTTCTTAACCATTGCTGCAGAGCAGATGATGTTGAGAACTGAAAGGAATATGTACTGACCGAAAACAAGATAGATCAGTTCGTCACCCTTGCCGAAAATGAGTCCCCACACGGAGAAAAACAGTGACACGATTACGAAAGCTGAAAGTCCTTTGTTCTGTTTGATGAAGTTTTTCATATTTTACACCCCTGATAACATTAGTTGACATTGCTTATAACGAAGGATGTGACACTGTTGCCTTTGACAAGAACAGAAAGAGTGTTGCCTCTGACTTCAGCTTTGTCAAGCTCTGCCCAGTGCTCACCACCGTTGACAGCACCGCTTGTTCTCACTGCTCTGACCTTTCCGTCTTCTGCAGAAAAGCCTGAAAGATTAAAGCACACTTCACAGTCACATTCCTTGCAGCTTATATAAACAATGCAAAGAGATTTGTTTTCACTATCATAACACGCAATTGTGTTCTTGTCAACTTTTATCAGCCTCATTCCGGGGCGGATAAAGCGTGAAAACTGACCGAAGGCATAATACTTTTGCGTCAGATAAATTTCTTCTTTATCCATGTCAGCAAAGGCTGTGCCCCAATAGCCCTGTGTCAGGTCGGGAAGGCAGGGCATATCACGTCTGCCCTTGTATTCGTGCTGTGAAATATAGGCAGCCACAATCTGCCAGATGACCCACGCAGAGCATTCAAGGGTGCTGATATCCTCAATGATTTTGTGCCCGAGCCAGAGGGCAGGGCCCATTTCTCCCGCATTTTCACCCATGCATGAGCTCCAGTCGGTTTCTGTCATCCATAAGGGCTTGTTATGCTCTTTTGCAATCTTTCTGATTTTCGGCGTTGCCTTGCTGTAGGTGTGGGTGCTGATTCTGTCAACAATATTCCATGCCTCGGGAGAAAGTCTTCTGCAGGATATATTCTGCAGTCTTGTGTTTGTCTCATCGCTGGCAGTGATATCCACATCGGAAAGACCTGCATTTTTCATTGCCCTTGCCGTTTCAACAAGCAGAGTGCTCTGCATTCTGCCCGCGGAGACGTGGCAGCCCTCCTGCTTTGGTGAATAGGCACGCCAATAATTTGTGAAGGGCTCATTCATTGCCGCAAGGGAGCTGATTTTTATGCCCGTTTCATTGCTGATATATGCTGAAACATGGGCGAGATATTCTGCAAAATCCCTGATGCAGCTTTTTTTCAGATTGTTTGCTATGGCACTTTTACTGCCCGAGGAGCAGCCGCTGACGGTCATGAAATATGGCGGTGAATTTGAGAAAGCCTCAACATAGGCGTTTTTGCCTGCTGCCTTGTATGCTTTTTTCAGCATTTTAAGCTGAAATTCATCTGCGTTATAATCGTAAAAGAGTTTTCCCTTTTCATCCTTTTTCAGCCAGCCCGGCATATCCGAGTCTGTTCTTTGAATATGGCTGTGAGTCGGGTCGTCTCCGCCGCCGATGTTGTAGCGCATGATGTTGAGCATAAGTCCGTCCTCACTGAAGAAAAGACGTGCCGACTCATCAGTGAGCTTCTCGCTGATACCAAGTCTGTGCGCCCACCAACAAAGACTTGTACCCCAACCCTTGAAGGAGTCGGGGAACATGTTGTTTTTATCAATTATAATCTTCTTCATAAAATTTTCTCCATATACAGTTAAGGCAGTAGCTCTGACTACTGCCCACTGACTACTGACTACTGATGACATAAGCCGAAGGCTCACATCATCTCATGAAAGCCTGCTTCGTCAAGAAGCTCAACGCCCTTTTCAAGAAGCACCTTGGCTGCAGCGTCATTGTCTGCAACACGAAGGATGACATATGCCTTTTCGCTCTTTCTTGTGATGAAAGCGTACATATATTCAACGTCGATATCTGCATCGGCGAGAATACGCATAGGACGGGCAAAAGCACCGGGTACATCGTCGATGCCGACAGCGATAACGTTTGTGATTGAAACGGTTACGCCTGCTTCCTTAAGTGCAAGAGCAGCAGCGTCGGGAGAGTCAACAATAATACGCAGAATACCGAAATCGGTTGTGTCAGCGATTGAAAGAGCTCTGATGTTTGCGCCTGCCTTTGAAAGAATTTCAGTGATGTCGGCAAGTCTGCCTTTTTTGTTTTCAACAAAGATTGAAAGCTGCTTGATAATCATAAAGTTTTCTCCTTTTTATTTTATTTGAATCACAGTTTTCTGTTGTCTATAACTCTTTTTGCCTTGCCTTCGGAACGGGGCAGAGTGCCGGGAGCCATAAGACGGACATTTGCGTGAATGTTGAGGGTTGACTGAAGTGCTGCTTCAATTCTCTTTTCTTCCTTTTCCATGCCCTTAACGGTGTCTGAGAACATTTCGGGTGACATTTCAACCTGAACCTCCATGGTGTCAAGGTTGTTCTTACGGTCAACGATAATGAGATAGTTGGGAGCCATGTTGAGAGTGAGAAGCACATGCTCAACCTGTGAGGGGAAGACATTGACGCCACGGATAATAAGCATATCGTCGCTTCTGCCCTTGGGCTTTGCCATTCTGACGGTTGTTCTGCCGCAGGCGCACTTTTCTTTTGTCAGAGCGCAGATATCTCTTGTTCGATATCTTACGAGAGGAAGTGCTTCCTTGCCGATGCAGGTAAACACAAGTTCACCGTATTCGCCGTCGGGCAGGGGTTCAAGGGTATCGGGATCAATGATTTCGGGATAGAAATAGTCTTCGCAGACGTGCATACCGTTCTGGCATTCGCAGTCATAGGATACACCGGGGCCTGCAATTTCAGAAAGACCGTAGATATCGTAAGCCTTGATGTCAAGAAGTCTTTCAATTTCCTTTCTCATTTCCTCTGTCCAGGGCTCTGCACCGAAAATACCTGCACGGACTTTGAGAGTTTTCGGGTCAATGCCCATATCTCTGACGGTTTCGCCGATGAACATTGCGTATGAGGGAGTGCAGCAGATAATGTCGGATTCAAAATCCTGAAGCATCTGAATCTGTCTTGCAGTGTTGCCTGATGATGCGGGAAGTGCTGTTGCACCGAGATGTTCAGCACCGTAGTGAAGGCCGAGACCGCCTGTGAAAAGGCCGTAGCCGTAGGAAACATGGATTGTGTCATCCTTTGTGCCGCCTGCAGCACAGATGGCTCTTGCAGCGCCGTCAGCCCAGACATCAATGTCTGCCTGTGTGTAGCCTACAACGGTGGGTTTGCCTGTTGTGCCTGATGAAGCATGAATACGAACAAGGTCCCCCTTGGGCACTGCAAAAAGACCGAAGGGATAGTTGTCACGAAGGTCTGTCTTAACTGTGAAGGGAAGCTTTGTGATATCGTCAATTGAGTGGATATCCTCCGGTTTCAGACCGATTTCGTCAAATTTCTTTTTGTAAAAAGGCACATTTTCATATGCGTTTTTTACCATTTTAATAAGTCTTGCTGATTGAAGTGCGTGAAGATAATCTCTTGAAGCACATTCAATTTCGGGTTTGAAAATTCCCATGGTTATCAATCCTTTCTGTGGATAACCGTCGCAAACAGCGGTTACTGTTTTTTAAAATTTATATATAGGCTTTATGCCATATATCCGTGGTTTACTTCAGCAATCTGTATTCCCTGACTACTGACTACTGACTACTGACTACTTTTACGCCATATATCCGAGTTCAAATGCCTTGAGATTTGTCTCAACTGTCTTGGGAGGCACGGTGGATTTGATAATATCAACCCACATTTCCTTGTCAATACCGAGGAAGCGCACTGCTGCGCCTAAAAGCACAACGTTTGCACATTTCGGTGTGCCTGCCCTGATTGCAAGCTCAAGAGCATCAAGCTCAACAAGCTTAACGTCCTTTTCTCTGATTTTGTTAAGGATATCCTCGGGATAAGCTGCTTTGCCCATGATTACAGGCATGGGATCAATTCTCTGTGTGCTTGAAATGAGAACGCCGCCCTTTTTAAGATAGGGGAGCCATCTTGCGCTTTCAAGCTGCTCGAAGGAGATGATGATATCAGCCTCGCCCTTTTCAATAACAGGTGAATATACCTTTTCACCGTAGCGCACATAGGTAACAACACTGCCGCCGCGCTGACTCATGCCGTGAACCTCGCTGACCTTAACGTCGTAGCCTTCGTTCACAAAGCAGTTGCCCATAAGCTTTGAAGCAAGGAGAGTACCCTGACCGCCAACGCCTACAATAAGAATATTTTTAACGCTCATAGTCTCATTCTCCTTTCTTAATCGCATCAAATTTACAAGCTGAAGCACAAACGCCGCAGCCAACACACTGGGTGTTGTCAATAACAGCAAGGCTCTTACCGTTTTCACGCTTTGCCTGTGAAAGTGCAGGGCAGCCTACGTTAAGACAGGCCTTGCAGCCGATGCACTTTTCTTCGTCAATAACAACGGGCTTTTCGTGCTTGACTGTTTTGAGAAGTGCGCAGGGCCTTCTTGAAATGATGAGTGAGGGCTCAGCCTTTGCGAGCTCTTCCTTCACTGCTGCCTTTGTTGCTGCAATATCAAAGGGGTCAACAACTCTGACATTGCTGAAGCCTACTGCTCTTGCAAGAGCCTCAAGGTTAACTGCGACAGTGGGATCACCCTTGATTGTCAGACCGTTTGCAGGGTTGTTCTGATGACCTGTCATGCCTGTGATGGAGTTGTCGAGAACGATGACGGTTGAAATACCCTTGTTGTATGCGATGTCAATAAGACCTGTGATACCTGAGTGAATGAAGGTTGAGTCACCGATAACGGCAACGCTCTTTTTAGCCTGCTCGCTTCCTCTTGCAACGTTGAAGCCGTGAAGACCGCTGACTGAAGCGCCCATACATACGCAGGAATCCATCATTGAAAGGGGAGCCTGTGCACCGAGGGTATAGCAGCCGATGTCACCGCTGACATAAAGGCCCATACCCTTGAGGGCATAGTAAAGACCTCTGTGGGGGCAGCCTGCGCAAAGGACGGGAGGACGTGCAGGAACCTCTTCGTCAAAGCAGTCAAAGTCTGCCTTTTCGTCAGTGAGTACAGCCTTGACTGTTGCCTGTGAGAATTCACCAAGGCGTGAGAAAAGCTCTTTGCCCTTAACCTTAAGTCCGAGCTTGATGCAGTGTGTTTCGATAATATCGTCAAGCTCTTCGATAACGATTAATTCGTCAACCTCTGCAGCAAAATCCTTGATTAGCTTTACGGGAAGAGGATTCACCATGCCTAATTTGAGATAGCTTGCCTTGTCGCCCATAGCTTCGTGAGCATAAACGAAGGAAGTGCCTGCGGCAATGATGCCGAGCTTTTTGTCGTTGTATTCTGTTTTGTTGATGCCCATTTCAACTGCTTGGGTGTCGGCAAAGTCTGTCATAGCCTTGAGTCTTTCTTCAACTCTGACATGAGCACCTCTTGCCATTGCAGGCATCATAACATTTTTCATAACGTCTTTTTTGTAGTCCTTGACTCCGACCTCATTTCTGTTTGAAAGCTCAACAAGGCTTCTTGCGTGGGAAACTCTTGTTGAAAGACGAAGAAGGAAGGGTGTATCAAAACGCTCTGAAAGCTCATAAGCGATTTTTGCAAAGCTGCAGCATTCAGCAGAATCTGAAGGCTCAAGCATGGGAGTTTTTGATGCAATGGCATGATGGCGTGAATCCTGCTCATTCTGTGATGAGTGCATACCCGGGTCATCGGCAACGGCACATACCATGCCGCCGTTTACACCGATGTAAGATGCGGTATAAAGAGGGTCTGCGGCAACATTGAGACCAACGTGCTTCATTGCGCAGAAGCTTCTTGCACCGCCTGTTGCAGCACCGAAGGCAACCTCAAAGGCTACCTTTTCATTGGGTGCCCATTCTGAATAGATGTCGTTATATTTTGAAACGAATTCGGTAATTTCTGTGCTGGGTGTGCCGGGATAGGATGAAACAACGTTCACGCCTGCCTCCCACAGACCTCTTGCAACGGCTTCATTACCGAGCATAAGAGCTTTTTTCATTTTTATATCTCCTTGAGTTTTTTAATTAAGATGAATTGTTGAGCCCTCTCCGTCACGACTTTGTCGTGACACCTCTCCCAAAGGGCGAGGCAAGAAGTGCATTTTTATCTTGGCTCTCCCCTTGGGGGAGCTGTCGGCACAGCCGACCGAGAGGGTAATTCCGAATTCCGAATTCCGCATTCCGAATTCCGCATTTACTACTTATTACTTATTCCTCAGATCCAACACTCTCTGTGCCTTGCCTGTGAAGCGTTCAATTGTCTTGGGCTCAACGAGGCTGACCTTGATTTCAATGCCGAGAATGTTTTTGATTCTTGTGTGAATTGTTCTGCGTAATTTTTCGAGCTCACCGTAAACCTCAAGCAGTGAGGAGTCAATAAGCTCAACTCTTACCTCGAGGGTATCAGAGAAGCCTTCACGGCGCACAACAAGCTGATAATGGGGACTGATTGAGGTGATGCCGATGAGGGCAGATTCAATCTGTGAGGGGAAGACGTTAACACCGCGGATCTTGAGCATATCATCACTTCTGCCGATGATTTTTGACATTCTTGCGCTTGTTCTTCCGCATTCACATTTTTCGTAGTTGATGTTGGTGATGTCCTTTGTTCTGTATCTTAAGATAGGCAGACCTCTTTTTGTGAGGTTCGTGACAACAAGCTCACCTGTTGAGCCCTTGGGCAGAACTTCGCCTGTTTTTGAGTCAATAACTTCACAAAGGAAGTGGTCTTCGTTGATGTGAAGTCCGTCTCGCATTATACATTCGCCGCTCATACCGGGGCCGTTAAGCTCACTCATGCCGTAGTTGTCTGTGCAGAAAAAGCCGTTGCCCCAGCTTTCTTCAATCTGTGTTCTCATTTCGGGAGTGCAGCCTTCACTGCCGAGAAGACCTAATTTAAGCTTATA
This sequence comes from Acutalibacteraceae bacterium, assembly GCA_045533205.1. GTDB lineage: Bacteria > Bacillota > Clostridia > Oscillospirales > Acutalibacteraceae > UBA6857. Next base: position 2,576 of record JAZSHL010000113.1, on the reverse strand, counting down.
GCTGTCCATGGGGAATTCTATACCTCTTTCCTTTGCGCTTTCTGCAAGGTACAAGCAGTAGGAGGGAGTTGCAACGATGGTGTCGGTGCCGAAGTCACGCATGAATTTGAGCTGCTTTTCTGTGTTGCCCGATGAAGTGGGAACAACGGTAGCACCGATTCTTTCAAGGCCGTAGTGAAGGCCTAAAGCACCTGTGAACATGCCGTAGCCGAAGCATATCTGAACCATGCTTTCGTCAGAAGCACCTGCGGCATAGGCTACTCTTGCCACCTGCTCACTCCAGTTGTCGAGGTCTTCTCTTGTGTATGCAACAACTGTTGGATTTCCTGTTGTTCCTGATGAAGCGTGAACACGGACAATCTTTTTCTGCGGAACACTTAAAAGACCGAAGGGGTATGTGTCACGAAGGTCGTCCTTTGTGGTGTAGGGTATGTACTGAATATCTGAAAGACACTTGATTTTGTCGGCTGTGATGCCTGCCTTTTCAAATCTGTCGTGGTAAAACTTTACATTCTTATCACAATAGTCCACAAGAGCCCTGAGTCTTTCAAGCTGAAGCTTTTCCAGGTCCTTGCGGGACATACATTCCATATCGGGATTCCAAATCTGATTTTTCATTATATATTCCTTTCTTTAACTATCCCTTATCATAAAGGCATGGTAGCCGAAGAAAAAATCGGCTACCGTACATTATACACAAATGCACTGATGATATTTTTCTGAAAAAGAAAAATAGTTTTTTATGATACAGAAATATTATAAAATTCTTTGTTTATTTCTTCCTTGTCTTTTGTCGCAAGAGTCACTACAACACAAAGGATGAGTGAAACTGCCATTGCAAGGCAGGCAAAGTGGGGGCCGAGGTCCTTCACTGCACCGAAAACAGGCAGTGAAACATCGGGCAGAAGAAGCTTGCAGACAACAGGGGGAAGACCTGTCACAAAGCCGCCGAGCATACCTGCCCATGCACCGTATTTATTGAGCTTTTTCCAATAAAGTGAAATGAGATAAGGTGCAAGGAAGGAGCCTGATATGATTCCCCATGAATAGGACATCATGTCGAGAATGGGAGTTTCGCTGTTTGCAATGAAGTATGACATGACAACAAAAATCAGACAGACAAGGCGTGTCGCTGTTGCAGTTTTTGTGTCATCAAGCTTTTTCATCATCTTCGGCTTGAGGAAGTCCATAGTCAGAGTTGATGAAGCTGTGATTGTGATTGAGGAAAGAGTTGAAACCGAAGCAGCAATCAGAAGCACAAGAATGATGCCGACAAGAACGTCGGAGATTTCTGACATTGCCAGCATGTTGGGCACAAGGAAGTCGGTTTTGCCCTGACCGGGGGCAGGAATTTCTGAAAGGTCGGTGAAGAAAAGCCTTGCAAGAGAGCCGATGAAGTATCCGCCGCCTGCAACGACGAAGGCGAAGAAGGTTGAGATGATTGTGCCTCTTTTAACCTCCTGATCGTCCTTGATGCCGTAATATTTATGAATCATTTGAGGCAGTCCCCATGTGCCGAAGGAGGTCATGAGCACCGTTGCCCACAGACCGATATGGCTGACTGCACCCAATTCAAGCTCCTTTGTTCTTTCTGCAATAGCCTTGATACCTTCGCTGAAGCCGCCGACGGTTTCACTTCTCATAACTGCAATGATAAGAAGAACAACGCCTATAAGCATAACTGCGCCCTGAACGAAGTCTGCCTTCAATGTTGCACCGTAGCCGCCGAGAATAACAATCAGAAGGGAGGCAAGAGCAATAACAATCATGCACACCTGCTCGTCAACGCCGAGAAGCACGGAGCAGACACTTGTCAGGCCCTTATAAACCGAGGCTGAATAGGGAACGAGGAAAATGAAGATAACCGCAACAGCAAAGCTTTTCATTGCACCACTGTGAAAGCGCTTTTCGAAAAGCTGGGGCATGGATTTGATTTCCAGCCTTCTTGCAACCTCTCTGGTGGGCTTTGCAAGCACCATCCATGCAAAAAGTGAGCCGATGATTGCGTTTCCGATGCCGGGCAGAACACCCCACAGACCGTACTTCCAGCCTGTGCCGCCTGCATAGCCGATGAACATAACTGCCGAGAAATATGCTGTGCCGTAAGAGAAAGCGGACATCCATGCACCTGCATTTCTTTTGCCCACGGTGAAGTCAGAGATGTTTTTTGCTTTGCGTGCATTTATAATACCCACAGCCGCAATGAATGCAACATAAACGGCAATTGTAATCCATATTATGATTTTCTTGTCCATGAAAAGAGTAGCTCCTTTGTTTTAATGCTTTAAAGCGATGCAGAGATAATAGCACATGGCAGAAAAAAAGTCAAGACATTTTGACGTTTTATCGCTTTAAAAAGCTAAAAAACCCAAAAATCCACAACTTTTCGTTCCCGACAGCTCAGTGAAATGGTACAAAAAAAGAGTCCGACTCGTTCGCCGACATCCCATAAGGCAGTATTTGTTTCTCGAAAAAAATTCCCTGTATTATTGTCAAAAGCCTCGCAAGGCGACAGCCTTGCTGCGTTTTGTGGCTTCAATACAAGAAATTTTCATTTCTTACGAAACTGCGAAGCA
>JAZSHL010000018.1:0-6972 GCA_045533205.1 Acutalibacteraceae bacterium | reverse complement strand
AGCAGTTTTTATTGAGATATTTTTCGTTTAAAGGAAATGATAAAACTCCCGTAATACTCGCGTATTTCGGGAGTTTTTCGTAATGTTTAAGCGGAAAAGAGCCAATAAAAACCTTAACTTCCTTATGAAGTGCCGCCCAATCCGCCGATTTTTTGTTTTGTTTTTTACATCATTGCGCCAAGCCAGCTGAGATTGAGATATCCGTAGCCCTTGGGAATGTCAAAGGTGGAATCGGGAACATCTGTGGTAAATCTTGAAATGAAGATTGAATCCACTGTTCCGTCGGGAGAAATGCTGTCACGTCTGACAAGAGCCTCACCGTCGAAATAGTAATTCACGGTTGATCCGTCGGAGGCGGTGTAGGTTTCGAGAATAAGCTTCTGGCCGTTGAGCTCAACCTCCTGAGCTGTGACATTGCCCACATCACTGATGCTGAAGCCTGACATCATGGATTCCATGTCCATATCCTCACCCATAAGGTCATCGGGGAGCTTGCAGTACTTCTTGAACTCATCAATGATAAGATACATTGTCTTTTTGTCCTTCTTGTAAAGCATCTTAAGGCGCATGCCTTCCATTGTGGTGTCGATATACATGTTGCCGTTTTTGACTGCCATACAGATCGGTGCTTCACCTAAATCCGGATCGTTGGTGGTCATTTCCATAAGATATGTACCACCGGCAAAAATCTGCTGATATTTGTTGATTCTGTATGCAGCAATCTCTGTCTGTGCCTGCTGTGTTGTGGGCACGGTGGTAGGCTGGGTAACCTGAGGTGACTGCTGATTGTCAGAATTCGGAACGGTTGTCGGCTGGGTTGTGGGCTGGGTTGTATTCACGGGAGCCTGTGTCACAACATCGCCCTTATAGTCATTGCTGCCTGCCGTAACATCAATGTGCTCACCTGTGAAGTTGGTGGGAATTGTGTCAAGGTCAAATCTGTTGTTGATGTTTGCAACGGTGCTTCCCACAGTGTTGCCGTCGAACTGGGCCGCATATCTGTTGCCGTTTTCGTCGGTGACAACAGCATAGGTGGTGTCGTTTTCCTTGTCCTCATAGGCAATGTAGGTCATGCCGGCAGCGTCTGTGACAACCTCATAAGAGGGAGCCTTGTCCCCTCTTGAAAGTGACACAACGGCAGCGATGATAACAATTGCAAACACACCTGCTGCAATGGCTATTCTCTGAAGAATCTTTTTCATTTTACGGTTCTCCTTTGGAAATATATAACTCTGCTTCAAGATTACATTATAGCCGGCTTAAAATCAATGGACTCGGTGTTAAAGTTATGTGAATTAAGCCGGTATAATCTTGTCAACTTTGTTAAGAAATTATTTAAGCTTTTCAATAACAGGCATAAAGCTGTCTGTGTCTGCAAGCTCAATTGCGCCCTTGTCTGCAAGGTTGGGAGTTCTCGGATCAATGGGAAGCTTGCAAAGAACAGGAATACCGAACTTTGCTGCAACCTCATCGGTTTTGCTCTTGCCGAAGATCTCATGCTTTTCGTTGCAATTGGGGCACATGAAATAGCTCATGTTTTCGACAAGGCCCACAACGGGAACATTCATCATTTCAGCCATGTTGATTGCCTTTGAAACAATAAGACCTACAAGGTCCTGAGGTGTTGTGACAACGATGATGCCGTCAACCTTAAGGCTCTGAAAAACTGTCAGAGGCACATCACCTGTTCCCGGAGGCATATCAACGAACATATAATCAACATCGCCCCACGCAACATCGGTGAAAAACTGCTGAATAACGCCACTGATAACAGGGCCTCTCCATACAACGGGCTGCTCCGGCTGTTCGAGAAGCAGATTGATGCTCATCACACGGATGCCTGTTTTGCTTTCTCTGGGGATAATACCTGAAGCATCAGCCTCGGCTCTGCCGTCAATGCCGAACATTTTCGGTATTGAGGGACCTGTCACGTCAGCGTCAAGAATTGCAACCTGATTGCCCATTTGCTGAACTGCAGAAGCAAGCATTGCTGTGACGGAGGATTTACCTACGCCGCCCTTACCGCTGACAACTGCATATATTTTTTTGATGTCACTGTATTCATTCTGCTTAAGATGGGGATCTCTGTCTTTACAATCTGCTGATGAGCAGGATGAGCAGTTACCTGAACATGAACTCATTTTTTAACACTACCTTTCTGTACATTACATTATATAATAATACAAATTTCCCGATATGTCAAATAAATTCAGAATCGTTTCTCTTTTGCCTGAAAAAAATCAGCTTATACTTACTCTTTGAGCCTATTATTGTCTGCTCATTTTAAATATACCTAAAAATATATAAATTTCAGATATGTTTATAAAAAACTGCCGCAAAGAAAACTCTTTACGGCAGCTTTTACTTGCTGGTATTTTATTTAAGCAATTTCAATGCACCTGTGGGACAGACATCCACACATTTTCCGCACTGAGCACAAACTGCAATTGTTTCTTTTTTGTTGAATTCCGGTCTGATAACAGTGCCGAAGCCTCTGCCCACAAGACCGAGAATGCCCTGCTTTGCATCCTCACGGCACACACGCACACAAAGGTTACAGAGAATACATTTACCTTGATCTCTTTCGATAATTTCAAGGCGGCGCTCTGTGAAGCAGCTGTGCTTCTCACCTGCCAGCTTTTCTGTGTCAGCACAGTAACGGTCTGCATACTTTATAAGCTTGCAGTCATGATAGTCATGGCAGCCGCATTCAAGGCAGCGTGCAGCTTCTTTTCTTGCCTCTGCCTCATCAAAGCCGAGATTGATTTCCTTGAAGTCGTGCTTTCTTTCTTCTGCAGAGCGAACAGGCATTTTTATTCTTGCTGCCTTTTCGAACTGTGCAAAATATTCTTCATCGGGCTCTCTTTTTGAAAGCACGGGAGCCACATAAGGTGTATCCATTCCGTTGAGATAGCCGTCAATAACATTTGCAGCCTTATTTGATTCACCAATGGCATCAATTGCAATTGATGCACCCTTGTTTGTTGCATCGCCAACAGCAAAAACACCCTCAAGAGAAGTGGTGAAATATCTTTCGTCAGCAGAAATTATACCCCATTTGTTGCACTCAATCTCTTCAAAGCCTGCAACGTTGACCTTCTGACCGATGGCGCAGATAACGTTGTCAACCTCAAGAGTTTCAAATTTGCCCTCAACGGGAACAGGTGAGCGTCTGCCGCTGCTGTCGGGCTCACCAAGCTCCATAATCTGAAGTCTGACAGCACTCACCTTGCCGTCCTTGCCGATGATTTCATCGGGATTTGTGAGGAATTTGAAGTTAACTCCTTCTTCCATTGCCTCGCTGATTTCAATGTCCTCTGCAGGCATTTCATCTCTTGTGCGGCGGTATATAACATAAACATCTTCTGCGCCGAGACGCACTGCTGTACGGCAGGCATCCATTGCAGTGTTGCCTCCACCGACAACTGCAACCCTTTTGCCCATACCTGTTTTTTCACCGAGAGCAACGTGACGGAGAAACTCTATGCCGCCCATAACTCCCTGCAGCTCTTCACCCTTGCAGCGAAGTGCAGTGTTTTTCCATGCACCAATAGCCACAAGAACAGCATCGTTGTTTATGCGAAGCTCTTCAAATGTGATATCTTCGCCGATTTTAACATTGTTTTTCATTTCAACGCCAACCGAAGCAATCTCTGCAATTTCAGCATCAAGAACCTTTTTCGGCAGTCGGTACTCGGGAATACCGTAGCGCAGCATACCGCCCATTTTCGGCATCGCATCATAAACCGTCACACCGTGGCCTTTGAGTGCAAGATAATATGCGGCTGTAAGACCTGCAGGGCCGCCGCCGATAACGGCAACCTTTTTTCCGCTTGACTTCAGCGGCTCGGGAATATATGGATTTTCACGAAGCACTCTGTCAGCGGCAAAATATTTAAGAAATGCGATTGATATAGGCTCTTCCACCTTTGTTCTGCGGCAGGCAGTTTCACAAGGATGAGGACAGACTCTTCCGATTGATGCAGGCAAAGGAAGCTTATCCTTGATGATTTTAACAGCCTCTCTGTCATTGCCAAGAGCAATCTGCTTGACATAACCCTGACAGTCTGTGCCTGCAGGGCAGTTGAGTGTGCAAGGGCCCTTGCAGTCACCCTCATGGTCACTCATAAGAAGCTCAAGGGCAATTCTGCGAACCTTCTTCACTCTTTCAGAGTCGGTGTAAAGCACCATACCGTCGGCCGCCACTGTTGAGCAGGCACGCATGAGCTTGGGCATATTCTCCCCTTCCACAAGGCAGATACCGCAGGCGCCGTAAAGCTTTACGCTTTCGTGATGGCAAAGGGTGGGGATTTCGATTCCGTTTGCATTGGCAATTTCAAGAATGGTCTGCCCCTTTGTGCCGACACATTCCTTGCCGTTTATTGTAATTATGATTCTATCCATTTTATCCTCCCCCTTATCTCACAATGACAGCATCGAAGCGACAGACAGCTTTACACTGACCGCACCTGATACATTTATCCATGTCAATAGCATGGGGCTTTTTCACGTCACCGCTGATGGCTGATACGGGGCATTTTTTGCTGCAAAGAGTACAGCCGCGGCATTTATCTTCAACAATATGATAGGTAACAAGATCTGCACATTCGCAGGTGGGGCATCTTTTTTCAATGATATGTGCCTCGTATTCATCGCGGAAATATCTGATAGTTGAAAGCACAGGGTTGGGAGCTGTCTGACCGAGACCGCAAAGAGCACCGTCCTTGACAGCTTCGCAAAGCTCCTCAAGAAGCTCTATGTCGCCTTCTCTGCCCTCACCCTTGGTGATTCTGTCAAGGATTTCAAGAAGACGCTTTGTGCCGATACGGCAATGCACGCACTTTCCGCAGGATTCCTTTGCAGTGAAATCGAGGAAGAACTTTGCCATACCTACCATGCAGGTGGTGTCATCCATAACAACCATACCGCCCGAGCCCATAATTGCTCCTGTTGCGGCAAGCTCTTTATAGTCAATGAGGGTGTCAAACTTATCCGAGGGAATACATCCTCCGGAGGGACCGCCGAGCTGAACAGCCTTACATTCACGGCCACCGCGGATACCGCCGCCGATGTCATAAATAATATCTCTGATGGTCATACCCATGGGAACTTCAACAAGACCGCCGCGGCGTATTTTACCTGTGAGAGCAAAGACCTTTGTGCCCTTGCTGTTTTCTGTACCCATGGCTGCAAAGGCTTTTCCGCCGTTGTTGATTATCCACGGAACATTTGCAAAGGTTTCAACATTGTTTATGTTGGAGGGCTCATCATTATATCCTCTTTGTGCAGGGAAGGGAGGCTTAAGTCGGGGCATACCTCTTTTACCTTCAAGAGATTCAATAAGTGCAGTTTCTTCACCGCAGACAAATGCACCTGCGCCTGCCTTGATTCTCATGTGACATGAAAAATCACTGCCGAGAATGTTGTCACCGAGATATCCCTTTTCTTCAGCCTGTCTGATAGCTTCTTCAAGGCGCACAATAGCGAGAGGGTATTCTGCTCTGACATAGACAACAGCCTCTTTTGCTCCGATTGCATAAGCGCCGATGAGCATACCCTCGATAAGATTGTGAGGGTCACTTTCGATAACTGCTCTGTCCATGAATGCTCCCGGGTCACCCTCGTCAGCATTGCATATAAGATATTTTGTGTCAGAAACAGACTGACGAGCAGCATTCCACTTGAACCATGTGGGGAAGCCTGCACCGCCACGGCCTGCAAGACCCGATACCTTGATTTCTTCGATAACAGCTTCAGGTGTCATCTTAAGCACCTTTGAAAGAGCACTGTATCCCTCACGCTTTACATAAGCATCAATATCTGTGGGGTCAATAACACCGCAGTTACGAAGAGCAATTCTTGTCTGCTTTTCAAGAAAAGCACTGTCATCAGCTGAAATAGCAATGCCGTCAACCAAGGATAAATCACCACTGTCTGCAGCATCGGCAATTGCCTTTGCATCATCTGCACCGACTCTGACAAGGCGCTTTAAAAGCTCACCCTCATCTGAATACAAGTCAACTATAGGCTCAAGAAAGCACATACCGATACATCCGGTAACCTCAGGCTTTTTGCCGAGCTTCTCAAGAGCTTCATATACCTTATGGGCGCCTGCTGCAATTCCGCAGCTGCCCTCGCCTACGACTATTCTCATTCTGCGCTCTCCTTTCTTAAGGCTTCAAGCACGGAAATTGCACTGTCAGGAGTGAGACTTCCGTAGGTTTCACCGTTTATCATCATAACGGGAGAAAGGCTGCAGCAGCCAAGACAGGCCACATTCTTAAGTGTGAAAAGACCGTCAGCCGTTGTTTCTCCGTCCTTTATTCCGAGATGCTCACTGATTGCCTTTTCAATTCTTTCAGAGCCGTTGACATGGCATGCCGTACCCTGACAGAGCATAATCAGAAACTTGCCCACAGGCTGAAGCCTGAACTGGGTATAAAAGGTTGCAACACCCATAACCTCTGCAGGAGTTGTTCCGACAGCAGAAGCGATGTGATACATCACATCAACCGGCAGATAGCCGTAAATATCCTGCGCCTTCTGCAGAATAGTGATAAGACTGCCCTTGACCGAAGCATATTTTTCCAGCACTTCATTGAGGAGAGTCAGATCGCTTTTTTCCTTACAATTGCACTGACACATAATTTTTCACTCCTTACTTTTATTACAATTAACATTTTAAACTAACAACCGAAAAATGTCAATTGATTAAGCATATCTATTCATCAGACTGCCCCTTTATTCCTCATATAAAAAAAGCAGGCCACACAACGCCGACATCCCATAAGGCAGTATTTGTTTCTCGAAAAAAATTCCCTGTATTATTGTCAAAAGCCTCGCAAGGCGACAGCCTTGCTGCGTTTTGTGGCTTCAATACAAGAAATTTTCATTTCTTACGAAACTGCGAAGCACTTTAAAATGCGAAATAGCTTTGCAAGAAAAGGCGAAAATCACCGATAATGCTGACGC
>JAZSHL010000050.1:0-17710 GCA_045533205.1 Acutalibacteraceae bacterium | reverse complement strand
AAAAGTACTTTTTAAAACTCTTCTGATGGTCCTTAAACCATCGAAATCTCGGGTTCCTTTTCTTATCTCGTTGTTTAATTTTCAAGGTCCAATCGCTATCCCTTTTTCGAGACAGCTCAAAGAGTATATCACATACTCTCTCTCTTGTCAATACTTTTTCGGAAGTTTTTCGATTTTTTTCAAAATCTTTTTTCTTCTTTTCTGCATCGACTTTTTTCGCTCTCACAGGGTTTCCCCTCACAGAGTGCTTGCATATATTATCACCTCTTTTTGTTTTTGTCAACAGTTTTTTGCAAACTTTTTTGTCACTTTTTACTAAATATCTACCTTTTTGTACTATGTGCCGGGTGTTTTTGTGGGTGGCGCATAATTTCATACTACATATTGTGTAAGTTTTTGTATTTTATATTTTGAATCTATATATAGATAAACTAAAAACGTCAGATAAATCTCTGACGGCTTTTATATTATATCATCACCTGAATGGGACAATATATTTACTTATTATGACGTTACAACATTTTTAAGCAAATGATAGCTGACTGTTCCCGTTTCATCATCAAACTCTATTTCAATATTATACAAGGATCCCGGTGGTCCGTCGTAAGGGCCTGACCAAAAAAATCTGTACACCGTTTTATTTCCGTCATTAATACACTCATGCGCTTTCGTTCCGACTCTTTCTTTTTCTTTCTCAAAGTCATTTTCGGGTAAAACCCATTGTGCATCAACAGTATAATCCATCCCCTCGGGTATGTATCGGTATTTGTAGGTAACATTCTGTGCTGCTTCGGGAATTTTCACAGGCAGAGCTTCGCATATTTTCTCGTATTCAGTTTCATTATCAAAAACAAGATAGTGGGCAGGATTATCAGTTTCAGATATGAGCGGATACAAAAGAGGCTCTCTGGCTTCAAAGGCAAAATTTATATATACAACAAACGAAATGAACACCAGATAACACAACATTCCCACCGCAGTATAAATAACGGCAAAGGCTTTCATGAGCCGCTTTCTGTACACAGAGATTATTCCAAAGAAAAGAGCATGAAAGGGTACGGTCATAAATATCGGTATCAGCCAACCGCCCTGTTCAAAATTAAGAGTAGGAAACTCCAGCGATGACCGCATTATAATGTGCATCGTTATCACCAGAATATTCCAGATTGAGCAGACAATTATCCAAGCAATTATTTTCCGCTTTTTATTCACATGCTCATCCCCTTTCCATAAACATTATATTCCCATAGTTATTTCACAGTCAAGACAAAAAGGGCATTGTAAGAAAATCTTAAGGTTTGAAAAAAAGAGCAACCCCTCCGGACTGCTCTTTCTGTGACATTATTTTATTGATTACCGCAATTCCGGATTTTCTACGCTTTTTTCCTGCGTCTGACAATTATGACTATCGCTGAGAGTGCAACTATCAGCAGCCCTCCTATCCAGAGCTCTTCACTCAGGAGAAATTCGAATATTCCTTTCGTTTTAACTGTTCCGGCAATTTCCTTGGCGGTGTTTATGTAATCCTTGTTATAGACAAAAAACATCAGATTATATGTTTTCAAGCCGGCATTAAATTGATAGAAAAAATGGTCAGCCTGCTTCTCGGCATCCCAGTAGATTTCCATATAATAATAATCAGCATAGGCATCGTTAATTACTACTGTTTCCCGACCATGACTTAAAGCAACACTTTCAGCAAACTCCTGTGAGGAATACCTCCTGCAGATATTCCAGTCATCCTCCGGATCATACGGATCATAATCTAAAAGAAGCGGCATTGCGTCTTCCTTGACAAAGTCCTCGAAAAGGATAATCTCATAATTCATATCCTTATCATACCATGCATCGGCGTATTTGTTTTTCTTAGCCCATTCAGTATCCTGAATCATTGCCTCGGGTATTTCAATTGTAAAGCCCTTGTGTTTATACTCCTTCATATCAGAAGCTGCAAGGGCAGGTACGGTAAAAGAAAGCAGAGCAAGCGCAACCAACAAAAGTACAATTGCCTTCTTCATTATATCTCTCCTTCATATTACCAAAATAATACCGGCGTGAACCGGTATTATTTTTGGTTATTGTTTATTTTTTGCTGTGAATGATTACGCCTTTTTCTTTGAAATCATTCTGATTACAAAGAGAGTTCCAATCATAAGAACAAGTGCGATGGGAAGTGAAATCATCCAGTTGGGAACAAAGCCTGCAATTATGTAGCTGACGAAGGATACGCCTGCAACTGTAAGTGCATAAGGAAGCTGTGTTGAAACGTGGTTGAGGTGGTCGCACTGTGCACCGGCTGATGCCATGATTGTGGTATCTGAAATGGGTGAGCAGTGGTCGCCGCAAACAGCACCTGCCATACAAGCAGAGATTGCAACGATTGTGATGGGCTGACCTGCTTCGAATACGCTGAGTACGATGGGAATGAGAATACCGAAGGTACCCCATGATGTGCCTGTTGCAAAGGAAAGACCAACTGCAATAAGGAAGATGATTGCGGGAAGGAAGGCCTGGAGTGAACCTGCACTGCCTTCAACAAGCTGTGAAATGAAGATCTTTGCGCCAAGGCTGTCTGTCATAGCCTTAAGAGTCCATGCACAGGTGAGAATAAGGATTGCAGGAACCATTGCCTTGAAGCCTTCGGGAAGTGATGACATTGCTTCCTTGAAGGAAATAACTTTTCTGATAAGAAGGTAAACGATTGTGAAAACAATAGCAATAGCTGAACCGATAACAAGACCGACTGATGCGTCACTGTTTGAGAATGCTTCGATGAAGCCTGCCTTGTCTTCGCCTGTTGCAAAGAAGCCGCCTGAATAAATCATGCCGAATACGCAGCAGATGATGAGAACAACAACGGGAAGAACAAGGTCGATAACCTTACCCTTCGGGTTGACTTCAACATCCTCTTTGTCAATACGTTCGCCGCTTGTGTAGATGTCGCCCTTTTCGGTTGCATTCATTTCATGAAGCTTCATGGGGCCGTAATCGAACTTTGTAACAGCAATGAAAATCATCATTGCAATTGTGAGAAGTGCATAGAAGTTATAGGGAATAGCCTGAAGGAAAAGGCTCATACCGCTGTCAGCACCTGCGCCTCTTGCAAAGCCTGCAACTGCTGCTGCCCATGATGAAATGGGAGCGATGATACATACGGGAGCTGCTGTAGCATCAATAAGATATGAAAGCTTTGCTCTTGAAACCTTCTGCTTATCTGTAACGGGACGCATAACTGAACCGACTGTGAGACAGTTGAAATAGTCGTCGATGAAGATGAGGCAGCCCAGAGCAATTGTCGCAAGCTGTGTGCCAACTCTTGACTTGATGTGCTTTGCAGCCCAACGGCCGAAGGCAGCACTGCCGCCTGCCTTGTTCATCATTGCAACAAGTGCACCGAGAAGCACAAGGAAGATGATGATACCCATGTTATAGCTGTCAGAAAGACTTGGAACAAAGCCGTCGAAAAGAACATGGTTGATTGCAGTTTCAAAGTTCCCGCCTGCATAGATGAAGCCGCCTGCAACAATACCGATGATGAGTGATGAATAAACCTCTTTTGTGATAAGTGCAAGAACGATTGCAATTATCGGGGGAAGAAGTGAAAGGATTGTGGCATAGGAGCCGATGCTTTCACGGATTTTTGCAAGAGCCATTTCAATGTGCTCTTTGAAGCCCGGGTCGTTTGAAAGGTTGTCTGCATAACTGTCGACATAGTCAGATGCACCGAGTGTGCCTGCCTCCTCGTCTGCTCCATAGTTATTCAGATCATAATCAGAAGCTTCGCCGTCAACATCAACGGTGAAAGCGCCTGAAGCTGCTGTTTCTGTTGCTGCAGCATCTTCTCCACTTGCAAGAACAACTGATGTCATAGCAAATGTTACTGCAAAAACAACCAGAATGGCAAGTATGATTCTTGCTACGCTGTTTTTGGATTTACGCATTGATTTTTCCTCCGTTTTAATTTTTTCGGCACAACAAGTGCCATGATAAATACTATTATATCTTTTTATCCGACAAAATCAATAGTATTGGAACTTTTTTCCCTTTTAGCAGGATAAAATGTTTCCTTTTTTCTGCCATAAAATTCTTATACGCTGTCAGTACACCTTGAAATGCCAAGCAGTCCGATGTCCTGACGGACATCGGACTGCATTTTTGTAGCATAATGTTTTATCTTTCTTCTCTGAAATAGGGAAGGCCGAGAGCTGCGGGAAGTCCGCTGCTGCCCTTCTTGTTGCGGATTGAGGTTACAATGAGAACAATTGCCGTAACCACGAAGGGAAGTGCCTTATAAAGCTGTGTGGGAATGTCGGCAAGCCAGCCCAGTGTTTCGGGGAATGCGCCTGCAAGGCTGCTACCTGACACATAAAGGGTGTTGAAAAAGCCGAATACCATTGTGCCGAGAATTGCAAGCACGGGATTCCAGTTAGCGAAGATAACAAGTGCAACTGCAATCCAGCCGTAACCGTTTATCCAGCAGCTGCTGTTGAAGGAGCCGCTCATAAGAAGGCTCATGTAATAGCCGCCGATACCCATGATGCCGCAGCCTGCGCAGATGTGTATATATTTCATACGGTTTACATTGATACCGACTGAGTCGGCAGAGCCGGGATTTTCACCGATACTGCGAAGCTTCAGGCCTGCTGTGGTGTGCTTGAGATACCACCACATGGCAACAGCAATGATAACACCGAGATAAACCAGAATGTTGTGGCTGAAAAGGCCTTCACCGATTACGGGAATTTTTGACAGGCCGGGAATTGAAATATCCTTGAAGCCGTTTGCAATGTTTTCGTAGTTACCCATAACAGGCCAGCCCTTTGCCTTGAGGCCGTTACCGACGAAGAAATAAACGCCGAGACCGAAGGTTGTCAGTGTAAGACCTGTGATGTTCTGATTTGCCTGGAAGGAAACGGTGAGCACTGCGAAAAGCAGACCGCAAAGGGCACCTGCAACAAATGCAACAAGTATACCCACGCCAAGGCTGTTTGCATAGCAGCCGCAGATGTAACCGAAGATAGCACCTATAGCCATGATGCCTTCAACACCGAGGTTGAGGCTGCCTGATTTTTCAACCATGATTTCTCCGGCTGTGCCGTAAAGAAGAGGAATGTTAAAAAGAACAATATTGTGAAGGAATGAAGTAATTACACCGACTTTATCCATTCTTTTTCTCTCCTTTCTTTACACGGACTATGCGGAAACGGATGAAGAAATCCGCCGCAAGAATTAAAAACAGAATTGCGCCCTGAAGCATATTTGCAAAGCTTGAGTCAACCTGTGAGAAAACTGTTGCTGCCACTGTTGAGCCATACTGCAGCACACAGATGAGAGCTGAAACAGCAAAAATAACAGGAGTGTTAAGCTGTGACAGCCATGCTACGATAATACCTGTCCAGCCCACATCATCGGTTATGGAGGTGGAAAGGACACCGCTTGTACCAACCTTGAAGGCTGAAGCAAGACCGATGAGAGCAGCTGACAAAAATACAGTGCGAAGAACAATCTTGCTGACCTTCATGCCTGCATATTTAGCAGTGCCTGCGCTGTCACCGACCACGCTGATTTCATAGCCCTGCTTGGTATACTTAAGATAAACAAAGACTATTGCGCCGATAACAAAAGCAAGAATGACACAGATGTTAAGTTCGAATTTTCCCATAGGTATTGCAGGGAAGCAAGCAAATTCTGCAAAGCTTTCGAACACGGGACGAACAGACACTTCCTGAAGGAAGAAGTTCCAGTCTGCCTTTGTTTCGCCCACAAACATCAGAACATAAAGAGCAACATAGTTCAGCATCAGAGTCATGAGGGTTTCGTTTGTGCCGAATCTCACCTTAAGAACACCAACGATAACACCGTAAAGGCCTGCTGCCAGCATTGCTGCAGCACACATTACGATAAGTGTGAGCCACATGGGAAGCACAGGACCGAGCTTGAAGGCAACGGCACCTGACGCAAGAGCGCCCATGATAAACTGTCCTTCACCGCCGATGTTCCAGAAGCGCATTTTAAACGCCAGTGACAGAGCCACCGAGGTGAGCACCAGAGGAACAAACTCTTTCAGATAATTCATTAAGGTTTTATAAGCAATACGGTTGCCGACCATACCCATTGTGAACATCTGGTAATAATAATCAATCGGATTTACGTCAATGGCAAGCAGCAGAATTGCGCCTGCTCCCAGAGCTGCAACAATCGCAACAATATAAAACAAGATCCGTTTCCAAAGCGGGCAATTATCCCGTTTCACAACATGAAATTTCATATTCAGGCCTCCTGTTTATTATTATCAACAAGCGAGTCTTTTGCAATGCCACGCTTGTTTTCGTGTTTTTCCGCAAGGTCAAGTGTACCTGTCATCATAAGTCCGAGCTCTTCCTTTGTGGTCTTGTGTGCATGAACAACACCCATTACCTTGCCGTGGCAAAGCACAAGGATTTTGTCGCAAAGAGCCATCATAACGTCAAGGTCCTCACCGACAAAGAGAATTCCGACTCCGTTGAGCTTCTGCTCATTGAGAATATTATAAATAGCATAAGAGGAGTTGATGTCAAGGCCACGGACAGGATATGCAGTGACAATAACATTGGGGCCTGCCTTTATCTCACGTCCGAGAAGCACCTTCTGAACATTACCGCCGGAAAGTCTTCTGACAGGTGTTTCAGTTGAAGGCGTAACAACCTCGAGATTTTTGATTATCATTTCTGCGTCGGCACGGCCACGCTTGCGGTCTACAAAGGGACCCTTACCGTCATGATAATTTTTAAGCAGCATATTGTCTGTGATTGACATTGAGGGAGCAAGGCCCATGCCGAGACGGTCCTCGGGAATAAAGGACATGGATATACCCTTTTCGAGAATAGCCTTCGGAGGAAGACCTACGATATTGCTGCCCTTGTGCACCATTTGTCCCGATTCAATGGGACGAAGACCTGCGATTGCCTCGCAAAGCTCCTTCTGGCCGCAGCCTGCGATACCTGCAACGCCGAGAATTTCTCCACCACGGATATAGAAGCTGACATTGTCAATTGCCACAGCGCCTTCATCGTTTTTGATGGTCAGGTCACGCACCTCAAGCAGAGGGCTTGTCTTTTCCACAACAGGACGGTCAATGTTAAGGTCGATCTTGTGGCCGACCATATATTCAGTGAGTTGCTGCTCATTTGTTTCGCTTGTGTTCACGGTTGTGATGTATTCACCCTTACGCAGAATAGCAACACGGTCGGAAATATCCATAACCTCATTGAGCTTATGGGTAATAATTATGATGGAGTGTCCTTCTTCCTTCATCCTGCGAAGAACACCGAAGAGCTTGTCAATTTCCTGAACGGTGAGAACTGCAGTAGGCTCGTCAAGAATGATGACCTTTGCCCCGTAATAAAGCACCTTGATAATTTCAAGTGTCTGCTTTTCGGAAACTGCCATGTTATAAACCTTTTTCTTCGGATCGATATCGAAGCCGAATTTTTTTGCAATTTCCTCAATCTGACCATAGCGCTTTTTGCTGAGCATAAAGCCTGCTTTTCTCTTGCCCATCCAGATATTATCTGCTGCAGAGAAAACATCAACCAGCTTGAAGTGCTGATGAACCATACCGATTCCCAGCTTTTTTGACTTTTCGGGTGAGTCAATTGTAACCTCGTTACCGTCAACGAAGATTCTTCCCGCATCAGGTGCATAGATACCTGAAAGCATATTCATCAGCGTTGTTTTACCCGATCCGTTTTCGCCGAGGATTGCAAGAATCTCTCCCTGCTTTACGGAAAGATTGACATTACTGTTAGCCACCACACTGCCGAAGGTCTTGGTGATGCCCCTCATTTCAATAGCATAGTTTTCCGCCACTGAAACTCCCTCCTTTAACATCGTACTGAATATGAAAATTCCAAACCACGAGACAACAAATACGGTTTCGTATTTTCTGTCTTCTGCTTTGGAAAAAAAGAATCGGGCCGGACGGAGATAATTCCGGCCGGCCCGGACAGGTCGTTATTTCAAATTATGCAACCTTAACGCCTTCAACGAAGTAATTCATTGTGCCGGTGATAACGCTGTCTTCAACAGAAGCGCCGCCAGCTGCAACGATTTCGTTGCCTTCGTTGTCAACAAGTGCTGCATCACTCTTTGTAACGTTGCCGTCTGCATCGATGCTGAGCTTAACGCCTGAGAATACATCCCATTCGCCGTCAACGATGAGCTTACGAACGTTTTCGATAGCAACATCTGTGTTTGCTGCGCAGTTTTCGCTGAGGGGTGATACATCAACGAAGCCTTCCTTAAGGCCGCCGTAGTATGCTGCTGAACCCATTGTTTCAACAAACTTGTCAGCTGTGCCGCAATCCATAGCTGCCTGCATAGCTGTCTTGTAGTAAACATTCCAGTTCCAGATAGCAGCTGTAAGGTGAGCCTTGGGAGCATCTGCTGTCATGTCTGAGTTGTAGCCGCAGCCGAATACGCCTGCATTTTCAGCAGCGATCTGGGGCTGTGCTGAGTCACAGTGCTGAGTGATAACACCGCAGTTGTATGAATCGATGAGTTCCTTTGCAAAAGCTGATTCGTTAACTTCGTCAGCCCATGCGCCGAGAGTCTTTACATAAAGAGTTGCATCGGGGTTAACAGCCTGTACGCCGAGAGCGAAGCCGTTGATGCCTGAAGCTGTTTCAGCATATTCTGTGCCGTAAGCTGCAACGTAACCAACGTTGTTGTTGCCTGTTTCAAGGCTCTTGAGACCTGCAGCGATACCTGCAAGGTAACGTGCCTGGTATGCACGGCCGAAGTAGTTGTTGAAGTTTGTTTCGTTGCTCTTGTAGCCTGTGCCGTGTGAGAAGATAACATCAGGATATGTTGCTGCTGCTTCTTCCATAGCATCGATGTAACCGAAGGAGATACCGAAGATGATATCAACGCCGTTACCAACGAGTGTGTCGATAGCTGAGAGAACCTTTTCCTTGTCTTCTGCAACTTCGTCAACGATGAAGAGCTGCTTTTCAACGTCAAGGCCGAGTTCCTTCATAGCGGTTGTGATGCCGTTATGATGAGCAAATGTGTAACCTGCTGTGTCGTTTTTGCTGTTGATGTAGATTGCGCCTACCTTGAGATCTGCAGTTGCTGCGCCGTCATCTGCATTGCCGTCTGTTGCGTTGTTACCGCCGCAAGCTGCAAGTGAGAAGAGCATTAAAGCAGCGAGAACAATTGCAAGAAATTTTTTCATGTCTTTTGCCTCCATAAAAATATTTTTTATTTAACCGATTTTATCGGCTATTTACTGTGTGATTTTATTGCTGAGTGAAGGTGACTGTTCCGTCTGCCATCGACTCAACAATTGCAAGGGACTCAACACGCACTCCCTTTTCTTCAACTCTTTTTCTTCCGTCCTGAAATCCCTTTTCAATTGCGATTGCACAGCCGGCAACCTTTGCGCCTGCCTGATGGCACAGGTCAATAAGGCCTAAAAGTGCATTGCCCTCGGCAAGGAAGTCGTCAATGATAAGAACGGTGTCCTTTTCACCGATAAAATCCTTTGACACGATGACGTCATACTGCACGCCGTGAGTGAAGGACCTTACCTGTGTTTTGTAAACGGAATGTGCAATATTCTTTGTCTTTGTCTTTTTTGCAAAAAGAACCGGACAATCAAAAAACTGCGCTGTTATACAAGCAATTCCGATTCCGGATGCTTCAATAGTGAGAATTTTGTTAACACCGCAGTCTGCATATAATCTTTTAATTTCTTCGCCCATTTTGTTGATGAGCTTAACATCAATCTGATGATTGAGAAATGAATCCACCTTAAGAATATTTCCTGGGAAAACCTGTCCATCCTTGAGAATTCTCTCTTCTAAAAGCTTCATTTCCATTCACCGCCTGTTATTTTTTAAATACATCCACATTTTAGCAAAATATGTCATATTTTGCAATACAATTCCAAATAAATATAAAGAAAATTTTTCTGATTTCAGAGTACACATTTTAGACAAAATAGATAAAAAGAAGCAGGTATATATCCGCCGTAACAGACGGACATAAACCTGCTTTGATTATTGAGTGATTTCAGCAGCCGCTGAGGTCTGCATTGAAAAGTCTGCCGATGCTGTTGATTGCTCTGTATGCGAGCCACTTGAACATGGCGAGAATTCTGTCCCATATTGTAAAATCGTCACAGTCGCTGTTGAAAACATAACGGTTATACATTTCGGGGTCGCTCAGGTCATAAACCTCTCTGAAGAAAATCACATCTGTTTCGTATTCAGATGTATTTTCTTCACTGATAGTGATAACTCTTGCGCCACGGTTTTCATCGCCGTAATCACCGAAGGAGCAAGTAGGTGTCTGAATGATGTCCATTCCTCTGTAGGGAACAACAAAGCTGTTGACATGGTCATGACCGCTGACGATGCCGAGCACATTGCCTGTCTCAACAAGAGCATCAGCCTGTCCGTTGGAATAAACCGGAGGAGCAGGGCTTTCACCGAGGAAGGTGTCCTCGTCTATATACTGCTTCGGGAAAGCATATGCGCCGTTCTGCCATTCGACGATATAGTCGCTGTCATATACATCCGCATTGTTGTATATTTCAATTGTGCCGTCTTCATTCTTCTGCCACAGCTTTGTGAAGGTGCTGTACACCTCGGGAACAATGATATGCTGGAATGCCATTGAGGGCACGGGCTCACCGCCGTTTTGTGCAGTGAGTGCATTTTCTGTTTTCTTATACCATTCGATCTGGTCCTTTGCAACGCAGCCGTAGCCACCGAGATCATTCTCTGTGTTGCCCTCCTGTGAGTCGAAGAACCAGAGGTTGAAGGCTGTTTTTTCACCGTCAGATGACATAACAGGAAGATTATATGTGCCGTAGCCTGTGAGCTCTTCACTGTCACGGACACCTACGAAGCAGTTATATCTTTCGTAAACTTCCCACTGCTGCTCTTTGGTGATGGCATTTCTGTCAGCATCGTGATTGCCGAAAACCATGGCAACCTTCACGCCCTTTTCTTCAAAAATGCTCATGAAGTTATTGATGTTCATAACACCCATTGAATAGGTTTTTGCAGAGTCAGGACCGATGTTGTCACCTGTGAGAACAACAAGATCGGGATCAACTGTGTCAAGAAGATAGTTGACAAAATCCTTGGTCATGGGTCTGAAAATGATGCTGTCCTGAAAATCGGACAGCTGAAGAATTGTGAACTTTCCGTCATCACCGAAGCGAAGTGCATCGTCCTCTGATGCTGTATCCTGTGCAAAAGCAGGAACAGCAAGAGTGCAGGCGAGAAGTGCAACGAGCAAAACAGAAATTATTTTTTTCATATTTATCTCCTGTCCTTTCCTGAATCAGTGAATATAACCGGAGTTCTTCACTGCGGATACATTCTCTGACAGACTTTTATACCTTGGTATTATACCACCCTGCAATTTTGTTGTCAATAAAAAACAATTATGAAAACAGGCACAGGAATTTCTTCCGGTGCCTGTAAAAAATTATTTCTGCTTTGAATATTTGACTCTGTAAATGAAGTTCATAAGAACGCTGTCAACTCTGCCGATGGGCTTTGAGCCGCCGAAGAGGTCACCTGCGAGAATAGCCTTGCAGTTTTTGTTCATAACCATTTCAGCTGCCTGTGCTTCGTCCTTGTTAGGACCGCAGCAGACTGCACCGTTATCCTTGAGAAGAACAGCATTTCTGCTCTTACCGCCGAGCTTTTTAACAACCTTCTTTGATGACTTGATTGTGCTGTTGGGATCAAACTCTGCACATCTTACGGTTACACCGACGATCTGTGCGAAGTCGTCAAGAAGAGGTCTGATTGTTTTGCCGAGCTTTGAAGCTGCAACAATTGCTTCCTTATCTGAATGAACAATTGCGTTGACATCCTCACGGCTGTTATAAACTGCCTTATGAAGGTCAGCCTCGGAAACATATTTTTCACCTGTGATAAGCTCATCGCACTTGGGGCAAAGGCCGACAGTTGTGACAACATTGCCTTCCTTGTCTGAAAGAATAGCCACATCGTCAATTCTCACACTGTCATAAGCTGTGAGCTTCGGTGAGGGTGCGTCTGCTCTTTTCTTTACGCTCAGAACATAGTCATAAACATCTGCGAAGGTTTCAGCTGTCTTTTCTGAAAGAGATGTGCACTTGTTGAAAACAAAATCTGCACAGATCTTTTCAACCTCGTTAGCTACCTTGAAAGCATCGTCATAATCAGTGCCGAGGCAGACAGCGCCGTGGCTCTTCATGATAACAGCCTTGGAATCTGAACGCTTGAGAGCTGCAACAACGCCCTTGCGGAGCTTACCTGTGCCGGGAAGGCCGTAGGAGCTGACAGGAATGTTGTCACCAACGATTTCCTTGCTTTCACCTGTGATGTTGTTGATATCGCAGCCCATTGCAGAAACGATTGATGCGTTTGCCTGATGGGTATGAATAACAAAGTTGGTTTCGGGACGGAGAATATAGCACTGTGCATGAAGACCTTTTTCTGAAGAGGGCTTGATGTCGCCGTCATAGGAAAGATCATAAAGGTTAACGAGCACTATATCGTCGGGAGTGAGTGTTTCATAAGCACGGCCCGAGGGAGTGATGACAAACTGGGTGTCGCTGACCCTGCAGCTGACGTTACCCCATGTTCGTGCGATAAGGCCTGTTTCAACAAGCTGCTTGCCGGCTTCAACAACTATTTTTTTAGCCTCTAAAATATCCATTATTTCACCTCATATCTTAAAGTAAACACAAGGCAGACGAAAAGGTCTGCCTTATGAACAGGTTAAATCTTATTCAACAACAGCGATGTTTGCGAATACTCTGTCGAAGCGAGCGAGTGCATCGTCGATCATTTCTTCTGTGTAAGCTGCTGATGTGTAAAGTCTTGAGCCTGCAAGAGTTACAAGACCTTCTGCCATGTAAGCAGCACCCATGTGAGTCATTTCAGCCTTACGCTTGCTTGTTTCCTTGATTACGCCGGGAATTGTCCAGGGCTTGCTCCAGTCAATTGAGAATGCGAGTGTGCCGACAGTTTCCATGTGGCAGATTGAGCCCTGATTGAATGCTACGAAGGGAAGGTTGTATTTGTCGATGATGGTGTTAAGACCTGCTGTCATTCTGTCACCCATCTTGCCTGCCTTTTCACAAGCATTCTGTCTGTCGATTTCTTCAAGTGTGTAGTAACCTGCAACACATGAGATGGGAGTTGCAGCAAGAGTACCGCCGCAGAAAGCCTTCTTGACCTTCATGCCGCTTGCATCAAGACCTGCGCCCATATATTTCATGTATTCTCTCTTACCGCCGATGCCGCCTGCACCGGGATATCCGCCTGCGATAACCTTACCGAAGATTGTGAGGTCGGGTTCAACACCGAAGTAACCCTGAGCACCTGCCATACCTACACGGAAACCTGTAACAACCTCATCGAAGATAAGAAGTGCGCCATACTTACGGCAAAGTCTTTCAACACCCTTGTTGAAGTCCATATCAAGAGGACGTGTGCCGCTTTCGGGACCAACGGGTTCAATGAATACAGCTGCAGTACCGCCGTTGAGCTGGTTTCTGCGAAGCTTCTTTTCAAGGTCGTTAAGATCGTTGGGGAAGAATTCCTGTGTGTCTCTCATAAGACGCATGGGAACACCGCTTGCCTGTGTGAACTTTGAGCCGGGAACACGGATACCGTAACCGAGCTGATCTGACCAGCCGTGGTATGCGCCGCCCATCTTGAGGATGTGCTTTTTCTTTGTTGCAAGTCTTGCAACACGGCAAGCCACCATACAAGCTTCTGTACCTGAACCGAGCATACGGAACATGTCAACTGTGGGAACTGAATCAGAAATCTTCTTTGCAAGCTTATATTCAAACTCGTGGAAAAGACCTGTTGAAGGACCGCAGGTGTTGAGAAGATCTATAACCTGCTCACGAACCTCAGGAGGATTGGAGCCGAGAACTGTGGGGCCGCCTGCCTGAAGGAAGTCATAATATTCATTGCCGTCGATGTCATAAAGCTTTGCGCCCTCTGCCTTTGTGAAAACAAGAGGGAACGGATAGTTGAATGCGAGGTTGTGCTGAACGCCGCCGGGGATGATCTGCTTTGCTTCGTCGATCATTGCCTTTGACTTCTGGCATTTTGCATCAAAGTATTCCTCTTCGTACTTCTTGAGAACGTCAGGCTTGATTGAGTGCATGGGAAGAGTGATGAGGTGTTCAAGCTTCTCAGTCACAGCTCTGGCGTCAGGATAATTTGTAATAGCAAATCTTGTGTCCATCTTAATACATCTCCTGAAATTTATTTTTTGGTGAGTCGTCGCTCACCGATGTTCCATATAATTATACAATATTTAACAGTTAGTGTCAACCGTATGCGACGTATAAAAATATTAATATTTTTTGTATATATTTTTAAAAAAATCTTCCGCAAGGCTTTGCCCTGCGGAAGAGAAGTGCTGTTTTTGTCAAAAATCAAAGACCGTATTTTTCAAAAACCTGTCTGTTATCAAGCACATAGCTACGAACAGCAAACATATCATAAAGGTTACCTGCAATACCGATAATACCGCCGAAAATGAGGTTGATAACCAGGCTGATGATGATGTTTGACTGCCACTTATCATAGGCATTGACAATTCCGGGCCAGGGCTTGAGAACTGCTTCCGACTGCTTGAAGCGTGTGACAGCAGCATAAATATTCCATGCACCTGCAACTATCAGAGCACATGAAAGGCACTGAAGTATTCCGATGATAAGCCAGATGATGGCTGATGTTTTTTCTCTGTCAGAGAGGGTTTTTGTGACTTGCTGAAGATCCTGGGGCATAATTGCATCTCCTTGTTTATTTTTTTCCGGTGATTCTATCATTTCAGACTGCTTTTGTCAATATTTTCTGCCACAAAAAGATTTTTTCTGTAAGAAAAAGAAAAACAGCACTCCGAAGAGTGCTGTAAAATTCTTAATTCAATTATGCCTGGGGATTTACGATGTCAGCGATCTTATTAAGCTCTGTCTGCATAAGGTAGCAGTCGATAAGCCAACCGTAGGGGATGAAAGCAAGGAGAAGATACATAATTGCATTTTCCTTGTGTTCGATTCCTCTTGCCTGACAGCCTTCGGCAAACTTCTTCTCTGCAAGATAGAAGCCAACGAAGGGAAGGAAAATCATAAGGATTGCCTCGAGTGTACCTGCATCGTTTGTATCCTTAACTGAAACAGCTTCCTTAGCCATCTTGAATATCCAAACCCAGCCATAGATGCCGCATGTAACAAGTGAAAGAATGACAAACTTCACACAATCTCTCTTTTCGATTACCATGAGTTTTTACCTCCTTTTTTTATTTTAGTATATCACCGCAATAACAAGTTGTCAACAGATTTTTAGAAATTACTGAATGCTTTTTGTCAGAAGAAATTGTTTCTTGCCTAAACAGAAGAAATATGGTATTATATCTTCTGATATTTCCGTATAACATCAGAAAGGGAGTGATGCTGTGACTGCTATCGAAAAGAAAAGGCTGATAAAAGCAATTGCTGTAACTCTGGCACTTATAATAATTGCTGTCTCGGCAGGTCTTCTCACGGGTTACTTCGGCATAAGAATTCCCTGCATTTTTAATGTAATCACAGGTCTTAACTGCCCGGGCTGCGGAAACACACGTGCAGTATTAGCACTTCTCAGGCTCGACTTCAAGGCCGCCTTTTCCGTCAACGCCATGTTCCCTGTTGAATTCGGTTACTTGTTATATCTTTATATTTTTCTGTGCTTCAATTATATAAAAAAAGGGAAGCCCTCTTTTAACTCACCGTCCTCCTTCAGATGGGTTGACATCACCGTTCTGATGCTTATCCTTATCTGGAGTATTGTGAGAAATATTTTCGGTTGGTAAGCACATTTTCAAAATATCACAGCCTTATTTAAAACAAACTCTTGACAATCTGATTTTTTTCTTCTAAAATTTAAAGTACCGCAGAAATTCCGCAAGTTTCTAAGGTCAACAGATATAATAATCAAGCTGCTTTTTCATCCCTTCGGATGAAATTGGCGGCTTTTTTGTTTTTTCAGAAAGGAGAAAAATATTTGAACAAAAACTATCTCACATACCCCTTCAGGTATATGAAAATAACACAGAGCTACAGCGGAAGAGCCTCACATCTGCCACACACAACGGGCACACCAAAGGATTATCCCATTGACGAGGCAGGAAAAGACTCATCAAGAGATTTTATCTATTGCCCTTGCGACAGAATGACAGTGAAAAAGGTTTACGGTGCGGGCTCTTCAGGCACAAACACACTCTGGCTGCAGTCAAATGACAAGGTGTTTTTTGCCGACGGCACAGCAGACTTTTTCACAATGCTCATCACTCATCCCAATGACGATGACATGAAAAAAATCCGAAAGGGACAGACCTTCACAAGAGGTCAGGCAATCTGCAGAGAAGGCACTGACGGCTATGCAACGGGCAACCACCTTCACATAAGTGCAGGCAAAGGCAGATACAAAGGCAACGGCTGGACAAAGAACTCAAAAAACAAGTGGGTACTCACCTGCACAAAAAAAGCAGAAAAGCCCGAAAATCTGTTTTTTCTTGATAAAGACTTCACAACGGTGCTCAGCAGTGCAGATCTCAGCTTCAAGGCTCTTCCCGAAGAAAAATACACTGTCGGAACATACAAGGTGACAAAGGCAGCTCTGCTTCATGTCAGAACAGGCCCCGGAATTATGTACAGCAAAAAGAAATATTACTTTCTGACAAGCTCAGCGAGAAAACAGATAAAGGAGCTTATCGGCAGAAGTGCTGACGGATATGTAAAAGGTGTCCTATTCACTGTCACGCAGGTCAGCGGCAGCTGGGGCAAGACTCCCTCAGGCTGGGTTTGCCTTGACTATTGCGAAAAAATTGAGGTGACAGCATGAGTGACACTCTTATTGTGGCAATTATCAGCCTCATAGGTACCCTCGGCGGCACCTTCGGCGGCATTCTCACCTCGGGCAAGCTCACAAACTACAGACTTTCCGAGCTTGAAAAGAAGGTTGAAGAGCACAACAGGCTTGTTGAGCGCACCTACCGCCTTGAGGAGGAGCAGGAGGTTGAAAAGGAAAAATTAAAGGTTATCAACAACAGACTAAGGGACCTTGAGCAGTATCACAGACCGAGACAGTAAAGAAAGGAGATTTTATGCAGACAGATTTTGATTTCACACCCGTTATAGAATTGCTGGTTGCCGTTTTGTCAGCCGTTGTAACCGTTCTTGTTATACCGATGCTGAAGCAGAAGCTTTCAAAGGAAAAATGCGAAGCGCTTGAAACATGGGTTTCGGTTGCAGTCAGAGCAGCAGAACAGATTTACGGCAGCAAAACAGGACAGCAGAAAAAGGACTATGTCCTCAGCTTTCTTTTGTCAAAGGGTATTGTCTTTGACACAGAAGAAGTGGTGGCAATGATTGAAAGTGAAGTTTACAAGCTTGCACAGAAAGTGAGCGAGTAACAAAAAAGGGGCTGTAAAAAAAGTGCAGACCGCATAAATAAAGATAGATAAAGGGTTTCTTTCGGTTTTAACTGCCAAAGAAACCCTTTAAAAGTATAAAAATATTACAAACAGACAAAAACTGCGTTTTTGTGTTTTATGCTATAAACAAACCTCGCCCTCGGAGTACCTTCGTACGCCGTCGGGTAACCCAAAATAAAGCCTGCAGCTTTATTTTGGCTCGGTTTGTTCATTCTGCGCATTT
>JAZSHL010000008.1:0-14172 GCA_045533205.1 Acutalibacteraceae bacterium | reverse complement strand
ACACCGAAGAATTTATTAAACAGACAGAGCAAATAACTTTTGCTCCGACAACTTCACACTTGCGGAATGTTATATCAGAAGCGTGCTTTTGCTTCCTTTTGTCACAACCGACAAAAGGAAGTGCCCTCGCGGCATGAGCGAATGAACAATGAATTCGAAATATAGTCCGTAAGGGTAGCAGACTCCGCAGAGGGAAAGGTTGTAAGGAAGATTAAATGCCGTCAAGTTATGAATCAACCTTTCATAAAACTGCAGAAGGTTGAAGGAATTCTCTGACTTTATCATAACCGTAGCGGCACACGACTGTCGGAATAAGGGGCTGTGAAAAGGCAGACGAGAAAATTAGACGATAACGATGCTGCCTCAAAAGCTGAGCCGTAGCGGGTTGCAGGATTAAGCATATAAGTAAGGCACACTGTGAAACTCACGAAAGATGGCACAGATGTCTGTAGCAACGTGAATTGTCGGTGATGATGTTTCTGAAAAAAGATAAAACACAGAAGAATTTATTAAACAGACAGAGCAAATAACTTTTGCTCCGACAACTTCACACTTGCGGAATGTTATATCAGAAGCGTGTTTTTGCTTCCTTTTGTCACAACCGACAAAAGGAAGTGCCCTCGCGGCACGAGCGAACAAACGAAAAATACCAGATGAAATCCATACCCTCAGCTGTCTTTGATGAATAAAAACAGGGACGGCTCCCGGGCCCTCCCCTACAGTATTATAAATGAATCGCCTTCGCCATGAAATGATTTCATCATGAATTGAAATTCCCTAAACCCTGAGCTTTAGGCCATAGGCCCTAAAAACGCCCTAAGCCCTAAAAAAAGACGGCTCACGCCGTCTTTTTTTTATTACTGTTTTGCTCCGTTATCAAACATTTCAAGAACCTTGACGCTTGCTGCAAAGCACTTTTCAAGGCAGTCCTTGTTAAGAGCGTCGGGAGTGTCAAGTCTTGTGTGATAGAAATCGGGGAGTGCATGGTTAAGAGCTGTGATACCTGTTGCACGGAAACCTCCCTGTGCAAAGGCTGCGGAGTCAGTAGCACCGCCGAGAGGAGGAACATAGCCCTTCTTGCAGGGGATGTTGAGCTCTTCGCATGCTTCCATGAACAGGTCGGAAACGTCCTTGTCAACCTTAACTGTTGCGTTGAGGTCACGGTAGTTTACCATAAGCTGTTCTGACTGTGCGATTGTGTCGTATGAATAAATGAAGGTGGGAACATCGTCAAACTCGCCCTTGTGTGCTTCAGCCCAGGCCTTTGCACCGCGGAGACCTGCTTCCTCTGAGCCGGTAAGAACAACACCGATTTCTGTGTTTTCAAATTCAATGCCTTCGTCATGGAGCATTTTGAGAATAGCCATACCGATGTAGCAGCCTGAAAGGTTATCGTTTGCACCGTCAACAATTCTCTTTTCGTTCCACATAAAGTAAAGGCCGAACCAGAAGGGAACAAACACAAGACCTGCAAGGCCGAGTGTTTTTACAAGGTCGTCGGGGATAACGCCTGCAACCTTGAGGATGGAAATAATAAGTGTGTAGAAGGCACCTACAAAGCATACCATCATATGAATGTCAAAGCCGAGGTATGAGAATTTGTACTTGAAGGGCCACTCCCATGAAGCATCGGGATGACCGTTGAAGATGATTCTGCGCTTAACTTCGCCTGTGGGCTTTTTGAAGCCTGCTGCGTTGTGACCTGTCTTTTCCTTGAAAAGCTTGTCAACAACCTTTTTGTAAAGACCGAACTGAAGCACACAGAGAACAAGGCCTAAAGCAATAGCAACAATTGAAATTGCCGGAACAAAGAAGTAAGCGGCAAGAGCGATGAAGCAGCAGGTGATTGTTATGTAAATCCAGCCGAGGAAAGCATTGGGGTTTTCCTTGAAGGGCTCAACATAAACACGGTCGCAGCCCAATTCCTTCATTTTTTCGGCACAGTATTCACAAGCCTGCTTTTCGCCAAGGTCACCGGGGCCTCTTTTTTCAAACTTATTGCAGATATGAGTGATTTCGTCAATCATATACTGCGCAGCCTGATCTTTTTTGTCAATGATTTTCTGAAGATTCATTCTTCATCCTCCTCCGTTTTCTTTGAATTAACATTTAACACATAATACTTTAACACAGATTACAATGAAAAATATTAACTTTTTTTTAACAAACAATATAAAATAAGGAGTCCTTTTCTTGCAAGGACTCCTTATTGCGATTTTTGATTAATCACCGACGCTGAAGCTTAATTTTTCGCTGATAAGCTTTGAAAGGAAGCTGCTTCTCAGCTTCCGGTATGTCGGGAAGCAATTTATTTGCCGAGGTTCAGAACAACCTCACCGGTTATAAGGCCACGGATGAAATTGAGAAAAGCGGTAAGAAAACGGAAAAGACTGACAAGCTTGTTTTCGGCAGGCTTATCGTAATCCTCATCGGGGGTTACCTCTGCCATATTGTTATTGTTGTCCATATACTGGGGGAATACGTCCTGATCGGAAACGTTGTAATCGTTGTTCATAATTACAAGGCTTACGTCCTCAATTGAGCCCCAATGATCGTGGTGAAGATTTTTGACAAACCAGGTGTTCTCGGGAAGAAGACAGGTGGATGCATCGATTTTGTGGTCGGGAGAGAGATACTTCAGGTTTTCTGCGGATATTGAGTCGATGTAGTTCTTGCTGAGTACCTTGCCGTAATCTGCTGCGGTTGCGCCGAAGGTCTGACGGGGGATAGACGTATCACCGTCGCCCTGCACTGCGGCACCCTCGTAAAGGGGATAGTCGGGGAAGTTGTACTTTGCGAAAATGTTGTAGCGTACGCCTCTTTCTCTCATTTCGAGAACGGTAGCGTTATGGTCCTTCTGTACTGTATCGTAATATGTGCGTACCTTTGTGATGAAGCTGCTGTATTCTTCCTCAACACCGCCGAAAATGAAGCTGATAGCCTTTTCGAGATTACCCTGAGTTACCATAGCCCAGTATGAAGGCCAGGAGGCGAAGGTGTCTCTGAGGATGGGCGGTAGAAGGTCTGTTTTGATGCGGTCAACAAGAAGGTCAATGGCATCTGCAGTAAAGCCGAGCACCTCAACCTGATTGAAAAGCTCAATAAGGGTCATAATGAGAGCTGCAAGAGCATCGTCTTCAATAAGATTTTCGTTTTCGATGTACCAATCGGCAAAGTTGTTTACTGCATCGGGGTCAAGATAAATATCACCGGTGAAAAGAGCTGTCATGAAGTCGATACCGTCGATGGAGGGTGCATAGTAGGAAATGTCGTCAACATGTGCCTCTGCGTGTTCTTTGTTTGTTGCAACGTAAGCGGCAATAACGTTTGCACCGTAGCAGCGGCCTGCGAGATTCACCTTGGTTTCGCCGGTTGCTTCAAGAACTCTGTCAATGTAAGCTCTGAGCTCATTACAGGTTACAAGGGGATCAAGACGCCAGTCGTACCAGAAGCGGTAGTCCCACATTTTGTAGCCCTCTGTTTTTTCTTCAACGTCAACAGTTGAGGAGTGCTTTGCGGGATGTGAGCCGTTTGATGGCTCGCCGTTTTTGTCGAGTGCGGAGTTGCCGTAGATATCCACAACAACGTCGTGGAAGTCGCTTGCCCACTGTTTATAATCGTCTGTAAGCATACCGAGAGCAAATTCCTTGAGAAGTCCCATACCCTTTTCTTCGAGTACGGCTTCAAGATCGATGTCAAAATCAGACACAAGCTCACCGTCGGCACTATAGATATCGTTTGTCTGTGCGCCGGTAACATAGATTGTGGGGTGCTCGTTATCTTCTGCCGCAAACGCCGGAACAGAAAGAGAAAACACCAGAATTAAGGTTAAGAGAATGCTTAAAAATCTTTTCATTGAAGGTTCCTCCGTACGTACTTACAATAATATTCTTATTTATAAATATAATGTTGCTTTTTTTTCTTTTTTTTGCGAAACAATTAACAAAAAGTGAACAATACGACGTAGGTTGTTCAGAGGAGGAGCATTACAATTTTTTGACTTGAAAGGTAAAATTTTTTATCTGTTATCTATTTACATCTTGAAAAGAAAGTGATAGAATACTATGTGGTAATTCATTGCTAATTATTTAAAAAATACAAGGAGGACAAAATCCAATGGCCAGAATTAAAAAAACCATGGACGGTAACAATGCCGCTGCTCACGTATCCTATGCGTTCACAGAAGTAGCAGGTATTTATCCCATCACCCCGTCAAGCCCGATGGCTGACTATGTTGACCAGTGGTCTGCACAGGGTCTTAAGAACATTTTCGGCACAAGAGTAAATGTTGTTGAGATGCAGTCAGAAGCTGGTGCAGCAGGTACAGTTCACGGTTCACTTGCAGCAGGTGCACTCACAACAACCTACACAGCATCACAGGGTCTTCTTCTCATGATCCCCAACATGTACAAAATCGCCGGTGAGCTTCTTCCCTGCGTTTTCCATGTATCAGCACGTTGTGTAGCATCACACGCTCTTAACATCTTCGGTGACCATTCCGACGTTTATGCTTGCCGTCAGACAGGCTTCGCAATGCTCGCTGAAACAAATACACAGGAAGTTATGGACCTCGGCGCTGTTGCACACCTTGCATCAATCAAGAGCCGTGTTCCCTTCCTCAACTTCTTCGACGGCTTCCGTACATCTCACGAGCTTCAGAAGATCGAAGTATGGGATTTCGAAGACCTTAAGGAAATGTGCGACATGGACGCTGTTGAAGCCTTCCGTAAGAGAGCTCTCAACCCCGAGCGTCCCGTAATGCGCGGTTCACACGAAAACGATGACATCTTCTTCCAGAACAGAGAAGCATGTAACAAATATTATGATGCAGTTCCCGAAATCGTTGAAGAATACATGGGCAAGGTTAACGCTAAGCTCGGCACAGACTATCAGCTCTTCAACTACTACGGTGCTCCCGATGCTGAAAGAGTTATCGTAGCTATGGGTTCATTCAACGACGTTGCAGAAGAAGTTGTTGATTACCTGACAGCAGCAGGCGAAAAGGTTGGTCTTATCAAGGTTCGTCTTTACAGACCCTTCTCAGCTAAGCACCTTCTTGCAGCTATTCCCGAAACAGTTAAGAAAATTGCTGTTCTTGACAGAACAAAGGAACCCGGCTCACTTGGTGAACCTCTTTATCTGGATGTTGTTACTGCTCTTGCAACTGCAGGCAGAACAGGCATCAAGGTTGTAGGCGGCCGTTACGGTCTCGGTTCAAAGGATACACCTCCCTCAAGCGTATTCGCTGTATACACAGAGCTCGCTAAGGACGAACCCAAGAACCAGTTTACAATCGGTATCGTTGACGATATCACAAACCTTTCACTCGAAGAAGTTCCTGCTCCCAACACAGCAGCAGAGGGCACAATCGAATGCAAGTTCTGGGGCCTCGGCGGTGACGGTACTGTTGGTGCTAACAAGAACTCCATCAAGATCATCGGTGACCATACAGACAAGTATGTTCAGGCTTACTTCCAGTATGACTCAAAGAAGACCGGCGGTATCACAATTTCTCACCTTCGTTTCGGCGACAAGCCCATCAAGAGCCCCTACTACATCAACAAGGCTGACTTCGTAGCATGTCACAACCCCTCATACGTTGACAAGGGCTTCAAGATGGTTAACGACGTTAAGCCCGGCGGTGTATACCTCATCAACTGCCAGTGGAATGACGAAGAGCTTGACAAGCACCTCAATGCAGAAGCAAAGAGATATATTGCTGCCAACAACATCCAGCTCTACACAGTTAACGCTATCGACCTTGCTGAAAAGGTTGGTATGGGCAAGAGAACAAACACAGTTCTTCAGTCAGCATTCTTTGCTCTTGCAAATGTTATGCCTTCAGCTGAAGCTATCCAGTATATGAAGGATGCAGCAACAAAGTCCTACTCAAAGAAGGGCCAGGATATCGTTGATGCTAACCACAATGCTATCGATGCAGGTGCAACAGCTTTCCATAAGGTTGAAGTTCCCGCAGCATGGGCACATGCAACAGACGATGCAGTAGCAGCTGTTTCAGAAGGCGCAGAAAAGCTCGTTAAGATGGTTGACACCATCCTTAAGCCTGTTGGCGTTATGGACGGTTATTCACTTCCCGTTTCAGCATTCGCAGATCATGCTGACGGTACATTCGAACACGGCGCATCAGCTTACGAAAAGAGAGGCGTTGCAGTTCTCGTTCCCGAATGGGATCCCGCAACCTGCGC
The DNA here is from genome assembly GCA_045533205.1 of Acutalibacteraceae bacterium. Classification (GTDB taxonomy): domain Bacteria; phylum Bacillota; class Clostridia; order Oscillospirales; family Acutalibacteraceae; genus UBA6857. Next base: position 7,966 of record JAZSHL010000008.1, on the reverse strand, counting down.
TAAGTGTAATCAGTGTGCTTATGTTTGTCCTCACGCTACAATCCGTCCCTTCGCTCTTTCAGCAGAAGAGGTTGCAGAAGCTCCTGCAAGCATGAAGACAGCAGAAAAGCCCATCATCAAGACAAACTACACCTACACACTTGCAGTTTCTCCCATGGATTGCATGGGCTGCGGCGTATGTATCGGTGTTTGTAAGACAAACTCACTCAAGATGGTTTCCAAGGAATCACAGCTTGACCAGCAGGCTGCTTTCGATTACTGCGTAGCAAATGTTACAGAAAAGCCCGAAACAACTGCAGTTCTCAACGTTGTTTCCAGCCAGTATAAGAAGCCCCTTCTTGAGTTCTCAGGCTCATGTGCAGGCTGTGCAGAAACAGCTTATGCACGCCTTGTAACTCAGCTCTTCGGTGACAGAATGTACATTTCAAATGCAACAGGCTGTTCATCAATCTGGGGCGGCCCCGCAGCAACATCACCCTACACCGTAAATAAAGACGGTCACGGTCCTGCATGGGCAAACTCACTGTTCGAAGATAACGCTGAACACGGCCTTGGTATGTACTACGGCCAGAAGGCTATCAGAGACAGACTTATCGACGACGTTAAGGGTATCGTAGCTTCCGAGCTCTGCTCAGCAGAGGTTAAGGCAGCAGGTGAAGAATATCTTGCAACTCTTGCTGACGGCGAAAAGAACGCAGCAGCAGCTAAGGCTCTTGCAGCAGCAATCGCAGCAGCAGGTGCAAACTGCGACCTTTGCAAGGACGTTCTCTCCAACAGCGAATATCTTGCTAAGAAGTCCGTATGGATCTTCGGCGGTGACGGATGGGCATATGACATCGGTTACGGCGGTCTTGATCATGTTCTTGCTTCAGGTGAAGATGTAAACGTATTCGTATTCGATACAGAGGTTTACTCCAACACAGGCGGACAGGCTTCAAAGGCTTCCAACATCGGTCAGGTTGCACAGTTCGCAGCTGCAGGTAAGGAAATCAACAAGAAGAGCCTTGCTGAAATCGCTATGAGCTATGGCTATGTATATGTTGCACAGATCGCTATGGGCGCTAACATGGCTCAGACACTCAAGGCTATCCAGGAAGCAGAAGCATATCCCGGTCCCTCACTCATCATCGGCTACTCACCCTGCGAAATGCACTCAATCAAGGGTGGTATGATCAACTGCCAGGCTGAAATGAAGAAGGCTGTTGAATGTGGTTACTGGAACATCTTCCGTTACAATCCCGCTCTCAAGAGCGAAGGCAAGAATCCCTTCACACTTGACTGCAAGGAGCCCAACGCTGAGTATCAGGCATTCATCAAGAATGAAGCACGTTACACAAGACTTATGCGTGAATTCCCCGACAGAGCTGAAACACTCTTCCAGAAGAGCGAAAAGGTTGCTAAGGAAAGATACGCACATCTTCTCAAGCTCAAGGATCTCTACGCTCCCGACGCTGAATAATCTTTCAATCAAAAATCCCTACCGTCACACGGTAGGGATTTTTTAGTAGTCAGTAGTAAGAATTTAGTAGTCAGTAGTAAGAATTTATAATGCGGGGAGCGTCGCCCTGCTGTGTTGAATTAATTATTCTGTATCGTTCTTTTTAAAGATGTATCCTCTTTTGATTTTTACGGTACAAGTGATAAGAACAAATAATGCTATCCATTCTGCATAAGCAAAAGAAAATTCGGCAAGGTGACCTTCGGTATAAATAATCGGGTCAAAAATGAGAAACGGACTTATAGAAGTGTAAAAAGGGAAAGCTGCTACGGATACAACATAAGCAATCCACGAAGTCACAAGCCAAGGGTGCTTTGCGTTACAGGCAAGAAGTATGCCCAGAACAGCCACAGCACCTGTTGGTATTGCAAAAAATTGACCACCCACTATAATCATAAACACTGTAATGAGAGAGAAGATTACCGCAAGAACTATACCTACATATTTTTTCACAATTGTTTCGCTATGCTTGTAGTCGTTCTTGCTGTCCGTATCTTTGATATAAACATAAACGGTACCGGACTGATCCTTTTCATTCTTTAAATCAGGCTGTTGCTTTTGCTCCTTCAATATATGGTCCGTGGTTACCCCGAATATTTCACTTAACTGTATCAGCTTACCTATTTCCGGTACACTCGAATTATTCTCCCATTTTGATATTGTCTGCCGTGATACATCAAGCATATCCGCAAGATCACCTTGCGACATATTGTTTTTCTTTCTTAGCTCGTATATTCTTTCGCCAATTGAGTTCATTGCTTTCGACCTCCTTTCTGCTTTTATCTTAGCATAACGGGGGAGGAAAGTCTATCAATGTCACTTTGAAATTTAGCAACTGACAGTTGCACATAAAAATATTTTATTGAGTAAAGCTTTTGATTTTTACAATTACATCAATATTGTAACGCCGTTTTTATTGTCAAAATAATTCTTTTATGATAACATAATTATATACTATTATATAAGAGGTGCATGAACGATGAAAAAAATTCTTGCAATTATTATGTGTGCAGTTCTTTTATGCAGCCCCATAACTGCTTTTGCTTCAGGCACAACAGCACAAACAGATAAAGGCGGTGAACAGAGTATGTCTGACGGATGGAGCATCAGAACAAGCGATATTCATCCCGAGCTTCGTTTGGTCGGCAACCTTATCAGAACAGTTATGCCCCATTTTACTGTGAGATTTTTCAAGCTGGCTAACTTTTTTGTGGACGGCATCGGAATTCCCAACCTTACAAGAGGTATAAATTATGAGGAAAAGTATATAACCGGTGAAGACGGAAATGAAGTGCGTATCTGTGTTTATTCACCCAAGGAAAAGAAGGAGAATGCTCCGGGCCTTCTCTGGATTCACGGTGGCGGCTACGGCCTCGGCAGACCTGAGCAGGATTTCAGCTTTATTCAGAGCTTTGTTGATGCTTCCGGCTGTGTCATTGTGGCTCCCGATTACACCAACTCCATGACAGCACCTTATCCTGCAGCACTCAACGACTGCTACGCTGCTCTCTTGTGGCTCAAGGAAAACGGTGCAGATTACGGCATGCGTGAGGATCAGATTTTTGTTGGCGGCAACAGCGCAGGCGGCGGACTTTGTGCTGCGGTGACACTCAGGGCAAGAGATGAGGGCGATGTGAATATTGCCTTCCAGATGCCTCTTTATCCCATGCTTGACGACAGAATGATTACCGAATCAATGCAGAACAACGATGCACCCATCTGGAACACAAAATCAAATGAGCTTGGCTGGAAGCTTTATCTCGGCGAGGCTTATCAGACAGAAAATGTGTCGAAATATGCTGCCCCTGCCCGTGAAACAGATTACACAGATCTTCCTCCGACGCTGACTTATGTGGGAACCATTGATCCTTTTCTTGACGAAACAACTCAGTATGTTGAAAATCTCAGGGCGGCAGGTGTTGAGGTGCAGTTCACAACCTTTGAAGGCTGCTTCCACGGCTTCGATCTGCTTTCATATTCCTCTCCGGCAAAGGAAGCAAAGCAGTTCCTTGTTGACGGCTTTATGTATGCAGTTGAAAACTATACAGCCGAACAGAAATAACAGTCAGATCCCTTCGGAAAGCATCCGGAGGGACTTATTTTAATTGAAGGATATAGTTTCCGGCGGAAGTGTTGGGTGTTGCTTTCGGGAAGTTATTTTGTCAGCGTGATACTCAGATGTATTGACAAGTCGGTTGTTTTGCTATAGAATAAAAACAGCGTTATAATATTGCGGTAACGAAAGGGGAAAAACTGTATGATATGCGCTAATTGCGGCTCAACAATCAAAGAAGAAGACAGATACTGTTCCTTTTGCGGAGCTCTTAATGAGGGCGAAACGAAGTTTGAAATGGAGGTCATTGATATTGACCTGAATAATGATGGGTTTACAGCAGAAAGCTCACAGTCCGTCCAACGGGTATACGAGGATATTTCTTCATATAATCAGGAAGCTGCGCAGCAGCCTCAGCAGGCATATCAACAGCCTCAGCAGGCATATCAGCAGCCTCAGCAGGCTTATCAGCAGCCTCAGCAGGCATATCAGCAGCCTCAGCAGGCATATCAGCAGCCTCAACAGACTTATCAGCAACCCTATCAGCAGCAGTATCAGCCACCGGTGCAGCCGGTGTATGTAAACACCGTTGACAACAGCAGAAGCCATCTTTCAAGGGCAGCGGCTGCTTTGCTCTGCTTTTTCTTCGGCGCATTTGGTGTGCACAGATTTTATGCAGGTAAGGTGGGAACAGGCGTGCTGTGGCTCTTCACAGCAGGTCTTTTCGGAATAGGCGCCTTCATTGATTTCATCATTATCATCTGCGGTGGCTTTACTGATTCTGATGGGCGGAAAATATAAAAAAACAAACACAGCCGGGTGTTCGTGAGAATATCCGGCGTTTTATTGTGTTCGGAAAAGAATGCTGTTCTGTTCGGAAAAAAAGCGCATTAAAACAAGCTTTTTTCTGTGCTTTTTCTATACCATTATATATATAGGGAAAAGGGCAGATATTTTTTGTGTTTTTGCCTTGGAATCAGATCAATATTTTGTGTCAGAAGGTGAAAAAAACACAAGGCTTAGTGGCAAAAAAAGAAGGGTAAAAATTATTGCATTTTTCACAAACTTTTTTTGAAAAAATCGTTGACATTTACAAAAGTATATGTTATTATTATCGGGCATGTGAAGCGGGTTTGGGTATAACTGCGCCTTCACATACCAACTAAGATATGCGATGATGCGGGAGGTGGCTGCCCTCGAGGCAGGAAATTTCCGCGGAGTATGTCCGATTTAAAACCGGGCGATCTATATTTCATCTTTAACGCTGTTATCTTGCGTTAAGGTCGGGTGCGGTTACTGTAGGGTAATTCTGCGCTTCGGACTTAAACAGCGTATAGGGGTGAACTGTGCTTTTTTCGAAGCGACGACCGGAAATATTGCGTTTCCGGTTTTTTAAAGAAGGGCGTGCGAACACCCGGAAAAGCATACGAAGAAATGCACCGCCCTACTAATTCTTATTAGGAGGCAAACAAAATGGCAGTAAAGGAAAAGATCCGTATCAGACTTAAGGGTTACGATCACAACCTTGTTGACAAGGCAGCTGAAATGATCGTTGAAGCAGCAAAGCGTACAAATGCTACTGTTTCAGGTCCTATTCCTCTTCCCACAGAAAAGGAAGTCGTAACAATCCTTCGCGCTGTTCATAAGTATAAGGACAGCCGTGAACAGTTTGAGCAGAGAACTCACAAGAGACTCATCGACATCATCAGACCTACACCTAAGACCGTAGAAGCTCTGACAAGTCTTGAGATTCCGGCAAGTGTTGAAATCGAAATCAAGAGATAAATTCTGATTTCTATACCCGATTAAACATAAGACGGACACACAGGTCAAGTTGCCACAGGGGCAACCAATAACCAAAGGAGGACAAAAAACATGAAAAAAGGTCTTATCGGCAGAAAACTCGGCATGACACAGGTTTTCGACGAAAAGGGTAACGTGATTCCCGTAACAGTTGTGGAACTCGGACCCTGCGCAGTAGTTCAGAAGAAGACAGTTGAAAATGACGGCTATGCAGCTGTTCAGCTTGGCTTCGAGGACAAGAAGGTAACAAGAACAAACAAGCCTGAAAAGGGCCACTTCGACAAAGCAAACGTTGCTCCCAAGAAGGTTCTTAAGGAATTCAGACTTGAAGATGACAGCAACCTCAACGTTGGTGACATCATCAAGGCAGACATCTTTGCTATCGGTGAAAAGGTTGACGTAGTCGGCACAAGCAAGGGTAAGGGAACAGCAGGCGTAATCAAGAGATGGAACTTCTCAAGACTTAAGGAAACTCACGGTACAGGTCCTGTTGCAAGACACGCCGGTTCACTCGGTGTTATCGACCCCGCTCGTATCTTCAAAGGAAAGAAGATGGCAGGTCACCTCGGCTGTGAAAGAGTTACAATCCAGAATCTCGACGTTGTTAAGGTTGATGCAGAAAACAACCTCATCGCTATCAAGGGCGCAATCCCCGGTCCCAAGAAGGGCATCGTAATGGTAGTAAACAGCGTTAAAAAAGCGTAAGAAAGGAGCCCGTATAAATGCCTAACGTATCAGTATTTGACGTAAACGGAAAAAAGGTTTCAGATATTGACCTTGCTGACGGCATCTTCGGTATTGAACCGAACACATCAGCAATGCACCTTGTAGTTGTCAACTATCTTGCAAACCAGCGTCAGGGCACACAGTCAACCCTGACTCGCGCAGAAGTAAGCGGCGGCGGCAAGAAGCCCTGGAGACAGAAGGGAACAGGCCGTGCAAGACAGGGCTCAACAAGAGCTCCCCAGTGGTACCACGGTGGTATCTCACACGGACCGAAGCCCCGTGAATACGGCTTCTCAATCAACAAGAAGGTCAGAAGACTTGCAATGAAGTCTGCTCTTTCTTCAAAGGTTGCTGCAAACGAAATGATCGTTCTCGATTCTCTCAAGCTTGATGCAATCAAGACAAAGGAAATCGTTAAGGTTCTTGCAGCTCTTGAAACAGGCAAGAAGACACTTATCGTTCTTCCTGAAAAAGACGACATCATCTACAGAAGTGCAAGAAACATCGCAGGCGTTAAGACAACCCTCGTAAACACACTTAATGTATATGATATTCTTAACTGCAACAGCATCGTTGTTCTCAAGGACGCAGTTGCAAAAATTGAGGAGGTTTATGCATAATGAAAAAAGTAGCACATGACATCATCCTCAAGCCGATCATCACAGAAGAATCAATGATGGGCACAGCATTCAAAAAGTACACCTTCAAGGTTGCTAAGGATGCAAACAAGGCAGAAATCGCTGCTGCAGTCGAAGAAGTATTCGGCGTAAAGGTTCAGAAGGTTAACACCATGAACTGCAAAGGTCACCTCAGAAGATACGGTCGCTACGAAGGCTACACTCCCTCATGGAAGAAAGCAATCGTAACACTTACCGAAGATTCAGATACAATCGATTTCTTCGACGGTCTTCTTTAATCTTTAAACTAAATTTCAAATCCCGATGGAAATGTATGTAGGTTAGACAATCCTACGCTAAACCAATTAGGAGTGTGAACAAAATGTCAATTCGTGTATTAAAGCCTGTAACAAACGGCACAAGAAACATGTCAGTTACAGACTATTCCGCACTTTCAAAGTGTGGCCCCGAGAGAAGCCTTCTTGCTCCTCTCAACAAAAAGAGCGGTCGTAACAGCTACGGTCGCATCACCGTTCGTCACAGAGGCGGCGGAAACAGAAGAAAGTATCGTATCATCGACTTCAAGAGAGATAAGTTCGATGTAAAGGCAACAGTTGCTACCATCGAATACGATCCCAACAGATCAGCTCACATTGCTCTTCTTCAGTATGAAGACGGCGAAAAGAGATACATCATCGCACCTCAGGGTCTCAAGGTTGGCGACATGGTTGAAGCAGGTCCCGCAGCCGACATCAAGGCAGGTAACGCTCTTCCTCTCGTTAACATCCCCACAGGTACATTCATCCACAACGTTGAGCTTTATCCCGGCAGAGGCGGTCAGCTTGCAAGAGCAGCAGGTAACGCAGCTCAGCTCATGGCTAAGGAAGGCGGCTACGCTCTTCTCAGACTTCCCTCAGGCGAACTTCGTAAGGTTCCCGAAGCTTGTATGGCAACAGTTGGTGTTGTTGGCAACGAGGACCACGAAAACGTTAAGATCGGTAAAGCAGGTCGTACACGTCACATGGGTATCAGACCTACAGTCCGCGGTTCAGTTATGAACCCCTGCGATCACCCCCACGGTGGTGGTGAAGGTAAGTCACCCATCGGTCGTCCCGGTCCTGTTACACCTTGGGGCAAGCCTGCTCTCGGCTACAAGACTCGCGCTAAGAAGAATCGTTCAGACAAGCTTATTGTTAAGCGTCGTAACGACAAATAAGGTCGATGAAAGGAGCTAAGAATAATGAGCAGAAGCACTAAAAAAGGATTCTA
>JAZSHL010000083.1:0-16477 GCA_045533205.1 Acutalibacteraceae bacterium | reverse complement strand
GGAAGAAAAACCATAGCGGGAACTCTTAAACAAAAGTACAGAAGGCTTTTCTTGTCCCACTCTATCCAGTTTTTAATCATATACTTTAAGTTGTCTTTCATTAAATCAACCCCTTATTTTAGATTTCCGTGTTAAGAAAATAACGGCCACTTCCGTTTCAAGAGTGCAATAATTCTGACACGGCCAAGCAGAACAACGGGCGGGTTATTCCCGTATCCTGCCGTCACCCTGAAACAAAAAAAGTGTGTGCAAACCGAAGTCCTGCACACACGAAAAATGCAAAGCTTCGTTTTGCTACCACACAAACTTTCGGACAAATCTCACAGAGAACGCCAAAATAGAAGCCTGCATTTTTACCGAAATAAAAACACGACTCCGCAAAATCTGTCCATATTAAGTTTGTGTGGTGGGTTTATTATACCAAATTGCACCATAGAGTGCAAGTGGATTGTAAAAATAAAAATGCGTTTCTGACTGTGAAATCAGAAACGCATAAATCCGTATAGATATATGTACTATTTGCAAACGGACAAAACGGTAGCTGATTTCATTAAGTAAAGCTTATTCATCATTTTGTCCACCTGCCTTTCAACAATTTTTTATCAGTATAGCACTGACAATATTAAAAGTCAATATTTTACAGTACTATCAGGTGTAAATAATAGAGTCAAATACAACTTCTTCGGCACAATGACGATAGTTATTCATAAGACCTACCCATTTCATTTGGTCGGTTGCTTTCAATTTTTCGTCGGTACCGTCTGCCTCTGCCATATGTGACACTATGCGATTGAACATCTCTTCTGCTTGGTCATTTATATTACAGAGGTAATCGTTAAGCGTGCCGTTCATAAGATAGGTGTAATAGGTTGATTTGCAGTGCTTTTTAAGGTGGTTGAGATGAAACTGTCCCCATTTGCCGATAGGACGGTTATCTTTAGGCTCAGGGAGTTTTAAGTCAGGCAGGTAGTAGTCGCCGTGAAGGGTGTAACAGATACCTGTTTGTTCGTTTGTGATGTGTTTGGGTAAATTCATAGAAAAAATCCTCCTTGTATTTTGGTAAGACCATTGTACAAGGAGGATTGAGTTTTGTCGAATGTGTGAAGTACAATTAATCTAAATTCATTATTTAATAAATCAACGACAAATTGCATATAATATTTAAAAAGATTATGGGTGAATTATGAAACAAACAATTGCTCAAAATATGGTTGAAATTATGAAAAAGCACAACAGAGAATATGTGTGGTATGGAGATATTGATTTGATAGAAGAATGCGCTAAAATATCAAAATTGCATTCAACACATCCCCAAAAAAGAATTCAATATGTATTAAATGCACTTGAGCGTTCTCCACATTTTATCAAAAACTATATAAAAATAGATGTAAATGGTAAAAACAGAAAGTATAGGTGTTTTAAATTAGTTGTTTAAACCTCAAAATTTTCTTCCAATTGAGAAAACATATCTATCAATGGTTGTGCTTGCTTGTTTGCAACAATATATTCATTATATGCTTTATAGGCATTTTCAATCAATTCTTTGTAATAGACAATACGTGCATTTAAAGGCTTCAACATTTCGGCAATTAAATTTCTATTATCTGTGCTATTATCATTGTCAATAGGTTTCCCAACAACAAATAAGATTTCAAAAGCATAATTACTTTGATACATTGAAGTTAAAGTTTTATTTAAAGCACCATGATATTTTTTTACTTGCTTAACAAGCTCATTAGTTGATATTACTCTATCAGCACGTTTTAATTCTATTACAATATGCTTTCCTGCTGTCTGTCTGTATCCAAGATCTAATCTGCCAGCTTTCTCCTCTGGTGATAATCCGTTGAACTCAGCATTTAATGCATTAAGAACATTTGTTTCCATATATGGTGTAGCTTCAACTCTTTCCCAAGAGGGATCTAATAGCCATAAATGGTTAAACAAATATTGTTGGATTACTTTTTCTAAAGCGTTTTCATCGGTAATATTTTGAAAAACTTGAATAACTGCAATCCGCTCTTTTACAATTTGATAGTATAGTGTTGCTTCTATTTCGTCTAAACCAGTAAATATATCTTTAAAAACCTCAAAATTCTCTGCCTCTATTTCATCTATTGCACTAAGATGTTTTGAGTATTTAAGTTTTTCAAATGCTAAGATGCTATATTTTAATACCTCTCTTTTTTTGTCGTCATCGGCAACGATTTGATTAATTTTACCAAACATCTTTTTTGCGTATTTTTTATCATCTCCTTGTAATGTTTTACACCATCCTTCAATTACAGGAAGAAGTTCTTTTGCTTTTTCTTCACCAGATTCATTGCGTAATTCTGTCCATTTTCCTTGTATATATTTTAATTCTTCTTGAACAAAGTTTTTCAAGGCGATGAATCGTTCATCGTCTTTTCGATATTCTTGACGATTGCTTGTGGCCATATCTTCCAACGAATCTTCATCAAAGAAATCTGCATTAATTTCACCAATTAAATATTTAGAGTATAGACCACCTTCTGAATATTCTGCAAGAATGTCTTCTTGACCTAATTTTCCTCTAACCAAGATAACGATTTTATTTAAATTATCATCACCATCTTTTAAATCGCCCGAAGCATCAACTGAGCCAATCCAACCTGACAAAGAGTACTCCGTGTCATTTATTACTATTTTATTTTGACGACATTCTTTATGAGTAGCTTTAGTAGACAAATCTGCATATTTAGTGCTCTCGTCGCCAAAATACCATATATAACTCAATTTATGAAAATAATCTCTATCACTAACAGACACTTCATCGTCGTTAACAAAAACGGAAAAAGAATAATCGCTTCCTATTATCCCAAAACGTCTTGCAACACGTTTTTTTATATATTCTGCAGTTAGTTGAGTTGTATGTTTCTTTAAATTTCTTAGTATAATTTTGGTGCCAGTATTTTTAATTTCATTTTCGTCACATTTTAAAACTGTAGGATAATAAACAGAAGTGGTATTGTTATCTTCATTTTCTTTTTCTATTACTTTTGTTATTTCATCAATATTCATCCGTAAGGCATTAACATCATAACTTTTTCTGCCACACTCATCTAATATTTCTTTTTTTGAGATAACATCTACTTCACGGGCAATTGAAAACATTGATAGTTTACCTATACCTTTTCTGCCCATATACTTTCTGTGATATTTTGGTGACTCTGATGAAGTTTCTCTCTTTTGATAACCAACATAAAGGAATTTGTTGTTAATATCTTCCAAACTCATTCCACAGCCATCATCCTCAATTATAATTTGTTCATCTACAATTGAAATTCTAACGCTGTCGGCATCAGCATCCCAAGAGTTTGCCACAATTTCAGATAAAACAGCAGGAATATTGCTATATAGATTAATGCCTAAATGGTTTAATACATTTAAACTAAGAGACATTTTAAATTTGTTTTCCATAAAAAATCGCTCCTACAATTAGTGCTTTTTTTTGTCATATTTTCTTTTTTTGCAATGTTGTATTATGCTGAGACCTATTACTTCCCCTAGTTTGGGTGGTACTGCATTTCCGATTTGTCTTGATATATCTTTTATAATCACTTCTTCTTCAGGGTCTATAAAGGAATAATTATTAGGAAATGACTGTAGTATTGCACCTTCTCTTAAAGTTAGTGCTCTATCTTGACTTGGATGGCCAAAACGTCCCGTTCCGTACCCAGTAAACTGAGTAGTGATTGTCGGGGCAACATCATCCCATTTCATTCTACCATAAACTGATGTATAGGTTTGTCCCTCTTTTTTCTTATGGCAATCCAACACCAACTCTTCCGGCCAATCGTGCCAAGTTCCGCCAGGTTTTGAATATTGAATTCGTTTTAAATTTGTCGGCGATAAACTTGAAGTGATATGTAATCTATCAACATCATTTTTATCTCCAGCTCCTATTGCAGGCAAATTACCAATTGCCTCTCTTACTGTTTTTGGAACGGTGTGTGTAGGAGCAATAAAACCAATCTTTTTTATCCTTGAAGCCAAAAGCAGTAGCCGCTTTCTTCTTTGAGGAACACCATAATCGGCAGCATTAACTATTTTATAAACAACATTATAATTTAATTCTTCTAATGTTTTCACAAAATCCTTAAATACTTTTTCTTTCTCAAGTTCAGGAACATTTTCCATAGATACAATATGTGGTTTTGATTCTGCTACCAATCGAGAAAATTGATAAAGCAACTTCCAATCTTTATGTTTTGTCCTATCTTTTTTATCCTTTTGATGACTAGAAAAAGGCTGACATGGAGCACATCCTGCTAAAACTTTAATATCGTATCCTCGCAATAATTTTTTTATTTCCTTACCGGTTACTTCTTCAATGTTTTTATTTATAAAAAGAGAATGATTATTTTGTGTATATGGATACTCACATTTTGCATCTAAATCAAAACCAGCAACCACATCTAATCCTGCTTGTTTTAATCCACATGTTAAACCACCAACTCCACAGAACAAATCAACCACACCATACGACATTAGAATCATCCTCCTTTCAACTTTATCAGCAATCATATTATAAAATTATACACTATGAGTATATCATATATATTAATAAAAACTCAAGCAAAAGATTTGCAAAAAATTATTGATCTATTGTTGGAAATTTTTAGGAACATATTAATTTATAAATCTCCAATTAAAATAAAAACTACACCATCCTGAAATGCCTCAATGCATCCATAATGGCATCTTCTTTTTCTTTAGGACATTTGGGCACTTTGTGTCCCTCTTTGCCCTTATTATAATTCTCACGCTCTATTGTTCCGCACTTGGCTTTTACCTGTGAAATATACAGCGTTGACACCTTTAAACCAAACTTATCAAACACATAATCCTTTATTTCCTGATATGTCGCCTTTGACTCTACTGATGTTAAATCAAACTCATCAAGACTGATTTCAAAGTCGATATGTGTGTCGGGATTTTTTCTAACCAACTGAACAACCGTCTCCACATGGGTTGTTCTCGGGAACATATCGACGGCTGTGACCTGCTTTGTTTCGTAGCCGAGTGTTCTGAATATGGCAAGGTCTCTTGCAAGAGTTGCAGGGTCGCAGGAAACATAAACCACTCTGTCGGGTGCCATATCTGCCACCGTAGCGATAACGTCGGCTGAGCAGCCCTTTCTCGGCGGGTCAAGCACAACCACATCGGGTCTGATGCCCTCCTTATAGAGGGTCTTTGCCGCACCCGTTGCATCGTCACAGATGAACCTTGCATTTTCTATTTTGTTGAGCCTTGCATTTTCCTTTGCATTTTCAATTGCCTGAGGAATAATTTCCACACCGATAAGGCTCTTCACCTTGTCTGCCATGGTAAGACCTATTGTGCCTGCTCCGCAGTAAAGATCGAGAAGCACCTCATCACCGGTAAGACCTGCATACTCCTTTGCTTTATTATACAAAAGCTCTGTGCCCTCGGGGTTGACCTGATAGAAGGACAAGGGGGATATTCTGAAGGTAAGACCGCAAAGCACATCCTCGATATAATCACTGCCCCAAAGAGTGACACATTCCTCACCGAGAATAACATTGGTGTTCTTTTTGTTTATGTTGAGAACAATTGATCTGATTTTTTCACTGTGCTGTGTCAGAAGCTCAATGAGTCTGTCTTTTCTCGGTATTGAGTTGCCGTTAATCACAAGGCAGACCATAATCTGTCCTGTTTTTCTTGCCTGGCGAAGATATATATGACGGATAAGTCCTCTGTCTGTCTCTTCGTTATAAATTGTAACGGGACTTTCAGCAATATACTGTCTGATAATACGGACAATCTCTCTGAAATCTTCACTTTCAAGAAGGCAGCTGTCGCTGTCGATGATACGGTGGCTTCTTTTTGAGTAAAAGCCCGTCTGTATATTTCCTTCGCTGTCCATACCCACAGGGATCTGTGCTTTGTTTCTGTAATGGACAGGATTTTCAATTGAAAGAATTTCTTTGACCTCGCAGTCAATTCCGCCGATTCTGACAAGGGCATCAGCCACGGTCTGCTTTTTGATTTCAAGCTCCTTTTCATAGCTGATGTGTCTGTATGTACAGCCGCCGCAACGGCTGTCAAAGGCACAGTCAGACTGAATACGGTGCTTTGAGGGCTTCAGAATCTTTTTGATTTTTGCAACGGCATAATTCTTTTTCACCTTGATGATGTGAGCCATGATTTCATCACCCGGTGCAGTGCCGTCAACAAAAACTGCCATTTCCTTATAACGACCTAAACCACTCCCGGATGAAGTGAGAGTGGTTATGTCGAGCCTTATTTCGTCATTCTTTTTTAAAACCTCATTTTTCATTTTTGTCACCGTGTGTAATAACTCGGGGTAACATCCTTATAGAACAGCTTGTGAGTGTAAGCAACCTCGCTTGACCAGTCAATAAGAACAACCTCATAATTATCAATAAGAGTCAACGCTGAGGACTTATGAGGCAGAACATGCTGTTCAAAGCCGTTGGAAGCATATGCAGGTGCATTCGCAAGCTGAGATACAATCTCCATCTTTGAAAGATCCGTTGTTATAAAGGGAAGCACCTTATTCAGCAGTACATTAAGCTCAAACAGATTCATGTCCTTTGCCTTATTTGCAATTGCTGTCAGAACATTTCTCTGCCTTTGCGTTCTGTCTCTGTCACTGTCAATCTTACGAAGTCTTACATATTCAAGAGCCATGGGGCCGTTAAGCCTGTAAACACCCTTGCCGTTATATTTATAGCCATTGGCAACAAGCTTGCTCTTGAGTGCCTTTGCCTCTGCTGAATTGAGGGTTATATCCACTCCGCCGATTGCATCAATAAGCTCCTGGAAGGCGCTGAAGGTTGTGCTGACATAATTGTCGATGCGGATTTTGTAGTTATCCTCAATTGTTCTTATGGCAAGAGCAGGTCCGCCGTAGCCGTGAGCATGGTTGAGTCTTGTGTTGGGATAGCCCTCAATGGCAACATAAGCCGCTCTGCCGAGAGAAACAAGCTTGACCTTTTTGGTTTTTTTGTTGATGCTGACAACAATCATGGCATCCGATCTTCCGTAAGGGAAGTTTCTGCTGCCATTGTCAATACCCATAAGAAGAACGTTGAAAACATCCTCACTGTACCAGATTTCGTTGTTATGGGCATTCTCTTCAATAAGCTTATCATTCTGTTCAAGCTTATCCTTTACCTCTTTGTCCTTATCCTTAATGGACTGAATGATTGTGTCGTCATCGTCCTGCTGAGTCGGCTGTGTGATCTGAATGGGAGGAGGTGTTGTTGTTGATGGAGCCACATCTGTCGGAGCATTGTTTCCGATGTCCACAGAGGGATTTCCGTTTTTGAAGATAACCTTACCGCTCATGTCAATCAGGAAGTCAGAGATATGAAGCACGCTGCCGTCACTGAATCTTACATTGCCTGCAGCGTCAACAGTCATGCCTGACATGGCAATATAGCTTCCGTTCTGGAACACGATTGTGCCGTCCTTATAAAGAGTTGTTCCGTCAGACATAACAGCAAGTCCGTCTGCGGTTATATATGAGCCGTCCATAAAGACAAGGCTTCCGTCCGGATTTCTGACAGAGCCGTTGCCGTAATAGATTCTTCCGTCTGCCAGTGTGTATGAGCCGTCAGGATTAATCTGGGAAAAGTTGATATACACCAGCTCACCCGTACCGAGTCTTACCTGCGTTGTTTCAAGCTCTGTATATATCTTAGTCGGCTGATCAATCGGCACATAATTGATTTTGTTAAGATAATGATTGCCGATGGCAACAACACTGCACACAAAAAACAGCAGCACAGCTGCGATGGCAGTTATCACCTTATGCTTATATAAAAACCCTGCAACCTGCGAAAAAACCTTTTGGAATTTTTCCGCAAAGGGTTTCATTTTTTCTGACAACTGACAGATTATCTGCCGGATTTTTTCCATAATAAAACTCACCTGTTAAAACTTATTACTTTCGTTTTGATTTTTTATCTGCTGTCTGCAGCTCAATAACTATTGCAAGTCCTCCGAGAGAACTCTTTTCTGCATAAATTTTTCCGTTGTGTCCCTCAATGATTTCGCGGCAGATGGTAAGTCCCAGACCCGCAACCTTTCTGCCCTCGTCAGAGGTGTAAAGAGGTTCAAAAATGACCTCGTATCTGTCCTCTTCGACACCCTCACCCGAGTCGCCCATAACAATCAGAATTTTATCCTTTTCCGTTGTGACATCAATAGCAATTATCTTTTTTCCGTCCTTCATATGCTTGACGGAATTTGAAATAATATTTCCTGTCACGCGCTTGAATTTTGACAAATCAAGGCTTGTGAATATATCCTGCGCATCATACGGACAACGGACCTTCAGCTCGATTCCGAGCCCTTCAAGCTCATCGCCGTACTCTGCCCTGATGTTGTCGCATATCTGTCTGATGCTTATTTCCTCTGTTCTGAAGTCGCCAAGCATGTTATAGCTCAGATATTCGTCGAAGTCGTCCACAAGGGATTGGATTTCCTCGCTCTTTTCGTAAACGGTGTCGAGATATATCTTTTTTCTTTCTTCGCTGAGGCCTTCTTTTTTCAGCCGTTCTGTATATCCCATAATGGAGGTCAGGGGCGTTTTTATGTCGTGGGATATTGACGCAATGATTCTCTGCTGGTTCTTCTGCTGATTCTCAATGTTCTTTGTCATTGAAACAAATCTTTTGTAAACCGAACCTGCATAGCCCTTGATTCTCACGTCCTTGAGCTTGCCTGTCTTGTCATATTCCTCAATGGCTTTATAAAGGCCTTTGAAGGGTCTTAGCATGATGGTGTAAATTGTGAAAATCAGAAGCGCAAGAGCAGCGATACCGATAAGAAATTCCATGAAGAAAAAGGACACCAGATTTCTGACATCGGCAACATAGTCGCGAAGAAGGTAAACTGAGGATTTGATAAGATAGGCTCTGCCCTTATATTCAAAGGGTGTCTGCACCTTGACATCAACTGCCGACCATGTTCTGCCGATTGACCTTGTCACAACCTTATTTTCACTGTTTTCGATAACAATGACAATGTCCTCATACTGCTCGACAATTTCACTCCATGACTCAATGCTCTCTTCTTCTGTGAGCTTGCCGATGATTTCGTTGTTGTAGCTTTGCAGAATTGCCCTGTCATTATAGGCAACATTGGCAACTGCTCTCGTCACTGAGGCATTATAAGAATAAGCAAAGGCAACAATAACGCCGAGAAATATAAGAATTGCGAAAAAATTGGTCCTTCTGCTTCGGCTCATGCCCTTCTCGTTCCCCTTCATTTATTTCACCTTGACAAATTTATATCCCACACCCCATACTGTTTTGATATATTCGTTGGAGTTGTCGATTTTATCTCTTATGCTTTTGATATTAACGGCAACTGTTCCGATGTCGCCGAACTCAGTGTCCCAGACATGGCTGAAGATCTGTTCTCTTGTCAGAACCTTGCCTGCATTTTCCATAAGATACTGAAGCAGCTGGAACTCTCTTGTTGAAAAAGGAATTGCCACACCGTGCTTGAAAACCTCATAGGTGTCTGTTCTGATTTCAATGTCGCCGACCTTGATGATGCCCTCAGCCTGTCCGCCGAAGCTTCTCACATCACGCCTGAGATGTGCCTTGACTCTTGCAACAAACTCCTCAACAACAAAGGGCTTTGTTATGTAATCGTCACCGCCTGCCTCAAAGCCTTCAATGGCATCAAGGGTTGTGCCCTTTGCAGAAACAAAAATAATGGGGCAGTTCACACGGTTTCTGACAAACTTGCAAAGATCAGTGCCTGAAAATTCAGGCATCATGATATCAAGGGTGATAAGTGAAATCTCTGACAGATTGCCGACAATATAGTCGTAAGCCGTTTTTCCGTCAGTTTTGATAACGGTTTCATAGCCTTCATCCTCAAGGGCATCAGAAATAAGACGTGCTATTGAATAATCATCGTCTACGATAAGTATTTTACTCATATGTATCACCTTCACAACAAAATTAGCTTTTTTACATATCTATACAGTTTATTATAATAATACAAATTAACTTAAAAATAAATAGTTTTTCAATTAAATTTTTTAAAAAGTAACAACTTGGTCACATAAAGCTGCAGACCGGTCAACCGATAGGGTTATATGCAGTCTGAAACTATGATTCCGACTTATTGCATGAAAGGTATCTGTCGGATTATTCCGAAAAATTAAGAAAGTCTTAAGAATTAAAATCCGCACTTTTTGTCACTTTTATGGTATACTTTTATCAAATACCGGAGGGAGTAACAAAAAATGAGGATTCTTGTTATAGACGACGAAAAAGAAATTGCTGACCTTATTGAGCTGTATCTGACAAATGAGGGTTATGAGGTTACCAAATGCAACGACGGTCTGACAGGCTGCGAGCTTATTGAAAAAAACGAATTTGACCTTGCAATTCTTGATGTTATGCTTCCGGGTGCTGACGGCTTCACCCTCTGCTCACGCATAAGAGAAAAGCATAAATATCCTGTTATCATGCTCACTGCAAAAACCGCCTTCACTGACAGAATATCCGGCCTTTCTCTCGGTGCAGATGACTATGTGACAAAGCCCTTCAATCCGCCTGAGCTTATTGCAAGAGTCAAGGCACAGATAAGAAGATATCATCAGTATAATCTCAGACAGGAAAATGATGGAATAATAGAAATTTCAGGCCTTGTCATCAACAGTAATGACCGCACCTGCCACCTTTATTCAAAGAATATCCCTCTCACGCCCACAGAGTTCGGCATTGTCCGGCTTTTATGCGAAAACGCAGGCAAGGTGGTTTCCACAGAGGAAATTTTCGAAAAGGTGTGGGGTGAAGAATATCTTGACGGATATAACACAGTTATGGTACATATAAGAAGGATCCGTGAAAAAATGAACGAAAAGCCGAAAAACCCGAAATTCATAAAAACCGTCTGGGGAGTGGGATACAAAATTGAAAAAGAATAAAAAAATCAACAGCATTGCTTACACAATCATCAAAAACTTTCTTTTGAAAAATCTGTTCATGTTTTCGGCACTGTTCATTCTTTATATGATTCTTTATCTCTTTTTAAGCCTCTATCCCTCAGCTTATGCTTTTGTCAGGGATTTTTATAAAGACATGATTGTTCCCGTTATGTCGGTTGTTTTTGACACGGAATTTCTTGACTTTATTTTTACATATCACTACTGCCTTTATTTCATCGGCTGCTTCTGGATTTTTGTTTTCAACTGCTTCACCTCTTCTCTTTCAGCTCTTATCAACTTTGACAAAACCTACAGAAGCATTGATGCCTTTGCCGACACCGACCGGGATATTTCTGCTTTTTCAAAGGATTTTTCAGACATTGAAATCAAGCTCAAGGACATCAAGCTTGATGTGCTCGAAAGCAGAAGCCTTGCCGCAGAAGCCGAAAACAAAAAGAATGACCTTGTTATGTATCTTGCCCACGACCTGAAGACACCTCTGACAAGCGTTATCGGCTATCTGACACTGCTTGATGAAACTCCCGAAATAGACACTGAGCATCGGGCTAAATTCACGGGCATTGCCCTTGACAAGGCATACAGACTCGAGCAGCTTATAACTGAGTTTTTTGAAATAACACGCTTTAACATCGATTCCATCACACTGCAGAAAAACCGCATTGATCTGGGCATGATGATAAGCCAGATGTCAGAAGAATTCTATCCCATGGTCAGCGAAAAAAACATAAGAATCAACATCGACATTCCTGACAGAATTCTCATGCTTGCAGACTCGGACAAAATCGCCCGTGTTTTTGATAATCTTTTAAAAAATGCTGTCAACTATTCCTACGAAAACACCACCATTATAATCGGCGCAAGAATAAGGCAGAACAGAGTTATAATCAAATTCAGGAACAAATGTGATGAAATTCCGCCTCAGAAGCTGGAACGTCTTTTTGAAAAGTTTTATCGCACCGATACCTCAAGAAGCTCCTCATCAGGCGGCTCAGGTCTCGGCCTTGCAATTGCAAAGCAGATAACAGAGCTTCACGGCGGCACGATTCATGCAAAGAGCACCGTTGATTACACCGACTTTACGGTTATACTGCCCTTTATCAATGCGGCAGAAATTACCGAGGACCAACTTGAGTTCTGACAGTTGACAACTTAACTCCCGGAATATATAATCTAAGCAGGATTACAGTATTCCGGGGGGTGATTTTTTATGAAGGAAAAGGTTCTTGTGGGCATGAGCGGCGGCGTTGACAGCGCTGTTTCAGCCTATCTTCTCAAGTCAGCCGGCTACGACGTTTCAGGCGTGAACTGCCGTTTCTTCAAGGGTGCAGATGTCTTTTCTGAAGATAATGACACCGATGTCAGGGACGCTCAGAGCACCGCAGAAAAAATGGGAATCCCCTTTTATGTTTACGATTTCTGTGATGAGTTCAGAAAAGAGGTTATTGAAAACTTCATTTCTGTTTATGACAAGGGTGCAACGCCCAACCCCTGCATTGTGTGCAACAAGCATCTGAAATTCGGTGCCATGCTTGAAAGGGCAGAAGAAAAAGGCTTCGACAAAATCGCAACAGGTCACTATGCGATTATCGAAACCGATGCAAACGGAAGGAACCTTCTTAAAAAGGGCAAGGACCTGAGCAAGGACCAGAGCTATGTGCTTTACTGCCTGACACAGCATCAGCTTTCTCACTCACTTTTTCCTCTGGGAGGCATCACAAAAGCTGAAGCCAGAGAAATTGCAGACTCCATTAATTTCGTTTCTGCAAGAAAAAGTGACAGCCAGGATATATGCTTCATTCCTGACGGGAAATATGCAGATTTCATCGAAAGATACAGCGGTAAAAAATATCCCTGCGGCAATTTTGTTGACACAAGGGGAAATGTTCTCGGTCAGCACAAGGGTATAATCCGTTACACCGTCGGGCAAAGACGGGGCCTTGGTCTTGCACTGCCTGCACCCTTATATGTCAAAGAAAAGAATGTGGCAGAAAACAGGGTTATTCTCTGCGACAACGAAGCTCTTTTCACAAAGGAGCTTTATGCAGACAGCATTAACTTCATTCCCTTCGATACTCTGTCTGGCACCCTGCGTGTCAAAGCAAAGACAAGATATAAGCACACTGAGCAGTGGGCAACGGTTGAGCAGACTGATGAAGACTCCTTCCGCCTTGTTTTTGACGAGCCTCAGAGAGCAATTTCCAAAGGCCAGTCCGTTGTTCTTTATGACGGTGACTATGTTGTGGGCGGCGGAATAATAAGATAATCACACAACGGCAGACCAACAAAATCAATCAGACTCAAAGGGGATGTAAAAAAACTCGTTTTTTTACATCCCCTTTTCAGGGGCGAGGAAAAAATGCGCAGAATGAACAAACTGAGCCCAAATAAAGCTTTTAGCTTTATTTGGGGTTACCCGACGGCGTACGAAGGTACTCCGAGGGCGAGGTTTGTTTATAGCATAAAACACAAAAACGCAGTTTTTGTCTGTTTGTAATGTTTTTTATACTTTTAAAGGGTTTCTTTGGCGGTTAAAACCGAAAGAAACCCTCTATCTATCTTGCTTTATGCGGTCTGCACTTTTTTTACAGCCCCTTTTTTGTTTTATGCTCTGACACTGCCTTACTTTTTATCCTGTTCTTTTTTCTGTTCCAGAACACAAAAAAGCCGGAAAAGGCTTGAAAATGCAGAAAAATCAAGGTTTTTATAGTATAATGCTACAAAAATATATTCGTCATTTTGTATAAAAATTCCGTTGACAGTGCAGTTTTTTTATTGTACAATAAGCATAATATTATATGTTGGGCTGAAAGGATTTTCTTGTTTTGAATTATTCACTTTTAAGTGACGAGGAGCTTGTCACTTTCTGCAAAGAAAATAATGAAGAGGCTCTTTCGCTTCTGACTGCAAGATATTCCGAAAAGGCAAAGCTTATCGCCCTGTCTTTTAAAAATGTCCACATTGAAACCGAGGATCTTATTCAGGAGGGAATGATCGGCTTTCTGTCAGCTGTTTATTCCTTCAGGCATGACCGTGGCGCAGGCTTTTCCACATATGCCACTCACTGCATAAAGAACAGACTGCTCAGCGTGGTCAGGTCAACCTGCTCAAAAAAGCGTATCCCCTTTGATATGACGGTGCCTTTTCAGGATGACGCCGATATCCGTGAAAATGTTCCCTCACCCGAGGAGCATATCATTTCACAAAAGGAAGCTGAATATATTTCATCGGTCATTTCTTCTTCTCTCTCCCCTCAGGAAAAAAACATCTTCATGCTTCATCTGACAGGCATGACCTATGATGAAATTGCAAAAAGCTGCTCAATCACCTCAAAGGCAGTTGACAGCACTTTGCAACGTGCAAGGAAAAAGCTGCGCGAAAAGCTCAGTTGATAATATGCCCCATAGCTCAAAGAAGAGCGTTGACAACAAAGAGTTGGTGCAATTCCGACAAGGGCAATTAAAATTCAAGCGAGGTAAAAAATCATGTACGAAGACAAAACTCTCAAATGCAAAGAATGCGGAAATGAATTCATCTTTTCTGCAGGCGAACAGGAATTCTATGCAGAAAAAGGCTTCCAGAACGAGCCCCAGCGCTGCAAGGATTGCCGCAACGCTCGTAAGAACGCTGCAAAGCCTGCTCGTGAGATGTTCACTGCAACTTGCGCATCCTGCGGTGGCGAAGCAAAGGTTCCCTTCAAGCCCACAGAAGGCAGAGATGTTTATTGCAGCGACTGCTTTGCAAAGATGAAAGAGGAAGAAGAAGCATAATTTATATTTGAAAGTTTTTGTTTAATTACTTTATAAATAGTCTTATGCAACCGGAGCATTCATTGTTCCGGTTTTCTTTTTTGTTTGGTTACTGATAAGAAAAAAGCCGGTATAAGCATTGTCAGCTGAATCTCTTTGTGTTAAAATATCTCCGAGGTGACACCATGAACAGAAACCAACTGAAAATCATCGCCTGCATTTCGATGCTTATAGACCATGTGGGCTATGTGCTTTTCCCCGATGTTGTCATTCTGCGGCTTATCGGCAGAATCGCAATGCCCGTTTTTGCGTTTTTCATCGGCGAAGGCTGTCTTTACACTAAAAACAAAAAGAAATATTTTCTCCGTGTGTTCATTCTCGGTCTTTTGTGCCAGGCAGTGTATATTACCGAGGGCCTGATAACACATTCTGACGGCGGTGCATATCTGAATATTCTTCTGACCTTTTCTCTTTCAATAATTCTTTGCTCTTCATATCTCTCTGCTGCTTCAGCTTTCAGAAGTGACGATAAAAGGCAAAAATCAAGAGGAATATCTCTGTTTGCTCTGTGCCTTATTCTGATTGGCGCCATCTGCCTTTTCTGTGAACACAGCCTTGAATTAACAGGTATAAGCATCGAATTTGACTACGGCATTTACGGAATATGCCTCCCCCTTTTTGCTGCCCTTTCAAAGGACAAAACGAAAAAGCTGCTGTGCTTTTCTCTCGCGCTCACTGTATCAGCCTTTGCTCTTTACAATGATATTCTTTTTTCTCTGTGCGCTCTCATTCCCCTTGTACTTCTGCTTTTCTACAACGGAAAGGGAGGAAAAGCAAACCTCAAATATTTCTTTTATGCCTTTTACCCCTGCCACCTTGCCCTTATATATCTGATTGATATGCTGATATAAATAAAACAATGGGGCTGTAAAAAAACGAGTTTTTTTACAGCCCCTAATTTTATGTTCTGAAAGATTTATAATTATCAGTATTTTCCACAAAGCAGAAGAAAGTCAACCGTTGCCAACCGTTTAAAACTGTGATAGAATGAATAAAATTAAAAATAAATTCCGGAGATATCACATGAACATAACCGACAGCTTTATAATCAGAAAAACAGCTTTGCACGATATGCCGCGTCTTATGGAAATTTTTGCACACGCAAGAAAATTCATGGCAGACAACGGAAACCCCAATCAATGGAAAAATGTTAAGCCCACAAAGGAGCAGATTGAAAAAGACATCACAAAGGGCAACAGCTATGTGCTCATACATGACGGTAAAATTCACGGCACCTTTTGCTTTTTTGTCGGAAATGACCCCACATATAATATCATTTATGACGGCAAGTGGCTGAACGGAGATGACTACGCCGTTATTCACAGAATTGCATCATCGGGTGAAATTAAGGGAGCCGGCACTTTTATGATGGAGTGGGCATTTCAGCAGTTCCCCAACATCAGGATAGACACCCATGAGGATAATTTTGTCATGCAGAATATGCTGAAAAAACTCGGATATAAAAGATGCGGTATAATCCTTCTGGAGGACGGCGAAGAAAGAACGGCTTTTCATAAATGTGAAAACTAAGAAAAACAAAACTCTTGGGCGGCACTTCATAAGGAAGTTAAGGTTTTTATTGGCTCTTTTCCGCTTAAACATTACGAAAAACTCCCGAAATACGCGAGTATTACGGGAGTTTTATCATTTCCTTTAAACGAAAAATATCTGAATAAAAACTGCT
>JAZSHL010000126.1:0-23196 GCA_045533205.1 Acutalibacteraceae bacterium | reverse complement strand
TGACACTTTCGGCTTGAAAGTGTCATAGTGGGTTATATACTCTAAAGGCAATTACGCCAAAGTGAAAATATTTTCTTCGGTGAGTATTAAGTGATATTGCAAATTAAAATTTGCAGTTATATTTTTGATAAATCAAAAGTGATATTGAAGCCTTACGGCTTCAGTGTTATTTTATTCGACGAAAACTGCCGAAGGCAATATCACTTGTCGCAAGACAAATATCACTGCGAAGCAATAAAACTCGCCAAAAGGCGAATAAAACTGCGGAGTGCCCTTACGAACACTCCGCTAACTCGACGCATTTCTTTATTTTTCACTTAAACCTCATTGGTGGCAACAATGTCTGCGCCAGTGTCACATACGTTGCAGATGATAACCTCACCCATTCTGACGGGGGCATCAACAACCTCACTGTTGATAACCTTCATGCACTCAAACATTTTGTCCTTTGGTATGGGCTTTGAGGTTTTGACGGGAACCACTGGCAGACTGCCTCCGTTGACCTTAACTGTGGAAGTGAGCATTCTCACAGGATTGGTGCACTCATCAATGGCATATTTCTCACCTCGGGGGCAAGTGTTACCGCTGACGGAAAGAATCTCACCCTTTTCGTTCATTTCAACGCTCAAGGGGCAGCCTAAAGGACATGCAACACAGATAAGCTCTTTAATCATGCTTCCACCTCCAATAAAACAGTCAGTTCCTGACCTTCAAGGGATTTAATAGTATCAAGCTTGAGTGGTACGCTTTCCATTTCACCGGGGCATACCTTCTTTTTCTTCTTTGAATAAATCTGCTTGTCACCGCACATAACCTTGATTTTTACATCCTTATAAACATCTGTAACACGGAAATATACCTTTACATCACAATCTGTTGTGAAGTTGATGTGCTGAGGCACGACGTATCTGACACCCTTGTCAGCCTTGACCTGAATGTATTTTCTGCCTCTTCGTCTTTGCTTGTTGAGGATATATTTTGCTGCACCCTCACCTGCAATCTGGCTTTCCTGAGTTACATAGTCAACAAGATCATGCACCTGAAGAACATTACCGCAGGCAAAGACACCTGAACGGCTTGTCTGTCTGTATTCATCAACAATTGCGCCGTTTGTGACAGGATCAATCATGATACCTGCCATTCTTGTCAGCTCATTTTCGGGTATAAGACCAACTGAAAGCATGAGGGTATCACATTCGACAAACTGCTCCGTTCCGGGAATAGGACGGCGATTTTCATCAACATTGGCTATAGTTACGCCCTCAAGACGCTCAATGCCGTGGGTTTTGATAACGGTGCAGCTGAGCTTGAGAGGTATTCCCATATCATCAAGGCACTGAACGATGTTACGGGTAAGGCCGCCTGAATAAGGCATAAGCTCGCAGACCATTTCAACCTTTGCACCCTCAAGAGTCATACGTCTTGCCATGATGAGTCCGATATCGCCTGAGCCTAAAATAACAATCTTCTTGCCGGGCATATAGCCGTCTATATTGACATATTTCTGTGCTGTGCCGGCAGTCATAATGCCTGACGCTCTTGAGCCGGGAATATCAAGTGCGCCTCTCGGTCTTTCACGGCAGCCCATTGCAAGAACAATTGCCGTTGCACCGATCTGCATAAGTCCGTCTTTATTGTTTGTTGCAACAACTGTGTTATCGGGAAGAATGTCAACAACCATGGTGTCAACCTTAACTTCGATATCTGTGTTTCTCACCTGTTCAATGAATCTGTAAGCATATTCAGGGCCTGAAAGCTCTTCACCGAAATAGTGAAGACCGAAGCCTGTGTGAATACACTGCTCAAGAATTCCGCCTAAAGAGGTTGATCTTTCAAGAATGATAATCTTTTCAACACCGCACTCCTTTGCTTTGAGCGCAGCTGCCATACCGGCAGGGCCGCCACCGATAACAACGAGATCGTATTTCAGCATAGTCTTCACCTCACTTCGTCTTTCCGTAGAGAATCTTTGATTTGTTTCCGTGCTTTGTCACCTGGTTCATGGGGATGTCAAGCTCTCTTGCGAGAATTTCAACAACCTTTGAGCTGCAGAAGCCACCCTGACATCTGCCCATGCCTGAACGTGTTCTTCTCTTGACGCCGTCAACATCTCTTGCTCCGCAGGGAGCCTTGATTGCATCAATGATTTCGCCCTCGGTTATACCCTCGCAGCGGCAGATGATTTTACCGTATCTCTTGTCATTTTTGATAAGCTCTGCTCTTTCTTCCGTGGAAAGCTCACTCACTCTCACGGGAGCAGGGCGCTTTGCAATAAAGGTTTCTTTTCTTTCATACTGGGGAGCCATTTCTCTGAAAATCTCACCCACATATCTTGCAATGGCAGGAGCTGCAGTAAGGCCGGGAGATTCAATACCCGCAACATTGATAAAGTTGGGATTAGCCTTGCTGGGACCGATGACAAAGTCGCTGTCATCGCTGTCAATATGAGCACGCAGGCCTGCAAAGGATGTGATTGCATTACGTGTTGTAAGGCTCGGGATAACATTTCTGACAGCACTTTTAACAACATCAAGACCTTCTATTGTTGTGTCAACATCAAGCTTGCTGTCAAAGTCAAGGTCAATTGCAGTCGGACCCATGAGAACATTTCCGTGAGCTGTGGGGGTGATAAGAATTCCCTTACCCATCTTTGAGGGACAATGGAAAAGAACGTGGTTGACATACTTCTTCTCTGACTTGTCAAGAAGATAATATTCACCCTTTCTGGGAATAATCTTGAAGGAAGTGTCACCCACCATTTTTGCAATTGAGTCTGCAAAAACGCCTGCACAGTTAATGATATATCTGCATTTTATAACACCTGATGCAGTGGAGATGGAAAACAGACCGTCTTTATATTCAATGTCAAAAACGCCGCTGTTTCTCTTGACTCTTGCACCGTTCATAATTGCGTTTTCGGTTGCGGCAATTGCAAGCTCATAGGGGCTTACAACACCTGCTGTGGGCGCCCACAAGGCACCGATGGCTTTTTCGCTGATGTAGGGCTCCATTTCACGAAGCTGCTCCTGGCTTATGATTTCCATATTGGGAACACCGTTCTGGAAGCCTCTTTCAAACAGCTCCTCAAGTGTCTGCATATCATCCCATGAATATGCCACAACAAGAGAACCGATGTTTTTATAGGGAACAGACAGCTTGTTACAGTAATAGGCCATAAGTGAAGCGCCCTGAACATTCAGCTTTGCCTTAAGTGAGCCCACCTTTGCGTCAAAGCCGGCATGAACAATGGCACTGTTCGCCTTAGTTGTACCCATTGAAATGTCGTTGCATTTTTCAAGCATAACTAAATTCAGCTTGAGCTTACTCAGCTCTCTTGTAACCATTGCACCGCATATACCGGCACCGATGACAGCAACATCATATTGCATAATCCATTCCTCCACTTTTGTAAATTTTATAATAATCTTATTTTTTTTAATATTTTATAACATAATAGTTTCTTTGTCAACTTGTTTGAATAATGTGAAAGAAAAAATCGGCAGAAATAAGCTCCTGCCGATTATAAGGTATATTTTTCAGAAAAAATGTCCTATGCCTTTGTTATCTCGTCGGACGCTCAAAGGACAGCTTGCCAAGCTTGCCGCCACGGTACTCATCAAGCAGCATAACCGAAACTCTTTCTGTATTCACTTCCCCGCCCTTTATGAGCATGCCTCTTTCTCTGCCGATTTCCTCAAGAATTTCCCAAGGCATGCAGTCATGTATGTCAGCAATATTTTTAAGCTTATATCTTCCTGTGAGCTTATCCTCATAGCCGTTCATAAGAACACTGATGAGTCTGACTGCCATTGTTTCGGTGTCCATAACCTCGTCCTTGACCGAACCTATAAATGCCAGCTTATCTCCCACATCGGGATCATCAAACTTGGGCCACAGCACACCCGGGGTGTCGAGAAGCTCGATTCCGTTACCGATAGCAAACCACTGATTACTTCTCGTTACACCTGGTTTGTCGGCAACCTTTGCTCTGTTCTTGCCTGCCATGCGATTAATAAAGGAGCTTTTTCCGGTATTCGGAATACCCACAACCATCATACGGAGTGCTTTTCCGGGCATTCCTCTTTCTTCGTTTTGTCTGATTTTGTCAGCCAACACCTGTCTTACAAGGTTGTGATACTGGTTAAGACCCTTTCCGGTGCGACAATCAACAGCCAGTGCGTACTGCCCCTGACTTTTAAAATATTCAATCCACTGCCTTGTGATGTTGTCATCAGCCATGTCGCACTTATTCAGAAGCACAATTCTCGGCTTTCTGTTTGTAAGCTCGTCAAGCTCGGGGTTTCTTGATGACATGGGAATTCTCGCATCAAGAAGCTCCGTCACAGCATCAACCATAGGCAGACTTTCTTTTATCAGTCGCCTTGTTTTCGCCATATGACCGGGAAACCACTGAACTGTTTGTTTTTGACTGTCAGACATGAATCTACCTCCTTATAAATCCGAACTCGCCTGAAATATCACAAGAACACAGAGATTTTTGCTCTGTGTCCTTTGTTCCTTTTTATTTAACCTTCCACTCAGATATGGGATAAAAGTCGACCCCGTTATTCTGACCGTAGGGGTCAGTTGTTATGTTGCACAGCTTATACTTCACCACACCGAGGATATATTCCTCCTGAATAAAGCCGATTTTTTCGCTGCGGCTGTCAGTTGAACCCTGACGGTTGTCACCCATAACAAAAACATGACCTTCAGGCACAACAACAGGGAAATTCACTCCCTCGCTGTTGAGAGTACGGTTATTGATGTAAGGTTCATCGAGAACAACACCGTCGACAGAAACGTCACCTGTTGTGAAGTCAATGTCAACTGTCTGGTTTTCCGTTGCGATAATTCTCTTGACTATAGGCTCATCAAACCAGTTGGGCTGCGTGATAATAACAACCTGACCGTATTCGGGATCGCTGTCAAAGGCAGACACGATAAGCCAGTCCTGATGCTGCAAGGTGGGCACCATTGATGTACCCTCAACACCTACAACTCTGAAAACAAAGGTGAAAATAAGCATAATCGTAACAACAGAAACAGCAAGAACCGATGCCATGTCGTAAATATTGATTATAACCTTATCTTTAAAAGTAAGCTCCGACTTGTCTTTTTTTGTAATATCCTTAATCATAAAGTGAGCCACCTTTCGTTAGTCTTCATTAAAACAAAAGGAAGGGATTTTCCCTTCCTTCCATTTGTGTTCTTATCAGCCGATCTTTTCCTTAACCTTAGCTGATTTACCAACTCTGTCACGAAGGTAATAAAGCTTGCTTCTGCGAACTTTACCGTTTCTGACAACTTCAACCTTTGCAACGTTGGGTGAGTGAACGGGGAATACCCTTTCAACACCAACACCGTATGCTACACGGCGAACTGTGAAGGTTGATGAAACTCCGCTGCCCTTCTTAGCAATGATTGTACCCTCAAAAACCTGAATTCTTTCTCTTTCGCCTTCACGGATTTTAACGTGTACACGAACAGTGCTACCGATGTCAAGTGCAGGTACTTCAGCCTTAAGGGATGAGTCTGAGATGAGTTTGAGTGCGTCCATTGGTTTTATCCTCCTAAATTCTGCCACGTTCATTCCGAATAATACGAAAGAGGACCGCTTGCGTTTATGTCTGACTGAATTCAGCCGGCATTAACCACATTGACTGTGATACAAATGCCTGAATATATTACCACAACGGTTTCAAAAAAGCAAGTGTTTTTTTAATTTTTTTCAGAAAAATATCAAACAGTATTTTTTCTTTATACTTATTTTATCTTAAGCGCCTTATATGAACTTAAATTGCTGTATACATAACCGTTGCTTGTCTTTTTATATGCTCTGACCTTGAAATAATAGGTTTTGCCGCTTGTGAGTCCCTTTTTGTAAATTTTAAAGGTGTCGGCAGAATAATTGGATATTTTTTTGTATCCCGAACCGGGCTTTGTCGAATACCACACCTGATAACCGTCCTCAGAGGAAACATTGCTCCACGCAACGGTCGCTCTGCCCTTTGCAGTGGTTGCAACACGCACCGTCGGCGTTTTCAGCTTTGTGGTAACCGTCACCTTTGTGTAGCTTTCAGACCAGATGATTTCACTGCCTGTGTTGATATAAGGTCTTACGGCAAAAATATATTTCTTGTACGGCTTGAGCTCCTTGACGGTTGCCTTGAGATTTCTCGTGCTTCTGACAACTGTTTCCCAGCTCTTTGTTGACGGCTTGTATCTGTAGACTCTGTAGCCTGTGGCACCGTTGCTTTTCGCCCATGTGAGTGTTACCGATTCTGCCGAGGGGCTTGCCGAAAGCTTTGTAACTTCTGCCGGCTTTGTCATTGCTTTCGCTTCGGTATATCCGCTCGCCTGTGCCGTAACTCCGTTTTCGGTCACATAGGATTTAACTGCAAATCTGTAGCTTTTGGCAGGTGTCAGGTCTGTCATTTTATATGAAACAGCTTCCGTGGTACCTGCAAGAATCCATTGCTTATCATAATAATACACCTTGTATCCGCTTGCACCGTTAACCTTGACCCATTTGAGCGTTGCCGTTGTTTCTCCTGCCGAAGCAGTAAGCTTCTTGGTGTTACTCAGGATCAGCCTTGTGTTTTCCATTTCAACGGTATCGGTTGTACGGCACAGATCACATTTTGCTGTTTTGGTGCCGTTTGCGGTATAGGTTGCATTGTTGTCACTGATATAGTTCGTGAAGGAATGATCGTGGGAGTTTTCGACAGTGAATTTAACCGTTGAAAGAACGCCCTTCAGAGTTTCACTGTCAGCAAAAACAGTCAGTGTGTGTTCACCGTTTGATATATCAGCTGTCTGAAGCTTCACAGAATATCCGACCTTATCGGACACGCAGTATGTCTTGTATTGGGAATACACATCGCTTCTTGTCACATTCGTCAGGGCTGTGACAGGCCCGTTATCAAGCTGATATGAAAAGCCGACAGGCATTTTTCCTGTGTTGACAGCCCATCCGTTGACATCAATGCTTTCTGTCACGGCAGCATCATAAACTTCATTGCCCAGAGGTGCTTCAGCCTCGTATATCATCTCGTCATAAACCGAGAAACTGACAAACTTGCTTAAGTCCGACCTTTTGCCTGTGCTTTTGTCAATGCCGTAAACCCAGGCAAGATAGTTACCTGCAGAAAGCTCTGCCGGGTTTATCCACTGCACCTTTGTGTCGGCTGTGGTTTCATATTGCTTCATTCCGCCCCAGTTGTAAGCAGCTGTGCCGTCAATACATCTGACAATAAAGAGCTTATATGCACTGAAGCTACCCTTACCCGTGCTCCAGTAAAATGCAAACTTATTACGGCTGCTGACAGATGTGGTTTCACCGTAAAGCTTCAGGGTAGGTGCCCTTGTGCCCTTTTCAAAGCCGTATCTCGGCCAATAGGTGCCTTGCGCCAGCTCACCCCTCTTTTCGGAGGACGCCGTTCTGTTGGCAGGTCTTTCGAAATTATAGCAGAAGGAAAAGGCTGCGTCGTAAGCGCCCTGAGCATTGTTGGACACACCCTTGATTTCAGCAAGGGTATTCGGATAATCGTTTTCCAGCTCGTACTTGAGATAATAAAGCTGGCCTGTAAGGGTTGTCCAGTCATAGCCGTTTTCATTGCAGAAATCCTTAAGCTTTGTCCAACGCACATTGTGCCACTGACAAAGGCCGTAGCTGGTGCCGCTGTCACCCACAAGATTAGGGTTGAAGCCTGATTCCCTTTCGAGGTTTGCCATAAGTCCGCAGGCGCCTGCCGTATTAAGACCCATGTTGTTTTTGAAGAAATAAAAAATATTTCTCTGTGTATCGGTTTTTGCCTCGGCTGTCGGCAGTGCAACAGAAACACACGTGAAAATCGCGAGTATAATCAGCAGACACGAAAGACCTTTTTTAAGCTTTCTGTTCATATTTTTACTCCTGTTTTTTCATATTTTCACGCTTATTATAGCATATATGAGCAAAAATGGCAAGTAGCGGGGATTTTCGGTGTGGGAGATAACAAGTTATAATATAACAGAAGAGAAGATACTGCAGATATTTTACAGGCATTATCCGTCTTTCAAATCCGGCAGTCTGAACCTTTCAGAGTTCGCAAGAGTTTGCGGTCTGAGCAGGACAACGGTTTATAAATATGTTGGGCTTTTGGAAAAATGACATAAAATTAAGTCAGATATTTAACAAGTATAATCAAAGACTATACAACAGAAAGCTCCGAGGTTGTAAAGCCTCGGAGCATTCATTTATACACAAATGTTTATTATTTCTCTTTCTGATATTCAGCAAAGAAAAATAATGGCAAATCTTTGTTTTTGGTAATTCCGTCGTATGATGCCGGTTCTTCAACACGGCGTAAATTAAAACCTTTATCGGCGGCAACATTGAGATAATATGCCAAAGACCGATGAAAATGCTCAGTTTTGCCCCAAAACTCATTTGTAAACGAATAAGGCTCAATATATGAACTAATTGATTTAGCGTAATTAAAACCTTTTTTATCCTTAATCCATTGGCTATCATAAAATGCCGGATGCACAATAGAGTAGTAAAAAATTCCGTTGGGTTTCAATACTCTATAACATTCAGAAAAAACATTTTCAATATTTTCTACATCCATTAAAACTTGATTGCAAAAAATCAAATCAAAACTTTCATTTGTAAAAGGAAAAATTTCTGTAATATCACAAACTTCAAAAAAACAATTTTTATAGCGAGTGCGAGCAATTTTAACCATATTTGCTGAACCGTCAACGCCCAATACATCCGCACCAATACTTTTAAAATAATCTGTATAAAAGCCATAACCGCACCCTAAGTCTAACACTTTTTTTCCGGTCAAATTCTTAAAACGAGTTTTCACTACTCGCTTATTGCTTTCAACAAATTCGGATTGCTCTTGGTCTTTTGTGTATCTCTTTGCCACTTTGTTCCATTGGTCAACTGTTTTTTTCATAATCTCGCCTCAATTCTAATCCTACATTTTATTTGATTTTATCATTATTGTCTTAAAAAATCAACATAATCTGCCCTCATAACTTCACTCTTTTGGCTTTCTGTGTTATAATACTATAAAATCATTCAGGGGTTATATTATGGCAATCGGACAGGGAAGGTCTTCAGGTCAGGGTGTTAAGCTCCTTTATGTCAGAGATTATCTGAGGGCGAACATGAACAAAGACCAATCAAAGGATAGTTAATATGAAAAACTACATCGAAATCATCAGAGATTTAAGGAAAGACAACGACAAAACCCAGAAGGAAATAGCTGAATATTTAGGCACAACCCAGCAGGTTTACTCAAGGTATGAAAAAGGTGAAAACGAAACACCTGTAAGACACATCATTGCTCTGTGCAGATATTACGGTGTGTCTGCCGATTATATTTTGGGTCTGGAATAAAAAATTAAGGGAACGGACGAGCCGTTCCCTTTTTCATGTTTAATAATGTGCTGCACCGCAGTCGCAGGTTTTGTTTGTGCCGAATAATTTATAGAAAAATCTGAGAATTTTCCAGATAAATCCCATAAATCCACTCTTGTGGCAGTTACATGAGCAATCCTTTGTGGGATCCTCTTCCGGCTTTTCGGGTTCGGGGTCAGAGGGCTGTTCGGGTGTATCCTGAGGCACGCACTCTGTGTAATAGATTGTCTGCTGGCTGTAATTCTCAATGTCGCTTTCGCTGAAGTCA
Source organism: Acutalibacteraceae bacterium (assembly GCA_045533205.1). Taxonomy (GTDB): domain Bacteria; phylum Bacillota; class Clostridia; order Oscillospirales; family Acutalibacteraceae; genus UBA6857. The sequence continues at coordinate 13,510 of JAZSHL010000126.1, read as the reverse complement.
TATATTCTTGCATATCTTTCACCCGGATCACCGTAGGTTGCAAAACCGAATCCGCCGTTATAGCCCAGCTCAATGCCGTCAGCTGTTCTGCCCGCAAAGGTATTGACATGGTCGTGACCGAAATATGCACCCATAACATCGCCCTGACTGAGCCACGCTTCATACTGACCTGTAATTTTTTCGGGATGCTCACTTGCAGGAGCTTCTCTCATAACATTACGGTCGCCTGTCCATTCGGCAGCATCGTCGAGCACAAGATACTCGTCATAAAACTTATTCTTAACGGCTCCCTCTGTTCCGGCAGGCACTGCCTTTGTCAGCTTCATAATTTCCTTTACGGGTATATGCTGAAAAACAAGGGAAGGAATTACCTTTCCGCCGTTCATATTTTTCAGAGAGTTGCTTGTGTTGACATACCACTCAACCTGTTCAGCTGTTACGCCACTGTTCCAGCCGCTGCCGTTCCAGTGCTGTGTGTCCATCATATAAATATTCAGGCAAGGTGTCACACCGTCTTTGCCGTAAATAATGGTATTATATGTACCGCCGTCAGCGCCGTCTGCGCTTGCATAGCAGCAGGAAAACTCACGGTAAAAAGCCGCCTGCTCTTCCATGGACATAAGAGAGTTATAATCTCTGTCGTGATTTCCGAAGGTGAAAATAAACGGAATACCTCTTTGCTGCATGGGCATAACCTGGTTGCTGATAGCGGTTTTAATTTTTTCTACGGTTACACCCGGGAAATAATCGCTCAGCTGATCGCCGACAAGAACAACCAGATCAGGCTCATACTTATCAAGAGCTGCATTCAGAAAAGCAAGGGAATCGGCATTTGTTGTATCTCTGTCCTGAAAATCATTGATCTGAAGAATTCTGAATTTTCCGTCTTCCCGGAAGGTCAGTTTTTTCTCCCCGGCTGAAACGGGAAATGCAGCAACAGATAACAACAGTGTGAGTGCTAAAATAATTGATAAAGCTTTTTTAATCATAATAATCTCCTCCTGTTGAAATTATTATATCAGAATAATAACCTGAAGGCAAGGGTGAGTTCAGAAGAAACACAAAGGAAAATCCGCTCACTTTCGTGAACGGATTTTCCTTTGGAGCTGATAACCGGATTTGAACCGGTGACCTCATCCTTACCAAGGATGCACTCTACCGACTGAGCTATATCAGCACGTTCAGTATTCTGAACAGCTTTATGATTATAACCTAATTATTTACCTTTGTCAACATTAAAAGTGAAATTTTTTTAAAAACATCATCACTTCAGTTGTCCCACTGCGGCAGCTCAACGGTGTGTGTTTCATATTCTCCGCTTATAGGGTGTCTGTTTTCATAGTCGCAATATATTGCTTTGTTTTCGCCGTAAAGAATTGCAACTGTTCTGTTCACACCCTTTTCAGGAGGATAATTTTCGTTTATATATTTTTTGACTCTTCTGAGATCTGCGTCGTTTATTTTAAGTCTTTGCGGAATAACACCTGAATTGTTTGTCGCTACACGGTCCTTTATCATAGAGTTTCTCAGTTTCATTGTGTCAATACCGTCAACAGTGCATAACCAGTCAAAAATGAGATCTGTATATCTATCAAGAGGTATACTCCCCTTTTCTCCGATCTTTTTCAGATGCTCACCGAAGCTGAAAAACAAATCATAGGGAGTAATGTGAGTTTCTGACAGCACATAATCCAGCGTGCGTCTGAAGCGGCCGCTGTTGTAAAGCCTTTCAAGCTCGTTTTCGGCAGCATGAAGCTTATGAAGCTCATCATTTGTTATCCACGGTGTTGAAATGACCTCATATGGTGGAGTTTTATTATACTCACATATAAATCTTTCGGGATTTTCTGCCATAGGTGAGCCCTTGAGCACCTTGAGAAAACCAAGCTGCAGCATATCTGCTTTGATATCATATGCCTTGTTGAAGCCCTCAACAAAGCTGTTGTAGCTTTCTTCGGGTAAGCCTGCAATAAGATCAATATGCACATGACAGTTGCCAAAGGAAATGAGCCTTCTGACATTTTCTGTCACCTTTTTTATATCTGTTCTGCGATTGATTGCACGAAGAGTCTTTTCATTGAAGGACTGAATACCTACCTCAAACTGTACAGAGCCGACAGGCAGCTTTTCTATAATTTCAAAAAGCTCTTCGTCCAGGAGATCGGCGGCAATTTCAAAATGAAAGCAGGTTTCAGCCGATATTGCTCTGCCCCTTTGTTCACTTATAAAATTAAGTATCTCCCCTGCTCTTTTTTTGTTACAGTTGAAGGTTCTGTCAACAAATTTCACGGTTTTTGCACCGCAGGCAGACAGATGTATCATCTCATTTTTAACCCTGTCAATATCAAAATATCTGACCTTTCCCATTCTTCCCGAAAGGCAGAAGGCACAGTTAAAGGGGCAACCTCTGCTACTTTCGATATAGGCTATTCTGCCGTTGAGGCTATCAAAATATTCCTTGCAGTAGGGTGAAATGCTTTCGTCAAACGGCGGGATACGGCTGTTAACACACACCTCATTACCCCTTCTGCAAGAAAGAGAAGGAATATCAAAGGCAGTGCCCAGATACAGACAGTTAATCAGCTGCGGAAATGTCACTTCCCCCTCGCCTGACAGGATAAAATCCACTGCCGGATTTTTTAAAAGCACTTTTTTCTGATTAAAGGATACCTCAGGACCGCCTAAAATTATTTTTATGTCTGCTGAAGCAGCTTTTATTCTTTCGCAGAGCTTAAGCGTTTTTTCAATATTCCAGATATAGCAAGAAAAAGAAACCGCATCGGGTTTCTCATTCATTATGCGTGAGAGGACTGCATCCTCTTTTTCGTTGATTGTGCCTTCAATAACCTTGAGGCGGATACCGCTGCAGCAGTATTTTTCCGCAGCAGTGAAAAGGCACCAGGGTGCAAGGGATGAGTGGATATATTTTGAATTGAGAACACACAGAACTACTTTATAATCCGACATCATCACACCTGCTTTCCTTTATATTTTCTTATTCGATTTCTGTTATCTCGTCGCCCTCAAAGACCTTTCCGCCCTTGATAACACGGGCAAAAATGCCTTCTCTGGGCATAACGCACTGTCCGACAAGCTTTTTGATTGCACATCCGTCGTGGCATTCCTTGCCTATCTGGCTGATTTCAATGATGCACTCACCTATCTGAAGCCTTGTGCCCACGGGAATTGTGTATAATTCAATACCCTCGGTTGTTATATTCTCCGCAAAAACACCGTGGCAGAGTCCGTCAGTGGGAAGTCCCTTTGACTTTTCGATGCTTTCCTTTGCAAGCAGGCTGACCTGTCTGTGCCACTTGCCTGCATGGGCATCCCCCTCAAAGCCGAAATCCTCAATCAGCACACCCGGATTGATTTTTGTTTTGGGAGTGCCCTTTTTTTCGCTTATATTAATGGATAATACTTTACCTTTCATAATTAACCTCCGATTCTGTTCATGCCGTGACTGTTGCCGTAGCCGCAGGAGAAGCTGTGCTCCATCGGCTTTGAGAGTATGGCATCTGCCACTGCATGACGAAGCTTTTCTTCATCATCAATATATTGTTTCAGGTCATAGGTCTCATTGTTGCCCAGACACGGCTTCACTCTGCCGTCAGAAAGAAGCCTGATTCTGTTGCAGTCACCGCAGAATTTTTTGCTCACAGGTGTGATAAGGCCAATTCTGCCCTTGAAGCCCTCTGCTTCATAGTACCGTGCAACACTGCTTTCAAAGTCTCTTTTTTTCATGTCAACAGGCTTTAAAAAAGGAAATCTCTGAAGAATTTCTTCACCCTTTATCACAAGCTTATCATTCTCCCCTTCATCGGAAAAGGGCATAAGCTCAATGAAACGGACATCGATTTTTCTGTCCCTTGCTATTTCAATAAGGCTTTGTGCAGAAGAATCGTTTTCGCCTCTTATAAGCACTGCATTCAGCCGCAGATGAGGTATCCCGACTCTTTCGCATTCTTCTATACCCTCGAAAACCCTGTGCAGTGAATCGTGACCTGTAATGCTTCTGAACTGCTCTTTATCTGTAGTGTCAAGGCTGATGTTGACAGCTGTGACACCGACATCTTTAAGTCTTTGTGCCATTTCAGAAAGTCTGATACCGTTGGTTGTCAGAGCAAGCTTTTTCACGCCCTGCATCCGTCCTATTCTTTCGGCAATGTCGCAGATATCATTTCTTACAAGAGGCTCACCGCCCGTAAGTCTTACCTTGTTTATTCCGTGATAAACGAAGGCTGACACTATCTTTTCAATTTCTGTTGGTGTGAGCTCCTGCTCTTTTCCCTCTGACACAGCACCGCAATATCTGCAGTTGAGATTGCACCGTTTGGTAACAGACACACGAAGATAGTTGATTTTTCTGTTATATTTATCAATCATTCTCAAAATCACTCTTTCCGCCGGTCTTTTTCATCAGCTTAACCGATGTGATTTCCATTTTTCTGTCAATAGCCTTACACATATCATAAACTGTCAGTGCGGCCACCGTAGCACCTGTAAGCGCTTCCATTTCAATTCCCGTTTTATATGAGCATTTTGACGTGCAGTAAATGTAAAGCTCATCTTCACCGTTGTTTTCGAAGCTGATTTCAACACTTTCAATGGGGATATTGTGACACAGGGGAATAAGCTCCCATGTTCTTTTTGCTCCCATTATTCCTGCAATTCTTGCCGTTGCAAGACCGTCACCTTTTTTCAGTGACGATGAAAGAAGCTTTTCGAGTGTTTCCCTTTGCATTTTCAATTTCGCAAAAGCTACTGCTTCTCTGTGGGTAATCTCTTTCTCACCCACATCCACCATAACGGCTTCACCGTTTTTGTTAAGATGTGTAAACTCACCCAAGACTATAGCCTCCCATCGAAATTAATCTTTCTCTGAATTCTTCACTTGCAAAAACAGAAAGGAATTTTTGTAACTTTTCGCTTTCATAAGCCTTTTCGTCTATGAGAAAATCGTATTCCTCCGTACATATCTCAATAAAATCAAGGTCGTACATCTTTGCAGCAGAATATATGCCCAAGCCACAATCTGCATTTCCCGCAGCGATAAGAGCAGCCACGGCAGTGTGAGTGAATTCTTCGTTACGGTAGCCCTGAATTTCTTTCTTGTCAAGACCGTATTCTGAAACAAGGTAATCACACAGAATTCTTGTGCCTGACCCTGCCTGACGGTTAACATAACGGTGTTTTACGATATCACTGAAGCTCTTTATATTAAGAGGATTGCCTTTTTTCACCATAAGCCCCTGTGTTCTGCCGACACCCTTTATGAGCTTCACACCGCCGTCAGGGAAATATTTTCTGACATAGCTTTCGTTGTAGCTTCCGTCCGTTACATCGAGAAGATGTATGCAACCCATATGTGCCTGTTTGTTTTTTACGGCAGTTATAGCACCCATGCTTCCAACATGACTTGAGGACACAGAAAAACCAAGGCCCTGTTTTTTTATCAGGTCCGAAACTTCGTCAAGCAAGGGGTCATGGCTTCCTGTGATAATCAGAGAATTCATTATTGTTTCCCTGTCCTTGAGAAGTCTGACTTCCACCGTTTCACCCTGCTCAAAGCCCTCACTGTTCTGCGGCACAACAAGAATACCGTCGGCTTTTGTGAAGCTTGTTATCACGCCTGCGCCACGGTTAAGAGGCACCGCTGTCAGTGTATCCCCCGACAAGCCCAGTGAGACACGGACATATTCCTGATATTTAAGAGAAGACACCACCCTCTTACCTAAAACGGCAGTGACGGTTTCAGTCTTCTTCTCTTTCATGTTATAGTACTGTTCAACAAGCTCTTTCACAATTTCTTCCATCACCACGATGGCAGAAACAGGATAACCGGGAAGTCCCACAACAGGCACATCACCCACTGCACCGAGAACTGCCGGCTTACCCGGTTTGATTGCAAGACCGTGAAAGCAAACTGTGCCAAGCTCTTCAATGAGCTCACTCGTGTAATCGTCTCTGCCTGCCGACGAGCCTGCAAGAACGAGAACTATATCATTTTCAGCCGTTGCCTTTTCGATTGCATGTTTAAGAAGCTCTTTTTTGTCAGGCACAATGTCATAAACCTTTGCCTTTGCATTCCACTGACAAAGCATTGCTGAAAATATGCTCGAATTAAACTCAATGATTTCTCCGTTTCCGGGGTTCTCTTTTGGTGACACGATTTCATCACCCGTTGGGATAATGCCCACTTTCGGAAGACTTACAACCTCAACGTTCATAACACCGCCTGCAAGAAATGCACCACACATAGATGGGCTGACTTTTGTGAAACAAGGTGCAATCATATCACCCATGCAGATGTCTTCGCCCACCTGTCTGACATTCTGCCACGGATGCACTGCAGAAAGAAGGCTGACACTTCCGTCAGACAGCTCTGTCACGTCCTCAACCATCACAACTGCATCACAGCCTTCAGGCACAGGGTCTCCCGTGTCAACAACCGTGAATTTTTCCTTCGGCAGAATAACAGGTGCCGCTTCACTTGCACCGTAGGTATCCCTCGCACTCACTGCAATACCGTCCATTGCACTTGCATTATAGTGAGGTGAGCATATCTTCGCATAAACGGCCTTCGAAAGCACTCTGTCAAAGCTTTGTGATGAGTTTACGGTTTCGGTTGAAAATCCGAAGCCGCTCTCTCTGATAAATTCAATGTATTCTTTTTTTGCCTTTTCTAATGGCGTATTGTTAAGATAGTTGTGTTTCATGTTATAGCCTCCGATACTATGGCTGTGTCATCAGTTGAATCTGAATATTATGATGTAAGCTTCAGAAATGTTCATCAGAAGCATTCCACAATCACTTCGTCACCGTTTTTCAGTCCCTCACTGTCACGGTCAATAATTATATAACCGTCAGCCTGACTCAGAAGTGAAATAATTCCGCTTTTTGCAAACATCGGTATAACCTTATCACCGTCAAGACGGACAAAAATCATTTCTTCTCTTCCGTGATTGGACGATATATTCTGTGTAAGATTACCTTTTGTGAAGCTCTTTTTGCTGTTTTCCCCTGTCATCATTTCTGTCAGAGCTTTGACAAAACGCATTGCAACGCAATATGCGGCGGCAGGATGTCCCGGAAGGCCGAAAACAGGCTTTCCATAAATCTCACCAAGAATTGTAGGCTTTCCCGGCTTCATGGCAATTCCGTGAAAGAAAAGCTCACCCGAGTCTGAAATTATCTTTGCTGTCATATCTCTTGCCCCTGCAGAGGAGCCACCCGAAATGAGAACAAAGTCGTTTTCTTTAACTGCCTTTATAAGTGCTTCGTGTATACTATCGTAATCGTCTTTGATTATGCCGTATTCAGTCCTGTCACAGCCGAACTCACAACACACTGCAGAAAGGATATGGCTATTGATATCTCTGATTTTCCCCATAGGCACTTCACTGTCAGCGGGCACAATTTCATCACCCGTTGAGATGATGCCGACCTTCGTTTTTTTGCTGACACAGACCTTGCCATATCCCAGCGCCGAAAGAATACCCACCTCACGTGATGTTATTTTCTGCCCTGCTGACATCACTTTTTGTAAGTGACATATATCGTCACCCTTCTTTGTCACATTTTCAAAGGGACTGACTGCCTTGAAAATAAGACAAAGACCGTCAAAAGACGTGTCGGTATATTCAACCATAACAACACTGTCAGCACCCTTCGGAAGCATACCTCCCGTTGAGATTCTGACACATTCACCCTCGTGAATTTCCATTGTTGCTGCTTCGCCCATGAAAACCTCTCCCACAACCGTAAGCTGTGAGGGAATGGCTTCACTGCAGCCGAAGGTGTCAGAGGATCTGACTGCAAAGCCGTCAACGGTGGAGCGGTCAAATGCAGGTATGTCCTCATTTGAAACTATGTCATCAGAGAGGATTCTGCCCACACAATCAAAAACAGAAAGCTCTTCTTTTTCAGTATGCAAAAAAGAAAATTTTTCTTTTATAATTTCAAGTGCAGTTTCAGAGGAAACAACCTTTAACATAATTTCACCTTCTTATCAATCAATTTTCCATGAGTCAATAAATTTCTTTCCCCACTCACTGTGTGGGTTATTAAGAAGCTCAAGAGGACTGCCCTGCTCGGCAATTTTCCCCTTGTGAAGAATAACAATTCTGTCTGCCATATCTCTTGCCTGCCTTGGCGAATGGGTTGTCATTATTACGGTGCAGCCTGTCTGCTTCTGATAATTTCTGATGGCAGCTTCGATTATTTCAGCGCCTTCAATATCTGCCGCAGAGGACGGCTCGTCGAGAATAAGAACATCACTTTCGTTTGCAAGCACTCTGGCAAGGCACAATCTCTGACATTCACCGCCTGAAAGATTCTGCGCTTTCTTATCTTTAAGCTCTGAAAGAGCAAGCCTTTGGAGAAGCTCGTTGCAGACTCTCTCTTTTTCTGCCTTTTCACCTTTAAGGCAAAGCATGATATTACCTTTAACAGTTTTTCTGAAGGGTATGCACTGCTGAGGCAGATAAAGCATTCTGCCGTCAATTTCCGTTTCACCTTCATCACTTTTCATAACTCCTGCAAGTATCTTCAGAAGGGTGCTTTTTCCGCTTCCGTTAGCACCGACAATTGCGAGAATTTCGCCCTTTTTTACTTGGAGGCTTTCTATGTCAAGCACGGTTCTGTCACCGTAAGTCTTTTTGAGATTTCTTATCTTGACCATTTACTTTTCCTCCTTGACAAGTGCAGAAGCAATGACATTCACAATCAGACTGATAACAAGAAGAATAGCACCAAGTGCCAGAGCAAAGCTGAAATTACCCTTGTTTGTTTCAAGCATAATTGCCGTTGTCATAACTCTTGTTTTCCATTGGATGTTGCCGCCCACAAGGCTGACAGCACCCACCTCTGCAATTGAACGCCCGAAGGCTGTGAGCACAACGGACAGAAGTGCCTGTCTGTTTTGTGAAAGAAGAAGAAAAGCTGTTTTCACCTTACTGAAGCCAAGTCCCTTTGCGGTTTCACAAAGAGAGGGTGCATTGATTGCTGTTATGGATTCAGTGAGGCTTATCACAACGGGAGTTATGAGAACACACTGTGCAATTACCATAACCTCAACGGTAAAAAGGAGCCCCAGAGATCCGAATATGCCGTACTTTGTGAAAAGCATATAGACAATCAGGCCTGCCACCACCGGAGGCAGACCCATAAGAGTTCCTGTTATTCTTTTGATTGTCCTTTTGCCCTTGAAGCTGCTTCGTCCGAGAGCCACACCAATGGGCATGCCGACAAGGCATGACACAAGTGTGCTGAAAAATGACATCCTTAATGTAACGGATAAGATCTGTATGATCTCTCTGTCCTTGCCGATAAGCAGCTCAATGGCTTCGTTTATTTCTGCCAAGGCTTATTCTTCAAGAAGATAGAACAGTGCCTGGCCGTACTCTTCCTTGCCGTATTCAGCAATAAGAGCTGATGCTTCTTCACCTGTGATCCATTCGATGAAAGCCTTTGCACCTTCAGTGTTGATATCGTCAAGCTTTTCGGGATTGCATTCGATAACGGAATATGTATTCTTCATATCCTCGCCCTTTTCAAGGAGAATTTCAAGCTCGAGCTTGTCAGCCATTGAAAGGAAGGTTGACTTATCTGTGAGGCAATATGCACCCTTTTCGCTGGTCATTGTGAGGCATTCGCCCATTTTCTTGCCTGAGCTTACATACCATTTGTCTGTTTCTGCATCGGGAACATCGTCAGCCCAGATTTTAAGCTCAGCCTTATGTGTACCGCTTTCGTCACCGCGTGAGATGAATTCAGCTTCTGCGTCTCTGATTTTTCTGAAGGCTTCACCTGCATTTGCACAGTCCTTGATTCCTGCAGGGTCATCAGCGGGACCTACAACAACAAAGTAGTTATACATAAAGGGAATTCTTTCAACGCCATAACCGTCAGCAACAAAAGCTTCCTCTGATGCCTTTGCATGAACAAGAATAAGGTCAGCATTGCCGTTCTGTGCATTCTCAATTGCTATACCTGTGCCTGCTGACTGAACTTCAACAGTGTAGCCTGTTGCTTTTTCAAAAACAGGAAGAAGGTATCCCAGAAGGCCGGAATCGTCAACTGAGGTTGTTGTGGAAAGTCTGATTATGGGGTTTGCGGGTGTGGGCACGTTGCCCGGAGTTTCTTCTTTGTTTTCTCTGCCGCCGCAAGCAGCAAGTGAGAACAGCATAAGAGCTGCAAGAAGAATTGCGAGAAGTTTTTTCATAATTCATTCTCCTTTTCAATCACGGAAGGCATTCCCGTTTCCGGATAAAGCCCTTAGGTCGGTACCTGCTTTTTCTTTTATGCAGGCAGTGTTTTTTCGACCTCGCCCTGCTTTCATGCGGTGACACACCGTTTAGAAAAATCAAGGTCGGGGGTATGAATTAAAGCGAATATCTTCGCTAACTTCCAAAACAAAAACTTGAAAAATGTGCAAATTGCCGAAAATATTTAAATAAATATTATTATATATTGTAAACTTTAATGATATGTGTTATTATATACGAGCAAGTGTTATCATGTCAAGGGGTGAAGCAAAATTTTGACCTTCGGAATTGTTTGTGTCAGTGACCGTTGCAGCCGTAATATATGCGAAGACAAGAGCGGTCCTCTGATTGAAGAAATGCTCAAAAATCTCGGCAGTGCCGAAGAATATATCATTGTCCCTGACGAAAAAGAGGAAATCGAGAAGGCTCTTATAAAGCTGTGTGACGAAAAGGCAGTCAATGTCATTTTCACAACCGGCGGCACAGGCTTTGCACCCAGAGATATCACCCCTGAAGCCACAAAGGCTGTTATCGAAAAGGACGTTCCCGGTATTCCCGAGGCAATCCGCCTGAACAGCCTTGAAATAACAGATAAGGCCATGCTTTCGAGAGCAACGGCAGGAATACGAAAGTCAACTCTGATAGTGAATCTTCCGGGAAGCCCGAAGGCCGTCAGAGAAGCTCTGGAGGTTGTTATTCCCGTTCTGCCTCATGCTGTTGAGGTGCTTTCAGGCAACACGCTCAACTGTGGCGGCTCATATAAGTGAGAGGTCAGACATGAACAGAAAAGAAATTCAGGGCTTTGAGATGAAAAACTGTTCTGCGCTTCTCATCGGTTGCGGCGGTCTCGGCTGCAATGTTGCAGTTCATCTTGTCGGTGCAGGCATAGGAAAGCTGACACTCTGCGACTTTGACACAGTCAGCGAAAGCAACCTTAACAGACAGTTTCTTTACACAAAAGAGGACATCGGGGAAAAAAAGGCCGCTGCCGCAAAAGCAAGGCTTCAGGCTTATTCCGATGACAGTGAAATAACTGCTTTTTCTGAAAAAATTAAAAGCCTCAGTGATCTTGAGAAAGCAGGAAAGGCTGACATCATTTTCTCTGCTGTTGATAATCCGGAAACAAGAAAGCTTCTTATGGAGTATTCTCTCAGGTACTCTGTTCCCTGCGTTTTCGGAGTGATTGACGGCTTTTACGGAATGAGCTATCTCTTTATTCCCGGTATAACCCCCTGTATTCACTGTGCTGCACTTTGCGAAAGTGTCGGCATCCGTTCTTCGGTTTCCGCAACAGCAGGCATCATCGGCTCATGTGAAGCTGCACTGGGAATTGAATATTTAATAACAAATGACAGTGCACTCGGCGGAAAGCTTCTCGTTTATGACAGCGGCAACTTTGATACTCTCCCGATTAATCCGTCGAAAAACTGTGAAATATGCAAAAATCTTTAATTAATCCTTTATGAGGTGATCAAATGACAAACTACAAAGGCTATATGGGAAAGGTTCTGTTTGTTGATCTGACAAACAAAACATACAAGGAATTCCCATGGACCGACGAAGACAGAAAAAGAACTGTAGGCGGCAAGATTATGGCTGCAGACATTCTTCTTCAGCATATCAGACCGGGCATGAAGGCATTTGACGAGGACAACTGGCTTGTTATCACAACCGGTCCTCTGACAAGATGCAAGTCCCCTTCATCAACACGCTTCAACATTTCAACGGTATCCCCTCTCACGGGCATACTGACCTCATCGAACTGCGGCGGTTCCTTCGGCAGAAGGCTTAAAAAAGCAGGCTGGGATGCTATGGTTATCACAGGCAGAGCGAAGGAGCTTACCTGGGTTGAAATTCTGAACGATGAAGTAACCTTCCATGAGGTACCCGAAATGAAGGGGCTTCACACAACTGCGGCGCAGAAGGCTATCCCCGGCCATGTGGGCAAGCTTGTTATCGGCCCTGCAGGTGAAAACAAGGTTAACTATGCCTGTGTTTTCAGCGGTGAAAGAACAGCCGGCCGAGGCGGTGTAGGTGCTGTTTTCGGTGATAAAAATCTCAAGGCAGTTTCAGCCTACGGCAACCATGAGCCGGAAATCCATGACCAGGAAAAGCTTGACAAAATCAATGGGCAGTGGAAATCCACACTTCTCAAGCACCCCATCACGGGCGCTCAGCTTTCCAAGCTCGGCACAGCAGGTCTTGTTGCCCCCATGCAGGCTCACAGAATTCTTGCAACAAAGAACTTCGGTGAAGGTCGCTTTGAAAACTTTGAAAAGGTTTCAGGTGAAGAGCTTGCTGAAAAGCATCTTATCAGAAACGGTGGCTGTTTCTCCTGCCCTATGAAGTGTGAAAGACGTGTAAGATATGAGGGCAGAAACATAAAAGGCCCCGAGCTTGAAACATTGGGACTTTTAGGCCCTAATCTTCTCAACGATGATATTGAAAAAATAATCAAATGGAATTACGAGCTTGACGAGCTTGGCATAGATACAATCTCCGCCGCAGGCAGTGTTGCTTTCGCTATGGAGCTTCAGGAAAAAGGTTTATGGGATTCGGGCCTTCATTTCGGTGAAACAGATAATCTCAGTGAAATTTTCCATGATATAGCTTACCGAAGAGGTATAGGTGCAGAGCTTGCAGAGGGCACAAAAAGAATGAGCGAAAAATTCGGCGGTAAAGAATTTGCAATTCACGCAAAGGGTATGGAGCTCGCCGCATACGAACCCAGAGGTGCTGTCGGTCACGGTCTCGGCTATGCTACCTCAAACCGTGGAGGATGTCACCTTAACGCAGGTTATCTTGTTGTTCTTGAAGGTCTCGGACTTAATCTTGATGCATACACCCCCAAGGGCAAGGCTGGTCTTGCCGTTACCTTCCAAAATGTTATGGAAGCAGCATCTGCCGCAGGCTTCTGCGTATTTACTTCATATGCGATTCTTCCCCATTTCCTTGTAGGTAAGCCCACATCTCTTATGACAAGATTTGTACAGACTGTATTTAAGTACTCAACTCCGGTAATTTATCTTGTTTCCAAAAATCCCAAGATGCTCAAGGTAAACATTCCTCTTGTTCAGTATCCCAGAGTTATGAATGCAGCCGCAGGCACAAAATACACCGTCGGTGATTTTATTGCTTTCGGTAATTTCGGCTACAACACTGAGCGTCTTGCAAATATAATCTTAGGTCTTCCCGTAGGTGCAGACACCGACACTCTTCCCAAACGTCTTACCGACGAAGAA
>JAZSHL010000049.1:0-30621 GCA_045533205.1 Acutalibacteraceae bacterium | reverse complement strand
CCAAAAAGGTTTCTGTCAGCTATCATAAGGTAAATATCAGCTTCCTTGAGGGTGTTTTTGCCCGCGGTGACAGAAGACTCTGCGATGTTGTTGAATATGCTTGGAAGCACGGCTGTAAGTTCGATTCCTGGGATGACAGCTTCCTTTTCGATGTGTGGCTTGAGGCGTTTGAAAAATGCGGAGTCGATCCTCTTTTCTACACAAGCAGAAAGCGTGATTACGAGGAAATTCTTCCCTGGGATCACCTTGATTACGGCATCAGAAAGCAGTTCCTTATAAATGAAAGCAAAAAGGCATATGAAAGCAAGACCACACCTCACTGCAGAATCAAGTGTGCAGGCTGTGGCTCAAATATGATCAACGGAGGTGAATGTGATGCGCTTGGTAAGAGTATGGTTTAAGAAAACAGGCATGAGCCGTTATGTTTCTCATCTTGATCTGATGCGTGCCATGACAAGAGCTGTCAGAAGAGCAAGAGTTCCTCTCTGGTACACAGAGGGATTCAACCCTCATCCTTACATCACATTTGCCTTGCCTCTTTCTCTGGGCATGGAAAGCCTTTGTGAAAGCATGGATATGCGGATTGAAGGTGACAGCACAAACAAAGAAATTTTAGAGCTGCTTCGTCCCTCAATGCCCCCGGGAATTGTCATCACTGATGTAAAGGATCCGGTCTATGATCCGAAAAAAATAGCCTTCGGCGAGTTTGATATCTTTTTCGACTGTGAAAAGGACAGCGACAGTGTTGCAGCTCTTATCAGCGAAATGCTGAAGTCTGATGAGCTGATTGTTCAGAAGCTCGGCAAAAAAGGCAGACACAAGGTGCTTAAGGATATTAACCTCATTGAATTTATCAAGGAGTATAAAATCAGCAAGCTTGACAGCCGCATAAAGCTGTCAGTAGTGCTTCCTGCAGGCAGCACCACCAATGTCAACCCATCTCTTATTGCCGATGAGGTTCAGAAAAGGGCCGGGAAAGGTGTTTCCTATTCTCTTATAAGAAAGAAGCTTCTTATCGACAGCATGGAAGAATTTGTATGATGAGAAATTATATTTGACATGACTGTAATTTAAAAAAAAGAGCTGTAAAAACGTTTGTTTTTACAGCTCTTTTATAGTATGTCAGTTAATATTTTTTCAGTCATTAACCCAATTGTGTATTTCCTCAGGATGAGCGAAAATTTCGTCAAGGCGCTTGAGGAAGGGGACTGCTTCACCAAAATCCATAGCTCTGTGATCCAGAACAATGCAAATTGGCAGCACCTTTCCGATTGCGATTTCCTTTTTGCTGTCAATTTCCTTGATTACAGGCTTTTCCTGAATTGAACTGATGCAAATTGCAGCAACCTGAGGCGGAATAATTTCAAGCAGTGCCGATGTGCCGTGCTGCTCACGGTACAATGAGCCGATGTTGGAAATTGTTATTGTACCCTGCTCAATGTCGGAATCGCTCAGACGCTCTGATTCGGGAATTGAATAATACTCTTTTCTTTCCTTTCCCTTGAGCAGAGTTGTTTTTGTTTTGCCAAGCTTTGATTCGGTGATTCTGAAAAATGCCTGAATTAATTTTCCCTGTTTGATGGTCTGAATAGTTTTGTTATAGGCAACAGTGTAGAGAGCTTCTGTAAGATTTGAGTTTTCAGCTCTCTGGCGAAGTGACTTGAGATAGTCAGACATCTCGTCGATGTTCTTTTTGTGAAAATCGTGAAGGTTGGTTGTCATCATCTTGCCGTCAGGCAGAATAGTGGGCATTGAAATGTTGATGTTTTTGTATGTTATGATTTTTCCTTTGGCAGTAAGATGATTATACTTGATGTGTGAGTTCATTATCGGTGCTGCCTTGATGCCTTCTGTAAGAATCTTCAGAATTACGGTGTTGAAAGTAATCTTGTTTTCGTCGCATCTGTTTTCATTGATCTTTTTATATTCATCGAACAGTGCAGTGACATCTGGCTCATATATATAAGAAATATGAGGGATATCCTTCCAGGAATCGGTTGTGACCGATGCAACCATTTTTCTTTGAATGTCATAGTATTCAGATTTGATGATTTTCATTTTCTTACCTCTTTTCATTTGAACTTCATTATTTTTTTATATTGGAAAAATAATCGACACTATAAATTTTAAAAGAATTCTGTTATTAAAATACAAGACAAATATTGCTAAAATGTTAACAAGTTCATATTTTGGAAAACTTTGTATATTCCTATAAATATCAGAAAATTTTGAGATATTTTTTTGTTGTGATTAATAAATTATGAATTTGGCTGAAAAAAGAAGAAGAAAACAAACACGGTGTAACATGTTTTCTTTCACACAGAAAATAGACATTTGTTGTAATTTTGTAAAAAAGACAATTTGTGAATTTTTAGTTAACTAAAAATTCCGCGTTCAGATAATAGACAATATTTCTACAGACGAAAATCGTCTTTGCTCCTGATAACTGTTAGGGTAAAAGCAGTTGTGTTCAGAATTTATTTCGCAATTCATTAAGTATACGCTTTTCAATTCTTGACACATAGGACCTTGAAATTCCCATCTGCTTTGCAATTTCTCTTTGTGTCAGCTCTTTCTGATTGTAAAGCCCGTAGCGCTTTATAATAATCTGTCTGTCGCGTTCATCGGAAATTTCTTCCACAAGCTCATACAAGCGGGCGGTTTTCCTTTTCAGGTCAATGTCGTCACTTATTGTGTCCTCGGTGTAAATCACATCGATCAGTGTCAGGGGATTACCCTCACTGTCAACATCAATCGGCTCGTTGACGGAAACAACATTTGCATCCTTTTTCTTCCCTCTGAAGAACATGAGAATTTCATTTTCAATGCACCGAGCACCATAGGTGGCAAACCGTATCCCCTTATCCATATCAAAGGAGTCTATTGCCTTGATAAGTCCTATCGTGCCGATTGAGATAAGGTCCTCCTGCTCATCGTATCCGGAATAGTACTTTTTGATAATGTGAGATACCAGCCTGAGATTGTGCTCAATCAGCTCTTCTCTTGCTTTGGTATCATTTTCTTTTTTCATTCTGAAAAGCAGCTCCTTTTCTTTTTCGGCAGACAAAGGCTTAGGGAAGGAAGAAGGATTTTTCAGGTGCAGAAAAAAGAAAAGAAGATTGCCGAAAACGGCTCTCAGAAGCTCAAGCATAAAATCACCCCATAGAGTTTATGCCGTGAAACAAAGAAAAATGCCGTCATTTCAAAGAAAGCGGGGATATCACGATGCCGTAACTAAAAGGTAAAATCAATGCCAATAATCAAAAGTAGAAGAAAAAAACACCGGTTTTAACCCGTATAGGGAAAAAAGAGTTAAAAATAAATATAATATTTTTGTCATTTTTATAAAAATCTCGGTTTTATTGTTGATTTAATGAAATGGATTTATTATAATGTAAAATAGTATGGGTATGTGTGTTTACATTTGCCCGATGTTTTAGGAGGATTGCTGAATATGGCAAAAAACTCAAAAAATAACCAAGGCCGTCCGAGCACAAAGGCTGCTGACGGCGTGAGGGGTAAGAAAGCGAAGAAAAAGAAAAGAAAGAAAAAGCACCCGATTCTTTTCACTATTTTTCTGTTCTTCTTCTGCATTTTTGTTTCGTTTATGCTCACAGGTATTATAGTGGGCAATTCTGTGCTGTCACATGTTGACTCCTTTGTCAATGACGGAATTGCAATCAATCTCGAAAACTATAAAAATTCCCAGAGCCAGACAACGATTATGTATGCCTACGGTAAGGAAGACAACCTTATCGAGCTGACAAGACTGCACGGCGAGGAAAACCGAATCTGGGTAAATTACGATGAAATTCCCGAGGATCTTATCTGGGCATTCATCTGCCTTGAGGATAAGCGCTTCTACACCCATCCCGGTGTTGACTGGATCCGTACCATCGGTGTTATGATCAAGCCCTCACTTGCAGGTCAGGGCGGCTCAACAATAACCCAGCAGCTTATCAAAAACCTCACAGATGAAAAGGATGTAACCTACATCAGAAAGTTCAATGAGATTCTGCGAGCTCTTAACCTTGAAAAGAACTATTCAAAGAAGGATATCATCGAAGCATATCTGAACACGGCATCATTGGGCGCAGGCTGCTACGGTGTCAAGACTGCGGCAGAAACCTATTTCGGCAAAAGCCTTTCAGAGCTTACAATATCCGAGTGTGCAACAATTGCAGGCATAACCAAGGCTCCCTACTCACTCAATCCATATGCCAACTATGACAAATGTATGAGCAGACGAAACGACTGTCTTTATTTCATGCACCAGGAAGGCAAAATAACAACAGAGGAATACAACAAGGCCTTAGAGGAGGAAATCGTTGTTCAGGAGTATAAAAAGAACGACGAGCAGGAGCAGACCGAAGATGTTGAAATTCTCTCGTGGTATGAGGAGTATGTTATAGATCAGGTTATTTCCGACCTTCAGAAGCAGTATGGCTATGAATATACCGAGGCGTGGCGCCAGGTATACTACGGCGGACTTAATATCTATGCAGCAGTCGACCTTGATGTTCAGGCTGCACTTGAGGACTCATATATTGATCGTGAAGGCTTCCCGAGAGCAAGCACAAGGGATAAAAACGGCAATCTGCCCAACTCTGCGATGGTAATTATGGACTATCAGGGAAGACTTGTGGGTATTGCAGGCGGCACAGGCACCAAAACCGAAAACAGAAGCTATAACCGTGCAACCGACACAAGAGCAAAGCAGCAGCCCGGTTCATCAATCAAGCCTCTTGCTGTTTACGCTCCCGCAGTTGATATCGGACTTGTTACCGCAAGTACAACTATTCTTGAAAAGGCTATAACCGTCAACGGAAAGGAATGGCCCAGAAACTTCAACGGCGACCACGGCTCGGGCAAATATGTCACTGTTGAAAATGCCCTTGTCAGATCACTCAACACAGTCCCTGTCCGTATTCTTAACGAACAGCTCGGTCTTAAAAATTCAATGAAATACTGTAATGAGGTGTTCCATCTGAATCTCAATCCCAATGATCCTCCCGCAGGTGATAAGGGCCTTAGTGCTCTTGCGGTTGGCGGCACCACAACAGGCGTCACACCCCTTGAAATGGCAGCGGCTTTTGCAACCTTCGGAAACGGCGGACGCTATTATGAGCCCTACAGCTATTTCCAGGTTACAGACAGAAACGGAAACATTGTTCTTGACAGAACCAAGGAAATTCCTGAGCAGGCAATCAAAAAGGGAACAGCTGACAGCCTTCTTTCAATGCTGACAAAAGCTGTTACACAGGGCGCAGGTACAGGCTACGGTTCAAAAATCAGCGGCTTCCAGACCTTTGCAAAAACAGGTACCAGCTCGGATAACTACGATAAATGGTATTGCGGCGGAACACCCCACTATGTTGCAGCTGTATGGTACGGTCACGATTACGACATAAACCTGCATACAGGCAGTTCAAACCCTGCAAAAACTATCTTCAAGCATGTTTTCAGCGATATTCACAGAAGCCTTGACAGCAAGAGCTTCAGCGATGTTGCCTCACAGGTTGACAAGAGCATAGCAGTTCTTGAAGAGGAATAAGGTGAAGGAATGATTATTTTATCCGTTGACTATGGCGACGCACGCACAGGCATTGCCGTTTGTGACCGAATGGAAATTCTTGCTTCACCGGTGTGCGTAATCAATCAGAGCTATGAGCCGAAGCTCATAGA
This sequence comes from Acutalibacteraceae bacterium, assembly GCA_045533205.1. Lineage (GTDB taxonomy): Bacteria > Bacillota > Clostridia > Oscillospirales > Acutalibacteraceae > UBA6857. Next base: position 24,936 of record JAZSHL010000049.1, on the reverse strand, counting down.
TGAAATTGATTGCATCGCAAAAAAGCATTTACCCGAGCTTATTGTTGTAGGTCTTCCGAAAAATATGGACGGAAGTCAGGGCGAAAGAGCAGAAAAATGCAGACTTTTTGCTGAAAAGCTCGAAGAAAAAACAGGCATTAAGGCTGTTATGTGGGATGAAAGGCTGACAACGGTATCAGCCCACAGAGCACTTTCAGAGAATAATGTCAGAGGCAAAAAACGAAAGGCTGTTGTGGATGCAGTTTCGGCTGTTATGATTCTCGAATCCTACATCAGCTCACGAAAATAACTTTACTATATAAGCAGAGGCGATACAGTCTCTGCTTTGCTTTTTTATAAGATTAAAGGAATTGCATGCTTTTACCACTTATATTTTTCTGAAAGTAGGTTGAAATGGACTGCTTTTTATGTTAAAATTACAATGTGTAAATTTGTTTAAAAAGGTTGTGAAAATAATGGATAATAATTACAACGTATTTCGCAGAGCAGCCGTTGGCGGCTTTAACAGACAGGATGTTATCACTTATATCGAAAAGATGAGAAACGAGTTTTTTGATTACAAAAAGGAGGTTGAGCAGACCATCAGTCAGCTCAACGAAAAAATCAGAGAGCTCGAGAGCCTTTGTCAGGCAGACGAAAAGCCTCAGCAGGAGCCTGTTAAGGAAGTTGAAATTGCCGAAGGCGCAGCAGCCGACCCTGTCAGTGAGATTAACGAAGCAACACTGAAGCTTCGCATGGTGGCGGATGATCTTTGTCAGAGTCTTTGCTTTTTCATGGAAAAGGTTTCAGAAAATGCCATTTCTGTTGTGGTGACGGAGCAGAGCGCATCACAGGAAACAGCCGAAGAAGCACCGTCAGAAATCACGGAAGCACAGCCCGAAGAGGCTTTCTCAGCCGATGAAGAGTGCGAAGCATCCGCAGAGGATGAATTCTGCATTGAAGCTGATGAAGCCGCAGAGCAGGAAGAAAACGTTGCTGCTGATGCTGTAGAAGCTATAATGGCCTTTGCTGACAGCTTCAGCTTTGATGTGAACAGTGAAAAAGAAATCGGCGAAAATAAAGATATAAAAGAGGAAGAAAAAGGGGATATACTTAACATTCTTGATTCAGCAGGATTTTTAATCTGATATCAGACACTACAGGAAGTGATAAAAAATATGAAGAATAAAAACAAAGGAATGAAAAAAATCGGAATCTGCATTTTTCTCATTTTAATGCTTTTATCTGCTATGTCACTGATTTGCTTTGCTGCTGACAATGCCTTTGAAAGCAGCATTTCCGCATTCCCTGAAAGCTATAAGCCCTATTTAAGGGCATTGCACGAGAAATATCCCGAATGGGAGTTCATCCCGTTTGAAACCGGTCTTGACTGGGACAGTGTTATAAAGAATGAATACGGTGATGAAGCTCTTGTTTCAGGCTCGTCAGCAAGCAAAATTTTCAAAAGCACTGATTCTGACGACTATAATTTTGAAACAGGTAAATATGTTTCAAAGGACGGCGGATTTGTTCAGGGTAATGCTTTCGCTCTTGAATATTTTATGGACCCGCGAAACTTTCTCAACGAAGACGGAATCTTTATGTTTGAGGTTCTTAAGTTTAACGAGAACTATTCTGTTGAGATGATTGAAAGGGTGCTCAAGGGCTCTTTCATGTCAAAGGCGAAAATCGAATATCTGAGATATAATGAGAAGGATAAATCTCTCACACAGGTCAAAACTGAGGATACCTACGCTCAGATAATATATGAGGCAGGCAAAGCCTACGATATAAACCCCTGCTATCTTGCTTCAAAAATTCTCAATGAAGTGGGTAACAACGGCAGCTACAGCATTTACGGCGATCACCCGACCTATCCGGGAATTTATAATTTTTATAATATAGGAGCCACTGACGGCAGCGGCGCCATAGCCAGAGGACTTTTGTGGGCAAAGGGCGGATCAACAAACAAAACCACTTACGGCAGACCGTGGAACACACCCCACAAATCAATCATGGGTGGTGCACAATTCCTTGCCGAGGAATATATTGCAAAGGGGCAGTATACAGGTTATCTCCAACGCTTTAACGTCAACCCGGACGGATATTACAAATTATATACCCATCAGTATATGACCAACCTTACAGGTGCGCTTTCTCAGGGCTACACAACCTATTGCTCATATGCGGCACTTGGTATGCTTGACGGAAAGATTACCTTTTCCATTCCTGTTTTTAAAAATATGAGTGGTGAAAGCAACGATAGCGGTACTGTCACCATTGTCGATTCGAAGAACCAGTACGGAAGCATTAATTCGTCAAAGGCCCTTCTGAAAACAGGCCCTGCAAAAAGCTATGCCGACGTCAGAAGCTCATCAGGCAGCAAGGTTACAGTCGGTGTCGGCACAAAAATTAAAATTATTTCCAAGGATTTCACCGATTCAAAATATTATCTCGATATTCTTTCCTGTCCCATCTGGTATAAGGTGCGTGTTACGGTTGGCAGTGAAACAGCAGAAGGCTATGTTGACGGTGATTTTGTTGATATCACAACCCGCACTAATGTTATAAAGAATAGCGGACAGCTGCACTTCTTCAAAAGCAATCCTCAGCTTTCCGCAAAGCTTATGACACTTGATTACAGATACTGCACCGTTAACGGCACAACAGCAAGCTTTGTCAAAAACGGCACGGTCTATCTCGTTTCATATAATTCCAACGGAGATTATGATAAGGTGAGATATTCTGTGGGATCAAGTTCTTCAGAGGTGTCAGACATCACAGTCAGTTCAACTGAAAGCACTGTTAAGGTCACTCTCGGCAAAAACGCCGACGCTTCAAAATACGGTTTTTATCTCAAGGACGCAAATGATAAATTCGTCAAGGGCGGAGATATCACTTCAAACAGCTACACCTTTAAAAATCTCAAAAGCTCAAGAAAGTATACAGTTCTTGCCCGTTACGTGCCTTCGTCGGGAAGTATAAACGGAACAATCAAAGCTCAAGGCGCAGTGACAAGGCCTGACAGAGCTGAGAACCTTTATTATACCTTCAGCAGTAAAGACGGCGTCACTCTTAAATGGGACACTGCAGAAAGATGCACAGGATACAAGATATATTCCTATGATAAGAGCACAGGTAAATACACAAGAATAGGAACAGTGACAAGCAATAAGGGCAGCTTCAATGTTCCGACAAAATACGAAAATGAAACCTGCTTTATGGTCCGTGCCTATTCAACAATTGACGGAATAACGGCGCAGAGCCTTTATTCCGATCATCTTGAAATTTCACAAGAGCTTGCAGCACCTGCTGAGATTTCTGTTTCCGATATAAGTGAATCGGGCTACACTCTTTCATGGGCAGGCACTCTGAAGGCAGACGGATACTGCGTTTATGCTCTTTCCGATAAGGGCGAGCCGACACTTCTTGCAGATACAGCTGCGACCACGGTTAAAATTACCAATCTTTCAGCGGGCAATGTGAGTCAGTATACAGTCAGAGCTTATGAAAACAAAAACGGAAAAATCAATTATTCACCCTACAGTGAGCCGATAAAGGCTTATACTCTGCCTCAAAGTGCTTATGACATCAGCTTTGATGTCGACGGTACAACGGCCAAGCTTCAATGGAACAAGACTTCAGGGGCAGATTTTTACGAGGTATCCGTTTACGATAAAGATAAGAATGAATATTCAGTTATTTCTACAAATGAAAAGAATTCAGCATCGGTAAAAAATCTCAAGCCGCTTAAAGAAAATAAAATCTGTGTAAGAGCAGCAACAAAGACCGAAAACGGCGTTTTATATTCACAAAGAACTGAGATTGTCGTCACGGGCGGAATACCTTATGTGACAGGTGTGAAGGTCAGTGATGTTTCTGCCGACTCTTACACCCTGTCATGGGATAAGCTGGAGGGCGCAGCATTTTATACAATATATAAGCTTACAGACGGGGCTTATGAAAAAATTGTCAATACGACAGTGAGCAGCTATACCCTGAAGGAGCTTGAAAGCTCAACAAAAGCCTTTTATAAGATTTCAGCAAGCTACCTTTCAGGCAGTATCCTTGAAGAAGGGGTGGGCACAGAGCTTTCCGCTGCCACCAAACCCGGTGATGTCAGAAATCTTAAAGGAACAGTTTATGCCGACAAGGTGAAGCTCAGCTGGAACAAGGTTAAGGATGCAGATTGCTACAATGTCTACCTTTATAAAAACGGATCATACAAGCTTCTCAAAACCGTTACAGGTAATTCTTATACGGTTGAAGGGCTTAAGCCGGTTTCAAAGCAGTATGTGAGAGTCAGGGCCTATATCAGAGCCACCACCGGCACCGTGAAGGGCAGCCTTGCAACCTACAGCTTCATAACCAAGGCTGAAAGCATAACCTCAATGAAGGCAAGCAATGTCACTGCAAGCTCATACACACTGACATGGAACGCTTCGAGTGCAGGTGTCAACAAGTATAATGTTTACAGATACGATGAAAGCACCGGAAAATACAAGAATATCGGTTCAACAGCTGAAACATCCTTCACCGTTAAAAAGCTTAAGCCGGGAACGACTTATAAATATTGCATCATTCCCTATGTTATGAAAAACGGTGAGGTATATACAAGGGGCTACAAGAGTGAAGATTTTTCATTCAGCACAATTCTCCAAAAAGTGTCGGGAGTCAAGGCGTCATCTGTAACACGAAGCAGCCTGACTCTTTCATGGGATAAATGTGAAAACGCGTCCTTTTACCGTATATATCGCTATGATTCGGCAACTAAGAAATATATTCAGATCGGCACAACAAAAAAGAGTAGCTTCAATGTCAGCTCTCTTTCTGCCGGCAAGAAGTATTATTTCAAGCTGAGAGCTGTGAGAAGTGCCGACGGAAAGAATTATTACGGACATTATTCCGATAAGTTTACGGTAAGCACAAAAAAATAAGCCCGGAAAAGTGTGTTCAGGGCTTATATAAGCAAAAATTTCAACTAATTTTTGTTTTATTCTTGACAAATCGTCAGGACATATATATAATGTTATTCGTTAATATGAGGTGAGTTATGTTTATTGAACTTGAAAGCTTGTTTAACGGCGCAATTGACACTGTTCCTGTTAACTGTGAATTTGACTTTTCCGGTGAGGAATATAACGGTGTGTTTCCATTCACGACACCTGTTAAGCTCGTTGGTGAAATCAAGAATACTGCAGGGGTTGTCACCGTCAGTGCGAGGATTTCCTTTGTGCTTGATATAATCTGTGACAGGTGTGCGGAAAAAGCAAGTCTTGAGTTTGAAATCCCGATGATTCACGGGCTTGTTTCAAGTCTTAACAACGAGGAGAATGATGATTACATTCTCATTGAAGATATGAAGCTTGATGTTACCGAGCTCACTTTAGAAGACATTTATCTTGCACTTCCGGGCAAGCTTCTTTGCAAAGAGGATTGCAAAGGCGTGTGTGCTCAGTGCGGTGCAAACTTAAATGAAGGAGCCTGCGGATGCAAAAAAGAGATTGACCCCCGTTTCGAGGCACTTTTAGATCTGCTGGGCGAATAATCAGGTTAACTTTTAAAATCATTATAAGGAGGTGCTGGAAGATGGCAGTACCAAAGAGAAGAGTATCAAAGGCAAGAAGAGATAAGAGACGTTCAAATGTGTGGAAGCTCGACGCTCCGACACTTGTAAGATGCAAGCAGTGCGGTGCATACACTGTACCCCATAAGGTTTGCGCTGAGTGTGGCTATTACAAGGGCAAGCAGGTTGTTGTTAAGGACGAAGACTAAGCCTTTGGAACTTTGAGAGGTAGAGAAGCAACCCTTCTCTGCCTTTTTTATTGCAAAGGGAGGTGAAAATGTGTCAGTTGAAATCAAATCTGTTAAAAAATGGTCTGCTCTTTTTTTCAAGGGCGTTAAAGCAGGCGACAAGCTTCTGAGTATAAACGGCAACGAAATCAATGATTTTCTTGATTATCAGTTTTATCTTCAGGAAGAAAAGCTGAGCCTTGAATTTGAGCATATGGGAAAAGTGAAAACAGTCAGCCTTCGCAAAAAGCAGGAGGAAGATATCGGCCTTGAATTTGAATCCTATCTTATGGACAAAGAACAAAGGTGCCATAATAAATGTATATTCTGCTTCATTGATCAGAATCCCAAGGGTATGCGTGAAACCATATACTTCAAGGATGATGACTCCCGTCTGTCATTTCTTTTCGGTAACTATATCACGCTGACAAACCTCAATGACAAAGATATTGACAGAATTATCAAAATGCACATTTCTCCCGTGAACATTTCCGTTCACACCATGAATAAAGAGCTTCGTGTGAAAATGATGCACAACAAAAGGGCAGGGGAATGCCTTGATTATATAAAAAGGTTGGCTGATGCAGGCATTGAGCTGAACACTCAGCTTGTTCTGTGTCCCGGCATAAATGACGGAAAAGAATTGGAATACAGCCTTCAAGAGCTGTCAGAGCTTTATCCTGCCGTGCAGAGCATAGCTGCTGTGCCTGTGGGCACCACAAAGCACCGAGAGGGACTTTTCAGCATGCCGCAGTACACAAAAGAAGCCGCAGCCGAGGTTATTGATATCATTCAGAAATTCGGTGACGACTTCAAAGAAAAGCATGGCACAAGGCTCGCCTATGCTGCAGATGAGTTTTATCTCAAGGCAGAAAGAGACATTCCCGATGCTGATTATTACGAAAGCTATCCGCAGATAGAAAACGGTGTGGGCATGTGGACAAGCCTCAACGACGAGGTATCTGACGTGCTCAGGGACATCGACCCCGATGCTGATGTTGAAAGAAAGCTCAGCGTTGCAACAGGTGTTGCGGCCTATCCTCTTATCAGGGATATTGCTGACAGAATTATGGCAGTCTACCCGAAGCTTCAGGTAAATGTCTATGAAATCAAAAATGATTTTTACGGTCACACAATAACCGTTGCAGGCCTGATTACAGGTCAGGACCTTATAAATCAGCTCAGCGACAAAGAGCTGTGCGGCCTTCTTCTGATTCCCGAGGTTATGCTTATGGCTGACGGAAATCTTTTCCTTGACAATTACTCCGTCGAGGATGTTGAGAAAGCGCTCAAAGTGAAAATTGACACTGTCGCATCAGACGGTGCCGATTTAGTTAACAAAATCATAGGATAAGGAGGATATATATGGCAAGACCAATCGTTGCTATTGTGGGCAGACCGAATGTCGGCAAAAGCACCCTTTTCAATAAGCTTATCGGTCAGCGCCTTTCCATTGTTGATGACACACCCGGTGTTACAAGGGACCGAATTTACGGCGATTGCGAATGGCTTAACCGCCATTTTCTTCTGATAGACACAGGCGGTATTGAGCCTAAAAGTGATGATATAATTCTCAAGCAGATGCGCCGTCAGGCACAGCTGGCCATTGACAGCGCTGATGTTATTGTTCTTGTCACAGACCTTCGTTCAGGGGTTGTTGCAACTGATGAGGACGTTGCTGCAATGCTGCTTAAAAGCGGAAAGCCTATTGTGCTGTGTGTGAATAAGTGCGACACTGTCGGCGAAATGCCTTTGGAATATTATGAATTTTACAATTTAGGTCTGGGAGATCCCATTGCCGTTTCTTCCGTTCATGGTCATGGCACAGGTGACCTGCTTGATGCTGTTTTGCAGTATCTTCCCGAGCAGCAGGAACAGGAGGAGGACGACAACACCGTCAAGGTTGCTGTTATCGGTAAGCCCAATGTGGGCAAATCCTCTCTCATCAATGCAATTTCAGGCGAAGAAAGAGCAATTGTTTCTGACATTGCAGGCACAACAAGGGATGCAACAGATACCTTCATTTCAAACGAATTCGGTGAATTCATGTTTATTGACACCGCAGGCCTTCGCAGAAAGAGCAAGGTTGAGGACCAGATTGAAAAGTATTCTGTCATCCGTGCCAAAATGGCTGTTGAAAGAGCTTCTGTGTGTGTTATTATGATTGACGCTCTTGAAGGCTTCACCGAGCAGGACAGCAAGGTTGCAGGCATTGCTCACGAAATGGGTAAGGCTTGTATTATCGCTGTCAACAAGTGGGATGCCCTCGAAAAAGACGGAAAAACCATGGACAGCTACCGCAAAAAGCTGATGAATGATTTTTCATTTATGTCATATGCACCGATAATTTTTATCTCTGCAAAAACAGGTCAAAGACTCGACAGACTTTTTGAGCTTATAAAGTTTGTTGACGAGCAGAATTCAATGAGAATTTCAACAGGTAAACTGAATGATGTTCTTGCTTCAGCAACGGCAAGAGTTCAGCCGCCGACAGATAAGGGAAAAAGACTTAAGATTTATTATATGACTCAGGCCTCCACAAGACCGCCGACGTTTGTCTGCTTTGTCAATGTTAAGGAGCTTTTCCATTACAGCTACCAGCGCTATATTGACAATCAGATAAGAGAGGTCTTTGGTCTTGAGGGAACACCTACAAGATTTGTGATAAGAGAAAGAGAAAAAAAGTAACAAAATTATTAATTCTGTTGATTAATAAAAGTGGATGTGATATTGTTTATTCAAGCAATATCACATTTTTCAGTTTGAAAATAAATCGGAAGTGATTCTAAATGAAAGAAGAGAAAAAACTGTTAAAAAATAACATACTTTTAAAGAAGGATAAAGGCAGTCTTAATCTGTCTTTTGTGTTGCTTTACAGTGCTGCTTTTGCTGTTATGGCCTTGATTGTGTTTAACACCTTCTTCTTTGGTGAGTGGTCCTTTATCAGAAGAGGAGATGCAATTACACAGCATTATAAAGCTCTCATTTATTTTTCACGTTATGTAAGGGAATGCCTTTCACTTGTTTTTATTGAGCATTCCTTTACTTTCCCTCAGTTTGATTTTGAAATAGGCCTCGGGTCTGATGTTCTGACAACCTTCAGCTACTATTCCTTCGGAGATCCGTTTTATGTGTTTGCCTTTCTGTTTCCTGAAAAGTATATGCACTTTTATTATGAAGCAGCTGTTGTTTTAAGATTTTATTTCACGGGCCTGTCTTTTTCCTATCTTTGCTTTGCAACAGGCAAAAAGAATAAGCTTGCTGTTGTTGCAGGCTCAATTGCATACTGCTTTTCTGCATATGCCCTTTATTCAGGAATGAAGCATCCGTTCTTTATGAATCCTATGGTCTTTTTGCCGCTGATTGTTGTCGGAGTTGAAAAAATTATCAAGGGAAAGCGGCCATATCTTCTTGTGGCAGCAGTGGCATTGTCAGAAATCAGCAACTATTACTTCTTCTATATGCTTGTGCTTCTGACGGTGATTTACGCCCTTGTAAGACTTATAACCGTTTATAAAACCGAGATAAAACCGATGATTTTATCTCTTGTGAAAATCACAGCTTCTTCACTTGTGGGTGTTTGTATAGGTGCCGTGATTTTTCTGCCGACAGTTCTGGCGTTTATCGGGGATACCCGTTCGGCGAGTGAAAACGCATTTGAGCTTTTTTATCTGCCGATACAATATATGAGGTTACCGGTGTCCTTTGTGACATCAAAATTAGTCAGCTCCTGGCTATACCCCGGAATGTCTGTTCTTCTCATTCCTTGTGTTGCAGTTCTGTTCAGTGAAAAAAAGAAAAATATACATCTGAAAATACTCATTATAATGTCAGTTGTTTTCATGTGCTTCCCGATTTTCGGCCACATTTTCAACGGATTTTCATATGTGTGTAACAGGTGGTGCTTCGGATATAACCTTGTTGCCGCTTACATAATTGTATCTTCGTGGGATAAGCTTGTTTCAGCAGAGCGCAGGCAGCTGACGGCTGTGACTGCTTCAGTTGCGGTATACATAGCCGTGTGCGCTTTTCTGAAAACTACAGACAGAAAAGAAGCTGTTATTCCTTTTGTCTTGCTTGCACTGACAATTGCTGTCCTTTTTGCTGCTTATGCAAAGAAACTAACTGTCAGCAAAAAAACGATCCAGATCATGCTTGTTATATTCAGCTTTGTGAGCATTATGGCCTATGGGTATTATCTGTTTTCACCGGCCGGACGGGACTATGCTTCGGATTTCAACACCGATAAAAAGTTTGAAAATCTGACATATGAAAGTAATGACAGGGTTTCAGAGGCAGCTGCAAATGATGACTCGGAGTTTTTCAGGTATACGGGAAGAAGAATAAGTGAAAATGCCGCTTTTATTGATGGCCTCAAATCCACGCAGTTTTATTGGAGCCTTTCAAACGGCAATATTTCCAAAGCCAGAACTGAGCTTAACATGACAGAGAATATACCCTATTACTATATCGGCTTTGATGAAAGAACAGCGCTTAACGCTCTGGCGAGTGTAGGCTATTTTTACAACGGCAATAAAAAGAATAAATCCGTTCCTTACGGATATATTCAGACTTCAGCGCAGAATGTGTGGAAAAACATCTACACACTTCCTCTCGGCTACACATATGACAGCTACATCACAAAGGATGAATATGACGGTTTCAGAAATTCTGTTGAAAAGCAGGAGGCGATGCTTCAGTGCGTTGTTCTGGAAAAGAATGCTTCTGCAGTTCCGAGGGGGAAAGCTGATCTGTCAGGAAAAGAGCTGAATTATAAAATCAGCTATATGACTAAAAATGTAACAGTTCAGAACGGCAGCTTTGTCGTAACAAAAGAAGGGGCTAAGGCCTGGCTTACTTTTGAACCGGTTGAAAATTCAGAAACCTACCTTTCAATCGGTAATATGAATTTCAAGGGAACAAGACCGATGGATTTATATTCGGACAATGAAGCTGTTGACCCGAATAACCTTTACAGCTTTGACAATCTGACAGAAAAAGAGCGTGAGAGGATAATCTCCGATGACAAGAAATGGAGTCATCCTGACAAATTTGACATCATGCTCACAGCAAAGGATACCAAAAGGAGCTCTTACATTAAAAAGTTCAACTATATGCTGCCCGATTCATCATTTTATGCCAACAGAAAAAGCTTTGATATCAATCTGGGATACTCAGAAAAAGGCATGCGCAAGGTGCTTATTGAATTTCCCTGTGTAGGCACATATTCATTTGACAGTTTTAAAATAGTTGCTCAACCTATGAATAATTATGCTTCGCAGGTTAACAAGCTTAAAGAAGACATTCTCACAGATGTTGTAATAGGAAACAACACAGTTGAAGGAAAAATCAGCCTTTCAGAAAATAAAATTCTCTGCCTGTCTGTTCCTTATTCTGACGGCTGGAGAGCCTATGTTGACGGTGAGCAAGCAGAAATTCTGAAGGCCAACGGAATGTATTGCGCACTTGAATTGGACACAGGTGAGCATGAGATTCTTATGCGCTACGAAACACCCGGCCTGAAACTCGGTGCAACTATTTCTGCTTTGACTCTTGCAATATTTCTTTTTGGGGTGTATTATGATATGTACGGCAAAAGGAAGCTTAAGAACAAGAAAAAAACTACACGAACTCAGGAGGGGTAAAATTGACAGTAAAACACTCACTTATCGTGCCTTGCTTTAACGAAGAAGGAAATGTCGAAAAATTCCTCTTTGAAGTGAAAAAAACATTTTCGGAATATACCGACAATTACGAAATTGTCTTTGTAAATGACGGCAGCAGAGATAAAACACCTGAAAATCTTAAAAAGCTTTTCAATGAAAACAAGGATGTCAGAATCAAGGTTATTAATTTTTCACGCAATTTCGGCAAGGAAGCAGCAATGTATGCAGGCCTCAGCCATGCAAGCGGAGAGTATGTGACAATCATTGACGCTGACCTGCAGCAGGATCCGAAATATGTTGTTCAGATGGGTAATATCCTTGATGAAAACCCTGACTGTGATATGGTTGCTGCTTTTCAGCAGCAGCGCAAGGAAGGCAAGTTCATTTCTTTGTGCAAAAGGAGCTTTTATAAGCTTATCAACAGGGTTACAGAGGTAGATTTTATTCAGGACGCAAGCGACTTCAGAACAATGCGCCGTAGTGTTGTTGACACAATTCTTTCACTGACTGAATATCACCGTTTCTCAAAGGGTATATTCTCATGGGTCGGTTATAACACAGTATCCATACCTTATGAAGTCAGGGAAAGAGAAAGCGGAGAAACCAAATGGAATTTCATGAAGCTCCTGAAATATGCCCTTGACGGAATCTGCGCATACACAGACATGCCCTTGAAGCTGCCTTTTTATGCCGGGGGCATTATGGGCGCACTTTCCTTTGTGCAGTTTGTTGCGTTTATACTTATTGACATTTTTACACAGTATGATATTGCACTCGGATATATCGCATCCGTGATACTTCTTGTCGGTGCAGTGCTTTGCGCCTTTCTGGGAGTTATCGGTTTTTATCTCGGTAAAATACACACCCAGGTCAAGGGAAGACCTATATTTATAGCAAGAGAGATTTTAACTTATGAACAGAATCAAAGAACTGATAATTAAATATAAAGAGCTTATAACCTATGTGTTCTTCGGTGGCTGCACCACGCTTGTCAATCTTGTCACATTCAAGCTGTTCAATGTGCTTCTTGGTGAAGAAAAATATCTGATTTCCAACATAATAGCATGGGTGGCTTCGGTTATTTTCGCTTATGTGACAAACAAGATATGGGTTTTTGAAAGCAAGCAGTGGAATGCAAAGACATTGCTGAAAGAGATTCCCTCCTTCTTTGCTGCAAGAGTGCTATCATTTGTGATTGAGGAAGTAGGACTTTTCGTTCTCGTTGACCTTCTGAAATTCAAGGATTTCTCCATGGATATCAAGGTTATGGCAATCAGCGGCGAAATGATTTCGAAGGTTATACTGGCAGTTATCGTTGTTGTTCTTAACTATGTTTTCTCAAAGGTCTTTATTTTCAGAAAAAAGAAAAAATAAAATTCAATTAAAACCGATTTAAGTTCGCTTAAATCGGTTTTTTATTTGTGTTTGCTATTGCTCATTTCAACAAAATGTGTTAAAATATTATGATTATTACAGTGAGGTAGTATGCCATGATAATTCTGGGTATCGATCCGGGCTACGCAATAGTGGGCTACGGTGTTATAGATTACCGAAACAATCATTTTTCTGTTATTGATTACGGAGCAATTCTGACCGATGCGGGAACACCATTCAATGAGCGCCTTGAAAAGATTTATGATGACCTTTCAGCGCTGCTTGAAAAGTATAAGCCTGAAGCAATGAGTGTTGAAAAGGTGTTTTATAACAGCAATGCAAAAACCGTTATTGATGTCAGCCAGGCGAGGGGAGTCATAATGCTTGCGGCGCAGAAAAGCAGGGTGCCTGTTTTCGAATACACACCCTTGCAGGTCAAGCAGAGTGTTGTGGGCTACGGCAGAGCAGAAAAAAAGCAGATTCAGGAAATGATTAAAAGAATTCTCCATCTTGAAAAGGTGCCGAAGCCTGACGATACGGCGGACGCACTTGCAATGGCAATCTGTCATGCACATTCAAGCGGCTCACTGTCAGTTATGGGCAACATGAGAATCAGAAAGGGGATTTAACAGATGTTTTATTCTTTAACGGGTAATCTCATCAAAAAGGGTACTAACTTTGCAGTTATTGAGTGTGGGGGAGTCGGCTTTTACTGCCAGACCTCAAACAGCACACTTTACGATATAAACGGAGAAAAGACCGTGACTCTTTTCACACATCTGAATGTCCGTGAGGATGCGCTTGATTTGTTCGGCTTTTCAACCGAAAGTGAGCTTCAGTGGTTCAGAATGCTTATTTCCGTCAACGGTGTGGGACCAAAGGCAGCGCTTGCAATTCTGTCAGAGCTGCCGCCGTCAAGGCTCGCCCTTGCAATTTCAGCAAACGATGTGAAAATGATAAAATCAGCTCCCGGTATTGGGCCGAAAATTGCACAGAGAATTATTCTCGACCTCAAAGATAAGGTAGGCGGTCTCACTTCGGGTGATGACACCGCATATGAAGAAGCAAAGGTTGCTGCCACAGCTGAAATGCCAAACACAAGCGAGGCCGTTGCTGCTCTTTCAATGCTCGGATACAGTCAGAGTGAAGCCGCAGTTGCCGTCAGCAAAATTGATCCGTCACTGTCTGTTGAGGATATCATCAGACAGGCGCTTAAAATATTGTCAAAACAGTAATTCATAAACGGTAAAAGGTGAAGCAAATGGATTTTGAAGAAAGAATAATTGCCCCCGATGTCACAAGCTTTGACAGTGAGATTGAAACCTCACTTCGTCCAAAAGTGCTTGCTGACTATATCGGACAGGATAAGGCAAAGGAAAATCTTGAAGTTTATATAAAGGCTGCTTCAGGCAGAGGTGAGGCACTTGACCATGTGCTTTTATACGGCCCTCCGGGACTCGGCAAAACAACTCTGGCAGGCATCATCGCCAACGAAATGAATGTCAATTTCAGAGTCACCTCAGGCCCTGCAATTGAAAAGCCCGGTGACCTTGCAGCCCTTCTGACCAATCTCAACGAAGGCGATGTGCTTTTCATTGACGAAATCCACCGTCTTAACAGAAGCGTTGAAGAGGTGCTGTATCCTGCAATGGAAGACAACGCACTTGACATTATCATCGGTAAGGGTCCGTCTGCAAGGTCGATAAGACTTGACCTTCCGAAGTTTACCCTTGTGGGTGCAACAACAAGAGCAGGTCAGCTTTCAGCACCCTTGCGTGACCGCTTCGGTGTTATTCTCCGTCTTGAGCTTTACACACCCGAGCAGCTCGCACAGATTGTCACAAGAAGTGCAGGTATTCTCGGCATTGACATTGACAAATACGGTGCGCTGGAAATTGCATCCCGTTCAAGAGGCACACCGAGAATTGCAAACCGACTTCTCAAAAGAGCAAGAGATTTTGCAGAAGTGCAGGGCAGCGGTATGATTGATGAGAATATTGCCGACTATGCTCTTGAAAAGATGGAAATTGACAACATGGGCCTTGACAATATTGACAGAATATTGCTTAAAACAATGATTCAGAGCTATAACGGCGGACCTGTCGGACTCGAAACCATAGCTGCCGCAATCGGTGAAGAGGCTGTCACAATCGAAGACGTTTATGAGCCATATCTTATGCAGATAGGCTTCCTCGGAAGAACACCGAGAGGCAGAGTTGTCACACCTGCAGGCTACGAGCATCTGGGAATTGATATGCCCGGTCAGCAAAAACTTTTTTAAAGGATAGTTATTATGAGATATACAAAAGACTGGAAAGATTATGAGCTTATTGACTGCTCATCAGGTGAAAGACTTGAGAGATGGGGAGATATTATCCTTGTAAGACCCGACCCACAGGTTATCTGGAAAACTCCGAAAAAGAATCCCCTGTGGAAAAAAGCAAATGCTTATTACCATCGCTCAAAATCAGGTGGCGGTGCATGGGATATCAGAACAAAAATGCCCGACTTCTGGAGCATCAATTATAAAGATTTAACCTTCAACATCAAGCCTATGGGCTTTAAGCATACAGGTCTTTTCCCCGAGCAGGCTGTCAACTGGGACTACACAAGAGAGGTTATCAGAAAGGCAGGCAGACCTGTGAAGGTGCTGAATCTGTTTGCATATACAGGCGGAGCTACAATCGCACCCTTGTCAGAAAATGCCCATGTTGTGCATGTTGACGCATCAAAGGGTATGGTCGCATGGGCAAAGGAAAATGCAGTGGTGTCAGGTCTTCAGGATAAAAGTGTCCGCTGGATTGTTGACGACTGCATCAAGTTCGTTCAGCGTGAAATCCGCAGAGGTAATAAATACGACATCATAATCATGGACCCGCCCTCATACGGCAGAGGTCCCGGCGGTGAGGTATGGAAGCTTGAGGATGAGGTCTATAATTTCGTTGAGCTGTGCAGTCAGCTTTTATATGAAGACTCACTCATGGTGCTTATCAATTCCTACACAACCGGTCTTTCGGCTTCGGTTATGGAGTATATTTTAGGCTCTGTTGTGAAAGAAAAGTTCGGCGGAAAGGTATCCTCCTCCGAAATCGGTTTGCCTGTGAGTGAAACAGGCATGATACTTCCCTGCGGTGCATCTGCAATATGGGAAAGATAATTTGCGAGGTCAGAAATGAGTAACTATATAGAATTTCAGAATGTCACCTTCGGATATTCTGACGAAACGGAAGAGAGCTTGCCTGAGGAAATTGTTATTCAGAACATGAATATATCAATTGAAAAAGGGGATTTTGTTGCAGTTCTCGGTCATAACGGCTGCGGTAAATCAACGCTTGCAAAGCTGTGCAACGGAATCATCGTTCCCCAGGAGGGCACTGTTCTTGTGGACGGCATCGACACAAAGGATGATGACAGACTTTATGAAATCCGCCGCAAGGTAGGTATGGTGTTCCAGAATCCGGACAATCAGATTGTTGCAACCATCGTTGAGGATGATGTGGCTTTCGGCCCGGAAAATCTCGGTATCGAGCCGTCTGAAATCAGAAAAAGAGTTGACGAAGCTCTGGAAAGAGTTGAAATGTACGATTTTCGTTCATTTGAACCTCATAAATTGTCCGGCGGTCAGAAGCAGCGTGTTGCAATTGCAGGTGTGATTGCAATGCAGCCCGAATGTATTGTTCTTGATGAGCCTACTGCCATGCTTGATCCGAGAGGCAGACGTGAGGTTATAAAAACTGTCACAGAGCTCAACAGAGATTTCGGCATAACGGTTATTCTTATCACACACTTTATGGATGAGGCTGTCAAGGCTGACAGAGTTGTTGTTATGGATGACGGAAAGATTATTCTTGACGGAAAGCCGAAGGAGGTATTCACTCACATTGACACACTCAAAAATGCAGGTCTTGATGTTCCCGAAGCAACAGAGCTTTCAGATATGCTCATTAAAAGGGGACTCAAAATAGACAATGATATACTCACTATTGACGAGCTGCTGAAGGCAGTTATCAGTATTACGGAGGATAAAAATTGAGTAATTTTATACTTGAAACACAGAATCTTACCCATGTTTATTCAAAGGGCACCACCTCTCAGGTTGATGCAATCAGAGATGTGTGCCTTCAGATTGAAAAAGGTGAGCTTGTGGGCATAATCGGTCACACAGGCTCGGGCAAGAGCACTCTGATTCAGCACTTCAACGGACTTCTCAAGGGTACAAGCGGTGTTGTTATGCTTGACGGCAAGGATATATGGGAAAAGAAGAAAAACATAAAAAATGTACGTTTCAGAGTCGGCGTGTGCTTTCAGTATCCCGAATATCAGCTTTTTGAAGAGACGGTTTATAAGGATATTGCTTTTGGCCCGAAGAACATGAAGCTCGACGGCGAAGAAATTGACAGACGAATCAGAGAGGCTGTGCAATTTGTCGGTCTTGATGACAGCTATCTTGAAAAATCGCCCTTTGATCTTTCGGGCGGTGAAAAAAGAAGAGTTGCAATTGCAGGTGTTATGGCGATGAAGCCTGAGGTGCTCATTCTTGATGAGCCCTGTGCAGGTCTTGATCCCAAGGGCAGAGATATGATTCTTTCACTTATAAGTCAGTACCGTGAAAGCACAGGAGCAACCGTTCTTGTTGTTTCCCACAGCATGGAGGATATTTCAAAAATTGCAACAAAGGTGCTTGTTATGAACGAGTCAAGGCTCGCTTATTACGACACTGTGCGTTCAGTTTTTTCTCATGCAGACGAGCTTCGTGAAATGGGGCTGAATATACCTGTGCTGACAGAATTTTTCCTTAAGCTCAAAGAAAAGGGCTATAATGTCAGAACTGACATCTATACACTTGATGAAGCTGCTGACGAGATTATGAAGCTTGTTGAAGGGCGGTGTAAGGATGTTTTCTGATATTACCATCGGTCAGTATTACAAAGAGAATTCCTTTGTTCACCGTCTTGATGCCAGAACAAAGATAATTCTGACGGTTATGTTCATTGCAATGCTTTTCATGTGCAAAAACTTTTTGTCACTTGCTTTGTCGGTTGCATTTGTCATTGTCAGTATCTTTGTATCGAAGGTGCCGCTGAAAATGTTTCTGAAAAGCCTGAAGCCGATTGTTCCCGTTGTGATCTTCACCGCAATACTCAATATGTTTTATGTCAGCGGAGAGACGGTTCTTTTTTCCGTCTGGAAGATTAACATAACCAAAGAGGGTGTTCTGACGGCAGTGTTTTTTGCATTGAGAATAGTTTTCCTCATTGTCTCAAGCTCAATTCTCACCTACACTACGGTGCCGACAGATTTGACAGATGCTATCGAAAAGCTTTTGTCACCTTTGAAAATATTGCATATTCCCGTTCACTCCTTTGCGATGATGATGACTCTCGCTTTGAGATTCATTCCCACGCTGATTGAAGAAATCGAGAAAATCACCAACGCACAGAAGGCGAGGGGAGCAGACCTTGACGGTGGCTCATTGATGGAAAAAATCAAGGCTATCGTGCCAATTATCATTCCTCTTTTTGTTTCCTCCTTCAAAAGAGCATCGGATCTTGCCTTTGCAATGACCTGTCGCTGCTATTCGGGCGGAGACGGAAGAACGAGAATGAAGCAGATGAAAATGAAGGCAGGCGACTTCCTTTCGATACTGTTTTTTGTTGTCGGTATCGCAGGAGTTATTGCTTTAAATATTTATTTCGGAGAAACAATCTGATATTATGAAAAGAAACATTATGCTGACAATGCGTTACGACGGAAGTCGTTTTCACGGTTGGCAGATTCAGGAAAATGCTGACACTGTTCAGCAGGAAATCTGCAGTGCACTGAAAAGAATTCTCGGTGAAGAAATCACCGTCAACGGCTGCAGCAGAACCGACACGGGCGTGCACGCAGATATGTTCTGTTGCAATTTCAGAACAGAGACAGACAAAGAAAATGACAAAATAATAAAAGGCCTTAACGCTGTTCTGCCTTCTTCGATAGGCATTTACGATATCAAGGATATGCCCTATGATTTTCACGCAAGATATGACTGCAAGGGCAAGGAATATATCTATAAAATCTGGAACAGTAAGTACAAAAATCCTTTTCTGACGGAATATGCTCTGCACTATCCCTATGAGCTTGATGTTGAGCTTCTCGACAGACAGGCAAAGGATTTTGTGGGAACATACGATTTCTCTGCTTTTTGTGCAGCGGGCTCAAGCGTTCAGAGTACGGTCAGAACAATAACTGAATGTTCTGTCACAAGGCAGGGAGAGCTTGTAACTTTTTCGGTTAAGGGTGACGGATTTTTATATAACATGGTAAGAATCATGGTCGGCACTTTGCTTGACATCAACAGCGGAAAAATCCCCGAGGGAAGCATCGGTGAAATTATTTCAAGCTGTGACAGAAGCAGAGCCGGCATAACAGCAAAAGCCCGGGGACTTTATCTTAATCGGGTATATTACTGATAACATGGGTGATATAATGAATGAAAAAGACAATATAAGAAATTTCACAGCAGAAAAAGAAAAAGCTGAGAAAAAATCAGAACATAGCAATCAGAACAGAGGGTATTCTAAAATTCTTCTTATTCTGTGCAGTGTTTTTTGCGTTGTGCTTGTGGCAGTTTATTTTCTTGGCGGCTTTGACACATTAGAAAACGTCTTCGGCACGGCTGACGACGGAATCTACGATTCCTCTGTTGTGGGTGGTGACGGCTTTCCCATGTCCTTCACAAGCAACGACATCAAAACCGTGAAGTCCTTTTCCTCAAGGCTTTTTGTGCTGACTGAAAAGCTTCTGACCTGCGTCAGATCAAACGGTAAGGTTGAATACACAAAAACCTTCACTTTTGTTGAGCCGGAGCTTACCGTCAGCGATAAATACGGTCTTATCTATGACAGGTCATCGTCAAAATATCTTCTGTTCAATTCTAAGGGCACTGTGTATGAAGGCACAACTGAGGGCGACAGATACATAATCACAGCCACTGTTGACGGTAAGGGCAACATAGCCTTTGCGACAAAGAGTGATGACTCTGCCTGCCGTGTTTATCTTGTGAATAAAAACGGTGAAATTCTGTTTATATGGTCCTGTGCTGAGGAATATGTTGTAAAACTTGACATCAGTTCTGATGCAAAGGAAATTCTTTGTGCTGCTCTCGGAGCATACAATGGTGAAATATATACAAAGCTATATAAGCATAACATCAAGAACGACAAAAAACAAAAGGAGTTTATTGCAACAGGTGCAGCCTGTGTTGATGTCTGCTTCTACGGCAAGGACAAGGCGATTGTAACCTGCCTTGACAAAAGAATTCTGTTCAACCTCAACACTGATGACGGGTCCGCAATTGAAAGCACTTACCCCTCGGAGGGCTTCCTGATTGACAGTGACATGAACGGCTATACCGCAGTTATCAGCAACAAAATCACCTCCTTTGAAAATGATGAGGTTATTCTTTATGACAAAAATAATTCCGTTGTGTATAAAGCAGATGTGCCCGACGGGGTGATTGACGTTGAAGTGATCGGCAAAAAGGTTTATTGCCTCACAGCAGACAGTGTTATTTATCTTTCCGATAACGGGCAGGTCAAGAAAAGTGTTGAGTGTGAAGCGAAGGGTAACGGCTTTGCCGTTATGGATAAAAAGGCTTATTACTATTCATTGGGTACATTACGCACGGGATTTTGATTTAACAGTTGTTAAATCGGAAAATATGTGATATAATACTATAATCATTATTTTGACTGTCCTTTCCGACGGTCGTTATGATAAGTTTTTTCTGAATGGGGGAATCCAATGGCATATATTATTGACATTGTTTTGATTGCAGTTTTTGCACTGGTTATTTTTGTTTCTGCAAAGAAAGGCTTTTTCGTGAGTCTGTTTGATTTTATCGGCTCATTGCTTTCATTCTTTCTTGCAAAAATTCTCGCATCAACCTTTGCGCCTGCGGCTTACGAAGCTTTTGTCGGCCCCGGAGCAGAGCAGTACCTGACAAAAACTCTTGCAGGTGTCGGCACAACAGATTATTCTGAACATATAGAGCAGGCTTTATCTTCAATACCTGCATCGCTGGACGGCGTTATGCAGCTCATCGGAATAGACCGAGAAGCCCTTTCAGAAAGGCTTTCATCATTGGATATGAACGGTGATAATCTTGTTGAAAGCATTATGAACACGGTTGTGGAGCCTATAGGAACTGTTCTTGTTCAGATTGTGCTTTTTGCCGCCTTGTCAGTTATTATTCTCATCGTGCTGAAGTTTTTAGTGAAGCTCATAGATAAGCTTGTCGACAAGCTTCCGAAGATAAAAAAATTCAACGCTGTTCTCGGCGGAGTGTTCGGTGCGTTACGAGGTGTTGTTATTATTGCTGTTCTTGCAGTGCTTTTAAGTGTTGCAGCAGGCTTTATCAGCAACGATGCGTTTATTGAAAGTGTTTCAAATTCAATTATAATTAATTTTGTCAAAGGTCTGATAACTGCCTTCAGCGGTTTAACCTTTGAAGCATAAAAGGAGTTTTTAAAATGAAAGATTTATTTAAAGGCTGTTGGACCATACCCAACCTGTTGTCACTCATCAGAATTTTACTTATCCCTGTTTTTGCATATCTTTTCTATAACGATCAGAAAATTGCAGCAGTTGTAGTTCTTGCTCTTTCGGGCCTTTCCGATATGTTTGACGGAAAAATTGCAAGAAAATTCAATCAGGTCAGCGCACTTGGCAAGATTCTTGACCCCGTTGCCGATAAGCTCACACAGATTACAATTGCAGTTATGCTCTTCATCGATTTCAGAACAGCAGAAAATGCACTTATCAATGCTTTCGGTTGGGTTTTCCTTGTTTTCCTTATCAAGGAAGGCGTTATGATCGTCGGTGGCCTTATCATGCTTCTTCTCAAAATCAGACCGGGCGCAGCAGAAATCTGGGGCAAGGTTGCAACACTTGTTTTCTATGTAGGCATGACAGTTATCATCGCCTTCGGTCCGGAGGTCGGCGCTCTCAAGGATTTCTTCACTCTTCCCGAAATCGTAACCGGCATTATCGTTGTTATTTCCGCAATTATGACAGTTATCGCATTTCTCAGCTACTGTCCCGAAATTTACAGACAGTTCAAAGAATATTTTGACGAAAAGAAAGCCAAAAAGGCAAAATAATAAAGCAAAGACTAAAGGCAAATACCAAGTATTAAGGAGTACCGTATGAAAAAAATGATTTGCTCAAGATGTAAAAAGCGTCCTGCCGTGATTTTTATCTCAAAAATCATTGACGGAAAAACTGTTCCAGAAGGACTTTGCATCAACTGTGCAATGGAAATGAATATCGGCCCTATCAAGCAGATGATGGAGCAGATGGGAATAACGGAAGAAGACGTTGATTCAATCAGCGAGCAGTTCAGCAATATGTTCCCCGATGCTGATGAGGAGGGCGGCTTTGAAGGCGGAGGATCGCCTACAATGCCGTTTCTTCAGGGACTCTTCGGTGATCTTCAGAACGGGCTGAGTGTGAAAAACGACTCTGACAGCTCAAACGGACTTACTGCACAAAAAAGCGAAAGCAGCAGTAAGACGGAAAATAAGAAGGAAAGCAGAAAGAGCCGCAGACAGAAGGAGAAAAAGCGCAAGTTCCTTTCTCTTTACTGCACAGACCTTACCCAGAAGGCAAAGGACGGAAAAATCGACAACATCATCGGCAGAGACAAGGAACTGGCAAGAACAATTCAGATTCTTTGCAGACGCTCAAAGAATAATCCCTGCCTTATCGGTGAGCCCGGTGTGGGTAAAACTGCAATAGCAGAGGCTCTTGCACAGAAAATTGCCAACGGAGAGGTTCCCGCAAAGCTTGCCGACAAGGAAATTCATCTGCTTGACCTTACTGCACTTGTTGCAGGCACTCAGTTCAGAGGACAGTTTGAAAGCAGAATCAAGAGCCTTGTTGATGAGGTTAAATATAACGGCAATATTATTCTGTTTATTGACGAAATCCATAATCTTGTTGGTACCGGTGATGCAGAAGGCTCAATGAATGCTGCCAATATTCTTAAGCCTGCCCTTTCAAGAGGGGAGATTCAGGTTGTTGGTGCTACCACATTTACTGAATACAGAAAGAATATTGAAAAGGATGCAGCTCTTGAAAGACGTTTCCAGCCTGTGAAGATTGAAGAGCCTTCAATTGCGGATGCAACCGAGATTCTTCTTGGCATCAAAAAGTATTATGAAAACTATCACAGAGTAAGAATCAGTGATGCTCTTGTTAAAAAGACAGTAATTCTTTCCGAAAGATATATCACAGACCGTTTTCTTCCCGACAAGGCAATTGACCTTCTTGACGAGGCCTGCACCTGTGCAAACCTTCGCAACAAGGCTATCAGCGACCTTGAAATCAGTGAGAGAAAGCTCACTGAGCTTAAGGAAGATGAAGAGGATCTGATGAACGAAACCGAAAATATTGACTATGAAGCTATTGCAAAGCTCAAGAGCGACATTGTGATGTGTGAAAGTGACATTGAAGGTCTTACTGATGCGGCAAACGATAACGCTGTTAAAGAAGAGGACATCGCAAAGGTTATTGAGCTGTGGACAGGAATTCCCTCAAGCAAGGTTATCGAAAGCGATCTCAAAAAGCTTGCACACCTTGAAGATACCCTCAAAAGCAAGGTTATCGGTCAGGACGATGCAATTTCAGTCATTTCCGCTGCAATCAAGCGCAGCCGTGTGCAGATAAGCCCGAGAAGACGTCCTGCATCATTTATCTTTGTCGGCCCCACCGGTGTTGGTAAAACCGAGCTTGTAAAGCAGATTTCCGTTGAGCTGTTTTCAACTCCTGAAACTCTCATCAGACTCGACATGTCCGAATTTATGGAAAAGCACAGTGTTTCAAGAATTATCGGCTCACCTCCGGGATATGTGGGATATGACGAAGCCGGTCAGCTCACAGAAAAGGTCAGAAGAAAGCCGTATTCTGTTATTCTCTTTGACGAAATTGAGAAGGCACATCCCGATGTTATGAATATCCTTCTTCAGATTCTCGACGAAGGCAGAATAACAGATGCTCAGGGCAGAACTGTCAACTTTGAAAACACAATCATTGTTATGACATCAAATGCCGGCAGTGAAAGAAAGGGCGGGGCATTAGGCTTCGGCAAGGAAAAGGCCGATGCAACAAAGGATAAGATCATGAAGGCACTATCTGATTTCCTTCGTCCCGAATTCCTCGGCAGAGTTGATGAAATAGCAGTGTTTAATCAGCTTTCTGTTGAAGATTTTGAAAAGATTGCCGTGCTGCTTCTCAGTGAGCTTTCAGATGCAATTTCAGAAAAGAATATCGACTTTAAGTGGAGCGACGATGTTCCAAAGTATCTTGCAGAAAAGTCACATGGCGGACAAAGAGGCGCAAGGGATCTGCGCAATCTTATCCGTAAAGAAATTGAAGACGGAATTGCAAATATTATCATCGATAATGCAGAAACTATCCTTACCGCAATTGCTGCAGAAGTGAAAGAGGGCAAGATAGTTCTCAACAGTATTTAGCCTTTGTGACGGAGTTTAAAATTCGTATAAAAAATAGGTTATTTTTTAAAAAAGGTCTTGACAATGCAACGCTGATTGTGTATAATTATCAGCGTTGCAAACATATGCGGGTGTAGTTCAATGGTAGAATCCCAGCCTTCCAAGCTGGTCGCGTGGGTTCGATTCCCATCACCCGCTCCAAAAATAATATGCGCTTGTAGCTCAGTTGGATAGAGCAACTGCCTTCTAAGCAGTAGGTCAGGGGTTCGAGCCCCTTCAAGCGCGCCAGTAGGTGGTGGATATAGCTCAGTTGGTTAGAGCGCCAGGTTGTGGCCCTGGAGGTCGCCAGTTCGAATCCGGTTATCCACCCCATTTTTTTTATTTTAGGGGTGTCGTCAAGCGGTAAGACACAACACTTTGACTGTTGCATTCGTAGGTTCGAATCCTGCCATCCCTGCCAAAAATCGACAATCTTCGACAGAAGGTTGTCGATTTTTACTTATTACTTCTTCACTATTCACTCTTCACTAACCTTCGGGTCGATTTTTGGCGAAGTAATAGGTAAGAAGGAATAGTGAATAAGTGTGGGCGGGACACCCGCACCCGATTGTAACATTGACAAAGATATT
>JAZSHL010000060.1:0-87199 GCA_045533205.1 Acutalibacteraceae bacterium | reverse complement strand
GTTACCCGACGGCGTACGAAGGTACTCCGAGGGCGAGGTTTGTTTATAGCATAAAACACAAAAACGCAGTTTTTGTCTGTTTGTAATGATTTTTATACTTTTAAAGGGTTTCTTTGGCGGTTAAAACCGAAAGAAACCCTCTATCTATCTTGTTTTATGCGATCTGCACTTTTTTTACAGCCCCTTTTCTCTTGTATGATTTAAAATTCTATGATATGATAATAAAAATGAGACAAAAGAGGACGAAGGTCAGTCTGAACGAAGGCTTAAAGCAAGCCTCACAGAAAACACCGTCAGAAATAAAGGACAGCAGGCTGTGTTATTGCAGTCAAAGGAGAAAAAGCATGAAGCTAACATTCCGTAACACAACACCGAACAATGTGCTTCTCACCTGGCGTGAGAACAGCTATACTATTAATCCGTCTTCAGAAATGTGCCTTGAAATTGCCGAAGACACTGTTGATTTTTCCCTTGAGCCCTGCTCTGAAAACAAAATCAGATATCTTTCCAGAAAAGCCGGCATAATCCTTTACAGGCATTTCAAGCTTCGTTCTTCTTATTCTGAAGGCTTTGAAGCGGATACTCTTATTCAGCTTGTTTCAGATGTGAAAAAGGGCAAATTTCTTGACGAATATGAAAGGGTTGTCCCATTTTCTAATGAGCACAGCTTTTCCGAGCCTGATTACTCTGTGAAAGACGGAAAAGCAGTTCTCTCTCAGCTTCAGAAATCACAGGCCAACGGCAACCGTACCCTTTTTATATTTGACCTGTTTGACATTCTCGGCAACAGCTTCACAGCTCTCTTGCTTCTCATTATTCCCTTTATACTTATATGGATTTTCGGCTCAATTGTCCTTGCGGCAAAAATATGCGGCTGCATTTTCCTTGTTCTTTTCATAATCATTCTCATAGCCAACCGTTTTTTAGATAAGCTGAAACGGGCACTGTGGAAAAAAGGAAAAGCCTTCGTTCTGAGAAAGCAGATTTTCAAAAACTACAACTCATATTTTGATAACGAGTATATCACGAGCGTATTCAGTGCAAAGCCGAAAGCAAAAAAATGATAAAAAACAAGGGGCTGTAAAAAAACGAGTTTTTTACATCCCCCTTTTTTTATTGCAATTAAACGTTGAACAGGAAGTGGACTATATCTCCGTCCTTCATAACATATTCCTTGCCCTCGCTCTTGACAAGGCCCTTTTCCTTTGCTGCAGCAAGAGAGCCGCATTCCATCAGGTTTTCAAAGGATACAACCTCTGCACGGATGAAGCCTCTTTCAAAGTCGGAATGAATCTTACCTGCCGCCTGAGGAGCCTTTGTTCCCTTTTTGATTGTCCATGCTCTGACCTCGGGCTGACCTGCAGTCAGATATGAAATAAGGCCTAAAAGATTGTAGCTTCTCTGAATGAGAAGATCAAGACCGCTGCTTTCAACACCAAGGTCTGTCAGGAACATTTCTTTATCTTCGTCTGAAAGTGATGAAATTTCAGCTTCAAGGCCTGCACAGATGGGAAGCACCTCTGCACCCTCTGCTGCTGCAATTTCGCACACTGCCTTATAGTTTTCGTTGGTATCAATGCCCGAAACGAAGTCTGCTTCGCTCATGTTGCAGGCATAAATAACAGGCTTTGATGTGAGAAGTGCAGACTCAGCAATGATTGCTGCTTCTTCATCATCACACTCAACGCTTCTTGCAGGCTTTTCGTTTTCAAGAGCCTCTTTGACTCTTTTAAGAAATTCAACCTGTGAAGCAAGACTCTTGTCACCCTTCATAGCCTTTGATGTTCTGTCAATTCTTCTGTCTATCATTTCAAGGTCAGAAAGAATCAGCTCAAGATTGATTGTTTCAATGTCTCTTTTTGCATTAACATTGCCGTCAACATGGATGATATCATCATCCTCAAAGCAGCGGACAACATGAATAATTGCGTCAACCTCGCGGATATGTGAAAGGAACTTGTTGCCAAGACCTTCACCCTTTGAAGCACCTCTTACAAGACCTGCAATGTCAACAAATTCGATTGTTGCAGGTGTGAATTTCACGGGATTATACATTTCTGCAAGCTTATCAAGCCTTGCATCGGGCACTGCAACAACACCCACATTGGGCTCGATTGTGCAGAAAGCATAGTTGGCAGACTGTGCGCCTGCATTAGTAATTGCATTGAAAAGTGTACTCTTGCCGACATTGGGCAAACCTACTATACCAAGTTTCATAATTTATTTTAACCTCGTTGTTTTTAGTAGTCAGTAGTTAGTAGTCAGTAGTCAGAAAAATTGCTTCGCAATTTTAAAATCGACTGTCTGAACTTTACTGCTTTTTGGCGGGCTGAATTTATTCTTCAATTCACAGTCTTCCCGCCGTTCAGAACTCCGAATTCCGCATTTGTCAGGCTGTTGCCTGACAGAGTGCCTGTTCAATATCAGCAATAATGTCCTCAACATCCTCAATGCCAACTGAAAGACGGATAAGGTCGCTCTTTACACCTGCTTCAAGAAGCTGCTGGTCTGAAAGCTGACGGTGAGTTGTTGATGCAGGATGAAGCACGCAGGTTTTTGAATCTGCAACGTGGGTTACGATTGAAGCAAGCTTCAGTGAATCCATAAACCTTGTTGCAGCTTCTCTGCCGCCCTTGACACCGAAGGAAATTACGCCGCAGGTACCCTTGGGCATATACTTCTTTGCAAGCTCATACTGTGCGTCGCCCTCGAGTCCGGGATATGAGACCCATGAAACCTTATCGCTCCGGGAAAGATACTTTGCAACCTTTTCTGCATTCTGGCAGTGTCTTTCCATACGAAGAGCGAGAGTTTCAAGGCCGAGGCCCAAAAGAAATGCGTTCTGGGGTCCGGGAATTGAGCCAAGGTCACGCATAAGCTGAACAACAGCCTTTGTGATATATGCACCCTTGCCGAAGCGTTCTACATATGTGATGCCGTGATAGCTGTCGTCGGGAGTTGTAAGACCGGGGAATTTATCATTCTGTGTCCAGTCAAAGTTGCCACTGTCAACAATAACGCCACCGACCTGTGTTGCATGACCGTCCATATACTTTGTTGTGGAGTGAGTCACAATGTCAACGCCATGCTCGAAGGGACGGCAGTTGATGGGTGTGGGGAAGGTATTGTCAACAATAAGGGGAACACCGTGACGGTGAGCTGCCTTTGCGAACTTTTCAATGTCAAGAATGTTCAGTGAGGGATTGGAGATTGTTTCGCCGAAAACAGCCTTTGTGTTCTCTTTGAAAGCTGCCTCTAATTCTTCTTCGCTGCAGTCAGGTGTTACAAATGTGAACTCAATACCGAGCTTTCTCATGGTAACATTGAAAAGGTTGAAGGTGCCGCCGTAAATTGCAGTTGATGACACAACGTGGTCACCTGCGTGGCAGATGTTGAAAATGGCAAAGAAGTTTGCTGCCTGACCTGATGAAGTGAGCACTGCGGCAACACCGCCCTCAAGGTCTGCAATTCTTGCAGCAACTGCATCGTTAGTGGGGTTCTGGAGTCTTGTGTAAAAATAGCCTGATGCTTCAAGGTCAAAAAGCTTGCCCATTTCAACGCTTGAATCATATTTATAGGTTGTGCTCTGGCAGATGGGAATCTGTCTGGGCTCACCGTTTTTGGGTGTGTAGCCTGAATGGATACACTTTGTTGCAATTTTATAGTCGCTCATAATTTTTGCCTCTTTTCTTGAGATTTTAGAGTAAAGTAGCATATTATTTTCTATCAGCTTATTATATTATACTTGCGGACATAAGTCAAGTTAAAAAAATCCGTAGCTGTTTTACACAAAAGTCTGCACACTTTTTGTTTGCAATGATAAAAAAGTGCCGTCACTTCTTGGTGCAACACGACGCTTTCACACTTTATTAGGGTGAAAAGTATACAAACAAATGCGTTATTTTTCACAAAACAGACATAGTTTCCCTTGTGCATATTGACATAATTTTTCTTAAATTGTATAATGGTTAGTAATCAACAATTAAAAAACATATTATATGAGGTGATATATATGAACAGAGTATATAACTTTTCAGCAGGCCCCTCCATGCTTCCCATGCAGGTGCTCCAATCAGCACAGAAGGATCTTCTTTGCTACGGTGACAGCGGCATGTCCGTTATGGAAATGAGCCACCGTTCCCCCGACTATGACAGAATTATCAAGGATGCTGAAGCTCTTCTGCGTCAGATTATGAACATCCCCGATAACTATAAGGTGCTCTTCCTTCAGGGCGGTGCTTCGACACAGTTTGCAGCAGTACCCCTCAACCTTATGAACAAGAACAAAAAGGCTGACTACATCCTTTCAGGTCAGTTCTCAACAAAGGCCTTCAAGGAAGCACAGAAATACGGTGACGCAGTTGCAGTTGCATCCTCAAAGGATGTTAACTTCTCTGAAATTCCCGTAACAACCCGTGACACCTTCCGCCCCGATGCAGACTATGTTCACATCTGCTTCAACAACACAATCTACGGCACAAAATACAGCTACATCCCCGACACAGGTGATATCCCCCTTGTTGCAGACATGTCATCATGTATTATTTCAGAGCCCGTTGATGTGACAAAGTTCGGCCTTATCTATGCAGGTGCACAGAAAAACATGGCTCCCGCAGGTCTTACCCTTGTAATTGTCCGTGAGGACCTTATCGGCAATGCAAGAGAATATACACCTGCAATGCTTGACTATAAGCTCATGGCAGACGGCGAATCGATGTATAACACTCCTCCCTGCTGGTGCATTTATGTTGCAAAGCTCGTTTATGAGTGGATCAGAGATCTCGGCGGTCTTGAGGAAATGAAGAAGCTCAATGAAAAGAAAGCAAAGGTACTTTATGATTACCTTGACTCACAGGACTATTACATTGCTCCCGTAAAAAAAGAAAGCCGTTCAATGATGAATGTCACCTTCGTAACAGGCGATGCAGACCTTGACAAGAAGTTTGCTTCAGAGGCTTCTGCTGCAGGGCTCAAAAACCTCAAGGGACACAGAAGTGTCGGCGGTATGAGAGCATCAATTTATAACGCAATGCCCTATGAGGGTGTTGTAGCTCTTGTTGATTTCATGAAGAAATTTGCCGCAGAAAATCCCAAGGCGTAATGCCTTATCCCAAAGGAGAGAGAAAGAATGAAAGTTATCAGAACAATGAATAAAATTGCTGAAATCGGTCTTAACGAGCTTGACAAAGGCAAGTATGCGATTTCAGACACAGCAGAGAATCCCGACGCAATTATGGTGCGCTCTGCAAGCCTTCACGACATGGAGTTCGGCTATAAGCTCACTGCTATCGTGCGCTGCGGTGCAGGTGTGAACAATATCCCCGTTGATGCCTGCGCTGAAAAGGGTATTATTGTTTTCAACACTCCCGGTGCAAATGCAAACGGCGTTAAGGAATTGACAATTGCTGCCCTTCTTCTTGCATCAAGAAACATCATCGGCGGCGTTGAATGGGCAAACACCCTCACAACCGATGTTGCAAAGCAGGTTGAAAAGGGCAAGAGCTCCTTCGGCGGTTGCGAGCTTCTCGGGAAGAATCTCGGTGTTATCGGCCTTGGTGCTATCGGCGGCATGGTTGCAAACACTGCAAAAAGCCTCGGCATGAAGGTTACAGGCTACGACCCCTTCATCACAATCAGCGCTGCATGGCATCTTTCACGCTCAATTGCACAGGCTGCATCCTATGATGAAATCTACGAAAAATCAGATTACATCACCCTTCATGTTCCTGCAACAAAAGACACAAAGGGAATGATCAACAAGGATACAATCGCCAAGATGAAGGACGGAGTTAAAATCATCAACCTTTCACGTGCTGACCTTGTTAACATTGAGGACATGAAGGCAGCTCTTGAAAGCGGCAAGGTAAGCGCTTATGTTACAGACTTCCCCACAGAGGACAGCATCAACACAAAGGGTATTATCACAATCCCCCACCTCGGTGCTTCAACTCTTGAATCCGAAGATAACTGTGCTGTTATGGCTGCCCACGAGCTTGACGATTTTCTGCACAACGGCAACATCACAAACAGCGTTAACTATCCTTCAATTTCACTTCCCTTCTCCGGCGGCGGACGTCTTCTCATTCTTCACAAGAATGTGCCAAACATCATCAGTCAGATAACCTCAAACATTTCTGCAGAGGGCATCAACATTGACAACATGGCTAACCGTTCAAAGGGCGATTATGCCTGCACCCTCATTGATATGCCTGAGCTGGCAAGTGACAAGCTGATTGAAAAGATTTCTGAAATTGACAATATTATCCGTATTATCAAGGTTAACTGAAAAATCCAAAAGCCTACCGCTGATCAGCGGTAGGCTTTTTAACAATCGGCGTTTATTTTTGTTGACAAACCCTATTGCAAAGTAATATAATATTATCAGATTTTTTCAAGGCATCAATATTTATCAGCGAAGCGACTTTCTTTTTCATTGATTCATTAAAAAAGTCGCAAGCTTAAACTTGCGACCTTTTCATGTTTTTGGTGATCCATCGGAGATTCGAACTCCGGACACCTTGATTAAAAGTCAAGTGCTCTGCCGGCTGAGCTAATGGATCATCTGCACAGCGTGATATATTCTAACCTATAATGAAAAAAATGTCAATAGTTTTCCGTAAATTTATTATGTAAATATTTCTTTAATATATACACATGAAAGGACAGAAATAAAATGAAATATGTTGTTGTTCTCTATGACGGCATGGCTGACTACCCCGTTCCTGCTCTCGGCGGAAAAACACCGATGATGTGTGCAAACAAGCCACTTTTTGACTCCCTCGCTCAGAAGGGTGAGGTAGGTCTTGTCAAAACCGTTGACGACACTCTCAAGCCCGGCAGCGACGTTGCCAACATGAGCGTTATGGGCTTTGATCCCCTTAAGTATTATACAGGCCGTTCACCTCTTGAGGCAGTGAGCATCGGCGTTAAACTTCTTGACGATGATGTGACTCTCAGATGCAACATTGTCACTCTTTCCGATGAGGAAAAATATGAGGACAAAACAATGGTGGACTATTCTGCAGGTGATATCAGCTCTGAAGAAGCTGCAGAGCTTATCAAATCTGTTCAGGAGGAATTCGGCAACGATATTTATACATATTACAGCGGTGTCAGCTACCGTCACTGTCTGACAGTGCACAAGGGAACAACCGACCTTGGCAACATGACTCCTCCCCATGATATCAGCGGAAGAGTTGTTGGCCCCTATCTCTCAGACAGTGAAAACGCAGCAGAGCTTATCGCAATGATGAAAAAGAGCTATGATGTGCTTAAGGATCACCCCGTTAACAAAAAGAGAATTGCCCAAGGCAAACGCCCGGGCAACTCAATCTGGCTCTGGGGCGAGGGCAATAAGCCTATTCTTCCCACATTTGAAAGCCTTTACGGCCTTAAGGGCTCTGTCATTTCAGCAGTTGACCTTCTCAAGGGTATCGGTATCAGCGCAGGCATGGCAACCCCCGAGATTGAGGGTGCAACCGGTTATATCGACACAAACTTCAAGGGTAAGGCTGAATGTGCAGTGAATGAGCTTAAAAATGGCAAGGATTTCGTTTACATTCACATTGAAGCCCCCGACGAATGCGGTCACAGAGATGAACCCGAAAACAAGGTCAGAGCAATCGAAATCATTGACGAGCAGGTGCTTTCTGTTCTTCTTCCCGCACTTGAGGAATATGATGATTACAAAATCATGATTCTCCCCGACCATCCGACTCCCATCGTCACCAAAACCCACGCAAGAGATCCCGTTCCCTACATGATTTATCACAAGTCAAGTCCGAAAGACGGTGTTGACACCATCAATGAAGAAACAGCCAAAGCAACAGGCAACTTCATCGAAAAGGGTGCAACAATCATGGAGCATTTTCTTAAGGACTGATATTTGACAATCAAAAACAGATGTATTTTAAATTTAAAATACATCTGTTTTTTTCTTTTTCAACCTTTTTTCAGCAGCTCAATCATTCCTCCATCTGCTTACCGAGAAAGCCTGCTGCAACCTGAGTGAGCTTGATATCCGTCTGTGTGGGCGAAGTCGCTTTTTCACCGAAAAGCAGCATCACTGCGCCCATAACATCACCGCCCCCGATAATCGGACACATGACGGCAATTTTCACAGGTGCCTCCTCACTTATAAAAAGCTCGTCACGGTCAGTGCCTGCAACAAAGGAGGCTCTTCTTTCCATATAGGATTCCACCATGGGTGAAATTCTTTTTCCCATAACATCCTTTTTCGGCATGCCTGAAACTGCAATAACATGGTCTCTGTCGCAAATCACAACCGCCATACCGCTTGTACGGTTAAGCACTTCAACATACTGCTTGGTGTAAGGACCTAATTCACCAATGGGCGAATATTTTTTGAATATTACCTCACCGTCACTGTCGGTATAAATTTCCAGCGGGTCACCTTCACGGATGCGCATAGTCCTACGAATCTCTTTTGGAATAACAACCCTTCCCAAATCGTCGATTCTACGAACAATTCCTGTTGCTTTCATATATATCTTTCTCCTCTTAATGCAAATTGTGTTGTTAGTATTTGTAAGAAGAGGGGATTTATACTGCGTGAATTGACTTTTTAGGGTGATTGTGATATAACAAATTAAAGGCGGTGATTTTGTGAAAAATAAAAAACAAGTAATAACAATTATTCTTTCCGTTCTTATCACCTTAGCAGTTGTTTTTGCGGTATTGTTTGGTATAAAGATATATCAAGGCAAACTTGTTGAATCAGGTTATAGCGAAACCCCAAATTCTGCTAATCAATATGCAAAAGACGTAACTATGATTCAATTGATTGCTACTCCCGAAAAATATGACGGTCAACTTGTCAGAGTAATTGGTGTCGGCAATCTTGAATTTGAAGGCAATTGTATTTCACTCAGCAAAGAAGATTTAAAATACGGTGTTGGCAATTCCATTTGGATTGAGCTTGGTGAAAAAGCAATTTCATACGAAGAAGCACAACGATATAATGGCGAGTATGTAATGATAGAGGGTGTTTTTGATAAAGACGATTGTGGTCATATGGATATGTTCTGCGGTTCAATCAAAAATATTAGTCGGTATGATTTGTGGGATTCTTATTTAATAACCCATTCAATGATTACACAGCAAGCAAATAAAACATACTCATATGAAATCACCGATTATAAAGGACAAATTTTAGATTACGAAGATAATTTAACAAGAAAACCTAAAAGGCAAAAAGTGAGTACAGATGTTGTTGGCATATCTGTTCAAACAGGAACAGGGCTATCCACTAACTATGCTACATATTTTGATTTAGAAAACAGCAAAATTTCAGAGACATTTTATTATGTCTTAGCAGCTAAAGATGATTATGTTGTACGTGCTGATTATAGAGACGGTGAACATTATATAGTTGTCCAAGATATATTCGATAAAGAGCAATATTATCAAGAATATAAATTAGAAAACGTTTCGCCGGTTGCGGCCGATTTTGTTGTTGACGGTTGCTTCAATACTAAAGGAAACGTCAATATTACATATTTATCCGGCGATGACTACACAGAAACGAACTATACAATTGTAATATTACCCAAAGGCAAAGCGGAGTGAAATCACTCCGCTTTTTGCTATGTATAAGAACCGACCGAAAACTATTTTTTGACACCCTTGTGTTCAATAGGCAAGCCGCCTTTAAACCCCGTATTTATGCGCCTTTCAAGCGGTTTGCCCTATTATACCACATTCCTCTATTCTTTTCACCAGAACAACCTCCTGTTGTTTTCATTATAGAGCGACCACACTGATTTGTAACGCCATAAAATCAACATAATTTGTTCTGTGTTATTGCGTCAACGGCAAATTTCAGGCTTTCCATCGCTTTTTGAACAGTTTCTCTCGGGCAGGCAAGAACGACACGCTGGAACTGCTCTGCAATTTTTCCGAAGATGTCCCCTGCATCAAGCCAAAGACCTGCTTTGTTTATTATCATATCGTTAAGCTCTTGGGCAGAAAGGCCGAGTGCCGAACAGTCGAGCCAGGCAAAATATGTGCCCTCGGGCTCAACAAGCTTAATCTGCGGGATGCTTTCTTTAAGATAGCTACGGACAAAATCAAGGTTGCCCTGAATATATTTCCAGCAGCTTTCGTGCCACTCATCACCGGAGGAATATGCAGCCTTGCAGGCAACTATGCCGAGATTATTCGGCACTGTGTATCCGCTTGCAGCAATTTCATCTTTGTATCTTTGACGAAGCTCATCACCGAGAATCCAGATGTTTGAGCACTGCAGACCTGCAATGTTGAAGGTCTTGCTGGGTGCTGTGCATATAATTGTTCTGTCAGCCATTTCGGGCACTGTTTCAGTGAAAATATGATGAGGATGCCCCTCATAGGTGAAATCACAGTGGATTTCGTCTGCCACCACATAAACATTATATCTGTGACAGATTTCACCGAGCTTTTTCAATTCATCCTCTGTCCACACCCTGCACACAGGATTGTGAGGACTGCAAAGAATAAAGAGCTTGACATCGTTTTCTTTGATTTTTCTTTCGAAATCCTCAAAGTCAATATTATATTTTCCCTCGGTATAAACAAGAGGACTTTCGACGATTTTTCTTTCGTTGTTTCTGATTACATTATAGAACGGATAATATACAGGTGGCTGAATGATAACACTTTCTCCCTTTTCCGTCAGCGCTCTGACAGCCATTGCAAGGGCATAAACAACGCCCGGTGTCTGCACGAGCCATTCTTTTTTCGGTGTCCACGAAAAATGTCTTTCGAACCAGCCTGCAACAGCCTCATAGTAGTCGCCTTTCATGTCGCTGTAGCCGAAGATGCCGTGGTCAACACTGTTCTGAAGAGCCTCAAGAACACATTCCGGAGCCTTAAAGTCCATATCTGCAACCCACATAGGCATAACAGCTTCGGGCAGACCGTTTTCGACGGCAAAGTCATGTTTAAGGCTGTTGGTGTTTTTTCTGTCTATCACTTTATCAAATCTTGTATCCATATTATCCTCCGCAGTTTTACTATACAAACAGTTTATCACTTATAACAGTGTCTGTCAAACAAAAAGTGGGATTCATATGAATCCCACAAATAAAATCATACATTATAATCAAGCTTGAACTGCTCGCCGCAGCCGTATTTTTCATAGACATAGTCGATATCCTTGTCACCACGGCCTGAAAGACAGGCAAGGATTGAACCGCTCTGATGCTCCTTTGCATATCTGATTGCGTAAGCCACTGCATGAGCACTTTCAATTGCAGGAATGATACCCTCATATCTTGAAAGCAGGAAGAAAGCTTCCATAGCTTCTTCGTCGGATACGGTTTCGTAATTGACTCTGCCGGTGTCACGAAGATGTGCATGCTCAGGGCCGACGCCGGGATAGTCAAGGCCGCTTGCTATCGAATAAACGGGAAGAGGCTCACCGTTTTCATCCTGAAGCAGATAGCTTTCAAAGCCGTGAAGTCTGCCCTTTGTGCCGAACTTCATTGTTGCAGCATGGTCACCGATGTTTTCACCCTTGCCGAGAGGCTCAATGCCGTAAATGTCAACAGGATCACTAAGAAACGGTGTGAACATACCAAGTGAGTTTGAGCCACCGCCCACACATGCACACACTGCATCAGGCATGATGCCTGTCATTTCAAGAAACTGCTCTCTTGCTTCGATGCCGATAACAGACTGGAAATCTCTAACCATTTTCGGGAAGGGATGGGGGCCTAAGGCTGAGCCTATGCAATAAATTGCATGGTCATATTCCTTAAGATATGCTTCGAAAGCAGCGTCAACAGCCTCTTTAAGTGTTTTGAGTCCGTGAGTTACAGGCACAACATTTGCACCAAGCATTTTCATTCTGATAACGTTGGGGTGCTGCTTTTCGATGTCAACCTCACCCATGTAAACATCACATTCCATACCGAAATATGCTGCAGCAGTGGCAATGGCAACACCGTGCTGACCTGCGCCTGTTTCAGCAATGAGCTTTTTCTTGCCCATATATTTTGCGAGAAGGCCTTCACCCATGCAGTGATTAAGCTTGTGAGCACCTGTGTGGTTGAGGTCCTCTCTCTTAAGATAAATCTGGCAGTTGCCGAAAAGCTTTGAAAGTCTTTCACAATGATAAACAGGAGTAGGTCTGCCCTGGAACTCCTTTCTGATTCTGCGAAGCTCGTTTATGAACTGGGCTGAATGGCAGATAGCTTCATAAGCATCGTCAGCCTCTTTAAAGGCAGGCTCAAGCTCGGGGGGAAGAAATGC
Source organism: Acutalibacteraceae bacterium (assembly GCA_045533205.1). GTDB lineage: Bacteria > Bacillota > Clostridia > Oscillospirales > Acutalibacteraceae > UBA6857. The sequence continues at coordinate 74,947 of JAZSHL010000060.1, read as the reverse complement.
ACCGCCGTACTGACCGAAGTATCCATCCTTTGAGGGGTATTGCTTAAGGTAATTTTCAAAATCTCTATAGTTGTTCATAGTTAAATCTCCGTTCTTTTATTATATATTTTTGTGTTCAGCTTTAATATCATTACAAGCTACGCCATCGAAACCCTGAAAAGAACATAAATTACACTTCTTTCTTGATAAAATAAAATTCCTGCTCCATAAAGGAACAGGAAACTGTTGCCACCTTAATGGTATCACGTACTGACATACGCTCTCATAATAACGGTTAGAGTTTCCGTCTGCGCCTACTCTTACAAAAATTTCGGGCAGCCCTCACAAGGCCATTCACATATCTGTCGGCTGTCACATTCCACCAACCGTGACTCTCTGGGTGCTTTCATAATATGCTACTATTCTTGCTCAAAGGTTTGACTTATCAATAAATATGAATAAATGATAGCTCAAAAAAAAGGATTTGTCAAGTGTTTATTTGTTTCTTTTGTATTAAAAGAAAAATACTGCCAAAACTTAGATGGGTGATTAATATGTGTACAGCAGTAAGCATTAAAATGCGTGAGCATTATTTCGGCAGAAACCTCGATCTTGAATATTCACTTAACGAAAGTGTTGTGATAACACCACGGCATTTCCCGCTGAGCTTCAGACGTGTCGAAAGCATTCAGGAGCATCTTGCATTCATAGGAACAGCAATTGTTGAGGATGGAACACCTCTTTATTTTGACGGCACAAACGAAAAGGGGCTGAGCATTGCGGCACTGAAATATCCCGAGGCAGAATACAGAAAGGAAGAATTAGGCAAGGATAACATCGCTTCCTATGAGTTCATACCCTGGATTCTCTGTCAGTGCGAAAGCATAAGCGAGGTGAAAAAGCTCCTACGCCATACGAATATAACCGATTCCTCCTTCAGCGAAAAATATCAGGCCTCTCCCCTGCACTGGATTATTTCAGACTCAAAAAGCTCGCTGACGGTAGAAACAGCCGAGGATGAAATCGGCATTTTTGAAAACCCTGTCGGCGTTCTGACAAACAGCCCTGAATTTTCATGGCATCTGTATAATCTCAACAACTATATGCACCTTACTGAAAATCCGCCAAAAAACAGATTTTCGCAGAGCTACAAGCTCAGGCCCTACAGCAGAGGCATGGGTGCAATCGGGCTCCCCGGGGATTTATCCTCTGCCTCAAGATTTGTGCGGGCAAGCTTCATGAAGGAAAAGATACTCAAAAAGAACAACGAAAAAAAAAGTGTAGGACAGTTTTTTCACGTTCTCGATTCGGTCTGTCAGCAAAAGGGCGCTGTGAAGCTGCCTGACGGCAAGTATGAATACACCGTCTATTCCTCCTGCTGCAACACAGACAGCGGAGTATATTATTACAAAACCTATTACGACAGCAGCATCAGAGCCGTTGATATGTATAAACAAAACCTTGACACGGCTGTACTTTATGCTTATCCCATGAAGGATGAATCGGACATCAGGTGCGTTAATTAGTTGAATTTAAAGCTGTCTTGTGATATTATAAAGCAAACAGCAGGCAAAGGAAGGTGAAAACGTGACGGACTTCGAAAAAGACAAGGCTATGGCCGAAGAAATAGCCCGAAGGGTTGCCGAGAAAAATGGCAGAGCATATTATGTTGGCGGATATGTCCGTGACGGACTTCTGAAAAAAGAGAACAAGGACATCGACATTGAGGTCCATGGCATTTTTCCGGATGAGCTCAGACAGATTCTTTGCTCTGTGGGAAAAATGATGACTGTCGGCGAGGCCTTCGGTATATTCGGTCTGAAAGGCTACGGAATTGACATTGCAATGCCGAGAAAAGAAAGAGCAACAGGCAAGGGACACAGGGATTTCGACATCTTTGTTGACCCATTTATAGGTGAAAAAAAAGCTGCCATGCGCCGTGATTTCACTGTCAATGCCCTCATGCAGGATGTTCTGACAGGTGAAGTTATCGACTTTTTCGGTGGACAGGATGACCTCAGAAACGGTATTATCAGGCATGTGAACGATGAAAGCTTCAGTGAGGATCCCCTTCGTGTTTTAAGGGCGGCGCAGTTTGCCGCAAGGCTCGATTTTTCCGTTGCAGATGAAACTGTTGCTTTGTGCAGCAGAATTCCTCTTGACAGCCTTTCCTGCGAAAGAGTTGAGGCAGAGCTGTCGAAGGCACTTCTGAAAGCAGAAAAGCCCTCGGTGTTTTTTGTAATTCTTAAGGACATGAAAAAGCTTGACGAATGGTTCCCTGAGCTTGAAAGCCTTATCGGTGTTGAGCAAAGCCCTGTATATCATACAGAGGGCGATGTCTGGAATCACACCATGATGGTGATTGACGAGGCTGCAAAAATGAGAGATAAGGTAACTTATCCCTTGGGCTTCATGCTCTGTGCTTTGGCACACGATTTCGGCAAAGCCGTTTCAACACAGGTTATCGGTGGAAAAATTCATGCCTATGCTCATGAAGTCAAGGGGCTCCCCCTCATTGACGTTTTTCTCAAGCGTATTACAAAGGAAACAAAGCTGAAAAGATATGTGATGAACCTTTGTGAATATCACATGAAGCCGAATGCTCTTGCAGAAAACAACGCATCTGTCAAATCGACAAACAAAATGTTTGACAGCGTTTGTGCACCAGAAGATCTGATATATCTTTCTGCCGCAGATAACCTTGGCAGAATATCCGAAAAGAACAACAGTGACAATACACCCTTTCTTTTCGAAAGGCTTCAGACATATAAAAGCATCATGGCAAAGCCATGTGTGCTCGGCAAGGATCTTATCGAAGCAGGCCTTACGCCTGACAAAAACTTTTCTGAAATTTTATCCTACGCACACAAGCTTCACCTTGCGGGAATCGAAAAAGAGTCTGCCCTGAAGCAGACACTGTCTTATGCACGAAAAATAAAGAGGTAAACAAAATGAGCTTATCTGAGAATAAAACAAAAAAGAAGATTATTAAAATATCCGTCAGCCTGCTGTGCGTTGTTATGATTTTGCTTTCATGCTGCGCTTTTTATCTCGGTGATTATTATCATGCTGACATGGAGGCTATCGAAGCCTTTTCTGCTTCATATTCTGTTAAGCAGGAAATCATCGGGAATGATAATATAGTTCTTGACCCGGGCAACGCAAAAAAAGGTCTGATTTTTTATCCCGGCGGCAAGGTTGAATACACAACCTATCTGCCCTTGATGCAGTCTCTGGCATCAGAAGGGATTCTTTGTGTGCTGGTGAAAATGCCCTTTAACCTTGCTGTGTTTGATATCAACGCTGCGGACGGCATACAGAATTTATATCCTGAAATTGAAAACTGGTATATAGGCGGTCACTCCCTCGGCGGCTCCATGGCTGCTTACTATCTTGCAGACAATGCCGAAAGCTTTGACGGTCTTATTCTGCTCGGCTCCTATTCCACAGAAGACCTTTCTTCCTCCTCCCTTAAGGTGCTTTCGGTTTACGGAAGCGAGGACACGGTTATGAACATGGAAAAGTATAACGAATGTGAAGGCAATCTCCCCGACGGCTTCACACAGGTCATCATTGACGGGGGCTGCCACGCATATTTCGGAATGTACGGTCAGCAAAAAGGTGACGGCACACCGAAAATAACAAATGATGAACAGATTTACAAAACTGCTCAGGCGATATCAGATCATGTATTGCAGCAATAGTTTTATATATCAATATGCAATTTACGACATAAGGAAGGGGCTGGAAAAAAACTAGTTTTTTACATCCCCTTTTCTTTAACTTTATTTTTTAACTGATATCAGTGGCAGCTGTGGTCAGAGCAGCCGTGATCTGAGCAGGTGTGTCCCTCGCCGTGATTATGATCATGATGATCGCATTTTGCATCGGGGTCATAAGAGAGTGCGCCTGCAACAAAGCTGATAACAGCCTGGTCTGCGTTGCCTCTTACACCGCCGTAAAGCTTAATTCCCTTTTCCTTAAGAGCAGTCTGTGCTCCACCGCCGATTCCGCCACAGATAAGCACCTCAACGCCCAGCTGTGAAAGGAACTCTGCCAGAGCGCCATGGCCGCTACCGTTAGTGTCAACAACCCTGCAGGAAACAAATTTTCCGTCCGCAACCTCATAAAGCTTGAACTGCTCTGTGTGGCCGAAGTGTTGAAAAATTTCTCCGTTCTGATAAGTTACTGCAATTTTCATATGATTACCTCCTTGATATATGATTTTGTTTTTCTGCAACTGCGTTCACGGAATAAAGCCGTAAATCAGTGTTGTCCGGTCTGCAATGAATAATAAATCAAGACATGTGCCGCACTGTGCTTCATGTTTTTAGGCCATGCTATTCTGTTTTTCAGGCATATTCCTTCAACAGAGCAATGAACCCCTATGTCTTCGCATAGGGATTCATTCGTTTTATTTCAGGTACGGATAATCCTTATCAATAATGCTCATATCCGCATGCGCAGGATTTGTTCATCTTGAACAGCTTCCAGAAGAATCTGAGAAGCTTATAAAGATTGTGCATGAACCAGTTGTCGTCGTGACACATACAGTCGCAGTTATCCTGGCTGTAAATGTTGTAGCCGCAGCTGTCGCACTTCATGTCACCGTCACTGTCATTGTGTCCCTTTGCAGGAATGACTACTCTGCCCTGGTCGAAGCCACAGTCTGCACAGTAGTGATAATCGGTGTAGCCGTCTTCATTACAGGTTGCATCCTTGCCGGAAGCAGCAATCCACTTGCCTTCATGCTGCTTTGCAGGGATAGTGCCGTATTCTCTGCTTTCCGTGTCGAGGCCGCAGGAGGTCTTGCAATCGTTTGCACAGACTCTGTACTTGGTGCCCTCTCTGAAGCAGGTAGGCTCACTTACGATAATCCATTCACCGAAGTTATGACCTGTTGCTTTGAGCTCTTCTTCGTAGCCCGGAGTTTCAACAGTGATGATAACCTCACCGCCACCGCAGACATCACAGTCATAAATGTAATAGCCGTCCTTTGTGCAGGTGGGATAAACGATATCATCATAGATGATGTTACCGTTTTCGTCGTAGCGGTAGGTATGGCTGCCCGGTCTGAAGCCTTCCTTCACGGTTTCACCGCAGGTTGTACATGTGCGCTGATGCTTGTAGCCAAGCTCGCAGTCACCTTCAATAACAACCCACTCATCCCATGTGTGGCCCTTTGCGGGAAGTGTATCTGTTTCTGTGTAATCGCAGTATGCACACTTTCTTGCCTTTGCGCCCTCTTCGGTGCAGGTGGGCTCGTCTGTTACATACCAGTCACTGATGCTGTGTCCTGTTGCCTTGATTGCAACAGTTTCGACATGAGCTGCATCATTCTGACATACTCTGTGCTTTTCACCGTCTTCAAGGCAGGTTGCCCTCTTGTCAATGATCCATTCACCGTAGCTATGGCCTAAAACCTTGACTGTTACTGTTTCAACATGGTTTGCGTCATTCTGACATACTCTGTGCTTTTCACCGCTTTCAGTGCAGGTTGCCTTCTTATCGGTTACCCATGCACCCCAGCTGTGATTTTCAGCTTCAGTGTAGGAGTCAACATAGCTGTCACCGCAGACTGAACAGGTGTGGGTGGTGTAACCCTTTTCTGTGCAGGTGGGAACTGTTACAACTGCCTCATATTTATGCTCTGCCTTTTCAACATAGGAGTCAACGTAGCTGTCGCCGCAGACGGAACAGGTGTGAGTTGTATATCCCTCTGCTGTGCAGGTGGGAGGTGTCACAACTGCCTGATATTTATGTCCTGCAGGATCGGCTGTAACTCTTACACGGCTCATTTCTTCACCGCAGACTGCGCAGTATACAACTGAATCGTAGCTGCCGCCTTCTGTGCAGTTGAAGCCGCCTTCGAGATTTTCTCTGACAGGCTCTGATGCTGTGTGTCCGTCGTTGATTGTGAAGGTAATCTCTGCTGTGTTGCCTGCCATGTCAACAACCTTGAAGGTATGAGTGCCGACTTCGTTTGTTGAGTAGGAGCCATTCTTCACGGGTACATAATAGCCATCGAGATATGCTTCCTTGAAGTTTTCTTCGCTGATTGTGATTGTGACTCTTGAGCAGTATTCCTTATCTGCGTCACTGCCGTTATCAGCTGTGATATCAAGAACAGGATCGGTTGTGTCAAAGACAATACCGTCTGTGCTGATGTATGTGATGTTGCCGTTGTTGTCTGTAAGCTTTGCGTATACAACAAACTTTTCAGCATCCACAGCATTAACTGTGAGCTTATTGACTTCGTCATATGCAGTCCATGCGGTAAGAGCTTCAATTTCTGCCATTGTCAATGCCTTGTCAGAAATATGATATTCAATGCTCCTGATGCCTGTTTCATTGTCTGTTCCTTCAATTTCAAGCTCAACATCATAGTTTACGAACTTGCCGAAGGTTATTGCATTGAGAAGTGAATCCCAGATTGTTGCTTCCCACTTGATCTTGCCTGAAGGTGCTGTGTTGTCAACCAGACTGTCAACCTTTTCTGTCTTCGTTGCATCACAGATGTGACAGGTGTATGTCTTTTCACCTTCGCTATCGTAAGTGGGCTCTGTTGTGATTACACCGTTATCCCACTTATGTTTCTGTGTTTCCTTGCTGTCGCAGCCGTTTCTGACACATTCGCGGGTATGAACTGTATCATCACCTGTGTCAGTCCATTCGCCGAAGGTATGTCCGAGCTTGTCTACATAGGAATCAACATAGCTTTCACCGCATGCGCAGGTGTGAGTTGTGAAGCCCTGTGCTGTGCAGGTGGGAGGTGTGAGGGCCGATACATACTTATGACCTGTTGCAGGAATTGCTTCAGTATAGGTATGCTCCGCATTGTTTTCGCAGACATAAGTCATAACACCTTCGTTTTCGCATGAAGCAGGTGTTGTTACTGTGCCTACATACTTATGACCTGTTGCGGGAAGTACGGTTGTTTCGTTGACAGCATCGCACTTTGTGCAGCTTGTCACAACTGAACCGGGCACTTCACAGGTAGCAGGAGTAAGCTCTGTCTTAAGAGTATGAGCTGTCTTTCCGAGAGTCACTGTAAGGGTGTATGAGCATACAACGCCTTCGTGGTCAACGCTGCACTTATAGACAATTGAGCCTTCGCTGGAGCAGGTTGATTCTGTGCGTGTTACCTCTGTCATGTTGTGCTTCATTGCAGGAATAACTTCCTGAGCCTTCTTATGGCAGATATTACACTCTTTTTCCTTGAGTCCGTCTGTGTCTTCAGTTGCATTTGTCACAACTGTCCAGCCGCTCCATGTGTGGTCTGTTGCAGGCTGTGTTTCGTCATATACGTTATATGTATGTGTATTGTCGTGCTTACACACATAAACTGTATATCCGCTTGTAAGACAGGTGGGAGCTACCTTTTCCTTTGCTTCATATACATGGCCGAGAGCAGGAATTTCAACTGTCTTTTCTTCAGTGCAGTTAAGGCACTTGTAGGTTGCGCTGCCTGTCTGTTCACACTTAGCATCAACTGTTGAATCAGGTGTGTCTGCCCATGTGTGACCCTTCTTCTTAATAACTGTGGTCACTTCATAATCGCAGTGCTTACAGGTTGTTACAACTGAGCCGTCTGTCGTACAGGTTGCATCAGTAGTAACTGTGGTAAGCTCGTGAACAATTGTGTCAAGCTCTTCAGTTCTTGTTCCGTCGCATCTTGTACACTTGAAGGTGATTTCACCCTTGTCAACACAGGTGGGTGCCTTTGTTACAGTACCCTTGCCCCAATCGTGACCGAGAGCGGGAACTGCAACCTCGATTGTTGAATCGCAGAATTCACAATCAAGAACAATCACACCGGCATTTTCACAATCTGCAGTTGATGTGCCGATAATATAGTTGTGTGCCTTTGCGGGAGCAGTGATAATCACATAGCTTTCACCGCATGAGCAGCTGTAAGGAATGTATCCGTTTGAGGTGCAGGTTGCTGCAACCTCTTCACCGGCAACAAAATTATGCTGAAGCTTGTCGAGAATTACTTCTCTTGTGTCACCGCAGCCGTCTGCCTCACAGGTGTAAACAATCTTGCCTTCCTTTGTGCAGGTTGCATCGGTCTTGACACCACCGTCATAGGTGTGACCTGTTGCGGGAATAACGGTTTCTTCATTGACTGTGTCACACTCTGTGCAGCTTGTTACTACCTTGCCGTTTTCTGTGCAGGTTGCTGGCTCAACATTTGTGTCAAGTGTATGAGCAATCTTTGCCAGAGTTACTGTCACTGAAACGCCGCAGTCTGTGTGTTCAGTACACTTATAAACCTTTTCACCTTCACTTGTGCAGGTTGCAGGAGTGGTTACAGTTGCATTTTCTTCGCTGAATGCATGGCTTCCCTTGGGAATTGTTACAGTTTCAGTTTCGCTGCAACCGTCTCTCTGACAGCTGCGTTCCATCTTGCCGTCTTCCGTGTTGGTTGACGGAGTTGTTACCCATTCTCCCCAATCATGGTCGAGAGCAGGCTCATTTTCGTTATATACATTATATTTGTGTGAATTGTCATTCTTACATACATATACTGTATATCCGCTTGTAAGACAGGTGGGAGCTACCTTTTCACCGGCTTCATATACATGGCCGAGAGCAGGAACAAGAACTGTCTTTTCTTCAGTGCAGTTAATGCACTTGTATGTTTCGCTACCATCTGCTTCGCAGGAGGCGGCTGTTGATTTATAAGGTGCATCTGCCCATGTGTGACCCATCTTTGAAAGAGTTGTTTCGTCCTTGTAGTCACATCCGTCAAACTTACAGGTAACTACTACCTTGCCGTCTGTTGTGCAGGTTGCATCTGTAACTGTTGTTTCAAGGTCATGTGAAACCTTGGGAAGAGTTTCTGTTCTGACCGCATCGCATCTTGAGCAGTCGAAGGAGATCTTTCCTTCCTTCTGACAGGTAGCCTTTGTGACTTCACCTGTTACCCAATCGTGTCCGAGAGCAGGCACATCAACTGTCATTTCAGCGCCGCAGTCACATCTGAGTGTAACGGTGCCTGCATTTTCACAATCAGCTGTTGAAGAGTTTTCAACCTCTTTGTAGTTGTGAGTCTTTGCATTGTCGCCGATTACACTGTAGCCCTCATCACAGTTTTTACACTTATAGGTGGTGTAGCCGCTTGATGTGCAGGTGGGATCAACAGTTGCAACCGCTTCAAATTCATGTGCGAGCTTGCCGATTGTAATGTTGCTGTATTCTTCCTTACATACGGTACAGTACGTCTTTACGTAGCCTGTCTTTGTGCAGCTTGCAGCCTCGTATTCAGTTGTGATTGTATGCTGAATCTTATCGAGCTTGACTGTGATTTCAACACCGCAGTCATTGTGAGCAGTACACTTATATGTTGCTTCGCCTTCTGTTGTGCAGGTTGCATCCTTTACAGATGAAGGAAGCTGACCGAAGATGTGTCCTCCTGCAGGAATCTTTGCAGTTTCTGTGCAGCCCTTTGCACAGGTGCGTGTCATTTCACCGTCTACAGAATTTGTAGCAGGTGTTGTAACAACCCATTCGTTCCATGTGTGAGGAACCTTGAGAAGGGTTTCTTTTTCGAGCTCTTTCTTGCAAAGCTCACAGCTTATTACAACAGAGCCGTCTGCTGTGCAGGAAGCAGGATTTACAGTTTTGACAAGCTTATGAGCGTCTGCATTAAGGGGAAGCTCAACTGTCTTTGTTGCATTGTTGCAGCTTGTGCAGGTGAATTCAACCTTACCCTTTTCTGTGCAGGTCGAAAGAGTTATCTTTTCGTTACCCCAGACATGACCGAGAACAGCAATTGCTTTTTCTTCAATAGTCTCGTCACAGACGGTGCAGACAGTTTTTGCATAACCGGCTTCTTCACAGGTTGCTGCCTTATACTGAAGCTCTTCTGTGTGTCCGAGCTTCGGAAGAGTTACCTCGTCTGTTACTCCGCAATCAGCGTGAGCATTACATTTATATTTAATGAAGCCGTCTTCTTCGCAGGTTGCTGCCTTTCTGTCCACTTCAACAAGGTTATGCTCGCCTGACTTCTGAAGTGTTTCAACCTCAAGCTTATCACAAATCTTACAGGTTCTTGTCTTGTAACCGATTGAAGTGTAGGTCGGCTGTTCAACTGTCACCCAGTCGTTCCAGTCGTGGTCTTCTGTCTTTGAGCCTACTGAAACTGTGTAGGAAGCAGTGCAACGTGAGCATTTATAGGTTTCTGTTGCTGCTGCAGCACAGGTTGCTTCTGTGGTTGAATCAATAACATAGTCATGTCCGAGAGCCGGAACATCAGCTGTCATTGTTTCATCGCAGTCAGCACATTTAAGTGTCATCTTTCCACCTGCTGTGCAGCTTGCAGTTGAAGATACCACTTCACTGAAATCATGTCCGTCAGCGGGAGCAGTAATGCTTACATATGATGATTCGCAGGTCTCACACTTATAAGGTGTGTAGCCGCTTGTTGTGCAGGTTGCTGCAACGGGAGTGCCTGCCTTATAGCTGTGCTGAAGCTTTTCGAGAATAACCTCTCTTGTCTTGCCGCAGCCATCAGCTTTACAGGTGTAGACAATCTTACCTGTAGCTGTGCATGTTGCATCTGTCTTCACACCCTCACCATAGGTGTGACCTGTTGCAGGAATTGTTGTTGTGATTGTGGCTGTGTCACAGTTCTTACACTTCGTTACAACAGTGCCTGTGCCTTCGCAGGTTGCATCGGTCTTTGTTGTTTCATACTCGTGCTGAACCTTATCGAGTGTAACTGTTACAGTGATGCCGCAGTCCTTGTCATCCTTATGTGCATCGCAGTCGTAGGTTACATAGCCTTCTTCAATGCAGCTTGCAGTCTTGCTGTCAGTGATAACAAGGTTATGTCCGCCTGCAGGAATTTCTGCAGTTTCGGTGCAGCCTCTTGAGCAGGTGCGTGAAAGCTCACCCTTTTCTGTGTTGGTGGAGTCTTTTGTTACTGTCCACTCGCCCCAGTCGTGACCGAGCTTTGTAATAACCTCTGTCTTTGTGGCAGTGCAGTTTTCTGTAGTACAATTATAAACCTTGCTTCCGTCAGCTTCACAGGTTGCATCTGTGACAGCCGGTGTGCCCCATGTATGATCGATTTTTGCAATCTTTTCATTCACGGGATTTGAACGGCAACCCTCACGTGTACACTTGGTTACAATGGAGCCTTCCTTTATGCAGGTGGGCTGAGTTATTGTTGTCGCATAATCATGTGCAATGTAATTCTTCGGGAGTATAACTGTCTTCGTGCCGTTACAATCAGTACGTGTGCAGCTATATTCAATCTTACCGTCATCTACGCAGGTTGCAGGTGTAACTGTACCGTCACCCCATGCGTGGCCGAGAGCATCGATTTCCTTCTCATCAATAACAGCCTTACAGCTTTCAACGGAGCAGACAAGCTTTGTGCTGCCCTTTGCTTCACAGCTTGCGGGAGTATAGACAAGAGTTTCTGTGTGTCCGAGCTTCGGAAGAGTTACTGTTGATGTAAGACCGCAATCATTATGAGTTGAACACTTATATTCAATGAATCCGTCTTCTGTGCAGGTTGCATCTTTTCTGTCGATTTCTTCATCAAGCACGTGCTCACCTGTTGCGGGAATGGTTTCAACCTCCATCTTGCCGCAGACATCACAAACATGGATTCTGTAGCCGATTGAAGTTGCAGTTGCAGATTCCTTAACCTGCCATTCGCCGAAGATGTGGTCAGTTGTCTTGTCACCAACTGAAACGGTGTATGAAGCAGCACAACGTGAGCATTTATAGGTTTCTGTTGCTGCCGCAGCACAGGTTGCTCCTGTTGAAGCAGCATCGTCCTTAACATAGTTATGACCGAGTGCAGGTACCTTTACTTCCTCTGAATATGAGCAGTTTTCACAGGTAAGAGTCATTGTTCCTTCGCCTGTGCAGCTTGCAGTTGAAGCACCTTCTGTGAAGCTGTGACCTGTTGCAGGCTTTGTTGCATCATATACGTTATATGTGTCGCCACATGAACAGGTGTAAGGTGTGTATCCGCTTGTTGTGCAGGTGGGTGCAACTGCTGTGCCTGCTTTATATACATGAGCGATTTTTTCTCTTACTTCATCTGTAAATACCTCTTTACATACTGAACAAAGAGTCTTGACGTAGCCAGCTTCTGTGCAGGTTGCAGCTTTTTCGTCTGTTTCGATTGTGTGCTGTGTTTCGGGAAGTGCCACTGAAAGAGTGATTCCGCAGTCAGTATGTGCTGAGCACTTGTAAACTCTTGTACCCTCTTGTGTGCATGTTGCCGGTACACTGTTTTCTGTGTCAACAACGAGGTTGTGTCCGCCTTCGGGAATTTCTGCAGTTTCGGTGCAGCCTCTTAAGCAGGTGCGTGTAAGCTCACCCTTTTCTGTGTTGGTGGATGCCTTTGTTACTTTCCATGCACTCCATTCATGACCGAGCTTCGGAATAACACCGGTAATTTTCTCACTGCAGTTTGCGCAGTTTTTAACCTGTTCACCGTCAGCTTCGCAGGTTGCTTCAGTTTTAACTGTCCAGTCGGCATCCCATGTGTGGCCCTTTGCAGGGATAGCAACGGTTGTTGTTGCATCACAGTGAAGACACTTAACGGTCTTTTCACCTTCTGCTGTGCAGGTTGCTTCTTTCACAACAGTTTCTGTGCCGCTGAAGTTATGGCCCTTTGCTTCGAGTGTAGTTGTTTCTGTGTATCCGCACTTGTCACACTTTGCAACAACAGTACCGTTTGTGGTACATTCTGCAGGTGTTACGGTAACGGTAAAGGTATGTCCGTTTGCATCAATTGCAGTTGTGAAGCTGTATCCGCAGCCATTCTGACAGGATGTGACAACTGTGCCTTCTTTGTTACACTCTGACTTATTATAAACTGTTGTGAGGTCGTGTCCTGTTGCAGATACGGGCTCTGTTCTTGTTGCATCGCAGCCGTCAACAGTACATCTGAAGGTCTTTGTGCCTTCTGCTGTACAGGTGGGTTGTGCAGTAATGGTGCCTGCATCGTATGTGTGAGCTGTCATGGGGATTGTCTGTTCGGCAGTAAGCTCTGCATCGCAGACTGAACAGATAATCTGTGTGCTTCCTTCCTTGAAGCAGGAGGGAGCCACATAAGCGAGTTCTTCTGTATGTCCTGTTGCAGGAATTGTTTCTGTGTAGTTTGCTGCACAGTCTGTATGCTCTGAACAGGTGAATTTCTTTTCACCTTCAGCAGTACAGGTGGCAGGCTTTGTCACTGTTTCTGTGAAATTGTGTGCCCCGATGGGAGCAATTTTTGCTATTTCAACAGCATTACAAGCTGAACAGGTTCTTTCCTTGATACCGTACTTGTCAGCTGTTGCTGCCTGGGTTTCTGTATATTCACCCCAACTGTGTCCCTTTGCAGCTTCGATAAATTTAGTGTAGGTGTCGCCGCATGAGCAGGTATAAACCTCTGTACCTGCTGTGGTGCAGTTTGCTGCGATTACAGTTCCCTTCACATAGCTATGTCCGAGCTTGGGAAGAACTTCTGTCTTTGTTTCAGTGCAGTTATCGCACTTATATGAAACTGAGCCATCGTCTGTACAGCTTGCAGCTTCTCTTCCTGTTTCTGTGAAGCTATGTCCTGTTGCAGGCTTTGATGCATCATATACGTTATAAGTGAATGAGCATACAGAGCACACATAGGGTGTGTAGCCGCTTGTCGTACAGGTGGGAGCTACAGCTGTGCCTGCTACGAAATTATGCGCCTTGATGGGTGTTTTCTGTGTGCTGAACACCTTGTTACATACTGAACAGTATGCTTCAACTGTGCCTGCTCCTGTGCAGGTTGCTTCCTTCTGTCTTGTGGTAACAGTATGCTGTGCCAAGTCAAGCTCAACTGTTACTGTAACAGAGCAGTTTTCGTGGTTAGTACACTTGTATACTCTCTCCCCCTTTGTTTCGCAGGTGGGAGCTTTATATGCAGCTGTGTCTTCAACGAGGTTGTGTCCGCCCTTGGGGATAACAACTGTTTCAACATGGTCTGCATTGTTTTTACAGGTGCGTGTCCATGAGCCGTCGGTGTCATTGGTTGCATCAACCTTCACCCAATCGCTCCAGTCGTGACCGAGCTTCGGGATAATAACAGTGTTTGTCTCATCGCAATTTGTACATTTGACTGTCTTTTCACCGTCAGCATCGCAGGTAGCTGCTGATACAACAGTTTCTGCATCTGCAAAGTTATGACCGAGTGCAGTTGATCCGACAACATATTCAACATAGTTGTGAGTGCTGTCGTTGCCGCAGACGTGCTCGATATATGAGCTGTGTGTGCAGTCAGCAGCATGGGTTGTTGAAGTCCATGCATGGTTGAGAGCAGCTGTTTCGTCGGTATAAACCACATCACCGCAGGTGCTGCAGGTTCTCTTTGTGTATCCCTTTGCTGTGCAGGTGGGTGCTACAACCTCATCAGTGTAGCTATGGTTGAGAGCATGGATAACTTCAGTTGCGATTATATTGTTACACTTTGAACAGGTCTTTGTCTGATAGCCCTTGCCTTCGCAGGTAGGTGCTACAACTACATTCCAAGTGAGTGAATCAAGAGAATCGTGGTCAAGAGCATCGATTGAGCCAAGCTCTGTGAAGCCGCATTCGGTACATACGCGTTTTTTGACGCCTGCTACCTCACAGTGAGCTTCACTGACTGTTTCCCATGCTCCAAAACTGTGAGCTATAACGTCTGTGTAATTATCTCTGTATGAGTGACCGCAATTTGATCTCTGACAAACATATTCATCGTAGCCCTTTGTTGTGCAAGTGGGAGCAACTGTTGTTTTTACATAATCGTGTTCGAGAGCAGGTATAATGGTATGCTCACAATAAAGACAGTCGTCACAAACCTTTGTTATTATACCAATCTTGCCGCAGCTTGCTTCAACTGCAACTGACTGTGAGGTGAAGTTGTGACCGAGAGGAGGAATTTCTGTGATATCCTTCTGTGCATCACAAAGTGTACAGTGGATTGACTTTGAACCGGCAACTGTACAGGTGGGCTCAAGGTCAACTGTGAAGTCTGTTGCCCATACGTGGTCACCGAGCTGGTCGCCGCCGTCATATTTTACATAACCGCAGACCTTACAGGTATATTTCTGTGTGCCTGCCTGAACGCAGGTTGATGTAACTGTTTCAATATTCCAGTCATGAGCTTCGGCAGTATAAACAGGTGAAATTACAAGGTCGTCAACAACTGATGTGTATTCATCAGTGTCCCAGCCTGTGTATGTATAGTGCTTATCTGCATCGAAATATGATTTCTGATCCTCGGGGAACGTGGGAGGAGTTACACTTTCCTTATACTCTGCATCCTTCTCATAAAGAATGATTGCACCGTTTTTGTCAAGGAAGATAACGTCGAACTTGTTGGGCTCAAGAGCTGCAATTGCAGCATTGATCGCCTGAGCATAGCCGTCCACAACACTCTGCTGTGTTCTGCCAAGGCCTGTGACAACATCATTGATTGCTGAATCAAGAGCTGTACGTGTTGCATGTGTATACTTAAACTCATACTCTGCACCGTACTGTGCTTTGATTGCATTTGCAGCAGCAATAGCATCGTTAACTCCGGTGTAGTCAGCACCGACAAATGTTCCGTCATCATAATCTGCTGTATATGTTGTGTCAGCAGTAATACCTGCAACAGTCGGACTCCAGCCCATGAACTTATAATCATAGTCGCCGTCACTGTAGTTAGATGCAGTGGGAGCAGTCGGAGTAACACCGTATTGAGCTGTTGTTGTATAATCACTCTGAATAACACCGTCAGCATTCCTGTGATTTTTGAAGGTTGCTGTATATGTAGCATCATTTATTGTGAAGGTTTTTGAGCTTGTTTTAGCAATACTTGTGCCTGCAGCGTTAGTGCCTGTCCATGTTGCAGTTACAGTGCCCGTCTGAGAATTTGTTGTTCCTGCAATATTGGCAGCACTTGTAACACTGATTGTTGTTGAGCCACTGCTTGTTGTCGGACTTACAGTTATACCTGTTGATTTATTGCTACCCTTGACAGACCATGTTGGGTCAAACATCTGAACACCGTACTGGTCTTTTGCAGTAACAGCTACGGTTTGTGTTGCAGCAGAATCACTTGCAGTTTTAGGGCAAGTCATCGCTTCCGGAGTGTTAGACCATGTAAATGTGTTTGCATATGGATAAGTCCATCCCTTTGTTGTTGTGCTGATCGAAACATCATCACTGCCGTCACTTGAGCTGGAATAGTCTGATTTTAACTCTGCCCACTTTATATTACTTGTACTGTCAAGTGATATAGTACCACCCCAGATTGTAGTAAGTGTGCTTGTGGACGAACTACCGATTTCAATTTTTGTAATCTTTAAAATAGCCTTATCAGTCCAACCGCCGTGGTCATTGTAAACGAAAATTCTGGTCGGGAAGCCTGAAATAGTGGCAGTTTCAGTATATGTTGTTTCTGTTTCCATATCGCTTCTAAGGTCCCAATACTTTTCGCTTTCAGTTCCGGTACCGTTGTTGGATTTGTAATACAACGAAATACCAACACAGTTACCGTTGCCTCTGTTGGCATAACCTGGATATGCAATTGAATAGTCATTACCGGCATTGGTACACTCCCATGAAATCTTGACATAGTAACTTCCTGCTGCTGCACTTGCCTCTGTCGGTGCGACCCACACCCAGCAGGACAACAGCATGATGACTGCCATGAATAATGACATCGCTTTTTTGAAATACATTTTTTTCATTTTCGAAGTTTCCTCCTTTTTATCTGCCTTCTTCGTGATTTTTTCGCTTCACTCCGGACATCCCTGACCTGATGTTGACCCGGTTTTCAGCTTTTTTATCACCCGGAAGGCGCTTATTTCTTGGCATTATAATGCCAATTATAGTCGATATCATAATAACATTTTTTTGTCAATCCGTCAATGAGATTTTGTCATTATTTTGAAGTTTGACAATAATATTTTCTCCACAGCCGTAAACGGAAAATATTTCAGAAAGTCCTGTGACTTTTTTAATCTGTTTCCATTTGCTTCAACAAAATTTTTTCTCGCTCTGTGATACTTAATTGTCTATGTTCTATTGAAATGAAGTTTAATATATGTTATTATTATGTTAATTATACATATATTCAGGTGTTGTAGTATGAATCTTGACTATGTCATTGTACAGGCAGGCGGAAAAGGTACCCGAATGGAATCCTTGACGAAAAATAAGCCAAAGGCACTGGTCCCCATAAACAATCGCCCCCTTCTGTTTCACCTTTTTAAGCAATTTCCCGACAAAAAATTCATAATTATCGGTGATTACAAATACGATGTTCTGGTGCGTTATCTCGATGCCTTTGCAGATGTAGACTATGACACTGTTTGCAGCACCGGTTGCAGCGGCACCTGCTCCGGATTGCATAAAGCTCTTAGTCGTATACCCGACAACAAAAGCTTTATGCTCATCTGGTGTGATCTGCTTCTTTCAGAGGACTACTGTGTTCCGCAGTCAGAAAACAATATCATCGGCCTTTCAAAGGGCTTTCCCTGCAGATGGAAGTATGAAAACAATACATTTGCCGAAGAGCGCAGCAGCGACTGCGGCGTGGCGGGACTGTTTATTTTCAGAAATAAATCTTATCTTGCCGATGTTCCCGAAAGCGGTGAATTTGTCAGATGGCTTCAGAGCAAAAATTATGTGTTTGAGGCACAGTATCTCACCACTACCCGTGAATACGGCTGCCTTGAGGCATGCGGCAATTCAGACGAAAAGCGTTGCCGTCCCTTCAATAAAATGAAAATCGTCGGTGATAAATTTTACAAAGCTCCCGTTGACGAGCAAGGACGTTCTCTCGCAGTGCGGGAGCAGGCATGGTACAGAAAAATCAGAAGCACTGATTTTGACAACATCCCGGAAATTTTCAGCTATTCACCCCTGTGCATGGAATATATCAAAGGGAAAAATATCTATGAATGTGCAGATGAATCTTTTGAAGAAAAATGCACCATTCTGAAAAATACCGTTCAGTGCCTGAAAAAGCTCCACGCTCTCGGTGAAACTGCTTCGGACCGTGGCAGCTACTATGAGGCTTACCTCGGAAAAACCTTTGACAGGCTCGAGAAGATCCGTGAGCTTGTTCCCTTTGCAAAGGACAAATCCGTGACTGTCAATGGACGCACCTGCCGAAACGTTTTTTATCACCGTGATGTGCTTGAAGAAAAGCTAATGCAGTACCTTCCGGAAAAATTCAGACTTATCCACGGCGACTGCACCTTCAGCAATATCATTCTAAATGAAAAAAACAAGCCCGTTCTTATCGATCCCCGAGGATACTTCGGAAATACAGAACTTTTCGGTGACGAGGCCTATGACTGGGTTAAACTGTATTATTCTCTTTTCGGAAACTACGATCAGTTCAATCTTAAACGCTTCAACCTTGAAATTAATGAGCAGGATGTAACTCTCAGCGTTAAATCGAATAACTGGGAAGCTCTTGAGGACTATTTTTTCGAGCTTGTCGGTGACACAATCACAAAAGAACAGATAAGACTGCTGCATGCCATCGTATGGCTGAGCCTTACAACCTACGCATGGGAGGATTACGATTCTGTCTGTGCAGCTTTCTATAACGGCCTGTATTATCTTGAGGAGGCTTTGCAATGAACAGCGCATACTGTTATTTTGAAAACAACATGCAAACAATTGAGTCTGCACTTAAATCCATTGACAAGGCTGAATTTGACACGCTTCTTGCTGCTTGCACCAACACACTTAAGCAAGGGAAAAAAATTGTTGTTTCAGGTCTCGGAAAAAATGTCCCCATCTGCGAAAAATTTGTGGGGACCATGATTTCCCTCGGTCTTGATGCTAATTTTCTTCACACAAATTCAGCAATTCACGGCGATATCGGCATGATACACGGCGGCGACCTTGTAATCATCCTTTCAAAAAGCGGCTCAACAAGTGAGTCTATTCGCATTGCAGAGCTTCTGAAAAACAGAGATGCTGTTCAACTGTGGCTCATAACCTTCAATCCCGATGGTGTGCTGACAAAAGCCATTGAAAACAGACTGCTGATCACACTTAAGCATGAGGGCGATCTGTGGAATATCATACCGAACAACTCAACTACGCTTAACCTGATTATCCTGCAGACACTTGCTATCAGACTTTCAGAAAAGCTGGAGCTTACACTGGAAAAGGATTTCAAGCCGAACCATCCCGGTGGAGCTATAGGGGAGAAACTTTATAATGGAAAATAAGCTTAAGCTTTCCGCCTTAGGTCACACCTGGCTGTTGGACCTTGACGGAACAATTTTAAAACACAACGGATACAAAACTGATGGCATAGATTCCTTTCTCGGTGAAGCTGAAGACTTTCTGAAGGGGCTCCCCGAAAAGGATATGATAGTTTTTATAACCTCACGAACAGAAGACCACAGACAGCATACCGAGGGCTTCCTCAAAGAGCACGGCATCCGATACGATCACATCATTTTTAATGCGCCCTACGGAGAAAGAATTCTTATCAACGACACTAAACCCTCAGGCCTTCCGACCTGTTTGTGTATTCCACGCAAAAGAGATCAATGGGAATATATTCACCTGCAGGAAGATGAAAGCTTATAATTTTCAGTCATAAACTTAAGGAAAAGCAAAAATGGAAAGAGACCTTTATTCAGATTCACTGAAAGCAGAAGCCATACTGTCAGAAGTCAGGTGCCGCTATAACGGTTATCTGATCTTTATTGCTATGTCCGGAATCGGTGATATCTGCTATTGTCTGTCTGCTGTTGAAGAAATAAAAAGGATTTCAGGCAAAAAAGTTCTTGTAATCACGAGAGAGTATACATCAGAGCTTCTGAAGTTTTACAACTGTGTTGATGAGGTTATTGTGCTTGAGGATGATGACACAAAAAGTTTCAGAGCACTCATGAGTCTTCAGAAAGAAAAAAGCGTCTTTAACAAAGAATCAATGAAAAGCGGGCTGTTCTTCTGTCATCCTCTGACCGAAGAAAGCTATGCTTCAATCATAAATAAAGAAAAAAACTATATTGATATCATCCGTAAAAGCATCAAAACATCCGGAACAGATTTTCCTGTCACTTATCCTTGTGTTCCTGAACCCATGCTTGAAAAATTTTCCTTCGACGATCTTTCAAAAGCGGTTATAATAAATCCCTATTCCTTCTCCCTTGATGTGGATAATTCCGCCATTTACGGCAAAATCGTTTCTCTTCTTACTGCAAAAGGCTACACAGTCTATACCAACATCACAGAAGAGCAGCGTCCCCTTGATTCTACTCTTCCGCTGAAATGTTCACTTCAGGAAATATATCACATAACAAAAAAAGCTCGTCTGTTCATCAGCATACGCTCGGGAATTGTTGACTTTTCAGTCAGCAACAACGGCACCTTCATCGTTTTATATAATGACGAAAAGAGTAAATGGTTCCGTGATGCCTACAGTCTTGACGGTTGGATGACCGACAGCAGCATTCATGAGTTTGACTATAAAGACGAAAAGGCTATTCTCGACAAAATCAACGAGCTTTGCTGACCACGAAAGAGGCGTAAATACCCTTCAGTGCTTTTTAAAGCCTGGACTGAGACATCCCGCACATCACAATCATATTTAATTCAATATCACATGAAAGGAGGAGTCGACATTGAATAAAATGAAAATTTATTTTGTACAGACCGGCTGCGTGTTTAACAACGAGCATTTTCTGCCTTATGCGGTCGGAGTTCTGGCAGCATACTGCTTTGCGGACGAAAAAATCAACTCCTGCTATGAGTTGTCAGATATTATATACAAATGCGATGATTTCAGTTCTACTGTTGAAAAAATAGCAGAGCCCTCCGTAATTGCTTTTTCAAACTATATGTGGAATTACAAATTCAACCTACGGCTCGCCGAAGAAATTAAAAACCGCTTTCCCGACTGTAAAATTATTTTCGGAGGCCATCAGATTTCAGATACGGCTGAATGGCTCGAAAGCTATTCCTTTATAGATTTTGCGATTTTTGGTGAAGGAGAAATCATTCTGTCACAGATTCTGCTGTCTCTTTGCAAGGATGGGAATTTTTCTGCAATACCGAACATTTCCTATCGCAGTGCTGCAGGGGTAATAACAACCGAAAAAAGACGCCTTTGCTGCGATATTGATCAGATACCGTCCCCTTACATTAACGGTATTTTTGACAAGATAATCAGAAACAGCACAGACACCTTTGCTGCTGTTATTGAAACGTCACGCGGCTGCCCATATCACTGTGCATATTGTGACTGGGGTGATTACAATGTTCCCATGCGGCATTTCAGCGCAGAGCGTGTAAAAAAAGAAATCGAATGGCTCGGAAAAAATTCCATTGTTTTCGTTGTTCTTGCAGACTCAAATTTCGGTATTGTTAAAACAGATGAACAGATTGTTGACGCCTTCATTGACGCTAAAAATAAATACGGCTATCCGTGTGCCGTTGAAATTGCCTTTGCAAAATTCAGCCCCGACCGTGTTTTTTCCATGAACAAGAAGCTTTATGAAAACAACATGAGCCGTGGTGCCACCCTTTCCATGCAGACTTTGTGCTCCGATGCGCTGAAAAACATTGGCCGAGAAAACATGACAAAAGAAAAGTTCGCAAAGCTTATACGGCTTTATTCAGAAAACAACATACCTGCTTATACAGAGCTGATTTTAGGTTTACCCGGGGAAACCTATGAGAGCTTCTGCGAAGGCATTGATTATCTGCTTGATAACGGGCAGCACAATTCTATCCATGTTTTCTTCTGTGAAATACTTCCTAACGCTGTTATGGGCGACAAGGAATATATCAGCAAGCACGGAATCGAGGTTCTTAAAAGAGATTTTCACCTGCGTAACGGCATCCGGTCTGACGGCATTAGTGGCGGCTCACAGATTGCCGTTGCAACCGACACCATGAATAAAGAAATGTTCCTGAAGTCTATTCTTTACGCCTTTATGGTGCAGGTTTTCCATAACTTCGGGCTTTTCAGAGTTCCTGCTCTTTATTTTCACTATGAAAAGGGCATGAAATATTACGAATTTTATAACCATCTCATTAGTTGGTTAGAAAAAAATACAGACTGTTATACCGGAAAAGTGTTCAGAAACTTCCGTTTAAAGCACGCTCTTTCCCTTTCCGGAAACGGCTCTGATACATACGAAAATCCCGATTTCGGAGAAACACAGTTCAACCTTT
The DNA here is from genome assembly GCA_045533205.1 of Acutalibacteraceae bacterium. Lineage (GTDB taxonomy): Bacteria > Bacillota > Clostridia > Oscillospirales > Acutalibacteraceae > UBA6857. The sequence goes on along the minus strand of JAZSHL010000060.1, from coordinate 52,792 downwards.
CTGACGGTGCTTTCCTTGAACTTATAAGCTCATGTGATGAGTTTTTTAAGGACATGAAGTTTTTTCTGTCTTCTTTGTGCGACTGTGAACAATTGACAGAGGAGCTCCTCAGATTTCAGAAAATCATCCTTCGTCAGCCCGACAACAGAGAAAAAGAAGAGCGCTTTTCATATAACTGGGTCAGCTATTACAGCGGCATCATGAAAAACGGCGCTGCTTCTTTAAAAAAAGAAAGTATCTGTCTTAAAATTCATTCCTCTCCGGAGTATAATGACCTGCTGACATACACAAAGGCCATTGCCATCAAAGGTCGCCGCATTGGTAAAAGCATAGCTTTAAACGACCAGGACGCTTTTACTCTCAAGCACATTAAATAAGAGGTGATTACCGTGAAAAACATATATCTTGTACAAGCCGGCTGTTTATACGGAGATACATATTACCTTCCCTATGCCGTCGGTATGCTTGCTGCTTTCGCCATGGATGATGCCGATATAAAAAGCAGCTGTCAAATCAAAAGAATAATCTATTCACTGGAGGACATCGACAAGGCTGTTTCAGAAATGGACGCTCCTTATATTGTCGGCTTTTCAAACTCTATATGGAACTACAGCTATAATCTGGAGTTTGCTCAGAAATTAAAAGCACGTTTTCCACAGTGTAAAATTATATTTGGCGGTCACCATATACCACCCGACATCAGCTATCTCGAAAAATATTCTTTCATCGATTATCTTATCCACGGCAAAGGTGAAGAGGCATTCAGAGATTTGACAAAGCACCTTCTGGGTATAATAAGTATTGATAAAATTCCGAACATATCATATAGAGACAGCGGCATTCCAATAAAGGCTCCTGTTGCAAAAATAACACTTAAAGACTATCCTTCGCCCTATCTTACAGGAATATTTGACGATATTATCAAAAACAAAAAATATCCTTTTTCCTGTGTTTTGGAAACGAACAGAGGCTGCCCGTTCGACTGCTGCTACTGCGACTGGGGAGAATTAGGTTCTCCCGTCAGACTTTTTCCTCTTGAAAAGGTTTTTGCAGAGCTGGAATGGATTTCAGACAATAACATTGAATTTGTTTACTGCGTTGATGCAAATTTCGGCATGTTTGAGCGTGATTATCAGATTGCAGAAAAGCTCGTTGAACTGAAAGAAAGAAACAACCATCCTTCAAGGCTTCAGGTTTCTTACGCAAAGAATAACCCTGACATGGTCTTCAAAATCAACAAGCTGCTTTCGCAACACGGCATCGGCAAGGGTGCCACCATTTCACTTCAGAGCATGTCAGAAGATGTTCTGAAGAATATCGGGCGCAGCAACATTGACAGAAGAGAATATAAACGTCTTCTTAAGATGTATAACGACGCAGGTATATCCACATACACCGAGCTTATCATAGGTCTTCCCGGTGAAACACTGGACAGCTTCAAAAACGGATTATGTGAACTGCTCGAATTAGGCCAGCACAAATCTGTCAGCACATATCACTGTGAGCTTCTTCCCAACTCACGAATGAGCACAAAAGAGTTCCGTGAAAAGTATCAGATCGGTACCGTATCCACTGCCCTTGAGCAGTACCACTGCGAAAACATGGAAGATACTCTTTCGGGTTTCTCAAATCTTGTTGTGAGCACAAGCACCATGAGTCAGGACGAATGGATTCACGCAAATCTTTTTTCATCATTTTTACAGGCCTTTCATCATCTTGGGCTTACTCAGTCATTAGCAATATATGCAAGACAGGAATATGGCATCAGGTATATCGACTTTTATAACAGAATTCTGGACTACATCATTCAGGAAACAAGCTTTCTCAAAACTGTATATACCCTTGTTCAGGACACACTTTCTGATTTTGTTGCCGGCAAAGGTGGCCTTACATACGAAAATCCCATTTTCGGAAAAATCACCTATCCCCTTGAAGAAGCTGTTTTCCTTCTTTGTGCATATCACATTGATGAATTCTACAATGAAATCCATCGTTTCTTTGAAAAGCAGTGCAAAGACAGTGCAACTGACGAGTTGATCCGTTATCAGAAAAGCATCATTGTTCTGCCCAATGTCAACTACAAAACAGACTGCTTCGACTTCGATTTTTATTCTTATTTCTCTGCTGCCCTGTCGGCAGAGCCTATTAGACTTGAAAAAAAGACCAGCAAATATGAATACAGCACTCAGATCAAAACCTCAGACTGGGACAATTATTCCCGTTATGTAATCTGGTACGGCAGACGAAACGGCAGAACCTTGTTCACCAACAAGCCCAACCTGATGACTGGTTGCTGATATCTCAAAAAAAGAGGAAATTTATGAGCAATATAAAAAAAAGTGAAAAACTTAAATCGGTTGCTAATAAGTTGTGGCAATCAAATGTACCTTATTACCTTATCCCTCTTACAGTTTTGGGCGCATGGCTTGCTGCTTCAGGAGTACCATTTGCAGCCGGATATTATCTGATCCATTATGTATACACCTATGATCACGGTTTCATTCCCCGCGGACTTCTCGGCGAGATTATCAGTTGGTTCACTGATACGGTTTCAAAAGAAATGATCGGGGGCATCACCACAGTTTTCTCCGCTCTGCTCGTTGTTTCTGTCTCGTTATGCATCGGCAAAGCGTTAAGCAAGCTTAAAAGAAAGAGCACTGAATTCAACATGGTTCTTGTGATGATTGTCATACTGTGCATAATACCCACTTCATTCTCCATGCACTTTCAAGCTATTCATCTGGATAAAATTCTCTGGTTTCTGACTTTCTTTGCCGTTTATATTTCTGATAACAAATACGGAATATGGTTCATACCTGCAATATGTGTCATTTCTGTTCTTATAAACCCTGTCTATGTTTTCGGTAGCATGATATTTATTGCAATAGTTCTTCTGCAGAAGTTTCACTCGAACAACTATTCAGCAAAGAACGGCATCATATGTGCCGTTTCGTATATCGGTATAATCCTTATCGCATTATACGGACCAATCTCTGAAGCAAAAATAGGGTTCAACACACCGGCAGAAATGGTTGATTATTATTTTTCCAGATATGCCGAACCGCTGAGTGAAACTACATACTACGGCTTTGTCAATGAATGGCTTTTTGATTACTTCGAGCCTATTGATCGTGTTTTCGAGATGACATATGAATTATATTTCAAAGGTTGGGAGTTTGGACAGCTATCCTTCTTTTATTTACTCATGGTTGTTGTTCCGGTCTGCACAGTGGTGTCTGCTATCTGGCTGAAGAGCATCAGAAATGAATCAAATAAGTTCCAGAAGTTCATATACATTCTGTGTATGATATCCCCGTTAGTAATTATACCCGAAGAGCTTTTAGGCTGGGAGCTTCCAAGGTATTATTCAGACATTCTTATCGTTCAGATATGTCTGCTTATCTATTTTGTGGTCAATAAACACAGCAGTGTGATTTCAGCTATTAACTCCCTGATCAGCTTCTGTAAAGAGCATATGATTATATCTGTAATGGCTCTTTTGCATTTTGTTTTCATCATCGTTCTTTAAAATCAAGAGGTTTTAATATGTCTAATGTAAAAAACTCAAAAAAACAGTTCGGTTTTTTCTTGTTGCTGCTTTGTTACTTTTTCTCCAGAACAGGTCTGTTAGTACCCTCTGACTGTTTCGGAATAAGCAAGTCACAACCCTTTTTCACATTTTCAGTCGAAACGATTTCCTTTACTGTTTTGCTTTTAATTTTTTCTGCTGTCGCATCTTTTCTTGTGCTCATGGTTCAGAAAAGATTTGGCGAAAAGGCATCTGTTATTTTATTTCTCACTCTGTCCGAACCTGTTTTCTTTATTTCACAGGTAAATTGTCTTGCTCTTTTTGTAAGCATTCTCGGAATTCTTTGTGTTCTAAACATCACAAGAGAGAAACCTTTCATCAACAAATTAATGGCTCTTTACCTGTTTGTTTTCATTTCCGTTCTTTTGGTGCCCCATTATATTATGAGCTATGCACCCTTAGCACTGGGCTTTTTCATTGTTTCAAACAGCAAAGAAAAAAAGAATACCCTCGGTGCAATTGTCGGCAGTATTGCCTGTGCCGCTTCTGCTTTCTTCCTCAGCAGAATTTTGTGTAATTCTGTTTCTGTGTTCAGCAGTTTTATCGAAAGATTCTCCTTTGCAGACACCTCAGAAACCAACAAAACTTTCTCTCTGACCTTGGCCGTTATACCTATGACGGTCGCTAGTGCAGCCTTTTATAATGCCTGTCTTAAAACAAGCAAAAGGCTCGCTCATAATGCCACGAAAAGCAAAGCAACTAAAACCTACAAAGAAAACACAGTTATTGCTCTTGACCTTATTGGAATACTTTTTGTTTTTGCTCTTATAGGTCTCGTCTTTTTCAAAAGCGAAGCATTTTGCACAATCAATATCATCACGCCTGTAATTGCATTGGCAATGATTTTTTCAAAGAACGAGGTTTGCCTTGCAGTTATTGATAATCTCTCAGAATTCATTAAAAAACATAAAATTATTGCGGCGGTTGTTCTTATGGGTATTTATTATATTACCCTTTCAACTATAGATGATTATTCTGTCGGTTATAAGCTTATAAGCTATATCAGATACTGATTTTCAGATTGTTTATTTTTCAATAAGCTTTACAGCATTTTTATTTTCAAACAAAAGGATATTGCTATGCGTAACTACAACATTTTTCTTACTGTCGGCAGCCAAAAACAAAAAATGCTATGTGATAAAATTCTTTCAACGACAGGAATTACAGATAATTACAGTATTACAGTTATCTCAGACGACGACTCGGGTTTTCGCCTGGGTTCAGGTGGAGCCGTCCTTAATATTATCCACCGATATTATAAAAGCGGGGAAAAGATGCTGATTATCAATTCAGGAGGCATGAGTAAGCGTTCTGTAAATTATGCCGTAAGAGGAAAGGCATTTGCTAATGTTCTGCATAACGATAATGTCATTTCTCTTTTGGAGTTAATTATAATCAATGCTGAAAGAATCGTTGCCAATATGTCTTCCGGCGTTCTTATCTGTTGCAGTGATATACTGGTTAAAACGGATAATCTGCCTCTTTCTTTTTCAGAGAGCACAAGTTTATGCTTGAGAGCAGATTTAAGCACAGCAACAAGACACGGTGTCATGTTTCCGGACAACCAAGGAAGACTGATTGAATATCTTCACAAAAAAAGCGCACCTGAGCTTGAAAAAAAGATGCTTGAGCTCAATTCCGACGGTGTGCTTATTGATACAGGTATAAACTATTTTTCTGACGAGCTGTGTATGGCATTATATGAGCTCGCTGCCAGTGATGTTTTCAGAAGAATACTTTTTAGTCACAGCTTTGAACTGAGCCTGTATTCGGATATTATAAAAGTGCTGAGCATAATTAACAACAAAAATGAATATCTCTTCACTGAAACAATGAACGCAGAACATCTTGAAGCAAAAAAACTGATTTTTGAAAAGATATCTGAATTCGGCACTGACGTGTTAGAAGTTAACGCCCAGAGATTCCTTCATTTCGGCTCCATGAGCGAAGCCTTGAATAACATTTTTTATGTGGCAGAAAAAAACGATGATACATATCTTAATCTCAACAGCTATATAGACCAAGAGAGTGAAATAGGGAAAGGCTCCTTGCTTGACAACGCACAGCTTGAATGCTGTAAAGTTGGAAACGGCTGCATAATCAGCGATATAACTCTTGAAAATATAATCATCGGCAACAACAAGTCGATATGTGGAATAAAGCTCGCTGACGGCGCCTTTGTTTCGATTGTATGTGATGTCACTGAAAACACAAAAGATATGGTCGGCAATGTTTCGTTATGGGAAATGCCCCGTTTTTACAAAGGTGACTCTTTCACCGACTCCATTAAAAAATATTACAGTAATTCTCCTGACAAAAAATTCAGTCTTGCATACTGCACTGAAAATGCAGACTTTGATTATTTTTACACCAGACAGCAATATCTTAAGGATATGAACGATTATACAGTCAGTGCCGACTATTTACAAAAGAGAACAGACATAATTTCTCACTACTTCTCCACACGCAATAAGCTTGAACAGCTCCGCTGCCTCAAGGACAAGGTGGAAATCTCTCTGCCCCTCAGAGTAAATATGTCAGGCACCTGGACCGACGCAATGCCTTACTGCGTTGACAACGGCGGTCAGGTAATCAACATGGCAGTAACTGTTGACGGAGAGAAGCCTGTCAGAGTTATAATTGAAAGAACAGATAAAGAAGGAATAGAGTTCTGCAGTGACAACTCATCGGTAAATTTCAGCTTCAATAGCTCAGAAAATGAAGAGGACTTGTCTGACTTCAATCTTCATAAAGCTGTTCTTGATACAGTGGGCGTTACAGCCGAAACTGCCATTGAAACAGGCTTCAGACTCACAACAAAAGTATCCGGCATAGACAAAGGCTCCGGACTCGGAACCAGCAGCATTCTGTTAGGCGGCTGTATTATGGCATTCGGCAATATGTTCGGTATCAAATACACCGACAGAGAACTAATTCAGATGGTTTTTGTTGCAGAACAGATTATGAAAACCGGTGGCGGATGGCAGGATCAGGTTGGCGGACTGACTCCGGGATTAAAGGCCGGCACCTCTGATCCCGGAATTGAGCAGAATATTAAAGTAGAGAATATACCGGTTTCACACTTTTTCAGAAATATCTTTTCTGAAAGAACTGTTCTTCTTCCCACAGGACAACGACATTTCGGCCGTTTTATTGTCAACGACGTTGTAAACAGATATCTCGACAATCACCCTGACTCCCTTGAAGGGCATAAAAGAATCAGAGAACTGAACGAAATGCTTACACAAAGCATTGAAAAAGATGATTATTCTCTGTTTATAAACTGCATCAACACCCACCGTGTGCTTCTGAAAATGATTTCTCCTAAGGTAACAAACCCTGCAATAGAAAAAATCATTTCAAAATGCTTTGAAAAGGCAGATGCTGTTTCTTTTTTGGGAGCCGGTGGAGGAGGTTATCTTCTTGTTATTCTTAAAGAAGATGTGACGCAAGAAAACTTCAAAGAATTTGTAAAAAAAGAATTCCCTTCTATCAAATCTGATGTGAAAAGAATCGATATATGCTATGATTTGTAAAAAACAAAGAGTGTACCCTTCATCGGATACACTCTTTTGCTTTATTTATTGTTCTGCCGCTACGCCTTCCGTACCATACAATTTCTCTGGCATAATCCTCCCATGTTTGCACATCACTTCCAGCTATCTCTATTGTCGTTTGTTTTCTTTCAGGTTCAATAAAGGAAGAATCAAATATGTGTTCAAAATAGCCCTGCCAATCATATATCGTATTGATTCTTTTATATTCTGAAAACGGTAAGGCAATCATTTCTTTCTGATAACTGAATATATCATTGAACAGAATCTCATCATCAAAGTATTTTTTTAAATATACGATAATTTCATCATAAAACCCATCAAATTCAGCAACACAGCTGAGAAATAATCCCTCATCAAAAGCCCAATATATATCACCAAACCTGACATCGGCAAAGAAAAGATTACCCTTACCCTCAAGAAACGGGGTCACAGTTTTGAATGTGTTGTCTAATATTCTCTTCGCGACTATACTTTCAGAGCAAATCCACTTATATAAGCCCATGTAAAAATCAAAATACGAAATATTTTTAGCCTTGCGAAGATAAATTGCAATAAATCTCAACAAACCTAAACAATGAAAACTTTGTGCACAGGTAGCAGTCTGCAATGCTGTTTTCCACTCGTCGATTTTCATTGTACTTGTTTGCACAACTATTTCAGATCTTGATGACATGCTATTGTCTTTCAGAATCTTACTGTGATGCTGGCAAAGTTGAGAGCGAATCGTTTTGATTTGATACTTTTTTTTCATTTCATCAGAACAGATAATGGTGTTTGGAAAAAGCTCTAAACGATGAACACTAACAGAATAGTGTTGTCCTGCCTCAATAACCTCAAACAAACCTCTGCAAAAACTGTCTAATGATTCACCCGGAAGACCCAGAATCAAGTCAGTATAAGTATCTATGTTGTGTTTTCTGTACTTTTTCAGTTGTTCTGAAAGGTTGTTAACTGACATGTTTTTTCTGCCAATGATTTCAAGCGTTTCAGGTGACATACTCTGAACCGCTACGGAAACACCCCTATTTAGTCTGCTTGTCTCTAATTTTTGATTGATTCTGAAAGTAAAATCATCTTTATTCTTTGCAGCCGCAGTTTCAAATTTTTCAGGAAAACCATATTTATTTTTCATTTCAATAACATAATCCGCTATTTCCTCATCCCTGTCGAGAATTCCAAAATTAGAGTCCGCACAAACGCAATAGGCTATATTGTGCGTCGCCATCCACTCTATATCTTTTTTTATCCTCTCCATAGGGAACTTACGGAAACTTGAACCACTTCGTGCCCAATAGCAATAAATACACCCATAAGGACATCCTCGGTTTGTTTCAAGAATTGCATCAAGTCTGATGTTTTTGTGTTTTTCAGCTTTAAGTAATTCATCAAACAATCCCATTGCATATGGTGAAGGAAAGTTATCAAGATTCTCAGGCTCCGTTTTTAATGTTTTGGTTGCAACGCCATTGTCACGGTAAGAAATATTGTTTATATTTGAGAAATTCTTATCATTTAAAAGTTCAATAAGTATAGAATAAAATGCTATTTCTCCTTCGCCGTGAATAGTTATATCGATATATTGGTATTCTTCCACATATTCCACACTATCGGGAATTTGCGGACCACCAAAAACAATAACACAATCAGGCCATTTTTCTTTGACTGCTTTGGCTAAAACAAGATTATATTCTATATTCCACATATAACATGAGAATCCAACAATGAAAGGTTCTTCAATTTCCGCAAGTATACTACTTACTGAATCTTTTATGAAAATAAAATCACGAAGAACATAATGCCTTGTTATTTCCTCAAACTGGAAAGAATATGCTGCTATAGAGCCAACAGAATAAGGCAGATAAACAGCTGTAGAAAGTACACTGTTTGGTTGAATAAGATATACATTTTTCATCTTTGCTCTGCCTCCTTATACTTAATCTAAATAACTGATTTTTGTAATAATATTCTGTCCGCCCTTTCGGCCGAACCAGACAGTATCTTTTGCATATTCTATAAGATTCTGCGATACTTCACTTGAATCGAACCTGATTTTGTTGCTTTTCTTTTCGAGATTGAGATGGCTTCCGTTGTATATTATTGAAAAATACTTATACAGATCATATTTCAGATTTAATTCCACAGATCTCGAATATGGATTTTTGACAACTGCCTTCTGATATCTGAAAATGTCATTCTTCAGATCCACGTCATCTATAAAACTGCTGACAAAAGGAACAATCTGCTTAAAGAAGGTATCATAGTCCTTTATCACCTTCAGAAAACTGCCCTCCTCAAGCGGCCATGTCAGCTCACCAAAATCAGGATCATAGCAAGTAAGTGAGCCGGAATTGTTGAGTATTTCTCTGTATTTGTCCTCGAGCCAGCTATAAATTTTTCCACAAATACTTTCAGGATTATTTTTGGCCCATTCAATCAGCCCGCAATAAAAATCCATATAATTGATATGCTTTTCATAATAAAGATAAATTGCCATGCACTGTAAAAGGCCAAGATTATGAAAAGTTCTGACAAAAACATGAAGAATATTACAAGCTATCCAGTCCTCTTTGGTCATTGTTGAAGTTGAAACAACAATTTTTGAATATTCAGGTATTCCTCCCTTATTCGGAACAACATGATATTGATGCTGTTCGGTTATGGCATACTCAATTTTATATTTTTCAATATATTCAGGGTTACTCATAATTGAGTTTGCAAGCAATTCACAGTTAAAAAAATTAATCGCCATGTGCTGACCGCATTGAAGCAGCTGCTCGATCCCCTCCCTGAAACTTTCATAGGTTTCACCGGGGAGACCCAATATGATTTCAGAATAAGCAGGAATATTATTAGAATTATAAAGCGACATAAGCTCAAGAAAATTTTCCAATGGCATGTTCTTTCGGTTTATTCTGTTTAAGACCTCCTGAGTCATGGACTGGAACGAAAGAGTCGCACCCTTACTCATGCCAACCTCATTGAGCCTTTTGTTGATTTTGAACACGGTTTCAGGATTATTCTTTGAATAAGTTGCCTGAAATTTCTGCGGATAGCCTTTTTCCTTGTGCTTCTGTATAACATATTCAACAATATCAATATCTCTGGGATACAAACCGAAATTTGAATCTGAACAGTAGCAATACTCAATTTTATGCTCAGCCATCCAATCGATTTCTGCTTTAACAATTTCCATGTCAAAGTTTTTGATTTTTGATTTGATGTTTCCCCAGTCACAGAAGGCACATCTGTTGGGGCAGCCCCTGTTTGTTTCAAGAATAGCTGAAAATTCCAGTTTTTCATTTTCAACAAGCTCGTCAAAAAGTCCTGTTGTGTAAGGTGACACTCTATCTATAAAGGCTGAACTCATTGGACTGACTGTGACGCTTCCGTCCTCAGTCTTATAAATAAGGTTAGGAACACTGTCAATTGTTTCTTTTCCGCACAGATAAAGCAACAGCCTTCTAAAGCTTTCTTCGCCCTCTCCCTGAATAACATAATCAACATATCCGGCAGTAACCACTTCACTGTCCGCATTTATCTGATGTCCTCCGAAAACTATGATGCAATCGGGGAATTTTTTTCTTATAGCCTTCGCAAAGGCTTTGTTATATTCGTAGTTCCAGACATAGCACGAAAAGCCGATAAGATAAGGGTTGTCCATACCTTCAACAGCCACGGTGATATCTTCCTTTTTGTAAATGAATTTTTCGAACTTGTATTCATGATTCACGGTTGCATCTTTAAAAGCATAAGCAATCAAAGAGCCCACCGCATATGGGAAATAGACCGAATTTCCGTAAATGGAATTGGGTTGCACCATATATATCTTTTTCATTAAATCACCTCTTTCGGCCGGTTAATTTATGTAACGTCAGTGTCTTTGTGCCGTTCCTTCGGCGAAAGGCGTATTCTGACCGCTGCCAACATGAATGAAACTGCAGTCTGTACCAGCTTGCCGAATTTAAAATTTGATTTTCCTGCTGAACGTTTTTTGTATGCAGTAGGAATTTCTTCATATTCCACATCGTTGTGTAAAGGCTTTATTGTATATTCATAAACGAATTCAGAGTCCTTTCTGAAATTCATTCTTTTATATACTGACACAGGATAAATCTGATAAATAGAGAATGGATCTCTCACCTTTTTGTTAAAAATAACACTGATAAAAAGATTAACCGCACGACTTCCGATTTCATGCAATCGTCCGTAACCCTCAACAGTTGATCCCTTGACCCATTTCGCAGCACATATTATTTTTTCAGGATTTTTTTTTGCGCCATCAACAAAACATCTTAGGTTTTCAGGATCCATCTCCATGTCAGCGACCATTATTATAAAGTGCGAGCTTTCAGCAAGATGTGGCAGCTCAGCAAGACACAGCTCAACCGTATCAGCCCTTTGTACATACACACTCAGCTTATCCCAATTGCTCTCAAGGATAATCTTATTCGCCTCGAAAAATCCCGGACAGTTGCAAGATTTAGCAACAACAATCACTCTGTCTATGTCTTCATCCGAAACATTCTCTCTGATTTTTTTAATGGTTTCTCTGAGCAGATCAGTCTCATTTGTTGCCAAAACAAAAATTGTAACCGATCTGAAATTATCTTTTTTCTTTTTCATTGATTATCTGTCGCTTTCATATATCAACAATTGATTTATTCCCATACTAGCCAAACCAAGGGGGCTGACAAATAATAATTTTATCATTTCAGATTATTATAACAGATTAATCCCAAAAAGTCTATATTTTTAAAAAATATCATAACAGACTTATGCTTCTTGCATACAGCACCCTTGTGTTTTTGTGTTAAAAAATTTGTTCTGCTCTATCAGGCAGACGATCATTCAAACCGATTTCCTTCCGCCGAATCAAAAACACGCCCTGTAAAAATACAAAGCGTGTTTTGCTGTTATCAGTATGTTTGTTTATAAGTATGTCCGTTATGACATGAGTATTGACTCAGTCAATATTAATAAGGAATCTGAAGGTAACTCTTCTTGATGCTGCCATGTCTACTTCCCCGGCTTCATTTTTAACAGGCTTTGAGTTTGATAAGCCGACTGCATCAAGTGTGGATGACAATTTGTCTGCTTTATCCTGTGAAATACCGGTTTCTGAGGACAGACAATAAGCCTTAACATTGTTTGCTCTTTTTTCTGAAAGGGGAAGCATAATTATTGTCTGTTCCTGAGAGTGTTATTGCACAGCCTGCGTCATACACAATCAGTTTTTCCCGTTAAAGCTCCGTGCAGTCTTTATTTCTTATAACAAGCTGAATTCAGAACAGATGTAACATGTGATAATTCCTGCCAAAGCACAGTGGCTTGTGTCTATTGACAACGCCTGTTATTAAAGCTATAATTTTTTCATCAACGAAATTATGAGGTTTATTATGGCAAAGATAACTGCAACAAAAAAACATACAAGCGGTATTGCCCTTGGCGGAATCGGCAGCGGAAGTGTTGAGCTTTTACCTGACGGTGAATTTCACTATTGGCTTATTGCAAACCAGCCGAGGCTTACTGAAAGATGTCATGAAAACAAAGTCGATGACGGTGAAGCCAGCACAGGCGCTCTGTCCTTCTGGATCCGCGCAAAGAAAGAGGGAGAAAATCCAATCGTCCGCAAGCTTGGCATGAAGACAGATACCGATGATTTCACATACCGTATGTTTGCATGGAATAAGCCTGTGGAAAGAATTGATTTTGACGGCAGATTCCCTGTCTGCGACCTTGATTATATAGACAGCTATCTGCCCTGCAAGGTGTCTCTGCGCGCAGTTTCACCTTTTGTGCCACATAATTCAGACGCTTCTGCAACACCGGGCTTTTATCTTGATTTCACAGTTGAAAACCCCACTGAGGATAAGCTTGAAATAAGCCTTCTGCTGTTCCGATCAATCTGCATTTGCTGAGTGAAAAAGCACTCGATTCGTTATGCAGAGAATACTCAGAGTATCCCTTTGCTGCCTCACTGCTTAAAAGAATTCAGCACTGTTCACCCTCTTTCCCGTCGGGCAGAAAAGAAAAAATTGCTTTTCTTAAATGCTGCGGCATACAGATGCTTCGTATGGGCAGAAAATTCGGCTCCTGTGCTCTTTGCAGTAAGCTGACTCTTTCTCCCGGTGAAAAGACAGTTATACGCTTTGTTCTCACATGGTATTTTCCCAATCATTTCACAAGAAAGGGTAAATGTTCAGGGCACTACTATGAGAATTTATATAATAGCTCTCTTGATGCGAACAAGTTTTTGACCGATAACTATGACAGTGTATACAACGCTGCCGTAAGCTTTGCTTGCTTGCTTTATAACACAGACTTACCCTCAATTTATCCCGACGCATGGTCATCCAATCTTTCACAGCTTGTCAAAAGCTCGTGCTATCTCAAAAACGGAAAATTCGGCCTTTGGGAAGGTCTTGGCTACTGTGGCTTTCACACCACAGATATCACATATCATGCCTCCTTCGGTTTAATCAGCCTGTTCCCTGATTTGCAGAAAAAGCAAATCAGAATGGGAGCTGAGTTTCAGAGAAAGGACGGCAGAGTGCATCATCTTTTCAAACCCGGTTTTGAGAAGGTTGACAACAGCTTTGACCGTGTTGACATGAATATGCAGTTCGTTCTGATGGTGCTTCGTGACTATCTTTTCACAGGTGACAGAGAGTATCTTTCTTCACTGTGGGACAATGTCAGAAGAGCCATGGATTCAATTGAAAAGTTGGACACAGACAGTGACGGCTTACCCGATTACGACACAAAGCGCAACACCTATGACGCCTGGAACTTTTCGGGCACACCTTCTTATATTTCAATTCTCTGGCTTGCTGCACTTAAAGCAGCTGCAATAATTGCGGAGAGGATAAATGATAAGACCTGTCAGGACAAATGGAACAATCTTTTGGAGAAGGGCAAAAAATCGTTAGAAGAAAAGCTGTGGAACGGCGAATATTATAACCTCTGGAGAAACGATAGGGAAGCTGACGAATCTCTCATGAGTGACCAGCTTGACGGAGAGTGGTTCCTGAGAATGGCAGGTGTTGCAGGCAATCTCAGTGATGAAAGAATATGTGAAATTGTGAAAGTAATATTCCGCAACAATTTTGACAGTGAAGCAGGCCTCATCAACGCCACTTGCCATGACGGCAGAAAAACAACAATCCATACATATAAAAACTGTCAGGCAGAGGCTGTCTGGACAGGTATTGGCTATGCTTTTTCTGCTCTTGCACTTTCTGTGGGGCTTCGTGATATTGCAGACAGAGAAATCAGTTCAATTCACAACAATCAGCTGCGTCTCGGCTCATTCTGGGACCATTGGGAATGCGGACATCACTATACACGCCCGATGTCAAGCTGGACAACTCTTCATGCTGCTTCGGGGCTTTCGGTGGATTATGAAAAGAAAAAAATCAGCTTTAAGCCCATCTGCAAAAACATCACGCTCCCCCTTTGTTTACCTGATATTCTGGCAACGGTAAGCTTCAACGACGGTGGAATCAATACAGAGTGTCTTAAAGGAAGCCTTGATGGTTGGGAAATAACAATTAAATAATCCAAAAAGCAATACAAAAAAATCGTTGCAGACAGAAAGGACTACACTTCACCGGTAGATTAAGCGGTCATCTTTCAGTCGCAACGGTTTTTCTTTATGTTGTTTATTGTTCATTATACATGCAGAGTCTTGCAGACATCCTTTTGCCGTCACTTTCAGTGTGGCAGAAGAAACCTGACTTTATACCTTGTTGTAAAGTCAGGCGCATTTTCTCTGTTGAGGTTGAAAAGGGAATAATAAATATGATATAATCAAAATGGTAATAAAAACTAAAAAGGAGAAAAGAGTATGGAGTTTTTTAAATTTATCGACAAAGTAAAATATGAGGGTAAAGACAGCAAAAATCCTCTTGCCTTCCGTTACTATGACAAAGACCGTGTAATCCTCGGCAAAAAAATGAGTGAGCATCTTCCCTTTGCTATGGCATGGTGGCACACTCTCGGTGCGTGCGGTGTTGATATGTTCGGTGCAGGTACTGCTGACAAGAGTTTTGACAGCGAAATTGCAACAATGGCACACGCAAAGGCTAAGGTAGATGCAGGCTTTGAATTCATGAGCAAAATGGGTATAGAATATTTCTGCTTCCACGATGTTGACCTCGTGCCTGAAGATAAAGACATCAATGTCACCAATGCCCGTCTTGACGAAATTTCTGACTACATACTCATCAAAATGAAAGAGACCGCCATAAAATGTCTTTGGGGTACTGCAAATATGTTCGGTAACCCGAAATTTATGAACGGTGCAGGCAGCACAAACAGTGCTGAGGTTTACTGTTTTGCAGCGGCTCAGATTAAAAAGGCTCTTGACATCACCGTTAAATTAGGCGGTAAGGGCTACGTTTTCTGGGGCGGCAGAGAGGGCTATGAAACTCTGCTCAACACCGATGTTAAGTTTGAGCAGGAAAATATCGCCCGTCTTATGAAAATGGCTGTGGAATATGGCAGAAAAATCGGCTTCACAGGTGACTTCTATATCGAGCCCAAGCCGAAGGAGCCTATGAAGCATCAGTACGATTTTGATGCAGCGACAGCTATCGGCTTCCTTCGTCAGTACGGTCTTGATAAGGACTTCAAGATGAATATTGAAGCTAACCACGCAACCCTTGCAGGTCACACCTTCCAGCACGAACTTCGCATTTCTGCAATCAACGGTATGCTCGGCTCAATTGACGCTAACCAGGGCGACCTTCTTTTAGGTTGGGACACAGACGAATTCCCCTTTGATGTTTATGAAGCAACAATGTGTATGTACGAGGTGCTCAAGGCAGGCGGTCTTACAGGCGGGTTCAACTTCGATGCTAAAAACCGCAGGCCGAGTAACTCTTTTGAAGATATGTTCTATGGCCACATTCTTGCTATGGATACCTTTGCTCTCGGTCTTATCAAAGCGGCTGAAATAATTGAAGACGGCAGAATTGATGCTTTCATTAAGAATAAATATTCTTCATTCGGTGAGGGTATCGGTGAAAAGATTTTAAGCGGTGAAGCAACTCTTGAAGAGCTTTCGGCTTACGCCTGCGAGAAGAAAATTACAACAAATCCTGACTCAGGCAGACAGGAATACTTGCAGACTATCGTAAATCAGATTCTTTTTTAAGAGGTAGAATATGAAGCATTTTGTTGGTATCGATCTTGGTACTTCCTCCGTAAAAACACTGCTGTTAAGCAGTGACGGTGAGGTTGTATCCTCGGTTACAAAGGACTATCCCTTATATTTCCCTCATAACGGCTGGAGTGAGCAGAATCCGGAGGACTGGTATAATCAGACTGTTGAGGCACTCAAAGAGCTGCTTTCTGATATTGACACAGATTCTGTGCTTTCATTCTCTTTTTCAGGTCAGATGCACGGGCTTGTAATGCTTGACAGTGAGGACAATGTTATCCGTCCTGCACTTTTGTGGAACGATTCAAGAAGTCAGGTGCAAACAGACAATCTTAACGAAAACAAGGATTTTCTTCTTGACAACACAGCCAATATTGCTTTTGCAGGCTTTACTCTGCCCAAGCTTTTATGGGTAAAGGAAAAGGAGCCTGAAAATTACAGCAGGATAAGCAAAATTATGCTGCCGAAGGATTATGTTGCATACAGACTTTCAGGTGAGCTTTGCACCGATGTTTCCGACGCTTCGGGCACACTCTATTTTGATGTTGAAAATCGCTGCTGGTCAAAGAAGATTCTTGATGCCCACGGCATAAAGGAAGAAGGGCTTCCGAATGTTCTTGAAAGTGACGGATGTTCAGGCACTCTCAAAAAAGAAATGGCAGATGAGCTCGGCTTAAAGAATGTAAAAATTATCATCGGTGCAGGTGACAATGCCGCTGCAGCAATCGGAACAGGCACTGTTAAAAGCGGTGACTGCAATATTTCTCTCGGCACAAGCGGAACTATCTTCACCGTCAGCGATAAATTCAGTCTTGACAGAGAAAGTGCAATTCACTCCTTCTGCTCTGCAAGCCGTAACTATCATCAGATGGCATGTATGCTCTCGGCGGCAGTATGCTGTAACTGGTGGGTAGAAAAAGTGCTTCGTGACGATTACGGTAGCGTGCTTTCAAAAGAAGATAAGCTCGGTGAAAACGACTGCTTGTTCCTGCCTTATCTTATGGGTGAGCGCTCACCTCTCAACGATACAAATGTAAGAGGTATGTTCTACGGAATGAGTCTTGACACAGACAAAGACGATATGAGTCTTGCTGTTTTAGAGGGCGTTGCATTCGCTTTAAGACACAACATTGATATCATCAGAGATATGGGTATCGATATCAGAAAGTCAAATGTCTGCGGCGGCGGCACAAAGAACAAGCTGTGGCTTAAAATTATTGCAAATGTTCTCGGTATTGAACTGAATATTCCTGAAAATCAGGAGGGTGCTTCCCTCGGCGCGGCACTGCTTGCGGCAAAGGGTGTCATGAATTCCGATGAATATGCAGAGCTTGAAAATAAGGTTTACAAAACAGCCGAAACAGTTGCTCCGACAAAAGAGCTTATCGAAAAATACGAAGAAAAATACCGTACGTGGAGAAAGCTTTACCCTGCCATAAGCGGGATAAAATAAGGACGGTGAAAACATGAAAAAAGGTAAAAAGGCTATACTCGGAATTATAATTTCCATAGCACTTGTTATTGTTCTCGGCATAACAAATATTGTGCCTTATTTCGCAGTAATACCCGACATGGTAAAGGTTGGTACAGATTACATAAGCCTTGACAGAAATCCTGATTTTCCTGATAAAGATAAGGTGGCAGCCGAGCTTTTAAAAGCGGAGAGAAAGCACCCCTTTATTCTTGCAGATAAGGCTGACTTCGACAAGGTGAGAGAAGAGTATAAGTCGAAGAATTTTACTCCCTACACTAAAAAACTCACCGATTATGTTCTGTCCAACGCTGATGCACTTCTTGATGTGAGCATTTACCCGCCAATGGCTTATACTCTTGACGAAGAAGACAGTATACTTCCCATTTCCCGTGAGGTTATCAACAGAATGATAATCTTAGGCTACGCCTGGCAGATAACGGGTGAAGAAAAATACGCCGAAAGAGCCTCGCAGGAACTCGAAAATGTTTGCAGTTATTACGATTGGTGCACTTCGCACTTTCTTGCTACAGCTGAAATGGCTCTGGCAGTTTCAATAGGCTATGACTGGTTTTATGACTATCTTTATAAAGGAACAAAGCTGCTTATTGAAAATAAAGTATGGGAATACGCTATCAACTCAGCTCTTGATGATAATCATTGGTTTACCTGGTCAAAAAACAACTGGAACAGTATATGCTACAGCGGTATAGGCATTGCATGTATGACCTTCAGTGATTATGACAGAGAAAGAGCCGCAGAGTTTCTTTCAATGTGCTATAAAAATATGCCCATAGCTTTCGAAAATTTTACTCCCGACGGAGTTTATGCCGAAGGCCCCGGTTACAGTCAGTCAGGCATGGATGCTATCGTTATTTTCGTGGCAACAAGCAAAAACTTCTTCGGTACCGATTTCGGCATGAGTGAAATTGACGGCTTTAAGCAGCTTGGCAAATTCCCCGTTTATATCACCTCTCCGACAGGCGTATTCAATTTCGGCGACAATAAGGCAAGAATGTGCTTTACTCCATCTCTTCATTGGTATGCCGATGAATATGACTCCCCTCTTCTTGCCTGCTATCAGATGTGGAGTGAGCCCGGTGAGTTTACTGCCGACACTTCTGAAAACACCGAAAGAAACGGCACCGGTAAAGAAGCTGCTCTTTCTTCTCTCTGGTATAACAGAAGCTACACACCCGAAAGTGCGGACTTTTCCGATGAAAGCCTTGCATTGTTCCTTAAATCCGATGTCGGCCAGGATATGGTGCTTATGAGAAGTGCTTATCTCGATAAAAATGCAACCTTTGCAGGTATAAAAGGCGGTTATAATTTCATCAACCACGGTGACCTTGATATAGGCACATTCGTTTTTGACTCAATGGGTGAGCGCTGGGCAGAGGAATTAGGTCCGGGACCTTACGATGCCCCCGGCTACTTCACTAACACCCCTGCAGGCGGCAGATGGAAAAACTATTCAAAGCGTGCCGAGGGACAGAACACTCTCGTTATAAATCCCGATATGACTCTCGATGACCAGTATGTATTGGCTGAAAGTAAGTTTGTCGCCTTTGAAGAACAGAGCCACGGTGGAAGCTGCACACTCGATATGGCTGACGCATACCGTATGAATGGAGCGACAAAGGTCACCAGAGAATTTGAGCTTGAAAAAGAATATTCCTGCCTCAGAATCACTGACAATGTAAAGTGTCTTTTTAAAAGTGACATTTACTGGTTCATGCACACAAAGGCAGATATAGAAATCTCCGAGGACGGCAAAACGGCAATTCTCTCAATCGGTGACAAGCACCTTAAAGCTACCTCCCATTCTGACGGCACATTCTCTGTTATGAAGGCTGAAAGACTTTCGGGCGAATGGGAATGGGATGAGGAATATCCCGACATTCAGAAGCTGACCGTCAGGCTTGAAAATGTTAAAAAGGCAGAAATCTGTATTACTCTTGAGCCATTAAGTAAATAAAATAATCACGGTGAAACCTAAAGGAATCACCGTGATTTTTTATTCTGTTATTATTTTGAAGGTTATTTCATTTATACCATCTTTAAGCAGAAAATCATAACAGTAAACCGTTATGTCCTCTTTGTCATATTCGTGTGGGGTATGCTTTTCTTCTTTAAGTGATAAAGAAATTTCGTCGACAGGATAATACATCCTTGTATTGCCGAAAATCAGAACACCGTCTTCTGATTTTGCTTTTCTCTGACTTACAAAACGCTCTGTAACAGATAAAGCCTTTGTAAAAGTAAAGTTATCAGTAAGAAGAATGCCGTTTTCTTTAATTTCGGCCCTTCTTATTAAAGAAGTCATCTCCGCTTTATCATAGGCATTTGTCATGTCACATACAGCCAAATTGTTTTCATATATAATTTTTGCATTGAATTTCTTACCGTATGGTTGGGGCATTCCGTTTATTATCGGAACGCTGTGAGAAAAAGATGAGTTGCAGAAAATGCCGTATCGTTTGCTGTTGTCAAAATAATCTTTGGTGTATCTTCCAGAGCCGAGATCACAGAAAACCTGGCCGTCACTGTCTGAATAAATGAAGGAGCCCAGGTCATTATGGTTGTGAGGCTCGTCGTTATGTCCTCCCTTAAAGGCGAAGGAATATTTTGTTTTGTTGACAATGAGCTGATTTGCATAGGCTGAATAAACAGTATTCGCCTTTTCTTTTTTTGACGTATTGTCAGAAAATTGCCATATCAGCACTCTGTACAGGTCAATCCATTTGGTGTTTGAATTATCTAAGCTTTTACAACTGCTATCGGGACAAGGCACCACGTGAGGCAGCTTCTGACAGAGATAACTCTGCAAAGCATAATCAGGATTAAAATTCATATTTCCGTCAGAAAAGCTGACAGCTGTGTCTCCGACACCAAGAAAGCTGTTACTTCCGTAAACGGCAATCTTTTTTATTTTCTCACTGTGAAAAAGGTCATCTTTGCCATCGCTGAACCTATAAAGCAAATCGGCAAAAACCGTATATGCCATAAATCCGTATTGCCAGTAAGAGGGACCTTCAAGGCAGAAGCCGTCTTGTGTAAAGCCGTCAATATAGCAGGCAAGAGTTTTTAAAATGCGCCCTTTAAGCTCCTGAAACTCATTGGGAAACAAATATAAAAGTGCGCCTGCTGAATATCCTGCACAGACCGCTGCCCAGTTCATACTGCAGCTTTCCCACCAATATGTATTATTTCTGTAGTTATCAAGAAGTCGTGCTTTGATTTCAGCTCTGACTCTGTCATATACATCTGATGAAATTTTATCCTTGAAAACCGTACAGATTTCTGCCAAAGCAAAGGATGTCTCCGCTACAAAGAGGTCAATAATCTTTCTGTCATCTTCTTCATTCCCCGTGGTGTGAGCAGGAAGCGCCCAGAGAGATTCTTCACATATTCCGAGCAGTATTTTTTCAAGTTCATCCACATAACTGTCGTCAAAAAGTGAAAGTATCGCTGCAGATGAGAGATAGTCACGTCTTTTAAAATACAGCTTTTCGAAATCTTCACGGTTTCCGTTTTTATGAAACTTTTCCCTTTCACTAATCGGAAAATCTGCGAGATTATCTTCACGGCTTGCTTTGTAAAGAGCGGTTGACTCTTTTATAAGAAACATATAATCTTTTTTGTTATACTTCATAGCTGTTATTCCGTAATCCAGTCAAAAGACTTTCTTCCGCAGACAGAGTGTTTTCCGTCAAAAATATCAATGTGAAGCTTATCCCCGGCATCCATAAGAGAGTAAACCCTTTTTATTTTTCCGTGGGCATATTCGGAAGCATCTATGGGAAAAAGCTTGTCTTTTGTTCCCGACTCGATAAAAAGCTCTTTAGGGGCAAGAGCCGAAGCAAAATCATAGATTTCGCCGACTTCAAGTATACCCGGAATATAATTATCGGGGCAGTGCCACATTGAAAGAATACTGTCCTTGAAGGTGTTTACATAACCGCAGATAACGGTTTTATAAATGCTGTCATCGAGCACAGAGGCATACAGTGCCGTAAGGCCACCGCCTGAGATTCCCATAAGGGACACCTTGTTTTCATCAACCTCATCCATCTCTTTAAGCACCTTTACGCACATCAGAGCCTGAGCTATTCTCACGCTTGCCGTTGTGAGTCCGTAAGGCAGAAGATGATGGGACAGCTCATCGCAGGAGCTTATATAAAAGGGCTTCCATAAATCGTGGCTGAGTCTTGCTTCACCAAACCCGAAAAGCTCGGGAGCAATCACAACATTACCCCTTTTTGCAAGCTCAACAGCAAAGTTTTTCTGATAGTTGTCAACATAATTGAAATGCTTTTTATTGCCTCTTTTTGAAATATTCAGAATCTGCCTTACACCGTAGCCGTGACCGCAAAGAGCAACAACACCCTTTGCTTTTTCGGGGATTTTTTTCGGCACAAGCACATAGACGGCAGAGGTTAATCCGTCGCAGATTTTAAGGCTGTACTTTTTCAAAATATAATCATCATATTCGAGGGCTTTTCCGTTTTCCCTGAGCTCTGTTTTTTCCGTAAGGGAGCAGATTATTTCTATAGCAAAGATTTCTCTTGCTTTAGCTTTGATTTCTTCTCCGACATTGAGAGCCTCTTGTGGGGTGGTTATATTTTCATAAGGCTTTGCTCTGAATTTTTCATAAAGCCCTGACATAAATTCATCGGGAGAGTAAAGGTTGTTTTTCATTTTTCTTTCCTCACAGTCAGAAGGTCACTTTTCCTGCGGGGGTTGCATTTTTACTGTCGGTACCCACATAAAGGGTATAGCTTTCGTCAAGCACCCATTCGCCCTTTTCGGGACAATAGAACTTAATGTCATCAATGTCAACGCTGACTTCAGCTTCAACTATCCCGCCTGCTTTTACGCTGACACGCTTGAAGCCTTTGAGAACTTTAACAGGGCGGTCAACATCTTCATTGTCACTGCCCACATAAATCTGAACAACCTCATCTCCGTCAGAATCGCCTTGGTTTGCGACCTTGACTGTAACATTTATTTTGTCTGAAGACCTTTCAACAGATATATCATTAAGCTCAAATTCGGTATATGAAAGACCGAAGCCGAAGGGGAAGTGAGGTTCTTTGCCTTCCTTATCAAAGAGAGTGTAGCCGTGATAGTATCCGTATTCTATATCCTTATCCTCTGCACCAAGATGAAGGAAAGGCGGATAATCCTCAGCCTTTTCGGCAATTGTGAAGGGTAGCTTACCTGCAGGCGAAACGTCACCGCTTAATATATCCGCAAGGGCATTGCCGCCCTCAAGACCGCTGTAAAAGGACATAACAACACTTTCGGCACAGTCAATCCAGTCCTTTATTACATAAGCACTGCCGCCCATAATGTTGACTATGAGCTTTTTATTAAGGTAGGAAAGACCTTTTATGAGCTTAACATCCTCTTCGGGAATGTGAAGGTCTGCTCTGTCACCGCCTGAACCCTTGGGCTTTTTCTTGACATTGCCGAGATTGACAAGGAATTCACCCTCCTGAAGCCAGTCACTGCCCACACAGACAACAATATAATCGCAGTCGGCGGAAGCCTTCATAGCCTCTGACAGTCTGCAACCGTTATAAAGAGAAACATTTCTTTTTCCGAAACGGTTACACATGCCCTCATAGGGTGTGACAGCGTAGGGGCTGAAAACATTACTGCTTCCGTGGTCACCGGTGTTTCTCTTGTCTGCATATCTGCCGACAACAGCAATTCTTTTGCCATTCTGAACAGGCAGAGTCTTATTTTCGTTTTTGAGAAGCACCATACCCTTTGTTGCCGCTTCTCTTGCAAGGTCGGTATGCTCCTTGGAAAGAATAACGGATTCCGGCTGCTTTTTGTATTTGGGCATGGTGGATATAAGAGCTCTTAACACTCTTGCCACTGCAGTATCTATATCATTCTCGGTTATGTCGCCCTTTTTAAGGCTGTAGCCTAAAGTAGCGTAACGGAAAAGGTAAGGCATTTCCACATCCATGCCTGCCTTGAGACTTCTTGCACCGTCATAAATTCCGTAAAAGAAGTCTGACAGTGAAAAGCCGTCGAAGCCCCATTTATCATGAAGAATATCTGTAAGAAGCTCCTTGTTTTCACAGGCATAGGTGCCGTTGACTTTGTTATAAGCACCCATAATTGACATGGCGCCCGCATCAATGCACTTTTTGAAATGAGGCAGATATACCTCATGGAGTGTTCTTTCATCAGCGATGGCATTTGCCGAAAAGCGGAGATCCTCAATGCTGTTAAGAGCATAATGCTTCGGACAGGCGATAATACCGTTATCCTGCATAGCCCTTGTAAGAGCCGCACCCATTCTGCCTAAAAGATAAGGATCTTCACCGTAGGTTTCCTGCGCTCTTCCCCACATGGGGTTGCGAAGAAGATTTATACACACACCGGCAAAAAGGTTTGCATCAAGAGCTGAGGCCTCTTTAGCGAAAACCTCGCCAACGCGGTATTCCAGCTCATCGTCGAAGGCTGCACCGCGAAGCATCGAAACCGGAAAGCATGTACACTTGCCCATAACGATACCTCTCGGTCCGTCAGTGAACATCACAGGAGGGATACCGAGCCTTTTGCATCCGCCTGCAGGGTATGCTTCTCCGTTATAGAATCTGCCCTTTGTGAGAAAGTTTTTTACTGTAACGCCCATGGCATGGCCCTGAAGTATACGGATTTTTTCGTTAAGAGTCATTTCACGAAGCAGCAGCTGAGCAACCTCATAAAGCTTTTCTTTTGTTTGCTCCTTTTTATAAATTTCAAGTGCTTTTTCAAAATTCATCATATATATTCACCTCAATAGCTTTTCAGCTTATCTGCATCTTTGTAAAATACTTTTTCACTGTTGCGGTCGACGAATTCGATCATAATAATACCGTCAAATTTCTTTTCTCTCAGCTTTCTGAGCAGGGTATCAAGATAGTTTTTATCCTTCTTTCTGAACATCTGCTCACGTTTAAGGTCCCGATAAGAAACATGGACATTTTCAGTAATGCTGAAGGTTCTGTCAATTCTGTCCATGTCATATTCCATGCGGAAGTACCTTGACTGAAAATATGTTTTGAAGTTATCTTTCTTCAAGTCACTGACAAACCTGAGAAAAGCATCGGTATCATTGTTGAGGGTGTTGCCGTGACATTCGGGGCAGACAAGAAGACCGTAAGACAAAGCAATATCACACATTTTTTCTGTGTTGGCAAGTAAGATTTTATATTCATCCTCGCTTGTCTTTTCGCTGTCTTTTTTACCGAGCCATACTCTTACGGAAGCTGCACCCATTTCCTTTGCGATTTCACAGACTTCAATCCACTTGCTTTCATCATAGTTCGAACTGTTGAAATAACTTCCGTAGGAGCTTATCGTAATTCCCGCTTTATCGCAAAGTGATTTTACGTTGTGGGCGTCATCGACGGTTCTAACGTGAACATCTCCGCCCCATTCAATGTAGTTAACACCTGCATTCTTTGCAATCTGCACCACTTCTTCAGCCGTCTTTTTTCTGAAAGTAACACTGCAAAGACCAAGTTTAAAATAATTCATCTTATGCCTCCGAAAGTGTCTTTTCCATTTCGTCTTCCTTCTGCTTTCTGTATACCTGAAGCTTTGCGTCCATTTCGTTTTCGTCAAACTTGAAGAACAGCATAGGAATAGCCTGAAGAATAAGACCGATAGCGCCCATAGCTGTCAGCATAAAGAAAATACCGTTGAGAAGAGTGGTATAGTTAACGCCTTCGATAATGCTTGCCTGTGTTGTGGATGTAATAAGAGGCTTTGTAACATTTTCGGTGATAATCTCCATCTTCTCTGCATTGTAGCCTAAAAGGTCAATAACCTGAAGAACAACAACATTGAATACTGCTACTGCAACCTTATAAAGAAGCCCCTTGAAGGAGTAAACGGTAGCTTCAAGTCGTTCACCCTTTTCCATTTCAACACTGTCGGTTACGTCAGCAATAATGGAAACGATAAGCACAGTACTCATACCTACGGGGAAGTTAGTGAAGAAGCGAAGCACTGCATAAAGAATGAAGCCGGGAATTGTGTTATAGGGCACAAGATAAATACCGACTATGTAAACGATTACGTTTGCGGCAGCACCCAGGAAGGACATCCATATCCAGAGCTGTTTTTTGCTCATTTTTTTAAGAAGCGGCGGAACAAGAAGCATTGAAATCATATATGATGCACCGCTCATAACAGAAAGAAGAGTGGGAAGAATTGCGACGGCATCAATGTTGGGATTTTTGCCCACGATACCCTCGATGAAAAGGTTGATCTTATCCATAGGCAGAATGCCGATACAGTTCCAGCGTGCAAAATAGGAAAGGAAAATTGCGCCGATGTTTATAATGCCATTGAAGAAAGCGGCAAGAAGAAGCATAACAATTCTCTTGTCTTTAAAGATAATCTTTATGTTCTTTGAGGACTTTTCCTTCTTGGGAGGAATATATACCTTTTCTTTAAAGCCAAAGAATGAGCCCATCATAATCAAGGCACCCATTACAGCAAAAATTGCAGCCGACCAGAAATAACCCATGTCGGTCATATCCTTTTTGCCATTGCCAAGAAGTCCTGCCATTGTCCAGATAAGAACAGAAGGAAGAATAGTGCCAAGTGAGCCGACGGTGTTTGAAATTGAAACGGCTTTAACTCTTGAATCCTTTTGAGGGAACACAAGAGGAGTAAGGCTGTTACGGGGAATTTCAATTGCTGTATATGCAGTGATATAAACCATATACATAATGAGCATATATATAAAGTTACCTGCATTGCCTAAATTTGTGCCGTCCTTTGTGATAATGTTCCAGCTCTCGGGGAAGTTTACGGGCAGGAATAAAAGAGCTGTCGTAATGGCAAAGGGAATAGGTATCCACAGAAGGTAAGGTCTGCATTTGCCCCATTTTGTTCTTGTTCTTTCAACAATCTGGCCCATAATCGGGTCGTTGACAGCGTCCCATACCTTTGTGCCTAAAAGAACAATGGACACAAGCCCCATGCTCAGCTTCAGCACATCGGTCATATAAAAGTTGATTACCGTGTAAACGGTGCAGTCAATAAAGAAAAATCCTAAAGGCAAAAGCGAAAAGGCAAGTATTTCTTTACTGCTTGCTCTTTTGATGTCAATTCTTTTCTTTCCTGTGTTCATAATATTTCCCCTTCGTTTATTTTGCTTAAATAATATTCAAAAGGCCTCTGACCGCAGGGTACGGGTGAAACCTTTATAAACTGAATTTTTCCGTCTTTGCTAACGGTGAGATAGTCTCTGTAATATGTGTTCTCCTCTATAATTTTGCCGTCTTTTATGAAAATTGCACCGCCGCGGCTTCCCGTTTCGGGAAGTTCGGAAAGAATGGCTTCAAGAAGTGCTTTCATACTTATAAGCATATCCTTGTCACGGTAATAATCGGAAAGGCTTCTGTGCTCTTTCGGATAATCCTCAAGCACCTTGTTTATTTCACTAAAAAGACAAGCACAACCCTCGTAATCTCTCTTAAAGGAAGCGACCTGACTCATTTTTCTTCTGAAATGAGAATAGTCAACATCCGTGCTGACCGTAAAACCTTCCTGTGGTGCTTCAAAAAGCAACAGCTCATTTTCATCAATACCCGTCGGCACTTTGTTCTTTATATGCTTTGCAGCAACAAGTCCGCCCACCTGGGTATCATTGAGTGCCGAGCCGCCGGGACGTGAAAGGCCGAAGGTACCCGCCGCTTCGCCGATAACATAAAGGCCTTTTATATCTGTTTCAAAATTGCTGTCCGTATAAACACCGCCGTTGTTATGCTGAGCACAGACGGCAATACGGAGCATATCCCTATGTAAATCTATGCCCTGACGAAGATAAACATCAATAGCTTTACTGTTTAATTTTTCGAGCCTTCCTATCGGCGTATCAGCAAAACAGTCTGTATCGGTTATGTATTTCTTCGCTTCATCAGAGAGCTTTTCAAAGCAGAAGCCTTCGGGATTCTTTCTGTAATCGAGATAAACCTTCCTGCCCTTGAGCATTTCGGAATGCACTGCAAGGTCAATTCGTGAGCTTTGCTCTGCCCTCGCACAAGAAAACGGCCACTGATAGCCTTTGAGAAAAACATTGCTGTAAGCTTCATTAATGTCAGAGAAATAGTCCTTCAGAAAATCTCTTTCTTCCCCTTTTTCCTCAACACTTACAAAACGTGGAATAACTTGCATAAAGCTGCCCGAAACATTCCATCTGAAGTCTACAGAAGCCATACCATACTGCCATTGGGTGAAGTTGCACATTCTCACCCCTGCTTCAATCATCACACCTGTCATTCCGTGCTGCGATTCGGGATATACACTGTCCTCA
Organism: Acutalibacteraceae bacterium; assembly: GCA_045533205.1. Lineage (GTDB taxonomy): Bacteria > Bacillota > Clostridia > Oscillospirales > Acutalibacteraceae > UBA6857. The sequence continues at coordinate 24,676 of JAZSHL010000060.1, read as the reverse complement.
TAAATGCAGGCAGGTGCGCCTGTGGCACAGATTACATTTTCGGCATAGATGTTTTCTTCCTCTTCGCTTTTCAAATCAAGCACACGCACACCGTAGACTCTTTTGCCGTCAGTGAGAATCTTTATGACCTGCTTACTGTCAAACACAGGTGTTTTATTTGTTTCGGTTACAACCTTTTCAAGCCTTTCCGTCATAACCTTTGAAGTAAGAGGTCCTACAGATGTTGCTCTTAACGTATCATCGTGGTCGGTTTTGTAACCGGGATAGGCACCGTATCCGTCAGTCGGGAATTTAACTCCGTACTCGCAAAGCCTGAGAAAGCATTTCTGACTGTTCACCGCTTCAAGATACATTTTTTCGCCGTCGCAAGAGCCGCCCTTAAACATATCCGTTGCCATTTTATAGGGACTGTCAGGGGTAAATCCGTCCATTGATATTTTGTAATAGGTCTGCTTGTCACTGCCTGTATTACGGGATGTGCCCGAAAGACGGTTTTCCGTGACAATGGCAATATCGGTTACACCTTCTTTGTAAAGCCAGTCAGCAGCACTGTAAGCCGCTGCACCGCTGCCGATTATCAGACATTTATAAATCCTGCTCATAAAATCCTCACATTAAATCCGCCGTCACAGTCAATTACCGTGCCGGTGCAGAAGTCAAAATTCCCCTCAGCAACGGAAACAACGCACCTTGCAACATCAAGCGGCTGACCCATACGCTTAATGGGTGTTATGCCCTCTGCAATCAGCTTTTCGTATTTTTCCTTTACCTTTGAGGTCATATCCGTTTTGATGATGCCCGGTCTTATTTCAATAACGCTCACACCGTATTCGGCAAGTCTCGCGGCAAAAAGCTTTGTTATCATTGAAATGCCTGCTTTTGAAATACAGTATTCTCCTCTGTTGACCGAGGCAGTGTAAGCCGACATTGAGGATATATTGACTATTCGTGACTTTTCATTTTTTATCAGTAATGGGGCCAACTCCTGAGTTACAAAGAAAGTCCCCTTTAAATTTATGTCTGTCAGATAGTCAAAATCTTCGGGTGTAATTTCGAGTATATCCTTTCTTTCCCTCGGTGCAACGCCTGCATTATTTACAAGCAAATCGAGAGAGCCGAATTTGTCTTCAGCAAACGTGACAAGCTTTTTTCTGTCATCCTCAATTGAAATATCACAATGTACAAAAAACACCTTACCCTGATATGTTTTTTCCAAATCTTCAATATCACTGCTTTTATTTCTGGCAGTAATAATAACGCTGTAATCTGTTTTGAGAAGCTCTTCAGCGATAGCCTTACCAATACCGCGGCTACCACCCGTTACAACTGCAACCATAACAACACCCCTTATTTTTTCATAACATATTCTCTGTAATACGGCATATACACGTCGCTGTCTCTTACAACACAGCCCGATACGGTACCTGCCCTCATAAGCTCTGAACACTTACTGCATTTAATACATACCTCGTTTTTACACAGAGCCCCCGTTTCAAGAAAATCCTTGTAAAAAGTGGGATAAGCAAAGGTCATTCTGCCAAAGCCTGCAAAGTCACCCACACCTTCAGAAAGGAGCTTTTCTGCATACTCCATAGCATTTTCGCCCTCATATGTAAGCGCTGAAACTACGAATTTCATATCAAGAAAAGCGGATGTTATTTCTTTTGTCACATCATATACACGCTTCATACCGATTCTGCCATCCTCGGGAGATTTCAACGCATAGGGGCGGTTGGTATGAGGTATGAGATATGGGTTCCCGATAGTAAGATTTATGAGCTCAATTCCTTTTTCTTTGAGCTTTCCGATGATTTCTTTCGTCTCTGACAAATCTATTTCATCTGCAGAATTGACACCGAAACCGTAGCCATAGGGGAAACAGTCACAGCTGTTAAGTCTTGTTGTAACAAAAGCCTTATCTCCTACTGCATTTTTAACAGCATCAATACAGTCAAAGTAAAGCCTTGTGCGGTTTTCGAAAGCGCCGCCGTAGCTACCTTCTCTGTTATAAGCACTTAAAAGCTCATTGAAAAGATAACCGTGACAGCACTTTACATCCATACCGTCAAAGCCGGCTGCCAAGGCAAGCTTTGCTGCCTTTTCATACATAGCGGGTATAGTGGCAAGGTACTCATCAGTGGCGACTTTAAAAGGCTGATCTTCCTTACCCTTTTCCCATAAGGAATTTCTGTAAGCCACAATCGGTTCAGGTGTACCGTTGGGCTTACTGTATCTTCCGCTGTGAGTAAGCTGAACAATAATTATAGGCTCAAAGCCGTGAAGCTCCTTTGATTTTGCTTTTATTTCACTGACAATATTTTTAAAGCTGTCAACCGTATTTTCGTTTATGTAAAGCTGACGGGGATTTGCTCTGCCCTCATTACATACAGCAGTAGCCTCAAACCAGATTATGCCCGGTGCGCCCTCAGCAAAGCGCAGATATCTTCGTGCCGTAAGCTCACCGACAGCACCTTCTGCCGTGCCGTCGCAACCCTCCATAGGCTGAAAAAGTATTCTGTTAGCCACCTCTCTGCCGTATATAATAGTTTTTTCTGAAAGCATATCTCGCATAAGACCATTCCCCTTATTATATTCAAAGTTATTTTACCATTTTAATGAAAAAAAGACAATAATAAAATAAGATTTTGTATTGTTTATATAAAAGAAATATGATAAACTTTATTAGCAATATAAAAAGCCAAAAAGGTTGGAAGAGAAATGAAAATAGCACTTTTCGGAACAAATAACAGGCAGTTTTCAAAGGTATATACTCCTGAGGTATTAAAAAAGCTCAGTGAATACGGTGTGCTTTCAGAAAAAATCAGCAGAAAAAACATGAAGGATAACGCAGACTTCCTGTCTGACTGTGAAATTGCCTTTGCCACCTGGGGAATGCCGAAATTCACCAAGGAAGAAATCAAAGAATATATGCCAAATCTCAAGGCTGTTTTTTATTCGGCCGGTACTGTGCAATACTTCGCAAAACCCTTTCTTGAAAGCGGAGTGAAGGTTTTCAGCGCCTTTGCCGCTAATGCCGTACCCGTTGCGGAATATACCTTTGCGCAGATATCTTTAGCATCAAAAGGTTATTTTCGGGCAGCAAAATATTATCGCCCGCTATTCCCCTACTCACATACCATTGCCGGCAAATCACCGGGTAACTTCGGATGTAAGGTAGGTCTTATTGGCCTTGGCGCCATCGGACAGATGGTTGCAAAAAAGCTTATGGAGCTCGACGTTGAGGTTTATGCCTATGACCCCTTTGTAAAAAAAGAAAAGGCCGAAGAGCTCAAAGTAACCCTTATAAGTCTTGAAGAGCTTTTCAGCGAATGTGATATTATCAGTAATCACCTTGCTAACAAACCTGAGCTTGAAAATGTGTTCAACTATAAGCTTTTCAGAAAAATGAAAAAGCACTCCACCTTTATAAATACAGGCAGAGGTGCACAGGTAGCTGAATATTCACTTGCATTATCACTTATTCTGCATCCGTCAAGGACCTTTGTTGCAGATGTTCTCAAAAGAGAATTTTTCCCTTACATAAATCCTCTGTTCTGGTGCCCGAATGCTATACTTACACCCCACATTGCAGGCAGTACCGGTAAGGAGCCTCAGAGAATGGCTTATTACATGATGGAAGAAATGGAACGCTTTTTGAAAAACGAAGAAACAAAATATGAGGTTACTCTTGAAGCACTGGAGAAAATGGCGTAAATATAAAAGAGAAATAAGCTGAGCGAGCTTCTGTTTACGGTACGGGAGCTTGATTTGCTGAAGCTTGAGTTCAATGAGGTGCTGTGGCATACAACCGTTGAGAATGTTACGGTGTATGGGGACGGGAGGATGGTGTGGAGGTTTAGGAATGGGGTGTAGGTAATAACCTGAAAGTTATATAAACTTATCAAAGCAACGGTGATAAAACTGTTGCTTTTTGTTTTATATTGGTGTTATAATGAGTTCGACAAATAAGAATTTATCAAACTGTTTTCTCGGAGGTACGATATGAAAAGACAATATCCAACTAAAATGTTTTTCTTCTTTGTTCTCACGAATTTTTTATTCCACTTTTTTTATTTATCTGTTCCAGGTATAGTTCTTTGCATTGTAGGGATTTGGTCAAAGTTTTGTCTGTGGATTGGTTTGGCGATTTTGGGACTTGATTTAATTCTTTCAATCATTGAGCAGCTACGCCTTCGCAGGACAGCCATAACACCCAGTGATAATCCAGACTTCAACGAGATGATGGATGCATTCTGTGGCCCTGATGGACTTGAGGCTGTCAGAAAAATTGTGGACGCAAAAATCGAGACCACACCTCCCGTCAAACCTCAAGAAGAGGAAAGCTGATACGGTCAAATTCCAATTTATCGAGTTGATTATTAAATCAACCTTTCAACGATACCCCACAATTTAACGATTACCAACCCTTAAATCAACATAACTACACACTATACACATAAAAACAGCGTTGCAGACGGTAGCACATCTACCAACACTGCAACGCTTTCTTTTATACCCCCTTGCGGCACAAGGGAAAACGCCAATAAAATAACGATACCACCATTGATACGATTGTATCAACAGTGGTATTGATTATGTGGTTCCACGCATATTTTGATACAATGCAACGATTTTTGAGGGCATTGCAATACGATTGACTTATAAATAACTGCATATAATATGGGGACTTTGTATTGTCCGGTTGAAAAAAAATAGAGTTTTGTGATATTATAGACATTGATAATCAAGACTTTCACAGGCTTTCCCGCACAGATAATTCAGCATGAGATTGACCATTGTAATGGAGTTTTAATTTAAGGTGACATTATGAAAATAATAATTGATACTGATGCTTGCCCTGTTGTAGACATTACCGTAGGTATAGCCAAAGAGCGAGATGTAGAGTGTATTATTGTCTGCGACAATACTCATTCCATTGAAAAAGACGGAGCAACAACTATTGTCGTTGATAAGGGTGCAGATTCTGCCGATTGCCGTATTGCAAACCTTGCAAAAAAAGGTGATGTAATTGTCACCCAGGACTATGGTCTTGCGGCTCTTGTGCTTGGTAAGGGCGGCAAGGCACTTAATCAGAACGGACTTATCTACACCGACAGCAATATAGAAAATCTCCTTTTCACCCGTTTTATAGGCAAAAAGGAGAGAATGGCAGGGGCAAGAACAAAGGGCCCGAAAAAGAGAACTGCACAGAATGATGCAGACTTTCTTAAGGCGTTGCTTTTGTGCCTTGGATAATATGTTCGCCCTTCGTGACATCGAAAAGGCTTATGATATTTTCGAAAATAAGCTGAACGGGGTTATTAAGATTGCGATTACTAATGATTGAATTTTTGCCATCCGAAAGGGTGGCATTTTTGTTCGTGATATAGTATAATGTTTTCAACAAATGATTATTTCAGGAGCTTTTCTGTAATACGGCACAATAATCAGTGAGGTGAGCTTATGTCGGAAAAAGTTAAGTACAATGAGGTTTACAGCCGCTACTTTCCCTTTTGGGAAAAGCTGAGCGCTGCTGATAAGGAATACCTTTTTCAGAACTCCTCTCTTGAGCATTTTGAAAAGGAGCAGCCTGTTCACGATAATATGGGCTGTACGGGACTTTATATAGTAAAAAGCGGAAGACTGCGTATTTATATGCTGTCCGATGAAGGTAAGGAGATTACCCTTTATCGCCTGAGTGAGGGTGATATCTGTATGCTTTCAGCCTCCTGTGTGCTGAGCAGCATCACTTTTGATGTTTATATAGATGCAGAGGAGCCGAGCGACTGCTATATGATAAGCGGTCATGCCTTCAGTGCAGTCAGCGAAAGAAACCTTGAGGTGAAAAACTTTGCTCTTGAAACTGCGGTGCAGAGGTTTTCCGATGTTATGTGGATAATGCAGCAGATTGTTTTTATGAGTATGGACAGACGTCTTGCAATTTTTCTTCTTGACGAGTGTAATCTGGCGGGTACGGATTTTATCTCTATGACGCACGAGCAGATTGCCCGACACCTCGGCACGGCGAGAGAGGTTGTTACAAGGCTTTTACGCCACCTTGCTTCTGACGGCGCGGTTGAGGTAACCCGAAAGGGAATCACTGTTCTTGACAAAAACAAATTACGGGATATTGCTCTTTGACAATACCCCGCATAATCTGTATAACTCATTCACTTACTGTTTTGTATGGCCAGTCAATGATGCCGCCGAATTCTTTTACATTCGTATAACCTAACGTCGCAAGCTCCTTTGCGGCGTGTTTGCTTCTTTTGCCGCTTCTGCAATAGACAAGAACAAGCTGCTCTTTATCGGTCAGTATGCTTTCTGCCTTTGTGCTGATTTCATAATCAGGGATAAGAACAGCTTCCTCAATGTGCGCTTCATTAAACTCTTCCTCAGTACGGACGTCGAGGATTATATAATCCGATTCGCTGTCCATCAGCGCCTTTGCCTCGGCAGGAGTTATCTGTTCAAAAGTGTTTTCTTTATTACTTTCGGTTTTACCGCAGGCGACAAGTGTGAGCCCGCAAAGCAGAACTGCAAAACCGATAATCAGTATATTTTTCATCATCTGAGCTCGGCAAGAATTTCCTCTTTCGGTCTTACGCCCACAAGTCTTGCTTTTTCCTTTCCGTTTTCGAAGATAATCAGTGAGGGGATACTCATTACGCCGTATTCTAACGCAAGCTCACCCTCATCGTCAACATTGACTTTGCCTACAGCGATATCGGCTCTTTCTTTTGCAATCTCATCGATTACGGGAGAGAGCATCTGACAGGGACCGCACCAGTCAGCGTAAAAGTCAACAAGAGCTACACCGCTTCTGTCAAGGATTTCGTTTCTGAAGTTATCTGAATTTAATTTCTTTAACATAATGTTTTACCTCTTTTCTTTTTTTATTGTGGCTTAATTATAGCTGATAATTCCTGGTTTTTCAGTGACTTTTGTCACTTTAAGGAAAATCACTCCTGACGGGCATTTTTATGCTAAGTAGGGTCTTGACATTTTTTCCTTTTAGAGTTAACACATACACTACCAAAGCAAAGGAGGTATATCTTACACGATTTCTCCGCAAAAGGCAAAACACGATTGGCGAAAAAATCACTTACACGATTGTTTTTTTACATTTTTTCCAAAAAAAGAAAAAGTCCCAAAACCCTTGTGGGGTGGGACTTTTTAGTGGCGGAGAGCAAGGAATTTTGTCCCGTGCTGCCGCGCTATCGCCTCGCTTCGCTCGTTGCCCCGTCGGCGAAAATGCTTCCCCGAAGCATTTTCTTCCGCTTCGCTCCCTCCTTGTTCGAAGCCGTTTTAGCGACTTACACGATTTCCAAGTGCTTGCCCGATAACCCCGAAACCTTTATAAAATAAGGGTTTAGCGGCATTTTAGTGTGCTAAAGAAACTGCCGTTTCGTCGGCGAAAAGGTCGGCAGAAAGGGCATTTTAAGCACTTTTCAGAAATGGCGTCAAATGGCGCCGGAAGGCTTGTTCTTTGTATATTTACTGTTGTTTTAATAAGTACAAACATTTCTTATCAATACCTTAAGATGAAAAAATATCGCTTTGATTGTGAAACCCAAAGCGATATTTTTTACTGTTAATTAGAACCATTTAAGAAAAATCTGCCACCAATATTTCATTTTCATTATGTTTCACTCCTTTCATTTCTATATTTACACAATATTTACTGTGTTTAGTATATTAAATCTAGTCTATCTTTTTCTGTAATTTCTCTTATAACATTGCATGGTGCACCGCAGGCCAAAACATTTGGCGGTATATCTTTAGTAACAACACTATTTGCACCTATTATAGAATTTTCACCTATTGTTACACCGGGGCAGATTACACTTCCTGATGCAATCCAAACATTATCACCTATAGTAATCGGTGCAATTAATTCAATGTTTCCTCTCTTTTTAGGTTCAAAGCTGTTATCCATTACTTTTACCATTCTTTGCTGTGCATCCTTTGGATGCGTAACAGTTGTAATTATGACATTAGGGGCTATCAGAACACCCTCGCCGATTTTCACTTCTGCATGGTCTAAAATACATACATTCCAGTTTGCAAAAAAATTCTTTCCTATAGAAATATTTTTTCCATAACTAACCTGAAACGGTTGAAGTATAGTATAAGCAGTTCCATCTATTGAACCAAAAAGTTTTTTCATAATAAAATCTCTTTTTGGAATGTTCCATATCGGTGTTCTGTTTAAACTTCTCAATAAGATTTCTGTTTTCAACATTGGTAAAAAGTTTGATTTATCAGTTGGTTTAAATGTTTTCATTCTTTTTATCCTTTCAAATATTTACGTATTTATAGAAAATAAAACTTTTATGTTTAATAATGAAATAACATTGAAATATAATTTGTTAAAAGTCAATTCTATCTTTTTCGGTTATATCTCTAATAACTCTACAAGGCACTCCACAGGCAAAAACATTTGCCGGTATATCTCTTGTGACAATACTTCCTGCACCAATGACACTGTTATCACCAATTGTTACACCAGGACAGACTGTAACATTTGAACATAGCCAAACACTGGATCCAATATTTACAGACTTTGTATATTCATCATTCCCCAAACCATTAGACAACAAAGATTTGGGCACGGGATGTACATTTCTTTGCGTTGCGCAAAGTGGATGCAATTCAGTTGTTATCAAAACATTTGGTCCAATCATTACATCGTCTCCGATATCAATTCTTCCTGCATCTTGGATAATACAATTGTAGTTTATTAAAACTCTTTTGCCTATATATGTATTAAATCCATAATGTATGGTTATAGGGGTAGCAATATAATACGGTGCTTCTCCTATTGAACCAAGAAGCTTTTTCAATATTTTGTATTTTTTGTTTTGATGTAATGTAGAAACTTTATTTAGTTTGTTACAGAGCATATACGACTTTGCCATTTTTAAAATAATTTCGTTATCGCCTTGATTATAAAGTTTTCCTGATATCATTTTTTCTAATTCAGTTGGTTTATCTTTATTCATAAAAAATCCTCACTTCAATTTTTTGTTAAATAAGAAAGCCGTTTTATGAGAGGGCGTGATTTTTGTTAAATGTGCGAATACATCCTTAGCTTGAAAAATATATTTTGGTTTATAAGTTAATTCTTCAATATGATTTAGTGTGAAATTCCATTCTGAAAGTCGAGTTTCAACATAGTTGTCCCATTCTTTTCCCTTTAATTTGTTTCTTTTTAATTGAGGTTCAGTTTCCCAAATCTCCCATTTAAGAGTTGCCATTGAATCACGCAAATCTGTAATTGCTTTACTTTTTTCTGCATCGCTAACTCCATACTCAAGCATATCAATATTCTTGCCGATGTTTATTTTAAATCGCTTTCCATACTGTTCAACTGCAACAGGAATAATAACGGCATTGCTTTTCTGCGCGATATCAATTATACCCCAATAACAAGGTAACATTGGCAGGTTAGGTTTCAGGTTCCATGCACCTTCAGGAAAATACATCAAATTACCACCGGCATTTAAATGTTTAATCATTCTGTCAGCAACTTCAATTCTGTCTGCCTTTACTTTTTCATTAAAAAATATAACGCCATTTACTAACAAAAATTTTCCGTCAATTATACCTTGCAAATTTTCATAGTCGCCAGACAACAAATAAAAGTGGTCTTTTATTCCAACGGCAGAGACCTCAATATCATATTTTCCAACATGTGTTGTTGCAAAAATAATAGGTCGTTCAGTTTTTTCTCTTTCGTCTTTGATAACCTTGCATGTAAACCCACTAATTCGATTTTTGATAACAAATATAAAAAAAATAAACTTATGTAATCGTTGCCGAGTTTTTAAGGATAACTTTCCTAAAAAACTATGTTCATCTTTTTTACGGGTTTTATAATACAGCTCATAGAATGCTTTTTCTCGTTCAGTTCGTTCCCCTTCGCTTATATTTTGTTCATATATTTTCTGTTGTTCAGCAGACAATATATTCATAATGAGACTTCTCCTCTCTTTTTACATAATTGTATCACATTTATCTTTATTACGCAAGTGCGTATACGTAATTGCGTAATTTTTTTTACAATTATTTTGAGGTGATAGTATTGAGTGTTAAAGATATTGTAGCTCAAAGATTTAAAGAACTATGTTACGAAAGAGGTATAAAAACAAACGAGCTTGCCAATCTGTCAGGTGTAACGCCATCAACAGCCTACAGTATGATGGACCCGAACAGAAGAGATGTATCCATAATAACAATTAAAAAATTTTGTGATGGATTAGAAATCACTTTAGGAGAGTTCTTTTCTACACCGGAATTTGACAATTTAGAACAGGAAATAGAATAAAAGAATTTAAAAGCGTTGTAGAAAAGGAAACTAACCCTTAAACTACAACGCTATTTTTCACCTCCCACACACCCTGTAGTTTAATTACCCACCCAAAACACAGAAAAATAGGCACTTTTGCACCTTCACTTGCCTCCACTTGCCACCAAACTCCCATAAATAGGTAAACTTTCCCTCTTGTGGTTCCCAAAAGTTGTTTCCGGCTTGGAGCGCCGACAACTTTTGACCACTGCGCCATCCTCACCTCGCTTTTTCTCCCACCGGGAGCGCTTCGGTGACGATGCCCGTCGGCGAGAGGGCAAAATTCTTATATTTTCAGACAAAAAAACAAGGGTTCTCAATCGCTTGAAAACCCTTATAGAATGGCGGAGAGCAAGGGATTTTGTCCCGCGCTGCCGCGCTATCGCCTCGCCTGACGGCTCTTCCTCTTGTGGTTCCCAAAATTCATTACGGCTTGGAGCGCCTATGAATTTTGACCACTGCGCCATCCTCACCTCGTTTCATCTCGCACTGCGAGCACTTCGGCGACGATGCCCCGTCGGCGAAAATGCTTCCCCGAAGCATTTCCTTCCGCTTCGCTCCCTCCTTGTTCGAATCCCTTACTTCTGATTATACGAAAAAATAGAAGGTAGCACCTGTCGGCACTACCTTTCATTTTTTTGGCGGAGAGCAAGGGATTCGAACCCTCGAAGCCGTTTTAGCGACTTACACGATTTCCAATCGTGCTCCTTCGGCCAGCTCGGACAACTCTCCGTATGTTCAATTGCCATGTTATTATACACAATAGGAATAAAAAAATCAAGTCTTTTTTCAATATTATTGGCCTTTTTATGCAGTATAAAAGAAAAAGACTCCGCTGACGGAGTCCTTATTCTAACTTAAGCGAACACAACCACTTCAGGTGCTTCGGGTGCAGCTTCTTCATCTGCTGACAGTGTGTGAAGCTCCTCACAGAAAGGACATTTCTGCTGTGCCATACCCATTATTGAGCCAACGAGAGAATGGATTGCGTCAATGATTTCCACAATCAGGTCGTATACGTTTTCAACCGCACCGTAGAGGTCGCCTGACTTCACATCCTCAACGATTTCTTCTGCCTTGTCAACAGCCTCTTCCTGACTTACGGCACCAACCGGCATCACTGCAAGAGAAAAAGCCATAACAAGTGAGAGAACAACAGCAATAATTTTTTTCATGAGAAAATTCCTCCTTTTCCAGAATTAAGCAGTTACATTATAAAATAATAAAAACAGTTTGTCAATAAAAAGTCAATTTATTCTGAACACTTTTAAAATCATGCGTGCTCTCTTAACCGGAGTTTGCTATTTAATAAAAAGCTCTGAAAAAAACAAAGAAGCTGCTGAAAACACAGGTTTCAACAGCCCCGTACTTTGTTTTTTTCACAACCGGTGTGTAAACGGAAAACCTCAGAATCAGTCTTCCAGATACTTTTCAATCACCTTGATTGCATCACCGAGAGTTTCAATGTTGCCTACCTCACGGTCAGGGATTTCAACATCGAATTCATCTTCGATTGCAACTGCAATGTTGATAAGCTCAAGTGAATTGAGACCAAGCTCACTTCTGATGTTTGTTTCTTCAGTAAGTGTGTTGGGATCGATATCAACATAACGGCAAATAACTTCTCTTAATGTTTCAAGCATTTTTTTGCCCTCCTTTTATACTGTTTCTGTTTTCTTTGTGTATGTATCAATGACCTTCTGTCTGATAACTTTTCTTGTGGAATTCTTTTCGAATTCTTCGAATGCAACATAAACATTCTGCACCTTTCTGTATGCAGGCTGTCCCTTGTTGGATTCGGCAACATCTGCCTTGGTCTTTGCGATGATTTCCTCGTCTGTCATATCCTTGAGGAATTCTCTGTTTACATAAATCGCAGCAGTCATAATTGTGTTTTCCTTGCCCGTTGCTGCAATAACCTTTTCTTCAAAGGCTACAGTTTCAACTGCGTAGGGAAGATGCTCCATGATGTTGCTTTCAACTGTTTCCGGGAAAATATTTTCACCGTTGGGAAGGATAATAAGGAACTTCTTACGTCCTGTGATATAAAGCTCACCGTCTTCATCGAGGCGACCATAGTCACCGGTCTTGAACCAACCGTCCTCTGAGAAGGAAGCAGCTGTAGCTTCGGGGTCCTTGTAATAGCCCTTTGTTACGTTATCGCCCTTAACCCAGATTTCACCGATACCGTCTTCATCGGGATCATGAATGATAAACTTTGCTCTCGGGAATGCCTTACCTGCTGAAAGGGGCTTTTCTTTACCATTTTTGTGAAGAGTAATTGTGGGTGAGCACTCTGTCATACCGTAACCGGAGATAATGTTGAAGCCGAGCTCGGAAAGGAACTTAATATGGTCACCTCTTGCAGGAGCACCGCCGCAGCTCATTGTGGGGAACTGACCACCAAAGTTCTCCTTGACCTGTTTGAAAACAATGGGTCTTATGTCAATGCCGACCTTAAGCAGCTTGTTGCTTATTTTAATCATCTTGAGCATTATATCAAGCTTACCGCTTGCCTGTGCTTTTGCACGGATACCGTTATAGATACCTTCAAGAACAAGGGGAACAACTGCCATAGCTGTGGGACGGAAGTCGTTGATGTTGGGAAGGATGTTCTTAAGGCTGTCATTGACATAAATAATACCGTTCATGTAAATAGCAGTAAGAACACTGCAAGAAAGCTCATAAACGTGGTTCATGGGAAGAATTGACATTGTTGACTGCTCGGGACCAAGGAATTCGAGAACACCTTCAACATTTACGGCAAAGTTGTAATGAGTGAGCATTACGCCCTTATTTGTTCCTGTTGTACCTGAAGTAAATACAATTGCTGCCAGATCCTCAGGCTTTACCTCTGCATCGATAAAGCGTCTGTCACCCTTTTCAAGAAGCTCTTTACCCATTTCGCAAAGCTCGTCGATGGTGAGGAACTTGCCTCCGGCAGCCTTGCCGTTGTGAGTCATATTAATAGCATACTTACAGCTGTCATCGTTTTCAAGATGAAGCTGTGCTGTTTCCTTATAAGTCTTTGAATGGAAGACAGCAACTGCATCACCCTTTGAAATGAGCATGCTGATATCCTTATCGGGAAGCTCCTTATCGATGGGCACTGCAACACCGCCACCGCAGACAATTGCAAAGAATGTAACGATCCAGTTGTAGCTGTTTTCGCTGACAATTGCAACGTGCTGGCCGCCCAGACCGATTTCATAAAGTGCAGTGCCGAGCTGTCTTACCTTGTCATGGAATTCCTTAACGGTATAGACCATGTCCTGCTTTTTGATTTTTTCAACAACTGCCACTCTGTCACCGAAAGCTTCACTTTTTGTGAACATCTCTTTGATAGAAGTAACTTCACCTGAGTTGTGAATTTCTGCTCTGAGTTTGGCGAGTTCCTTGAACTCTTTTTTAGACATTTCAATATGCATTCTGATTCTCCTGATTCTGTATAAATTTGGGGATCGCTGCTTGTTTTATGATTAGTAGCACATATCAAGAAGCTCTTTGATTGTGATGTCGGGGTTTTCGATACCTGCCATAACAACCTTCATGCAGTTCTTGTGAAGTGCTTCAATCTGCTTCTTTTGAGAAAGCTTGACTCTGTACATATAGTTAAGGTCGATGCCGTTATCAACCGGGTTGGGTGTACAGATTGTGTAAAGCGGTGTGAAGTATCTGCCGAGATCATAGAACTGGAAGTCAAACTTGAAGCCCACATCCATACCGACGGGGAGAGGAATCCATGAGAACATCATGCAGGCAGGTCCCTGAATGAGATTGTAGTTATACATCTCTCTTGACATGTCTCTTGCAGTGATGTAGGGATACTCAACATGACGGTAAAGCTGCGTTCTGACAGATGTGTATTCATTGATACCGTCCATAAAGGTCTGGTCCTCTGAAAGAATTGTGCGGACCTGAACAGGCTGGTCAAGGCAGCCGCCCATTCTCTTTTCCTTAACAGTAGCACGCTTTGAGCAGTTCGCCATCATGAACACGTCGTCAATTCTGTAGTTGATTGCAGAGCAATGAGTGCGAAGACCTAACATAAACAGGCTTTCGGGAGCAATGTTATTCTTCTTGCAGAAGTCAAAAATCTTTGCTGCATCCTCTGTGCCGATATGTCCGTTAACCATGCTGCACTTGTCATAAATGGGATTATATGCAGCAGGAACACGCAGATTCGGGTTCTTCTTTTTAGCTCTGTACTTTTCAAGGAATTCAGGTCCGTGAACAGCTGCATAGAAGGGTTCGCCGCCCTTTGCGAAGTATTCACGATACCATTTTTCGTGCTTGTCCCATCTCTTCTTTGAGGCAACCTTTTCAAGCTCCTGCTGGATATATTCTTCGTATGCGTAAAGAGGCTCGGGAAGCTCGCTTTTTGTTTTGAGAGCCTGATAAACTCCCATGAGGTCAAGATAGAAAATAACTGCGCCGAGAGCATCCATATTCAGATGGCTGACATTGAGATATATACCGCTGCCGACATTTGCGATTTTATAGAAATAAATTCTGAAGCTTTCACCCTTGAGGAACTTAACGGGAGTCTGTCCGTCCTTTGCGAAGAATGCCTTCTGCTCTTCAACAGAGCGGAAATACTTCATGGGAACTCTGTTCATTTTGAATGAGGGAAGGAAATACTGCTTGATCTGCTTATCAACCTTGATAAATCTCAGACGAAGACTGTCATTTCTCTCAAATTCAATGTTGAGAGCCTTTGTCAGCAAATCAAAGTCTACGTCCATATCAACGGTGATTGATGTAGGAATCTGGGTAATCTGCTTTGAGAAGCTGTATTTTACCATGAGGTACATTGTTTGCTGAGAAGGAATCAGATCATAGAGCTTTGCGGGGATTTCTTTCTTCATAGTTTCTTCACTTCTTTCGTAATAGAAAAATTCTCATTTGAATTTGCGGAATGCAAACCTTTTTTATGTATAATATTATATCATATACCAATTTATATCATAGCAAATTATACACTCAAAGTCAAGGCGAACGGGCAAAAATTACAACACGATGTTCCATTTTATACGCCGTTCCTATTAAGCCACAGTCTGTTAAGCTTTATGTTGGGTAAATATTAATAATTTGTTAACTGATGCTCAGCTCTTATTTTTCACAAAAAAAGACGGCAGAACTGAGTTCCACCGTCTGAAAATTATAAAACCTTTGAGAGAAATTCGATTGCTCTGGGGCTCTTCGGATTTGTGAAGAACTCCTCAGGAGTTGCTTCTTCAACAAATTTTCCCTCATCCATGAATACGATTCTTGTTCCCACTTCTCTGGCAAAGCCCATTTCATGGGTTACAACAACCATTGTCATGCCGTCCTTTGCAAGACCCTTCATAACATCAAGAACCTCACCGACCATTTCAGGGTCAAGAGCTGATGTGGGTTCGTCAAAAAGCATAACCTCAGGCTCCATGCAAAGAGCACGGACAATGGCAACTCTCTGCTTCTGACCGCCTGAAAGCTGGCTGGGATATGCCTGTGCTCTGTCAGCAAGGCCAACCTTTTCAAGCAGTTCCAAGGCTTTCTTTTCAGCTGCCTGCTTTGATTTTCCTAAAAGCTCAATGGGGGCTATTGTCATGTTTTTGAGAATTGTCATGTGAGGAAAGAGATTGAAATGCTGAAACACCATTCCCATTTTACGGCGGTGCATGTTGATGTTTGCCTTGGGGCTTGTGATGTTTGCTCCGTTGAAAATAATTGTTCCCTCTGTGGGCATTTCAAGAAGATTGAGAGAGCGCAGGAAGGTTGATTTACCGCTGCCTGAAGGACCGATAACAACAACCACTTCACCCTTTTTTATTTCGCAGTCAATTCCGTCAAGAGCCTTTACAGCTCCTTTTGCATAGTGCTTTTTAATACCTATAACCTTAATGATTGTATCACCGTTCACTTTTGCGAAGCCTCCTTTCAAGTCTGCCGACAAGCCATGAAAGCACTAATACCATCACAAGGTAAATCAGTGCCACACTCAGAAGCGGCATATAATAGGAGAAGGTGCGTCCTGCAATGACATTGCCAGCCTTTGTCAGGTCGATAACACCGACATAACCTGCAACAGATGTTTCTTTGATAAGAGCAATAAACTCATTGCAAAGTGTGGGAAGAACTGCCTTGAACATCTGGGGAATTATAATATGGCGCATTGTCTGAATATAGTTGAAGCCGAGGCTGCGGCCTGCTTCGAACTGTCCGTTATCAACGGACATTATGCCTGCACGGAAAATTTCAGCAACATATGCACCTGAATTTATACCGAATGCGAAAATACCGACAGGGACACCGTCCTTTGCGTCAACAAAAATCAGGAAGTATGCAATCATAAGCTGAACGACAACGGGAGTTCCTCTGATGATGGTGAGATAAATCTTGCAAATCAGGTTGAGAATTGAAAGAACCCAATATCCCACACCCTTGCGCTGCTTCAGTGATTCAAGGTTTTTGTCATAGGAGGAACGGATTGCTGCAATAACTATACCGATTACTATACCGATAACAAGAGCACCACCGGTGATTTTCAATGTGTTGAGAAAACCCTTTATCATGTGCTGATAACGGTCGCCCTCGATGAAAACAAAGGTGAACTCATCAATGAAAGCATTGACCGCAGATACAATCCATGCAAAAAAGCTTCTGATAATCAAATCACATTCTCCTTTCTTTAATTATCCTTTCAGTAAAAACAAGGGCGGTGTAGTAACCGCCCTGTTTAGTTGTCTGATTTTATCAGTCAGCGTTGATATACTTTTCAACAACCTTCTGAACTGAACCGTCAGCAATGAGCGCCTTAAGAGCGTCATCAACCTTCTTCTGAAGGTCTGTGTTGTCGAGCTTGAAGCAGATAGCATAGTCTTCAACTGCATATTCTGTGTCAAGAATTGTGAGACCTTCGTTAGCTGCAACATATGACTTTGCGGGCTCGTTGTCGATGATTACGCAGTCAACCTTGTCTGCAAGAAGGCCCTGAACTGCTGCTGCACCGTTGTCAAACTTAACAACTGCATCTTCACCGAATTCGTCTGAAGCATAGATGTCACCTGTTGTTGAGGTCTGAACACCGATCTTCTTGCCTGCGATATCGTCAAGAGTTGCAATGCTGCCGCCATCTTTAACGATAACTGACTGAACGCCTGTTGCGTATGATGTTGAGAAGCAAACCTTTTCAAGTCTGTCTTCTGTAACTGTCATACCTGCCATACCCATGTCATACTTGCCGGCCTGAACACCGGGGATGATTGAGTCAAAAGCAACGTCAACGATTTCGAGCTTCATGCCGAGCTTTTCAGCGATAAGAGCTGCCACTTCAGCATCGATACCTACAATCTTGTCACCCTCATAGTATTCATAGGGAGGGAATTCGGCATTTGTTGCCATTGTGAGAACGGGGAGAGCCTCTGTTACTGCGTCACCGTCTGTTGCGTTTCCGTCTGTTGCCTTGTCGCCGCCGCAAGCTGCAAAAGCGAAGAGCATAAGAGCAGCAAGTGCGAGTGCTAAAAACTTTTTCATTTTGGTATTCCTCCAAGTTTTAATAAATGTGACGCTATTTTAGCACCGAAAGTAACCGATGTCAACTGTTTAGTGCAAAAACTTGCATTTTTTGTGTATATTTATAAATTCAGCCGACTTTGACCTGCTTTTATTATTGAAAAGCTCAACATCCGACGATGTTGAGCTTTTGTTTTTTTAGATGATTATTCAGTTTTTATCCCGATTCAACTGTTTTCTTCGCAGTTTTTCAGTTCGGTTTCGTCTTCAACCTGCGCCACAACAACTGTTTTTCCCTTACCCTCGCCGTCGACCTCAATCTTGTCCTGACCGAGAGAATCAGAGAAATCAAGAATGATTTCATAATCTTCGTTTCTTGCGGCTTCAACAGAAACCTCATTGACCTCGTCTCTGTCGCTGACCGTAAAGGTGACTGTGTCAGACTCGGTTGCAACCTCTGCGGTTCTGTCGACGTTTGCCATTTTAGCTTCAAACAAATCAACGGTGCTGTCATTGTTGACAACGGTATAGGTTTCGTCAGCGGGAAGATAAAGCATGTAAGGAACATCAGCGTCTGCTGAAGCAAGGCTCTGTGTTTCAATCAGCTTAACACGGTCATTCTGCGTTACAAGTCTTCCGTCAACGAGTGAACCGACAAGATTGTTGTCGCCGTCATAAATGCTGACAGAGCCTGAATTCACCATCAGCGCATTGTTTTCAATCATGCTCGAGGTGAAGGTTCCCCTCTTTGTCCACATTTTGGAGAAGGCTTCGTATGTGAGATAGTTTATTTCACAGGTGAAATTATGCGTTCCGAGCTCTATGTCGTCCGACGCCTTATAGTACCAGCCTGTGACCTTACCGGATGTGTTTGTGTAAAGCACAAGGTTTTTCAGCTGTCCCGGATAGTTCGGGTCATAAACCTCAATGTAGATTTCCTTATCACTCATTTTAACAGCCCTTAAAGCCAGAAGTGCATGATAGAAATTGGGAATGCGGCTCTTGACGGAAACCACAACAGGCTTACCGGTATAGGGCACCCGGCACACTTCATTAAGCAGGCTCTGATAATCGTCCCAGACACGGGCGTCCTCAAGAGCATATGAATACTGAGAAACCTGCATTGCCTCGATGAACTGCTTGACGGATATGCCCAAAGAGCCCTTATCATTGACACCGAGCTGGCTGACCTTTGAAACGCCTGAATTAAAGGATGACACTGTCACGCCTGATTTTCTCACATTCATCATTGCAGAGGTTGAGCACATTCCGTGGCAGTTTCCATCCCATGGGATATCTTTGCATTCCTTGTAAAGCATATCTGCAAAGGCAGTCTTGCCGAAAACCAGCTGATATGATGACTTGGGAATATAATACGGATTGGTATAACCGAAATAGGTATACCAGTTGCCGAAATTATAGCTGAAGTTTGAAATGCCCGGTTTTTCTATCCATCCGCCGAAGCTTTCACTGATAAGGATAGTGCCGAATTTGCCGTAGAACACTTCTCCGTCAACCTTTTTGTAAGCACGCATTTTGTAATAGTATGTTACACCCGGCTTGACATCTGTGTCACGGTATGAGGTGTATTTCGTTGACAGGGTTTTCAGCTTTTTGAAGGAGCTGCTCTTTGTCGATGTGCTCTTATAAATCTGATAGCCTGAAACGGAGCTGTCCTTTGACCATGTTATGAGCATGTTGTTGAGCTTTTTCTCTGTGGAGGTGTTGAAGCCCTTGACTGCAGGCACGGTCGGCTGTTTGTTTGTTTTAACGGTCAGAATATCTGATCTTGAGCCGTAATAGCCCTCTCCTGCCGTGCTGTAGGCTCTGACGGAATACTTATAGCTTGTATATACCTTCAGCCCTGTAACCTTGTAGGTTGTGGAGGTAGTTGAGCCGATATTTGTATATTTTTTGGTTGATGAATTATAAGAATAAATATAATACTTTACCTTGTTGCCTGATGCCTTATTCCACTTGAGAGTAACTGTTGTGGTGGTCTTTTCAGAGCAGGCAAGGCCCGTAACCTTCGAAGGTGTTCCGTAAGGCTGACATTTCACAAGAGAAGATATCTTGCCTGAATAACCCGTATCACCCACCTTTTTATAGGCTCTGACTACATAATAATATGTGCTGCTGCTTTTAAGTTTTTTCAAGGTGTAGCTTGTTGAGGAGGTTGTGGCAAGGTATGTATACTTTTTTGTGGAGGTATTGTAAGAATAAATTCTGTACTGAACACTGCCTGAAACCTTGCTCCATGTCAGTGCAACCGCATCCTTTTTAGGTGCAGCCTTCAGATTTTTCACCTGACCGGGAATAATCTTATATGTAAGCGTTTTGCTTCCCGAATAAAAAGCCCCCTTGAAGGTAATCTTGACCTTATACGTACCTATATTCTTCCTGCCTGAAGAGTAAGAAACAGAATAACGCTTTGTCGGCAGGACCGTTCCTTTTCTGTCCTTGACGGTCACAGTGGGGGTTTTCACCTTTCCGTCATATGTGTATGATGTTGCGGAAAGAGCGAACGAGGTCGGCTTATAAATCGGAGCTGTCTGCTTTTCTTTACATGCTTTGCAGATTCTGTATCTGACACCGTCCTCCGTCAGAGTCGCTTTTCTGGTAACCGCCCAATCACCGTATGAGTGGGTGTGCTTCAGCTTATATCTGACAGTGTAATCCGTTGCGGATGTGTCTTTGTCGGAGGTCCATGAGGATTGCTTCTCATAGTTATAATAATTGACCTGCACCTTATCCTGATAATAATATCCCTTATACCACAGATTTGAGCGTCCGCCGTGGGATCCCCATTGACCGTCACAGGAAAAACCGGAGGAGCAGTATATATCAGATCCGTTTACACTGCTTTTCAAGTGGTAAGATCTGTATCTTGAATCCTCATCGTCAATATACTCGGCATATTCATAGTAAGGGCCGTTACCGGGAATGCCGTCGTAATGATGATATGTTTCACTCATATAAAAGTTGACTCTCTGGCCGGTGTTCGCTGAACAGTAGTGATAGTATAAGGTGTCAACAAGCACCCTGGTTGACGATGTTGCCATCGGCAGAGATGAGAAATACACGTCACCTGTGTTCTGATAAACAACCTTGTTGAGTCCTTTATTGGTCCAATCACTGCCGGGCGCAGCCGTTGCAACTGTTCTGTAGATATTTTTGTATTCAACATAATATTTGTCTGCTGTAACTCCGTCGGGGAGCTTATCGGCATATGTCCATTCTTCTGCGGCAAAGCCTGTCAGTGAAAAGCAAAGGCATATGCTCACTATCGCAAGAACCAAGCCCGCTAATTTAAGAAAAATCTTTTTCATAAATGATTCTCTCCGTTATAAAAATCAGTTCTGCTTGCTTACAGCGGTGTAGAAATATTTTTCCAGGAAGGCGTCAATCACTTCCCAGTATTCCTCATGGAACCAGTGTGAGGACAAAGCATGCTCTGCACCCTTGACGATGTATTTTTCTTTAGGTGCGGCACATGCCTCATAAACCGGATCAAGGTTGCTCAAAAGCACGAAGTCGTCCTTGTCACCGTGAATGAAAAGCGTGGGAGTTTCAGACTTTTTAAGCTGTTCGATACTTGATGCCTGACCGAAAAAGAAGCCGTTGACAATTTTGTTGACAAGCGTTGCCTGAGGAATAACCATTTTCGGAGGAAGATGGTATTTTCTGATGCACTGGTCAACAAATATATCCTTAACGGAGGTGAAGCCGCAGTCTTCAACTGCAACAACAACATTTTCAGGCAGCTTTTCACCCGTTGTCATCATTGTAGTTGCGCCACCCATGGAAACACCGTGAAGAATGATTCTTGATTTCGGGTTCTCTTCAACAAGGCTATTCACCCAATCAACAATGTCAAGTCTGTCAAGCCAGCCCATTGTTACAAACTTATGTTCACTGTTGTTGTGTCCGCGAAGGTCGGGAAGAAGAACATTGAAGCCTCTTTTGTAATATTCCATAGCATAAGAGGACATCTCTCTGTTGACATTTGTCCAGCCGTGAATACAGATAACCCACACATTGCTGTTTGAAGGGTTACGGAATTCAACACCGTGAAGATTCTTACCCTTTCTGTTTTTGATGATAATTTCCTGATGGTAGGTGTTGTCATACCATTTGTAGCCTGCAATCAGATTTTCATTGTCAGCATTTCTTTCAAAAAGGCTGTCCTTGCAGGGTACTGTGGGATCAGGTCTTTTCTTGTTCCCCAGAGCGATGAAGAAAAAGACCACGCCTAATCCAAAATACAATATAAGGAAAAGACCTGCGATAATGCCGATAACTGTCAATGCCACCTGAAGCTGATAACTCATTTTTATCTTCCTTTCATCGGCGCTCTTTGTCAGTGCTGCTTTACGCAAAGTGAAAACAGCTGTGAGCTGTTGCGGTTTTTTCCACTGACTTGCGGCGCATTATTCTATTTTGATTATACACATAAAAGCGATTAATTGCAAGGACAAACAGAACCTAAATGCAGATTTTTTAAATTTCTCTTTACTTTTTCATTTTAATGTGTTAAACTACTGGATAATTGGAGAAATAAAGAACACAGTTCAAAGAAAACATTATTCACCTGAAAGGAAACCATATAATGGCAGACAGAAACAACGAAAGAATCAACAAAAATATAGAGTATCTTTTTGAGACTATTCTCAAAATTGAAACTCTCGAAGAATGTGAAGCCCTTTTTGACGACCTTTGCACAAAAACAGAGCTTGCTTCAATCTCCCAAAGACTTGTTGTTGCAAAAATGCTCAGTGAAAAAAAGGTTTACAGCGATATCGTTGCTGAAACAGGCGCTTCAACTGCAACAATCAGCCGTGTCAACCGTTCCCTCGCCTTCGGCAAGGGCGGATACGACAAGATTTTCGGCAAAGAGGATTAAATTATGGCAGGTTACGGCGATTTTGCATATTATTATGACCTATTGACCGAAAACGTTGACTATGAAAGCAGATGTAATTACATACACAGTCTCCTTGCTGAAAACGGAATCGGCAAGGGGATTTTGCTTGATTTAGCCTGCGGAACAGGCACCGTGTCCTTGCTCATGAGCGAAAAGGGCTATGACGTCATCGGCGTTGATGCATCAGAGGATATGCTTTCACAGGCACAGGAAAAGAAAATGGAAACAGAGTCTGATGTGATCTTCCTTTGTCAGAAAATGGAGGAGCTTGACCTTTTCGGCACAATCAACGGTGCAGTCTGCACTCTCGACAGCATAAACCATGTTACCGACGCTGACACAGTCAGAGAAATTTTCCGCCGTGTATCTCTTTTCATGGAGGATAAGGGTATTTTCATTTTTGATGTCAACACCCCATATAAGCACCGTGAAATTCTCGGCAACAATACCTTTGTTTACGACATGGACGATGTTTACTGTGTCTGGCAGAACAGCACCGACGAAAGCCTTCTGACAACAATAAATCTTGATATCTTCGAAAAAGACGAAGAGGATGATGTATACTATAAATATACAGAGCAGTTCTTCGAAAAAGGGTATGAGCTTTCCGACATTGAAAAATGGGTAACGGAATATAAATTTGAGGTCATCGGAATATACGAAGAAATGACAAAAAACAGTGTTAGTGCCGACACTCAAAGAGCTGTCTTTGTTTTAAAAAAGCACGGAACACAGTAAATGGGGAATTGTAAATTCCGAATTTAATAAAGGAGTTTTTTATGGGCAAATTAGTAAGATGTATTTCTACAGACGGAACGCTTACCGTTATGGCGGTAAATTCCACGGATATAGTTGAAAAGGCACAGCAGATTCACGAAACTTCTGCAGTCTGCTCTGCGGCTCTGGGCAGACTACTGACTGCTGCTTCCCTTATGGGTGCAGTGCTCAAAGGCAAGGATGACTCCGTCACACTCCGCCTTAAGGGTGACGGCCCTGCAGGCACCGTTATGGCTGTTGCTGACAGCGAGGGCAATGTCAGAGGCTATGTTCAGCAGAGCGTTGTTGAAATTCCTCTCAATAAAAAAGGTAAGCTCGACGTTGCAGGCGCAGTGGGCAAAAACGGCTTTCTCACAGTTATCAAAGACCTTGGCATGAAAGAACCTTATGTGGGTCAGTGCCCTATTATTTCAGGTGAAATTGCAGAAGATATCACTGCATACTATTCAACAAGTGAACAGACACCCACCGTATGTGCTCTCGGCGTTCTTGTGAATCCTGATCTTTCAATAAAAGCTGCAGGCGGTCTTATTATTCAGCTTCTGCCCACAGCGATGGAAGACACCATCGAGAAGGTTGAAAAATCCATCGAAGGTCTCGAGCCTATTTCCACACTTATTGACAAAGGCATGACACCGGAAGAAATCTGCCGCCATGCGCTGAAGCTTTTTGACCTTGAGGTTCTTGACGGAAGTGAGCCTGAGTATAAGTGCTACTGCTCAAGAGAAAGAGTTGAGGGTGCCCTCATCAGCACAGGCGTTGAAGAGCTGACCGACATGATGCAGGATGAGAAAACCGAGGTCAGCTGTCAGTTCTGTGATGCGAAATATGTTTTCACTCCCGAGGACATAAAGCACCTTATAAAAAAGGCAACAAAGAAGTAATTCATCGGGCATGAAAAAAATTTAAAAAACTTCAAAAAAAGTGTTGACAAAAAAACTTTTTTGATGTATAGTATACGAGTCGCTGCGAGAGTGGTGGCAAGATGGGAGCATAGCTCAGCTGGGAGAGCATCTGCCTTACAAGCAGAGGGTCACAGGTTCGAGCCCTGTTGTTCCCACCATTTGGCCCGGTAGTTCAGTTGGTTAGAACGCTAGCCTGTCACGCTAGAGGTCGACGGTTCGAGC
>JAZSHL010000058.1:0-6592 GCA_045533205.1 Acutalibacteraceae bacterium | reverse complement strand
ATTACAAACAGACAAAAACTGCGTTTTTGTGTTTTATGCTATAAACAAACCTCGCCCTCGGAGTACCTTCGTACGCCGTCGGGTAACCCAAAATAAAGCCTACAGCTTTATTTTGGCTCGGTTTGTTCATTCTGCGCATTTTTTCCTAGCCCCTGAAAAGGGGATGTAAAAAAACTCGTTTTTTTACATCCCCTTAATTTTTTCTTTTACATCAGCTCACAAACAAGCTCACTGTATTCAGCAGGATTTTCAATTGACTTGCCTGCAATGAGGCAGCTTTGTGCATAAAGAATCTTTGCATATTTTGCAACCTTTTCTTTATCTTCATCATAGAGAGTCTTAATTCTGTCTGCAATGGGATGATCCTTGTTGATTTCAAGCACAACCGTTGCTTTCATGCCGCCCATTTCTGCACCGGGCATTGCAGAAAGCACCTTTTCCATGCCAAGACTCATCATACCTTCACTGGTCAGGCATACAGGATGCTTTTTGAGCTTATTGGTGAATCTCACTTCACTGACAGCATCACCGAGACTTTCTTTCAGATAATCAAGAATTTCCTTTGCTTCTTCGTTTTCCTTTTTCAGCTCTTCCTTTTCTTCATCGGTGTCAAGGTCGAGATTGCCTGCACAGATGTTTGTGAAGGTTTTTCCGTTATATTCATGAAGCATCTGAATTGCAAATTCGTCAACATCATCTGTGCAATAAAGAATTTCATATCCCTTTGCCTTCACACTGTCGCTCTGGGGAAGAAGATCGATTTTGTCAACTGTTTCACCTGTGGCAAAATAAATTGTGCTCTGGCTTTCGGGCATACGGTCAACATATTCTGAAAGAGATGTCATCTTCTTTTCATTTGACGAAACAAAAAGAACAAGGTCCTTGAGTGTATCCTTATTTCTGCCGTAATCACTGTAAAGACCGTATTTCAGCTGAAGACCGAAGGCTCTGAAAAACTCTTCATAGCTTTCACGTTCATTGCGAAGCATTTTTTCAAGCTCTGTCTTGATTTTCTTTTCGATGTTCTTTGCAATAATCTTCAGAAGATGATCCTGCTGCAGAGTTTCTCTTGAAATGTTGAGAGTAAGGTCTGCAGAGTCAACAAGGCCCTTGACAAATGAGAAGTAATCGGGAAGAAGCTCCTTGCATTTTTCCATAATTACAACGCCGTTCGTGTAAAGCTGAAGGCCCTTTTCAAAATCCTTTGAATAATAGTCAAAGGGAGGATGCTTCGGGATAAACAGAAGTGCATCATAAGAAACCTGTCCCTCTGTTTTGGAGTGAATGGTTTTTATCGGTGCCTCATAGTCGAAGAACTTTGACTGATAAAAGCTGTTATAATCCTCATCGGAGATTTCACTTTTGTTCTTTCTCCACAAGGGCACCATGGAGTTAAGCTGTGTCGGCTCAATTATTGTTTCATATTCGTTTTCAGTGCCTTCCTTCAGTTCAGTTCTTTCCATGTTCATCATAATGGGATAACGGATATAGTCGGAATACTTGGACACAATCTGCTGAATGGTATACTGACCAAGATATTTGTCATAGTCCTCTTCTTCTGTGCTTTCTTTGATATGCAGAGTGATAACAGTGCCTGCATCTGTTTTCTCACAGGGTGAAACGGTGTAGCCGTCAACGCCTGTTGATTCCCACTTGTACGCTTCGTCACTGCCCTGCACCTTTGACACAACAGTAACCTTGTCACTGACCATAAAGGCTGAATAGAAGCCTACACCGAACTGACCGATAATTTCAACATCACTGTCCTTGTCAACACCTGACTTGAAATCAAGTGAGCCGCTTTTTGCGATTGTGCCGAGGTTGCTTTCAAGCTCTTTTTCACTCATACCACAACCGTTATCGGAAACGGTGAGAATTCTGTTTTCTTTATCGATGGAAAGCTGAATTCTGTAATCCTCTCTGTCCATACCTGTTTCGCCCTTTGCCATTGCGTTATAATAACGCTTGTCGAGTGCATCGCTGGCATTGGAAATAAGCTCTCTTAAAAAAATGTCCTTATGGGTATAGATTGAGTTGATCATCATATCCATGAGCTTTTTTGATTCTGCCTTAAACTGTTTTTTACCCATGATTATTTACTCCTCATATTATATAGTCTCGATTTTTAGCACTCTCGCCTTTAGAGTGCTAATTATATTATATACCTCTGTTTTGGTTTGTCAAGAGGAGAAAGGAAAAATTTTTCACTTCGGCTCTCTTGCAAAAATTCAAAGCCGGCAGAAAGTATTTCCACCGACTTTGTCATTTCTTATTTAAGCTTCTGCACAACCTTAAGCTTTTCTGCATTTTTTCCCAGCCCCTAAAAAGGAGCTGTAAAAAACGAGTTTTTTTCCATCCGCAAAGATTTATTTCAGATTGATATCTGCAACAATCGGGAAGTGGTCAGAGGGATAAATACCCTTGACTGTGTTGCGGATAATTTTATAGTTTTCTGCTGTTATTCCTTCGGAAACAAAGATAAAATCAATGGCACCTCTGCCGTTATCCTCTTTTGTTCCGTATTTTGTGAAGGTCGGTCCTTCATCGGAATTTTCGGCAATATACTTTGTGTCGTTGAAGCTTTCTCTTGCAACGGCATATACCGAGCTATCCTCATAGGCGTTGAAGTCACCTGTCATGACGATATTACCTTCGCCTGCGATTTCAGACACCTTTTCAATGAGGACTGTCATCTGTGCATCCCTTGTGCTGTCAAGAACATGGTCAAGGTGAGTGTTGATGTGGGTATATCTCTCCCCTGTCTGCTTGTTTTCGAGAACTGCCCAGCTTGCAATTCTGTAGCAGCTGCTGTCAAAGCTTTTTGTGTAAGCCTTATCGGGTGTTTCAGAAAGCCAGAAGGTTCCGCTGTCAATGAGCTTATATTTATCCTTAAGGTAGTAGATACTGCTGTATTCAGTGAAGGGACCGTAAAAATCTCTTGCCTTTCCCACACAGGCGTATCTGTCGCCAAGATTGCTGCTTATTATTCTGCGCCAACGGGGTGTACATTCCTGAACACCGAAGGAATCGGGTGCATATTCATCCAGCATTTCCACTGCAACCTTGCTACGGTTTGTGATTGTCTGCTCACCGTCATTTGCGCATCTTACATTGAAGCTCATAACTCTGACTGCAGCTTCGCTCTTTTCGGGCACACCGTCAATAACAATTTCTCCGAAATTTACGGCACCAATCTGTGTATAGATTCCGTAAGTTGCCACACCTGCAAGAGCTACACAAGCAACAACAGCAAGAGCAATTTTAAGTTTTTTCATAATCGTTCTCCTTTGATATTTTTTGCAACAGTATTTATTCTTTTGAGTATACAGTCATACCGACTCCGGAGTCTTTAACCAGAATATCCTTCGGCATTTTCATGAATTTAAAGGTCACATATAAGTCACCTGCTGCACCTGAGATATTGGAAAGCTGAATAAAATAAACCACCCAGAACCAGTTTTCAGGCACAAAAATGTTTATCACAGCCAAGGCAGCACCAAGAACAACAATTGGCGCCAATGCGATGATTATGTAGCTGCGCTTATCGTAATAGTCATCGCTGCCTGCAAAGGCATAAAGCCCTGTAAAGCCGTACTTCACCTTTTTTGTGCCTGCAGCCTTCATAGCGATGCCGTGAACCAGCTCATGCAGAATCATATAAAGCACCAGAGAGCCCAGAAGACAGGCAAATCTTATGATATAATTTTTCAGTCCGTTCTGCATATCAAAAAGTGTTGTAAACGGAATATAAAAGTGCATCGGAACGGCAAAAGCAACAGCAATAATCAACGCCAGAGCATTGATAAATAGTGCAATTTTTTTGTCCTTCTGAAGGTTGACAGAAAATATTTCGCCATATCCTTCAGGCAAAGCTTTGACTGATTTCAAAATTCTCACCCTTATATAGTCTTCATTGATCTCCCGTCAGATTCTTGTCTGACGGTATGATTATATCTTTATTTCCAGAGTCTCGCTTATATTTCCCCACACATCTTCAGCAACAACCTTTACGGTAAGGTTTTTGCCTAATGTAATAAAGCCGTCAAAGCTAATGCTTTCGGGCATGTCAGCGAAGAAATAGTCAGAAAACTCCCATGCTTCATGAACGGTTTTTCCATTTTCGTTTGTCACGGAAATTCTGTAAAGGAAGACCTCATTATCCCCGCTTACCTTTGCCTGAGGCACGGTTATGTAATTCATAAGGCCTTTCTTTTCATGCTGAAGTGCTGCACCTTCAGAAAAAACAGGCGCAGAGGATTTTTCCTTTCTTTGTTCAAAGGAATATTTTGTCTTGTTTTCTTCTGCAATGTTATCAATAAGGAATTCTCTCATGATCTTTCCTTCGTCAACATCAAGCACCTTAACAAGAACTCTGTTGTCAGCATCAACCTCAATGATAAGAGCCTGACTCATTCTGTCCTTTTCATCGGGGAACTGTCCGTTTTTGCCGTCTACGGCAAGCTCGTAATAAGCAAGTCCTCCGTCGTTTATGGCTGTGAATTCACCCTGCCATACGGCTCTGGGATCGTTTGCAGGAAAGTGTGAGTGACCTGAAATATGCACCACCTGAGGATATTTTGAAAGAACCTCGGTGAAAACATCAAGGCCCCAGCCGTCAGTGTCACTGCTTCCGTAAACTGTATTCTTCACATGCTCATGCTGGAACACGAAAACCGGCTTTGCAGGATCATCATTGACTGCAGCAGCAATATTTTTGTCAAGCCATTTCACCTGTTCGTCGCTGTAATGCTCAATTGTTTCTGAACGGGAAACACCAATGAAATGAAAGCCGCCGATTACTCTGTGAAAATCTGCTTGCTGACCGGTTATTCCGGTGTATATCTTACGGCTGTTATTGAAATATGTATAACTGTCGTGAGCCTTGGCAAGCACTGCAAGTCGTTCTGTGCCTTCACGGATTTCATTATCAGTTATGGCTGCGAAGGAATAAAATGAGCCAATGAAGCCGTTGTCGGTGATGTCGCCTGAGAAAACAACTGCATCGAGATTTTTATAATCCTCATCTGCATCACTTATGGCATAAACGGTTTTAAGCATGGCAGATGTTCTCTTGCAGCCTGTGTCGCCGAGAGTATTAATGTGTGTATCACTCGTTGCAACAAAGCGCATCACGGGAACGAAATCGTCCTGCGTCATTTCGGGCACGGGGGCCACAAAGGACGGTGTCATAAGTGATGCAAAATAAACAAATACACTGAGAATGATGCTGGTTAAAGATGAAATTATGTTCATGTCATATTCTCCTTTGTTCCGGATGTTCAGCCTTATATAAGGCATTAACAATGATATTATCAGCATTACTGAAATCAGTCTGCCTTTTTCAGCACAGGGCAGCCATTTCATATCTGATATTTCGATTATATCACATAAAAGCTGAAAAAACAATAATTGACTGAAGATGCAAAGAATTTTATATCATAAAAAGTGGCTGTTCCGAAGAACAGCCACTCATTTTGTTTAATATCTGACAAAAGCTTCGTCAGAAAGTTCGGTTTTCCTTATCGCTCAGTCGTTCAGGCTATTGAATCAATAGTGAACTGCACCGCAGGGACAAACCTGATGAATCTTGAATACTCTCCAGATGATACGGAAGATGATGTATACAAGACGCCAGAACCAGTGGGTGTTATGGCAAAGACATGTGCAGCCGTCATAGAGTCCGCCCTTGCCGCAGACATCGCAGGTTCCGTCTGCATCCTCGTCTGTGTGTCTGAGAGCAGGAACTGTGTTCTGAGCAACAATTATTGCATTACATTCAGCACACTTGACGCCCTCTGTGAGACCTGTTGATGAGCATGTGGGCTCAACTGCTTCAAGAATTACCTCACTGTGTCCCTTTTCGAGAACATAGTTGCCCTTGTAGCTGTGTGAGCATACCTTACATGTGTAAATATCATAACCCTTTTCAGTACATGTGGGAGCAACAGTTGTTGTTTCGTAATCGTGGTTGCCCTTTGCACATTCTGCGTACTTATTGATGATATCCTTAACAGAATCCTTGATGCTGTCAACTGCAGCCTGATCATCCTTCTTGTTTGAGGTGGGATCCTTCTTGATTTCGTCAAGCTGCTTCTTGAGCTCGTCAAGAGCCTTCTGGTCTTCTTCTGAAAGCTTACCGCCGTCAAGATCCTTTTCAGCTTCCTTGATTGCTTCTTCAGCACCTGTGTAGTCGGGCTTCACGAGCGAGCCGTCTTCGATGCCGGCGATGATATCTTCAAGCTGTTTTTCAAGTGCATCAACATCGTCCTGATGCTCAGCCTTGTTTGTTGCGGGATCTTCCTTAAGATCGTTAAGTTTATCTTCGATATCTTTGATGTCCTTATTGACGCTGTCGATTACATCATTGTTTTCAGCCTTATCCTTTGCATCGGCAAGGTCCTTATCAACCTCTGTGTAATCTGGCTTCACAAGTGAGCCGTCAGCGATACCTGCATTTGTATCAGCAACGACCTCTTCAAGCTCTGCTACAAGAGCATCGATTGTATCCTGACCGCCCTCAATTTCCTTGCCGTCAACTGTTGTTACATCAGCGGGAAGGTTCTTGTCAAGTGCTTCTGCCTTTGCGAGTGCT
>JAZSHL010000121.1:0-3757 GCA_045533205.1 Acutalibacteraceae bacterium | reverse complement strand
TGCCGTCTGTATGCCCAGCCGTGCGATGATTCTCTCAGGCAGAAATCCCTTTCACCTTGAGGAGCTTGGCGGAAATATTCCCGAAAACCATAAAACCATTGCCGAAACTTTTAAGAACAACGGCTATGAAACAATCGGTCTGGGCAAATGGCACAACGGATGTCCTGCATATGCACGCAGCTTCACTCAGGGCGCAAAGATTTTCTTCGGCGGAATGTGGGACCATTGGAATGTGCCTACGTGCAGATATGATCCCACGGGCAAGTATGATAATGTTATAAATTTTGTTGTGGATTTTTACAAGGATAATCACCCTCAGTCGCAGCATTGCGATGAGTTTGATCCGGGCAGACACTCGAGCACAATGCTGACAGATGCCGCAATTGAGCTGCTGCAGAAAAACGCAGGCAAAGAAAAGCCCTTTTTTATGTATCTTGCATACCTTGCGCCTCATGATCCGAGGACAATGCCTGATGAATTCCGGAAAATGTATGATCCTGAAAAGATAAAGCTGCCACCTAATTTTCAGCATGTTATTGACACAAATTATCCTCTTATGGTGCACCGTGACGAGCATCTTGCAGCATATCCGAGAGATGAAAGGGAAATCAGAAATCACATTGCAGAATATTTTGCAATGATAACCCATCTGGATTATGAAATAGGAAGACTTCTTGATGCGCTGCACGAATCAGGCGAAGAGGAAAACACAATAGTGGTCTTTACAGGTGACAACGGTCTTGCAGTCGGTCAGCACGGCTGGCTCGGCAAGGAGGATATATATGAGCACGGCGTGCGCATACCCTTGATTTTTGCGGGGCCGGGCATTGAGAAAAATGTGAAAAACGAAGCCTATGTTTACCTTTATGATATCTTTGCAACCCTTTGCGAAAAGGCAGGCATTGAAATTCCTGATTCCGTTGAGGGCAAGAGCTTTGCGCAGCTTCTTGGCGGTAGCGGCGGACAGAGCTTCAGAGATGAAATGTATCTTATCTTCGATGAGTTTATCCGTGGCGTAAAGGATGAAAACTACAAGCTGATTGAATATCGCAACGGTGATACAAAAGAGGACAAATGGACCTTCCTTTATGATATCAAAGCTGATCCGTGGGAAATTAATAACCTTGCAGCAGCCGACGGCTACAGGGAAAAGGTTATACAGATGCGAAACAGACTTCTGAAGCACCGTGACGAATGGGAAGAGCAGAAGCACCCGTGGGGAATCAATTTCTGGAAGCGCTTTGATGTGGAGGACTGAATTTCCCTGAGATGACGGACCTTGAAGCTTTCAGGGCAAAGCATATATCGGAAAGCAAAGACAATTGACAGCTTAACAAAAAATAAGGGGCTGTAAAAAAAGTGCAGACCGCATAAAGCAAGATAGATAGAGGGTTTCTTTCGGTTTTAACCGCCAAAGAAACCCTTTAAAAGTATAAAAATCATTACAAACAGACAAAAACTACGTTTTTGTGTTTTATGCTATAAACAAACCTCGCCCTCGGAGTACCTTCGTACGCCGTCGGGTAACCCCAAATAAAGCTTTTAGCTTTATTTGGGCTCAGTTTGTTCATTCTGCGCATTTTTTCCTAGCCCCTGAAAAGGGGATGTAAAAAAACGAGTTTTTTTACATCCCCTTGTTTGTTTTTATCCTCAACTCTCAGATAAATGCCTGCATTTATCTGATTGTTCCTGTGTGCCAGATATCTCTTGCATAATCGTTGATTGCACGGTCAGCAGCAAAGCGGCCTGCGCCTGCAACGTTCATAAGGCTCATTCTGTTCCACTTTTCTCTGTCCTTCCAGACTTCGTCAATCTTCTTTTGTGCCTGTCTGTATGAAACAAAGTCAGCCAGCACCATATAGGGGTCGTGACGGATGATGGTGTTGCCGATTTCGGGGAACTGC
This sequence comes from Acutalibacteraceae bacterium, assembly GCA_045533205.1. Lineage (GTDB taxonomy): Bacteria > Bacillota > Clostridia > Oscillospirales > Acutalibacteraceae > UBA6857. The sequence goes on along the minus strand of JAZSHL010000121.1, from coordinate 1,853 downwards.
TTTCCGCTGAAGCCTCTCTGGATAAACTCAACAACTCTGCGAAGCTCTGCGTTGTTGTTGAAATAGTTGATAGGCTGATAGCCTCTTCTCTTGAGGTCGTTGACCTCCGGAGTTGTCATGCCGAAAAGGAACATATTGTCGTTGCCGACAGCTTCATTGATTTCAACGTTTGCACCGTCAAGGGTACCGAGAGTGAGTGCACCGTTGATCATGAACTTCATGTTACCGGTACCGCTGGCTTCTGTGCCTGCAAGAGAAATCTGTTCGCTGATGTCAGCTGCGGGCATAAGTGTTTCAGCCATTGTGACGTTGTAGTCCTCAAGATATACAACCTTGAGTCTGCCTCTCATGTCAGGATCGTTGTTGTCAAGAGCACTGGGAGCGCAGCTCATTTCAATAATCTTCTTTGCAACGAAGTAGCCTGAAGCTGCCTTTGCACCGAAAATATATGTGTGAGGAACATAATCTCCGTCGGGATTGTCCTTGATTTCGAGATATCTTGCGATAATCTGAAGTGCATTCAGGTGCTGACGCTTGTATTCGTGCAGACGCTTTACCTGCACGTCAAAGATTGATTCGGGGTCAAGCACAACGCCTGTCTTTTTCTTGACAAGAGCACAAAGTCTCTTTTTGTTTTCTTTCTTGATCTCTTCAAATTTTGCAAGAACCTTTTTGTCGTCTGCAAACTTTTCAAGCTTTTTAAGCTCGTCTGCATCATAGACAAAGCCGTTACCGATAAGCTCTGTGATATAGTCGGAAAGGCGGGGATTTGCCTGGCAGAGCCAACGTCTGTGGGCGATACCGTTTGTGACATTCTTGAACTTGTCGGGAGTCATGTTGTAGTAATCGTTGAAGATTGTGTCCTTGAGAATCTGTGAGTGAAGGGCAGAAACGCCGTTGACACTGTGACAAGCGGCAACACAGAGGTTTGCCATTCTGATAACGCCGCCTGATGTGACAGCCATTGACTCAACCTTACCTGCGTCGTGGGTCATTTCCCAGATGTGAGCACGGTATCTGTTGTCGATTTCCTTAACTATCTGATAAATTCTGGGAAGGAGAGATTTGAACAGGTCTTCGGGCCAGCATTCGAGAGCTTCCTTCATAACTGTGTGGTTTGTGTAAGCAGTTGCTTTTGTAACGATTCTCCATGCATCGTCCCAGCCGTAGCCGCATTCGTCAAGAAGAATACGCATAAGCTCGGGAATTGCAAGGGTGGGGTGGGTATCGTTGATATGAACTGCATTCTTTTCGCCGAAGTTTTCCATTGTCTTGAAGTGTCGGAGATGTCTTGACACGATATCCTGAACCGATGCAGAAACAAGGAAATACTGCTGCTTGAGGCGAAGGCTCTTACCCTCATAGTGATTATCGGAGGGATAGAGGATTTTACTGATAACCTCAGCCATTGCCTGCTGCTCCATAGCCTTCATGTACTGACCCTGGTCAAAAAGTCTCATGTCAAGTGAGGGAGCCTCGCTCTTCCACAAACGGAGAATTGAAATACCCTTGCCGTCCTTACCGCTGACACACATGTCATAGGGAACTGCGACGATGGTCTGAGCATTTCTGTGCTCAACACTGTGATAATGTGTGTCCCAGATGTCAACAATTTCACCGCCGAACTTAACTTCAACGGTGTCCTTTTCTCTTGCCTTGAGCCATACTTCACCGCCGGGGAGCCAGAAGTCGGGAAGCTCTGTCTGCCAGCCGTCAACAAGCTTCTGCTTGAAAATGCCGCATTCGTAAAGGATACTGTAGCCCATACCGTAATAGCCCTGGGTTGCAAGGCCGTCAAGGTAGCAGGCTGCAAGTCTGCCGAGACCGCCGTTACCTAAGCCGGCATCGGGCTC
>JAZSHL010000105.1:0-6488 GCA_045533205.1 Acutalibacteraceae bacterium | reverse complement strand
ATAAAGCTAAAAGCTTTATTTGGGGTTACCCGACGGCGTACGAAGGTACTCCGAGGGCGAGGTTTGTTTATAGCATAAAACACAAAAACGCAGTTTTTGTCTGTTTGTAATGATTTTTATACTTTTAAAGGGTTTCTTTGGCGGTTAAACCGAAAGAAACCCTCTATCTATCTTGCTTTATGCGGTCTGCACTTTTTTTACAGCCCCTTTTTTGCATCACAGCAAGGTGAATTTATTCTTTTTGCAATCTATGACTCCCTCTTTTTTCATTTTGCTGATTTCTGCCGAAAGTCCGCTTCTGTCAACCTGCAGAAAATCTGCAAGCTCCTGACGGTCAAAGGGAATGAGAAAGCTTCGGCTGCCCTGACTTTTGGCTTCGCTCATAAGATATGCTGTCAGCTTTTCTCTTGTTGTGCGCTTTGATGTTATCTGTGCATTGCGGTGAAGAATCAGATTCTTTTTTGCAACAATTTTCAGAAGGTTATAAATTATGCGGCGGTGAAAATCGCAGGCGTTACAGCAGGGAGAGGTGATACGGCTCTGATCAATGAAAAGGATATCACTGTCTTGTGCGGCAACAACGCTGACAGGCATGGCCTCTAAATCTGCACAGGCAAAGGCCTCTGCAAAAAGCTCTGAGGGCAGGGCACTGCCGATTATACTTCGGTTGCCGTAGTAGTCATTCATTTCAATCTGCACTGCACCTGAAAGAACAATACCGATCTGACCCACACTGCTTCCTTCGGACAGAATAGTCTCTTTTTTTCTGTAGCTTTCTTTTTTTCCTCCGAGGCAGGAAAGCATTGCAATCAGGTTTTCAGAAGAGATGCCGTCAAATAAAGAAGATCGTTCAAGAACTTCCAGATATTTTTTCATGTTTTTCTCCTTTTGTTGAATTTTCAACATACTTTATGCTTTGATTATACTACAATAAAGCCACAATATTCAAGGAGGAAAAATAAAAATGATCAGAAAAATAATTAAAATAGATGAAGAAAAATGCAACGGCTGCGGACTTTGTGCTGCTGCCTGTCATGAAGGTGCAATTGAGATGATTGACGGGAAGGCAAAGCTCACAAGAGAAGACTATTGTGACGGCCTCGGAGATTGTCTTCCTGCCTGCCCGACAAATGCAATTTCCTTTGAGGAAAGAGAAGCACCTGCCTATGATGAAGAAGCTGTTCTGAAGGCAAAGGCTGAAAAAGAGAAGGGCAAGGCTGACAGTCTTCCCTGCGGCTGCCCGGGAAAGATGGCAAAGACTATCAGAAGAGAGGAAACTTCCTGCAGTGTAACTGCAAGTGCTCCCATATCAAGTCAGCTGCGTCAGTGGCCTGTGCAGATTAAGCTCGTGCCTGTGAATGCGCCCTATTTTGAAAATGCGAATCTGCTTGTTGCCGCCGACTGCACCGCCTTTGCATACGGTAACTTCCACAACGATTTCATAAAAAATCACATCACGCTTATCGGCTGTCCAAAGCTTGATGAAGGGGACTATGCAGAAAAGCTGACGGCGATTATCAGGAACAATAACATCAGAAGCGTAAAGATTGTCCGTATGGAGGTGCCCTGCTGCGGAGGAATTGAAAATGCAGTGAAAAGAGCACTCATGAACAGCGGAAAGTTTATTCCCTGGCAGGTTGTGACAGTGTCAACAGACGGCAGAATTATTGAATGATAAAAAATGTATCGGTCAATTATGACCGATACATTTTTGTCAGGGGTTTATAAGAGCTTTGATGTTTCCGGTTGAAAGGCACTGCTTTTCGTATGTATAGTCAAAAAACAGCTCTCTGTTTTCTTCGCTGTATTCCATCTGCTTGGAGTACAGCTTGCTTTTTTCTATCCATGCAGAAAGGCTGCCGTTTTCTTTTGTCATCGCCTTGATAACAAGAAGAGATACAACAGCAAACTTAAGTTTTGAGAGAATTTCTTCATCGAAAACACCCTTGAGAAAATAACGCCAGACAAAGTATCGCAAAAGATTGACTGCATATTTTTCTTCTGTTTCTGTGAAGAAAAGAGAAAAGCTTTCTTCTTTCATGAGGCTGTGACATTCCTGTGTCCAGCCTTCGTCAATCGGCTCAAAGTCGGAAAACAGAGAAAGGATATCGTGAAAAGACTGACTGTCCGACGGGGTGGAATCACAAACGAATAATTGATCACCGAGGTGCGGATTGTCAATAGTGAACTGAAGCTTTTCTGCACTGTCAAGAATGCGGATAAGCTTATCCTTCAATGGTAAATCACTGTTCAGAATATCAAACAGGTTTTCACGTGCCGAAAGAAGAAATGAAAGAAGCTCTTCGTCAATTTCTTCTTCGTATTCGGAAATATTGCTTTCAGTAACTGCAGGATTGTCACTTGTGAGAATCAGCCTTGCACCTTCCTCGCAGGAAAGACCTATTCCGCCCTCCTTCAGTGAGCCGTACCATTCAAAATATCTGGGGTGGTCAGAGCATATCTGACAAAGGCGGTTTTCTCCGCAGTTGATTATGATATCACAAAGGTTGTTTTCATTCAGAAAGGGACATCTTTCACCCTTGAGAATAAAGGAATTTTCGGCAGAGATATTTTCTTTCAGCCTTTTGCCGAAGTCGCCTTCGACTGAATTATAATAGGCGGCAGTGTCCGGGTCAATGTCAATTTCCCAGCCGATGCAGCAGTTGTCGGAGCATTTGTCGGCAGTGCAGTGAAAGGCGTCGTAGTATGAGGGCGTTCGGAAAATCATGTGGTCACCTCGTTGTTTGAGTTTTACGGATTTCATCTGTGTGAATCCTCCGTAAAATTCAATGTTATATAAACCAATATAAATACTTCTTGAATTTTTGTCAAGTAAAAAGAAAAGGGTTCTACTCTCGTAGAACCTCGTTTTCCTGTGGCGCGCTGTAAGGGATTCGAACCCCTGACCTTCTGGTCCGTAGCCAGACACTCTATCCAGCTGAGCTAACAGCGCATTGCTTTTTTGTTGCCAAAGTATATTATCACAATCGAAGTGTATTGTCAAGAGCTTTTCGAAAAAACTTAATCATTCTTTTTCAAAGATGTATTTTCAGGTTGATAATTCATTTTTGTTGTGATATTATGTAACAGTAATAACAAAGGGAGGAATAATTATGAATATATGGCATGACATTAACCCTCAGAGAATTGATGTGGACCGCTTCGACGCCGTTATTGAAATCAGCAAGGGCAGCAAGATGAAATATGAGCTTGACAAGCAGACAGGTCTTCTGCGCCTTGACAGAGTTCTTCACACATCAACCCACTATCCCGCAAACTACGGCTTTATTCCCCGCACATATGCTCTGGATAACGACCCTCTTGACGTGCTCGTTCTCTGCTCTGAAATGATTGAGCCCATGGCTCTTGTTGAGTGTTATCCCATCGGTGTTATATCTATGCTTGACAATGATTACCCCGATGACAAAATCATTGCAATTCACACAGGTGACCCCACATATAACAGCTATACCGACATCAGTCAGCTGCCAAAGCATATATTTGAAGAAATGATACACTTCTTCTCCGTTTACAAGATGCTCGAAAACAAGACTACTGTTATCGATGAAGCAAAAGGCCCCGATGAAGCAAGACGCATCATTGAAGAGTCAATCAAAAGATACAACGAAATTTTTGAAAACAAATAATGAAATAAGCCTGTCGGATTTTCCGACAGGCTTTTGTTATCAGCCGACAAGGCCGACCTCTTTGCATCTTTGTCTGTGCTCAGCATAGGTTTCGGAGTAATAATAATTCCATTCCTCATCGGTGACGAAGAAGAAATAGTTGGTGTCCTCCGGATAAAGTGCAGCTTCAATTGCATCCACACCGGGGTTGCATATGGGCCCTGCAGGAAGCCCTGTGCATTTGTATGTGTTATAAAGCTCCTTGAATTTTTCCGTGTCGCCCTCTAAATATGGGGAGTCGGTTATGCAATCTCTGACATAGTTGATTGTGACATCGCACTGAAGCTTGCCGTAATCCGGGCTTTTGATACGGTTGTGAAGCACGGAGGAAACCTTCGGCATTTCCTTGGGGTCGCCCGCCTCCTCCTGAATGATTGAAGCAAGGGTTATGATTTCGTCCAGAGTGAAGCCCAGCTCCTCAGCTCTTGCGGCATATGCCTCGGTCAGCTTGCTTTCGGCATTTTTAAGAAAACGTGAAAGAGCAGAAGCAGCGCTTTCACCCTTGTAAAATTCATAGGTGTCGGGAAAAATATAGCCTTCAAGAGTGAATGCTCTGTTTTCGGGACTTGCAATACCGGGAATAAACGACCATGTAAGTGCATATACAGTTTCGCCCTTGATTTCAGCCATGAAGTCAGATGCAGAGCATACTCCGTTTTCTTCCAGCTTTTCGGCAATCTGTTTTGCTGTGTATCCCTCGGGGAAGGTGACGCGCACTGTGTTGTCTGCTGTTGTGGTGATGTTTTCGGTTGTGGCGGGTTCATCCTTTGCCGGAGAGCAGGCAATCAGCGTGAAAAGCACGACGCACACAACTATTATTATCGGAATATATTTTTTCAACATTTATCACATCCTTTACTTTGCAGACTGATTATATCATAAAACTTAATAAAACTGAAGTATATGAGGGATAATTTATGAAATTTGTAAGAAAATACATTTAAAGGCAAGGATTTGGAGTCGGATTTCAAAAAAAGACTTGAAAAATACGGAGTTTTAGTATAGAATAAGTGAGTATAAAATAAATCTTTTTTATTCGGAGGAATATAAAAATGGTATCAGCAGGCGATTTCAGAAACGGCGTTACATTTGAAATGGACGGCAACGTTCTTCAGATTGTTGAATTTCAGCACGTAAAGCCCGGCAAAGGCGCAGCTTTTGTCCGTGCAAAGGTTAAGAACGTTATCACAGGTTCAGTTATTGAACGTACATTCAACCCCAGTGAAAAGTTCCCCACAGCTTTCGTTGAAAGAAAGGATATGGAATATTCATACAGCGACGGCGGTCTTTACTACTTCATGGACCCCGAAACATATGAGCTTGTTCCCATCAATGAAAGTGAGCTTTCAGACAACTTCAAGTTTGTTAAGGAAAACATGACCTGTAAGATTCTTTCCTACAAGGGCAATGTTTTCGGTGTTGAACCCCCGAACTTTGTTGACCTTCAGGTTACAAAGACCGATCCCGGCTTTGCAGGCAACACAGCTACAAACACAACAAAACCTGCAACTCTTGAAACAGGTGCAGAGGTTAAGGTTCCCCTTTTCATTGACGAGGGCGAATACATCCAGATCGACACCAGAACAGGTGAATATCTCGGCCGTTCAAAGGCTGACTAATTTCAGAAAGGAGATACTAAAATGTCAGTATCAGAAAAAGTTGCTTATTTAAGAGGCCTCATGGAAGGTCTTGACATTGATGAAGATAAGAAGGAAGGCAAAATGTTTGCCGCTATTATAGATGCTCTTGACGAAATCGCATCAGATCTGAGCGATATCGACGAGGATCTTGCAGACATCCAGGACTACGTTGAAGAGCTTGACGAAGATCTCGGTGATGTTGAAGAATTCGTTTATGAATGCTTTGACGACGATGATTGCGATTGCTGCTGCGACGATGACGACTGTGATTGCTGCTGCGATGACGATTGCATTGAAGTTGAATGCCCCGCTTGCAACGAAAATGTTTGCATCGGTTTTGACGAAATTGACGAAGCAGGCGAAGTTGAATGTCCCTGCTGCGGCGCAGTTCTCGAATTCGAAATCGAAGAAGAGGAAGAAATCGAAGAATAATTCTTCAGAAAATCCTGACTCCTCAACCTTTGCGGTTGGGGAGTTGTTTTGTTAAAGGACACATTATGATGATAAGAAAACCTACAAGGCAGGATATTCCTGCTCTTCTTGATATTTATAACTACGAGGTTGAAAACGGTGTTGCGACACTTGATATCAACAAAAAGACCCTTTCGGACTGGGAAGAGTGGTACGACAACCACAACGTTGAAAATCACCCACTGATTGTGGCTGAAATCGAAAATGAGATTGCCGGCTATGCAACCCTTTCTTCCTACCGTGCAAAAGAGGCTTATAAGTCAACGGTGGAGCTTTCTGTTTATGTGTCACCAGTACACAGGCAAATGGGCGTGGGCACAGCTTTGATGGAAGAAATTCTCCGTCTTGCAAAAGAGGATGAAAGCATACATACGGTTGTGTCGGTTATCACAAGTGGAAATGCAGCGTCCTGCCGTCTTCACGAAAAATTCGGCTTCACCTTCTGCGGCACTATTAAAGAGGTCGGGCTGAAATTCGGAAGATATGTGGATATTGATAACTACTATCTGATAGTATAATGAAACGATTTTATTGTTGGGACGGCCCATGTGCCGTCCCTGCTTTTATTCATCAAAGACAGCTGAGGGGGTAATTCCGAATTCACCTTGTTTCGCTCGTGCCGCTTGGGCACTTACTTTGGCTCATTCGAGCGCCAAAGTAAGCAAAGCGCCCTTTTTGTTGACATCAGGCG
>JAZSHL010000118.1:0-5931 GCA_045533205.1 Acutalibacteraceae bacterium | reverse complement strand
TATACGGCTTTTTCCGCATATCCCTGTGTTTACTTTTTCAGGCTTATGGTTACCACTTGTCTGCAGTGGGGGCATTTGATTTCAATAACGGCTTCATCTGCAGGGTGCTTTACGATGTCAAAGATGCGTTTTTGACATATCGGGCATTTTATTGTTTCCTTTGTGCTTGTCATTTCAACCTCCGTATTTCTTCATTATACACCAAATCCCCGAACGGTCAGTGTCCGGGGATCAGGGGTGACAGAGCTCGAGCATAATATGGTTTTCGGCGGTCTATTTTCCCTGTATCTTTGTTATCAAATCTTAAAAGGCGTTAGCCTTTTTAAGATTCTCTGCCTTGATACAGAAAAAATATTCTCGCCGAAAACTTCACAGAACCAAAAATGTCTGCGTTTGCGTGCATTTTGGGTATTTCTTTGTTGCAGGAATACTGTCGTATTTCAAGACAAAAAATGCACAAAGGTGCGTGAACGCAGACATTCTTTGGCATATTCTGTTCGGGTTCTGTCACCCCAGGGTGCTTTCACTAAGGAGAATAGAACTGTGTGTTGGAGCGTTCTATTTCTTTGTTTTGCACGGGTGGCAGTGTGTTTCCGACACGACTGCCGCCGTGGTGTGCAATTATGAAAATGAACTTAACTTAAATTCGTTATTATTCATTAACCGAAAAGGGGTGCATCATAGTGCAGGTTGCCGCAATCGCAATACTGCTGAACATCAAAGAGTCTGAAAATAAATGTGAGAACCTTCCAAAGCATCTGGAAAAGAGGATTGTCGCTGTGGCAGAGGTGGTCACAGTTTTCTGCGGCAAGGTCAAGTGCAGTTTTGTATGTGATATTGATGTCATAATCGGGCATTGTGAAGGTGATTTCAGTTGCGGTGAGGTCAGTTATGCCGAGGTCAACTGTGTTGCCGTTTGCGTCGGTGATTATCCAAGCACCGAAATTCTCCTGTGCCATACCTGTACCGATTGTAATGGAGTCGCCCTGTTTTCTTTCGGTTGTTTCACAGAGCTCGCTCTTGCCGTTAGCGCCGAGGATGTATGCACTCAGACCGCTATATGTGATTGTGTTGGGGAAGATAACATTCATTGTTGTGGTTACATCGTTAATGATAAAGTTATCGTTTTCAACGGGGTTATATACCCACTTCATTGTGTATGTGCCGTTTTCGGTTGCTTCCCATTTAACTTTGCCGCTGTTGTATGCAACATCGCTTGCAATGAGCTCGTCATTCACATAAACATCAAATGTGCCCTTAACAGCATATACTGCTGAACTGTCAACAACATAGTATCCGTCAACACCGTCGCCGATTTTAGCGTTGAGTGTCTTAGGCTCAACAATAACCTTAAAGGAAAGCTCGGTTGTTTCATAGTGTTCCACATCCGAAGGAGCTGATGCTGTTACTGTAAAAGTACCATTTTCGCATTCTTTGTATTCAAGGTCGCCTAATGAAAGAGCAGTATATTCTGCACCCTTAACATAGGGCTGAAGAAGACGAACAACATCATAGAATTTTGTTCCATAGGGAACTGTGATTTCGGGAACTACTTCGTTGCCGTTTTCATCAACGAATTTGATTTGTCCTTTATTGACGGTTACGGGGATTTTGAGTGAATAAGGTAATGCTGCTTCGGGGTCAGCAGGAGTGAAAACAACATCAATTTCATAAGAACCGGGGTTTACTGTTCTTGTTTTCCAATAATCTGTAACAGCAAAAGTACCTGCAACCTCTGTGCCTTCAATCTTTAATACAGCTTTACCGCCTTTGAGTTCAACATCACCCCAAGTGGTAACGCCGTCATAGGTCTGTGTGTCAACTGTGGGAACCTCTGCTATTGTTGTTTCGGGGATTTCGCCTGCAATGCGAACATAAACCTGTGCTGTTATTTTATCATATCCTGCAGGTACAAGCATTGCTTCATAATATCCGCTTTCATTTACAACTGTTGTTGGGGCACACCATTCCCATTCTCTTGAAGCGATATTTGGTTCATTGGCGTTATAGGGATTAGTGTATTTTGCACCCGAAAGAATTGAAGTTGAAAGAAGTGCACCTGCTTCAACTTCTGTTGCAACAGGAGTGGTGTCATTTGTGTCTACAGGAACAAGAGCAACTGCTTCAACGGAATAAATAAGAGAGCTTTTGAGTTTAGTAAATGATGAATAAGCTTCTGTATCATCAGGGATAAATTTAATATCCAACTTATAATCTGTACCAGGAACCGGCATATATTCAGGTTTTCTAAACTCAAAATGTCCTGCAACCTGATTGCCGGCGGCATCTTTTACAACTTCATCGTCATTTATGACAAGAGCCTCTTCAAGCGACTGACCATAATACATTTTTCCGTCAGTGTTTTTGTAAGACAAAGTCGGATATGTTTCCACATTAGCCGCTTTGAGAGTTTCTGCCGCACTTGCATACATAGGCACAACTGACAGCATCATCATAAGTGCCAATAAAATGGATAATAATTTCTTTGTTTTCATATTTTCGTTTTCCTTTCTTGAAATAAATTGTTACTCCCTCGTTTGTTTTTGCTCTCTCCGTGAGGGAGATAATTGCGACCTTTCGCCGCAAACGGAGGGAGTATTGAATTGTTATCCAGCCGCTATCATCTCCTTTGCAAAAATGGATTCTTAAACGGATATTAACATAATGTTTTTTTCATTTGTGGGATTTTGCAAAACTGGTATCAAAATTTGCAAAACATGCACAGTGCAGGGTGTTCACGGCGGTTGAAAAGGCGGCTGAGGGTGTGGTATAATGTTGGTGGGACTCCCTCAGTCAGCAAAGCTGACAGCTCCCTCGAAGAGGGAGCCGAGACTTGCCTCCCTCCTTGAGGGAGGTGGCACACGAAGTGTGACGGAGGGAGTACAAAAAGGAGGAATTATATGTCATTGCCATATAAGCAGGAACTTATCCCATTTGCTAAAAAACTGCGAAAAAATATGACGCCGCAAGAAAAACATCTGTGGTACGATTTCCTTCGTATGTATCCGATAAGATTTCAAAGACAGAAAGCTATAAAATCCTTTATTGCAGATTTTTATTGTCACGAAGCTAAACTTATAATTGAAATTGACGGTTCACAGCATTACACAGATCAGGGTGAAGCATACGACAGAGAACGAACAGCAATATTAAAAGAATTTAATCTTGAAGTCATACGCTTTTCTAATTATGATGTTAACACCAATTTTGAGGGTGTGTGCTTACGAATTGATAAGATAGTAAGTGAAAGAACAGGTAAGCCTTTACAGGTGTTTGAGTGAGGGAGACTCCCTCAGTCTTTTGCTACGCAAAATCCAGCTCCCTCATCAGGGAGCCTAGACTTGCCTCCCTCAGCAACGCAGTTGCGGTGAGAGGGAGGTGGCACACGAAGTGTGACGGAGGGAGCACAAGAAAGGAGCTGATGAAATGAGAATTGCAATTGTGGATGACGATAAAAAAATCCTTGACGAAATCAAGGACTATGTAACAGAATTTATGGCAGAAAAAGAACAAAGCTTTGAACTGCATTTGTTTTCAAGCGGTGAAGAGCTTGTTTTATCAAATCTCATCTTTGACATAGCATTCATAGACATCGAAATGACCGGAATGAACGGTCTTGTCTGTGCAAAGCATGTGCAGCAGCGAAATGAAAACGCTATTATTCTCATTGTCACAACCTATCATCAGTACCTTGATGATGCAATGGAAATAAGTGTCTACCGTTACCTTTCAAAGCCTATTGAAAAAGTAAGGTTTATAAACAGCCTGACGGCAGCAACCAATAAATACTTTCAGATTGCACAGCCCGTTGTTTTCAAGGGTGAAGACGGTGTGATAAAAGTCAGCTCTGCTGATATTCTTTATCTTTATATTGATAACCGCAATGTTACCCTTTGCACCCGTCAGGGGGAAATTGAAACAAGAAAAAATATGGAGTGGTGGAAGAAAAATCTTAACCCTCAGCTTTTTTCACAGGTACACAAAAGCTATATTGTAAATCTCAGATATGTTGTAGGCTTTGATAAGTCCACAGTTACGCTGCAAAGTCAGGGCAAAAAGTATAAAGTCTTTTGCTCAAGACGGTTTTATATAAGCTTTAAAAAAGAATTTTATGCTTATCTTAAGGCAACAAGCGGTCAGGATGGGTGATGTAATATGTTTCATATAATATATTTGATTATGCTGGTTTTTGAGGGCATTACTTGCTTTATTTTCTTTGAGAACTCATATAACAGAAAGCAGGAGCCTGACTACTGGGATTACAGAGTCCACATCACCTACCCTGCGGTTATTGTCGTTAATTTTGCCGTAAGTTTTATTGAACTACCTATACTTAACCTTATCACATTCTTTTGCGGAACTGTTTTCATTGCTTGGTTCTGTTATATGATGAAACTGAAAACTGCCGTATTTTTGTCAGGTATACTAACAGCCTTTATGCTTGTGGCAGAGCTTGGTGTGGCTTATTTTTCCTCCCTAATACTTCAAATAAATGTGTCTGATTATAGAGATGATCCTTTAATTTATTTTGGAATAGGCGGTTTGAATAAACTTGTATTTTTCCTTTTAGCTTTTGTTGTTGCAAAAGTTTTTCTTAACAAGGAAAGGTCACAGGAAACTGACAGATTTTTGATAGCTTTAGGGGTCTTGCCGTTAGCAACAGTAGTTATTCTTCACTTTTTGTTTTATTCCGAAATAAATCACAGATTTGATGAAACATACAGCCGATGGATGACGTTGTGCTCAATGATGCTTCTTCTTGCCAACATAGTTGTTTTTGCTGTTTATGATTTTGTTCAGAGAAGCAACAGCGAAAACCTGTTTTTGCAGATTGACAATATCAAAAACAAAGCCCGCATTGACTATTATGAAATGCTGATGAATCAATACGAAAACCGAAGCATTCTCATTCACGATATAAAACGCCACCTTGTGAGCATTGAAGCTGCTGCACAAAAGGGTGACAGCGAGGGTGTTACAAGATACATCGACACAATAAGAGCCGATTTCGGTCTTGATGACAGAATTCGTTTCAGTGGCAACAGGATACTTGATGTTATAATCAACCGCTATGACATAAAATGCAAAGACTTGGGGATTTCCTTCACCGCAGAAGCAAAAAGTGTCCCCGATGATTTCATTAACGAGGTGGACCTTACTGCACTTATTGATAATCTGCTTGAAAATGCCGCCGAAAGTGCTCTGAAAAGCGAAATACATCATGTCAGCTTCAACGCCGTAAGAATCAACGACCACTTCCTGATAGTCAACATTAAAAATTCCTGCGACATTCCGCCTGAATTTGACAAGGATGGTACACCGAAAACAAAGAAGATAGGCAAAAATCACGGTTGGGGAACAAAAAGCATCGGCAAGGTGCTGAAAAAATATGACGGCGAACTGAAATATAAATATCACGAAGAAGAAAAGCAGTTCGAAACGGAATTGATGATAAAGGTATAAAACTCAGCTACCAAAGGAGAAATCCTGAGGTAGCTGTAATAATATGAAATAATAATTGCCTCGTTGGATTGCAGTTAATCTGCTTAACCACGAGGCTTTTGTTGTTATAGTGCATAAACTATATGCAGTCTTGATTGTGCATTTCGACAAAGTTCGATATTTTTTTGAAAAACGGTGTTACTTTTTCCGTTTAACGGCACTTTAACTATATAAGACAAATTTTATTTTAAGGAAAAGTAACTATGGAAGTGAAAGAAATCGGACAACCAAAAACAAAAGATGAAATAACTCAGCTGCTGTCAGATAACGATCTGGCGTGCATCCCGATTACATATTACGGCTGCGACGGCTTGTTTGTACCCGTAAACGACAGCACAAACTGCGACCTTTCTCCCGGCATCCCGGTGACTACTTGCAGCAAGGACATTTGCATAGTCTATCCTCATGAGATTGTGTACATTGCCATTG
>JAZSHL010000051.1:0-101931 GCA_045533205.1 Acutalibacteraceae bacterium | reverse complement strand
TCCTGCGTTTCATCGTGAATTTCCCATTCCTCGCCGTCGTGACTTTCGGCGTAGTCTTCCATAAAGCATTCAAGGGAAATCAACGGGTGCTTTGTACGGGTGTGATACCATTGTCGGTAGAAGTCGGTTTTCTGTCGGCTGCTGTGGTAGTCAAAGTCCTCAAAGCAACGGTATTTCTTTGCAATGTCAATTATCGGTTGCAGGTTGTTTTCTGCCATTACCCTCGGTACCACAACACTCAGGACGGCTGACAACTCTTCTTCACTCACATACCCGATTTTGGCATAGGGAGCATTCTGCAAGAACTCCTTTGCCGTTGGCAGATACCCGGCATCAGTAAAGCCCTTCAGCCACATAGGTATTGCATAAGACAGCCGCCAAGCCGGCTCGTACCCCGAATAGATTTCCCGCTTTTCACCGGGCATCATAAAGGGCCATATCAGGTAGTGGTACGAATCCATTATGATTTCAAGAAACAGGTCGCTTTCCACGAATTTTATTGCTTCCCACGAAGCGAGAAGCAGCTTCGGGTTTCTCGGAATCACCTGACATTCCGTGCCGCAAAGGTCAATTATGGATTTCGGCAGGATATAAAAGGCGGGGATAAATTCCGCATTGCGAAAGCGTGTTATGCTTCCGTCTTTGCGTTTTAACATTATCGGCATTCTCTGACCTCCTTTCTGAATTTTTATCCCTCTATATATTAAACGACACAGCAAGGTGCAAATTGTTCCTGAAATCAGAAAAAACTTCAAAAATTATTACAGCTACCTCAGGATTTCTCCTTTGGTAGCTGAGTTGTTCTATCCCTTCGGCTCGAAATTCAGCACATTGATATTCACGGTACTCATCAAGAGAGTGTTCTTTGCCTGCGCCTAAAAGCTCGAGCAAAATATCTTTATTCATTGCTTTGAGCCTCGCTATTAATTTTGAATATCAACACCTTACGGCAGCGATGGCACTTCAGCTCAATTATTGTTTCATCGCTTGGACGTTTGATTATATCAAAAATCCGTTTGTCGCACACTGGACACTTTACAATTTCTTTTTCGTCTTTGGGTATCATATTTACCTCCGTTTTTTTGTAATTATACACCAAATCCCCGAACGGTCAGTGTTCGGGGATTGTTGGTGCTTTCACTAAGGAGAATAGAACTATATGTTGGATTGGTTCTATCTTGTCTTGCCGTCCCTGAAAGGGAAGGGGGACCGCGTTAGCGGTGGAAGGGTTCTATCAGTCGCCTATGCTCTGGAAGGTTTCGATAAGCTGCTGAAGGAAGGACTTGAACTTTGCAATAAGGTTTCTGATGATGTTGATTATTGCCCATTCGCTGTCACCTTCGCTGAGGTCGCCGAAGTCCATATCAAAGATATTTCCGAGACCATCTGAGCCGGATGAAGTCTTGCCCTTTGCTTCGAGTTTAACATCAAAATCGGGAACAGCAAGCTCAATTGATTTTGCACTAAGATCAACGCCGAGGTCGACTGTGTTGCCTGCTGCGTCTGTGATAACCCAACCGCTGAATTCGGGAACATTTGCGGCTACCTGAATCTTTTCGCCGCAACGGAACTGCTTTGTACCGTCTGAGCTTGTATTAACGGTTGTGATGTTTCTGTAAAGCTTGGCATCAACTGTGATTTCTGTGTCAGCAACAAGGCAGGGGTCGTTTGCTGTGGGAGTGTAAACAACCTTAACTGTGTATGCCTTGCTCTTTTCGGGTGACCATGTAATGTGCTCGCTGTATTTTGCGCCGTCTTTAAGAAGCTGACCGTCAACATAAATTGCAAAATTGCCCTGAGGTCTTGCACCGTCAACATCAGCCTTAACAACATAAATTTCATAGGTGTTTTTGTTATCCTTGTTTATGTCGTACTTAACAGTAACTGCTGTTTCAATCGGCTCTACTGTGAGCTTGAAGGGAAGAACGGCTTCACTTTCATAGTTAGCGTTACTGCAGCTTGCCTTAACTGTAAGGTCATGTGTACCAACAGGGATATATTCGTTATAATACTGTGTTTCTGTGAAGTTGAAGGAAGCTGAAGTGTTGAGGTAAGATTTAAGGTAGTTACCTATATCATCATTCATTTTAAGACCGTAGGGAACGGTGATTTCGGGGATAGTTTCTGTGCCTGCTTCGTTAATGAATGCGAGTTTTCCAGGGTTGACTGTTGCTTGTATTGACATATTATAAGGAGAAGCAGCAGTTAAATCGTCAGGAGTAAAACATACACCCACATTGTATGTTCCGATAGCAGGAGTTTTGTCTAACCAAGCATTCGTGAAAGAGAAAGTTCCAGCAACTTCTGTTTTTGTTCCATCTTCATTTTCGATAACTGCCTTACCGGCGTTAATTTTAACATCTTTCCAAGTTATATTAGGATTATATGTTAAATCAGAAATTGTAGGTAAAGATACGATTTGGGTTATAGGTGTTTCGCTTGCTATTCTCACATACACCATTGCCTTGACCTGATTATATCCTCCAGCACCTATAACAGCTTCATAATAACCACTTTTATTTACAGCTTCTCTTCTGTTAACCCACGCCCATGTTAATTTTGAAAGTGTGCTTTCTTCAGGTGCATAGGGATTGTACAGTTGTCCACCAGAAAGTTTCGATTTGCCAAGCAAAGTGCCTGCAGTGGCAACATCTGTGGCTACAGGTAACTCAACAATATCAGGAGTAACTTTTTTTATAATACCTGTAACTTTATCTGTATCAAGCAATTCAAAACCAGAAAAATTTGAGTTGTCTGGAACGAATTTTATACTCAGCATTATTGCATCCCCTGCACGATTGGGAATATATTCAGGATTTACAAATTCAAAACGACCTTCAACAACGGCACCGTCATACTGAACTTCGCCACCTGAAAGTGTAATGCCGTCACTTAATTTCTGACCAAACCATATCTCGCCGCTTGCTGTCGGCCAAACTGTTACATTTGCTTCTGTCAATGCAATCGGCTCCGCCGCACTTGCATACATAGGCACAACTGATAACATCATCATAAGTGCCAATAAAAGGGATAATAATTTTTTTGATTTCATATTTTCGATTTCCTTTCTTGATATAGATTGTTTTACTCCCTCAGTCACTTCGTGACAGCTCCCTCAAAGAAGGAGCCTCTTTAGCCTCCCTCAGCAGTGAAACTGCGGTGAGAGGGAGGTGGCACACGCAGTGTGACGGAGGGAGTGGTTTAGGTTTTCATCCATATATTTTCTCCATATCGCCTCCTTTTTTCTCATTAGTTCGGTTTGAGAACATTTGTCCGATAAAGATAATTTCGGAAAAAAGTGGCAAATGGTTGCAGAAAAAAAGAAAAAACCTATGTGATTTTTTCGTCACATAGGCTTTTCACTTATTCGTCATACTTTTTCATTCCCGAAACAATGGTTACAACATCTTCATATGTGGGTGCTTTGATGCAATATGATATATCCTCAACAATAAAACTGCATTGAGTATGAGTATTGGTGAAATAGCATTCAATCCCGTTTATTTCTATTATTTCAGTACCTTTTGTTAATTCAAACTCACCATCAGATGTGTCAACAGAGATACTGTAAGGTCCGACCTTATTAGTAACAAAGGAAACTACTCTTTCTTCAGGATTGTAATTGAGGTTAGGATCGTAAGCTCCTGAAATTTGAATAAATTCTATATATATTTCGTTGGGCAAGACAGAAGGATACATAATGTTTAGATTTGTCTTATCGAAAAAATCCTCTACATTTTCATAGATTATATAATCTCCCGCTTTTATAATTTCAATTCCCTCATATTCTGCTTTTTCTCCAACAAACATTTCTAACATCCTGTCGCCAAAGTTTTTGAGTATATCCAAATCGTTGATTTTCTTCCCACACACAGCAATACCCGTAGCCAAAACAAGTGCACTTATAACAGCAACAAGCAACAGCCTTTTTGCGCTTTTTCTGCATATGTTTTTAACAGCTTTATTTTTGTGCTCGTTTTTCTCGGCGGTGGTGTCGCTGTCCGTCTGCTCACTCTCGTCTTCCTCTCCCCACTCAGCACAAAAAGCCTCTTTCAGCTTTTCGTCATCGGCGGCTTCTGTGATAAACTCATCGTCAATGCCGTTTATGGCAAATAAAAATTCAAGGTTCTTCACGCTGCAACACCCCTTTCACAAAGATAAGCTCTCAGGTTCTCTTTTATGCGGCTGATTTTTGATTTAAGCGTGCCCACCTTTATACCTGAAATTTCTGACAGCTCCTCATAGGTGTCAAAAAACCAGAATTTTCTCACAAAAAGTATTCTGTCGGCAGGGGTCAGGGTTCTTAAAAAGTCATTGACACAGTCTGTTATAAACTGCCTTTCAACTATATCCTCAGGGGTTTCACTCTCACCGATAAACAGTGCCACGTCTTCAAGTGAAACCGTAGCCTCACCGCCGCCGCGCTTTTTAGCCGAGCGGTGCTCAAGGCAGTCAAGGGAGTTATAGCGCACAATTTTAACTATGTAGGACATAAGCGGGTCAGGCTCCTTGGGCGGTACAGTGTTCCACACATCAAGATAAGAGTCATTTACACATTCCTCGCTGTCCTCACGGCTGCCCAGAATATGTAAAGCCACCTTCATACACAGCTTGCCGTACTTATCGGCAAGGGCAGTCAGGGCTTTTTCTGACCGGGCAAAAAACAGTTCAATTATTTTTTTATCTTCCATTTTCTTTACCTCGCATAATTCAGGGTTTACTAATTATCTCGGAAAAAGTCGATAAAGGGTTGCATAAAAAGTGAAAAACTTTTTTATGCTTACATTATAATATAAAAACCGACATTTTACAAACCAACAGAAAGCATCAGCCACAGGAAACTTCTTCCTGTGGCTGTTAGGTTATACATAGATAAGTTCACTGCAAACAATTTCTCTTGCCCGTTGCTCAATATTCTCCATACGGCACACCCACTCAAGCTGATTATCTTCTTTCAGCTGCTCTGTGACTCCCTCAGCCTCTTTCATCTGCTCAATAAGAGTATCAAATATATCCCGAGCCTGAGCTTCAACCTCAGCACAGTGCTGATAGAGTTTACCCTGGGTAAGCAGTGTTGTAAATAACACCTTCTTGTGCTTTTCAAGATAGCTCTTGTGCATCATACCCCATTTACCGAGGGTGATACTTGCTTCTTCGGGCGGGACAATGAGGTTCGGGATGAGATAATCGCCAACCTGACGGTAACTGATAGAATTTTTGTTTGACATAAAAATAGCCTCCTTTAATTTTGTAGCTTCATTGTACAAATTAAAGGAGGCCTTGTCGAATGTGTGGGGAATTATATAGTAAAAAATAAGATTTATATTTTCTTAAAAATAGACAGTAAAAATGATTCTAAACAGATTGCAGTTGTTTTGTTTTTGTGATAATATTAATTTGTTCAAAAACAAGGAGATGTAAAATTGTGGAATACTTTAATAGACTTTACAAATACGGAGAAGTGGTTAAAACTTTAAAGTTATACATTGCCATATTTTCCATAGCAATAGTAGTGGATTTTATAAACCTTCCGTCCAAGATAATCAGCAAACATGGGGCTGTACCTTTCTTTGCGGTTTTAGTAGGCATTTGTATGTTTGTTTTAATTTACGTACTTCAAAATCATATTTTAAACTTATTTAAAGCAAAAAATATTAATGAAATTGATTGTTTAATTGTGTTCACTATTATTTTTACTATAATTTATTTTATACTAGTTCTTGTTACACCGCCACACAAATCATATAAAGCAATCATACTTTTAATTCTGTTACTTTTTTCTATAGCTTTATTTTTTTATAGATTTTATATAAATCAAAAAGGAAATAATAGTGAAACTAAAAACGTAAATATCTATGATTTGAGAGATTTTATCGAATCTGATAAAATTATAAAAATTAATGAATATCCAATATTATTTGCAGAAAAAGATGTTGATTACGATTTGTTTAATAGGGATATAATCATAAATAAATTATATACATCTATTCAAGCGTGTAAGGGAACTGCCTTTTCTTTTGTTATAGGATTAGAAGGTTCTTGGGGAAGTGGAAAGACAACCATAATAAATAATGTTAAAAGAAAAATTATAAAAAGCTCCTCTGATGATTTCATTGTAATAAATGATTTTGACCCATGGGTATATAATAGTCAAAAATCATTGTTAATAGCTTTGTTTGATAAAGTTTTAAAAAGTACTGGTATAAATTATAGCAGTTCATCATTAAATGCTATTGTGAATACATTTTTCGAAACAATCAAAAGTAGTAATCCAATAGGAAATTTTATTGGAAATGTATTTTTGCAGAATGATTCAGACGATGGCATCAACAAGTTGAAAAATCATATTTGTGACTATTTAGAACAAAACGATAAAACTATTGTTATTTTTATTGATAATTTAGATAGAGCAACTTCAGAAAATATAATATTTCTTCTTAAGATTATAAATATTATTTTTGATTTAAAAAGAGTAATATATGTGTTGTCCTATGACAAAGAAAGAGTAAATGACTTATTATATAAAAATTCAAATATAAATGAAAAGTATATTGAAAAAATTATTCAACAAGAAATAAGCATTACTAAATTAAATCGGCAAAAACTCCGTACAGTAGTAAATGATTGTATAACAAAGCTGTTTGAAGTTTATGGTGTAAAAAAAGAAAGCTACAAAGAATTTTCATACATAATTGATTATTTATCTAGTAAAATATCTGATTTAAGAGAATTTAAACGAATATTGAATTCGGTGGCACCAATTCTTTCTTTAAATAACGAATTATATAAACCGGATTTATTTGCGTTAGAAATCATTAAATTTAAAAATAATGGTTTTTATGAGGAAATCTACAACAACGCTCAATATTATATAAGTCTTGATTTTGAAGTAAATATAAATTTACTCAAAACATCTTTCGAGAAAAAAGAATTTAACAAAAAAGGTAAAGAGTATTTTGAAGAAGTAGAGAAGAATTATGGAACAGAATTATTGACTTTTGCATCAAATATTTTTCCAAATGCAAAAAAATTCTTAAACAAAGTTGATTTACGCCCTGACTATGAATCGATAGACGAATATAAGGACATTTCTTTAAATTGCGGAGTAGCAAGTGCTAAATATTTTGATTTGTATTTTCATTTTGACGAAAATGAATATGTTTTTATTTCAAAAGTATACAATAATTTTATTCAGATAATTAATGACCAAAGTAATGAAGGTTGTAGCGATGATATTATTGAGTCTTTTAATGAGTTCTTTGATGCGATACCAAAAGATTATCATTATGAAATTGTCAACAAACTTTGGTTAGCCAGAAGAGATTTTAATATCAATTTGAATTATCCTATTTTAATTGGATTAATAAATAATTCTGATAAAATAAGTAAGGAAAACTTTTTTTTAGCATTAAGTCCATATCAACGTGCTTGTGCTATTATGGCAACATTGTTTTCCTTGTTGAACGAAGAAGAAAAATTACAAGTAATCACTTATTTGAAAAAGGATATTAAATTACTTAATCTTTGTAGGCAAATAGCATATTGGTTAAATTCATCAGCACTTCATTATGAAAATAAAGAATCTGACGTATCCGATTTTGAAACTTTAATTACTGATACATATAATACAGTTATAACAACACCTATTGATATTTACTGTGATGAAAATTATGGAATACATAATAGCTGGGTATTGTTACAAGCTAAACGAAAAATTTTAGGATTAGAAAATAATGCTGACGTTGATATTGTTGATTACATTTCAACGATTATGAAACCGGAGTATATTTATAGGATTCTGATAGACATAATTGGGACTTCACATAGCTCACAAGGTTATGGTTATTATATAAACGAAAAGAGCCTTAATTGCTTTTTTATAAATGAAGATATTGTATCAGAATATATAAGTAAATATACGCCTACAAACGATATTGAAAGATTTGTATATAAAGTTTTTGAAAAATATAAGTTCGGTGAGGCTGATTGTTTTGGTGAAAAAGTTCTTTACACAGATAATTACATAGATTTATCTAAATTTATATAATATATGGATATATGATTAAATAAACCGAGTAGAGCGTTACAACTCTACCCGGTTTCTCTGCTTTTGTCTATATGTATATAATCAGATATAAACAAAAAATCCGAACCCTTTTCCTATTGGGAAAATTTGGTTCGGATTTTTCTGGTTTGGTGCGGATGACGGGACTTGAACCCACATGAAATTGCTTTCACTAGAACCTGAATCTAGCGCGTCTGCCAATTCCGCCACATCCGCATAATTAAAGCCCCTGTTTTTACACGGCGGGACGACCGAGGTGGGCAAATAGCTGATCCACATTGCAAATATGATATCACAAAATATCGCTCAAGTCAATAACTAAATATAAAAAATTTGGCGCAGTAATTCTTTTAGTTCAATTGACTTTTATATTGTGTTATGCAATAATTAAGAAAATGAAAAAAGGAGATTTGCCATGCACGGTAAAGACGAAGTCAGAGCAGTTAAAGGAACAGGAAAATATCTTTTTTGCTATTTTACGGGAAACGAGCCTGAAAAGGAAAGCATAAATTTTGCCTTGAGCGAGGATGGCTATAATTTCACACCGCTGAACGGCAACAAGCCTGTTCTGTTCAACGAAAAAGGGATGCTGGGTATCCGTGATCCCTATATTTTTCGTGATGTAAACGGTAGATATTTTATCATAGGTACCGACATGAGAAGTGAGCTCGGCTGGGCATCTAACCATGGAATGTGTGTCTGGCACAGTGATGATCTGACATCATGGCAGCAATATCCCATTCTTGACATGAACGACTATCTTCCGGAGTCCTGCCGCACATGGGCGCCTGAGGTGTTCTATGACAAAGAAAAAGAAATGTATATGATTTATTGGGCAAATCAGCAGCATTTTTCTGAAACTGATGAGTGGACAAATACTGTCATGTGGTATGCTTATACAAAGGATTTCAGAAAGCTTGAAACCAAGCCGGCGATACTTTACGCACCACCTTGTAAAAAGGATGCAATTGATGCAGATATCATCGAAAACAACGGAACATATTATATGTACTACAAGGATGAAAATGAAAAGTATATCTGCTATGTGTATTCAGATAAGCTGACAGGGCCTTACAACGAACCCGAAAAGAAAAATATAACTGCCTTTGAGGATAACACAGAGGGCTGCTGTATGTATCATATCACAGGTACAGACACATGGGCGATGATAATGGATTCATACACAAAGGGCTATTATGTTATGCAGCAGACAACGGATTTTGTTAATTTCAGCCCGGTGAAAAAAGAGGATTACAGCCTTGACTTTTCACCAAGGCACGGATCAATGCTCAACATCAGTGACGATGAGTATGACAGAATGCTGCAGCACTACGGAAAATAAAAACCTTGGAGGAAAGGTAAAATGAACAACAGAGCCGTTGATTTTGAAAAAATCATACAGCAAAGTGAAATCCGTGATTTTTCACAAAGCATACCTTTTTCTGACTACCTTCATAAAGAGGAAATGCCTTTGGAATTTGTGAGTATAGCCGATTTCGGTGCTTCACCTGAGTCGGATTATACTATCAACACAAAAGCAATCAATGAAGCAATAACTATTGTCAGTGAGCGTGGAGGCGGTACGGTTTTTGTGCCATTTGGTATATTTGTCTGCTCAATGGTTGTGCTGAAAAGCAATGTGACCTTATTCGTTGAGGGTACACTGAAATGTGTGGATTACGAAACAAACAGAAACGCCGAAAGTACACTTTGGGGAGAGGATATTTTTTATGTTCACAGCAGAACAAGAAAAGGATTTATCTATGCTGACGGTGGGGAAAACATAACAATCTGCGGTGGCGGAAAAATTGACGGCAACGGTGCAACATACTGTAAAGAGGCCACTCAGCCTCAAGTGCTTCTGCCCTTGGAAAAATTTCATCTCAAATCATATATCATGGCCTTCAGAAGCCGTATCAGATTCGAAAAGGAAAACAGCGGCAGAGTGAATCTTATTGAAATCTGCAACTGCAAAAATGTTGATATACATAACATTGAGCTTTATGAAAGTGCCTGCTGGACCTGTAATCTGTTTCAGTGTGACGGAGTTAAAATAAAAGATGTTGTGATTAATAACAACTTTCATGTGGCGAACACCGACGGCTTCGACCTGAGCTGCTGTAGCAACGCTCTTGTTGAGCATTGCTATATCGTGACAGGTGACGATGCACTTTGCATCAAGGCTGACGGAGACAAGGACATTGAAAATATTACAATCAGAAACTGTAAGGCAATGAGTCTTGCAAACTGCTTCAAAATCGGCACAACGGTTTACCGCAATGTAAAAAATGTTCTTGTTGAAAACTGTGAGTTTTTTATGGAAAACACCACGGGTGGTTATTCGGGAATATCAATTCAGTCAGACTGTGGCGGCAAGGTCAGTGATATAACCGTCAGAAACATAAAAATGAACGGTATAACTGCCTGCTTTCTTTTGTGGCTCGGTGACAGAAGGGGCATCACTCCCGGTGCACTTCATAATGTAAGACTCGAAAACATTGAAGCGGTGGATGTTTCACTTCCATCTGCAATATCAGGTGTTTTGCATGAGGGCGAAAGGTATAATGTCAGTGATGTGCTTATTGATAACATCAGCATCACCTACCGTGAAAGTGATGAAGAAATCTGCATGCGTGAAAACGGGGTAGGGTATGAAGCTATGCTGGAATATCCCGAAATCACACGGCTTTCAAGCATTTATACAAACTCACATGAGGAATCTCCCTATTGGGAATTGCCTGTCTGCGGCCTTTTTGTCAGAGACACAGAAAAACTGACAGTGAACAAATTCCGTTGTACACCGAGAAAATGCAACACAAGACCGATAAGCAATATAGAAATATAAAAAGAAAAAGGGACTGCCATAGGTTAACTGTGGCGGTCCGCTTTTCTTTTTTCAGAAGAATTATTTTGAAATGCTATCATTCTTTTCGATGATTTCCAGAATCTGAGGGGCATATTTCTCTCTTCTGCTTTTTGTTATTGCCTTATATACGGGATAGGCGGGAAGCATCACGGCAATTCCTAAAAGACTTAACGGAATACCAACCAAAAAGGCATTGTTGACAAGCACGTGGCTCATTCCGCCGCCTGCAATCAGAAGACCGATGATTCCGATGATAAGGGATACAATCTGACCGGGAGATTCCACCTTTTTGTCAAGTGCCTGAAGTCTTTCGAGGTCTGTCTGTTCTTTTTTACCGGAAGTATACTTCTCTTTGATTTTCTGAAATTCGTCTTTCTGTTCCGGTGTGTAGCTCATTTTAAAGTTGTCCTGTTTCATTGACTTATCACTCCTTAAATATTATGTATATATGTTAAATCAGGAGTGTTAATTAAATAATTTGCTTATGTTTGAGCTTTGTTAAACAAGAATTATTTTTTATTATTATCTGAAATAATTGATATTTCTTCAGCAAGGGCGAGTATTTTTGGCGCAAGTTTTTCTCTGCGCTTTTTTAATGTGAATTTTCTTACAAGAGAAATAAAAAGCAGCATAATAAGCCCGATTGTGCCGACAACAATTCCGAGAATCATCTGATTCATCGCAAGTGAAAGACTCATACCGGTGCCGAAAACAAGCACACTGATAATTGCATAAACAATTGCAACAGCTGTGGCAAATGATTCAACACCTTCATCGAGCTTTTTCATCTGCTGAAACTTATCTTCTCTGTTATCGGTATATTTTGAAACTATTCGGTCAATTTCTCTTTGCCTTCCTGCTGAATAAGAAAAAGCAAAGCCTTTTTCGTTGTTGTTATCCATTTGTTTACCTCTTAACTGTTTTGTTGTAACGGTATTCTCACTGTAAAAGCGGAGCCCATATCAAGCTTACTCTCAACGGTGATTTCACCCATAGTGATATCAATTACCCTTTTGACAAGAGCAAGACCAAGGCCGTTTCCTCTTGTTGAATGAGAGGTATCTCCCTGATAGAATTTTTCGAAAATATGTCTGCCGGTTTCCTCTGTCATTCCGCAGCCGGTGTCAGAAACTTTCACAACAGCATATTCACCGTCAATTTCTGCCCTTACAGAAACGGTGCCGCCCTTGTCGGTGAATTTGAATGCGTTTGAAAGAAGATTGGTCCAGACTATACCAAGCAGCTCTTTATCAGCTTCAATTAAAATATTTTCGTCCAGCTCTGTAATTATTTCGATTTCCTTTTCTTCCCATAAGCTTTCAAACTTCAGCATACATTCACATATCTGCTCATTGAGATCATACTCTTCTCTTTTTGGGAATATCTGCTGATTTTCCAGCTTGTTAAGGCGAAGAATGCCGGTTATCAGATCGGAAAGATTTTTTGACGCTCTGTTGAGGTTTTTTGCATATTCCTTTCGTTCTTCTTCTGTCAGGCTGTCACTCTGAAGCATGGTTGAATAGTTCTGAATAACGGCAAGGGGAGTTTTCAGCTCATGAGAAACATTTGCAATGAAATCTGTTTTCAGTGTCTCTGTTGACGAAAGCTCAGCTGCCATCTTGTTGAAATCTTCTATTATGATGTCATATTCATTATAAGCCCTTTTCTTGTGAATAGGTTTGATTTTAGCGGAAAAATCACCGTTTGTGATTCTGTGAGTTGCTTCGAGAATTCTTTCAACGGGTCTGCGGGTGAAAATTCTTTTTCTGATTCCGTCAAAAACAGAAAGGGTAGCACAAAGAAAAATAATGTTAAAAAGAGTTCTGACGGCTCGTGCTGTAAGGTCTGTTTCAGTTATTGTCAGCTCCTGAACAGTGCCGGTGTTGAAAAACATCATGAAGCTAACGGTAACAACAAAGCCGATGGTCAGAAAATTAGCTATAAAGCGCCAGACGGAGAAAATACTGTTTTTTATTCTTTTATCTTTTTTTCTGAACAATTTCATTTGTTCAGCACCACCTTATATCCCAGACCGTGAACGGTAACAATCTGAAAATCCTTGCAATCAGAAAATTTTTCTCTGATTTTTGCCATATAAATGTCAACGGTGCGGGGGCTTGAAGAGGTTTCTGTGTCCCAGAATTCTTCCATGAGCTGATTTCTTGTGAATGTCTTTTTGGGGTAGGAGAGAAGCTTATAGATAATGTTGAACTCTCTTGCTGTCAGCTGGATTTCTTTGCCGTCAAGTTTTGCTGTTCTTTCATCCATATCCATAGTGAGAGAACCGACAACAATCTTCCTTGAAGAATTGATTCTTGCTCTGCGCATAATTGCAGAAATGCGAAGCAGCAGCTCATTCAGGTCAATAGGCTTCACCATATAATCATCAATGCCCGCATCGTATCCTCTTTGCTTTGACATAAAGTCATCTCTTGCAGTAATGAAAAGAATGGGAATTTCTTTGTTGGTTGAGCGCACTGTGAGTGCAAATTCATAGCCGTCAATTTCCGGCATCATAATGTCAGAAATAACAAGGTCAAACATGTTTTCATACATGGAATCGTATGCACTTTTTGCATTCAGGCAGCGTTCATGTTCAGAAAAGAGCAGACCGTTCTGTTAAGCTCTCTGTCATCTTCAACGACCAATATTTTAAACATAGAGATACCTCCGCATAATTTATATTTTGTCAATTATACCACGAATTTGTTAATGTTTTGCAAATATACTGAAAGATAAAATTATTTTTCTCTGTCATATTCGTTAAAATTCTTCGTCTTACTGATGCCTTAAAGAAAAAATATCCGGATGCTTTCGTAAGCACCCGGATGAGATATCTGATTTTGATTATTCTTCTGCACTCGCTCTGCGGATGTAATTTTTGAAGAAAACAATAGCAGTTTCAAGGCATGAAACAGGAATTCTTTCATTTGTGCCGTGTGTGCAGCGAAGAAGCTCTGTGCTGAGTCTGAAGGGAGCATAGCGATAGATGTTGTCGCAGATAGGTTCATAGTTATATGCGTCTGTGCCACCCATAACAAGATAGGGAGCGATAATTGAGTTAGGCTCAAGACTCTTGCAGATTTCACCGATAATTTTGAAGGTTCTTGAATCAGTGGGTGAGAACTTTGAAGCTTCCTTTGAGTTAAGAACATTGATTTCGATGTCCTTGTTTTTAACAACCTTTCTGATGTGGTCAACAAGGTCCTGCTTTGTTGTGCCGGGCATTGCTCTGAAGTTGATGATAGCAGATGCTCTCTGGGGAAGAACATTTGCTGCAGGGCTGCCCTGAGCCATTGTAACGGCTGTTGTTGTTCTGACAAAGCATGCGCCGAAGGGGATCTGCTTTGCAACCTGAAGAATGGCAGGTCTTAAAAGGGGAATGTTGCAGGTGATAAGACGAACGGGATATGTGCATTCTCTGCCTACTGCATCCATAAGATCTTTCATGAGCTGGTTGAATGAAGATTTGAACTGATGGTCCTCAATTTCCTTGATTGCGCAGGCGAGCTGACCGAGAGCATTGTGCTTGGGAGGCTGTGAGGAGTGACCGCCCTTACCGTTGCAGACGATTTCAATGTCTGAATACCCCTTTTCAGCAATACCGATACCGACAAGATATTTGTCGGGCAGAACACCCGGAACATTTACGGGGATAATAGCGCCGCCCTCGTCGATAACTGAATCAAGCTCGATGCCTCTTGCTTTAAGAGTTTCCATAAGGTCCTTAGCACCGTTTTCTGCGTTTGCAACAACCTCTTCGTTGTCACCGAAAAGAAGGTAAACATCTCTTTCGGGCACGAAGCCGTCTTCAAGAAGAGCTTCAACGGAT
Source organism: Acutalibacteraceae bacterium (assembly GCA_045533205.1). Classification (GTDB taxonomy): domain Bacteria; phylum Bacillota; class Clostridia; order Oscillospirales; family Acutalibacteraceae; genus UBA6857. The sequence goes on along the minus strand of JAZSHL010000051.1, from coordinate 87,168 downwards.
TCCATAACAGCAATGAGATGATTCTTCATGTCAACACTGCCACGGCCCCAGATGAATTCGCCGTCATCGTGACCCTCAAAGGGATCGTGCTCCCAGTCACCCTCAGTTCCCTTTGAAATGGGAACAACATCCTGATGAGCAAGAAGAGCGATGGGCTTGAGATCACTTCTTGTGCCCTTCCAGTGATAGAGCAGGTTTGCAGGGGGAACAATTTCTTTTGTCAGATTTTCTTTGATAAGGGGATAAGCCTCATCAAGGAAGGCATGGAATTTTTCAAACTCCTTCCAGTCAACAAGATCTGAATTTCTGTTGGAAATTGTTTTGAACTGAATTGCCTTTGAAAGGTTGCTGCGATATCTTTCGGTTTTGATGCTTTCTTCGGGCAGGGGAGCAGCTTCAACCTTTTTCGGGCGATAAACTGCAGCGTGAACTGCATTGCCGACAGCAGCTGCAGCAACGGCTGCACCGATGATTTTAGTTGATTTTTTCATATTTTCAACCTCTTTCTTTTCATATTCCCATACATTATATACCTGTTTAGAATGAATTTCAATATCTTTAATCAATCTTATTTTTTTACTATTGTTTTCACTGAAATGAAAACACTTGACATTTCTTACACACAAGTGTTAAAATGATAAACAACGGATCGTGATACACGGAGGTGATTACACTATGATGTCAAAAGGCATGATTAAGGTGATCTGCATTATTATGGCGGTGCTTATGATTTTAAGCGTTGGTGTTGTAGTTCTGCAGGTTTTTGCAGTGGACGAAAACGCAATTATGACTTTCGTTAACCCTGCAACAGGTGACAACGGCAGCGATTACTATGTTCCTGCAGGTATCGCTGTCGCTGCAATTCTTGCTGTTGTTCTGTGTGTTGTGCTGCCGAAACTCAAGAAAAAAGATGTTTCTGCTCAGCTGCCGGAATCAAAGGCAAAGCCATCACAGACAAAGAGCACACAACAGAAGAGTGCTCCGACAAAGGTTACAGAGCCGAAAATCAGAACTGTGGGCAGAAATGTCAGCAGAAAAGACAATAAGGAATAACAGACAAATATTCGTTTCCAACACTGTGTTTTGTTTATTTTGACAAATACACAGTGTTATTTTTGTTGAAATAGTTCATAAAAATTTATTGTGTTTTGCTTTTTTTCGTGATAAAATTAAATCTGTCAAAAAAATGTTCAGAAATGAAGGGAGAAGGACATTATGAAAAAAGCGATATCCTTATTACTCGTTGTTCTCATGGCGTTTTCACTTTGCAGTGTAGGTGTTTATGCTGCTTTTGAAGAAATCGAACTTACAAAATATCCGGTTATTATGGTTCCCGGTTATTCATCGAGCGAAATGTTCAGATATGATGAAGAAACAGGCGAGCCAATCCATCTCTGGGGCGATGCTCTTTCACAGATAACACCTGAGGTTGAAGCAAACCTCGGCGGCATCATCGCTGATATGGCAACCTATCTTCTTGCAGGTGATGTTGATCCTGTTGCAAAGCGTATCGGTGAAGGCTTTCAAAGAATTTTCGGTGACCTTAAAACAAATCCCGACGGAACAAGTTATTACGATGTTTATAACTACATCAACACTCCCGAAGAGTCAAGCTATGCAGTTCTTCGTGAAAAGTATCCCGAAGGCAGACATCAGGCAGAAGATGTTATCATGTCAGATGTCTGTGATAAGGTAGGTGCAGAAAACTGCTTCGTTTTCACCTGCGACTTCAGAATGGGTGCTGTTCAGTGCGCAAACAAGCTCAAGGGCTTCGTTGACGCTGTTCTCGAATATACCGGTGCTGAAAAGGTTAACATCATCGCAGTTTCACACGGCGGACAGGTTTCCGGCACATACCTCACACTTTACGGCCACGAAGGCAAGGTTAACAATGCTGTTCTCACAGTGCCTGCTCTCGGTGGCGCAGGTATCGCATATGATGCCTTCAACTCACCCAAGAACGGATTCGACTTTGGTGATGTAGCACTTCTCGTTTTCATCGAGCACGGCACACTGCTCGAAGAGGATATCCATTATCTTGTTGAAGCAGGCCTTTTAGGCTTTCTTGATGATTTTGCTGCTGCCCTCGTTCCTTATGTTATGCCTACAATCGGCACATGGGGCAGCCTCTGGGATTTCATTCCCGTTGAGTATTATGATGACATGAAGGCTGAGCTTCTTGATCCCGTTGAAAACGCAGGCCTTATTGCACAGAGCGACTTCATGCACTATGAAATCATGTCACCTGAAGGCGAGCACTACTTTGCAAAGGGCTTTAAAGAAGCACAGGATGCAGGCACAAACATCTACATCCTTGCAGGCTATGACATTGTTATCGTAACAGGTATGCCTGTTTCCTCCGATGCCATTATCACAACTCCCGCTTCAACAGGCGCAACCTGTGCACCCTTAGGTGAAAGATTCGCTGACGGTTACACACAGAAGGTTGACACAGGCTTCTATCAGGTATCACCATCAATGACTGTTGACGCTTCAACCTGCTATCTTCCCGAGCACACATGGCTTATTGAGGATTATCATCACGGCATGACCTATAAGGATGAATATACAAGAGACCTTATGTATACTCTTCTGCTTAACGACGAAAGCTATGATGTTCATTCAATGGAGCGTTTCCCCCAGTTCCATGCAACAACAAATGCCGCACACTCAATTTATGCAGCATTCAATAACAGCAAGGACGGTTATGTTTCAGCAGATGCTTCTGCACTTGTTATCACAAACCTTTCTGCATCACATGACATGATGGTTACTGCAGCAACAGTATACGGCCTTGAGGATATTGACTTTGCATTCATTCCCTTCACTCTTGCTCCGGGTGAAAGCAGAGAAATCGCTTTCAGCGGTGAAATTCCTGCAGTGAGCCTCAAGAACTTCGAAATTACTGTTTCTTATTTTATCGAAACATACACACCGATCGGCGACAGAACCTTTGATTTCACAATCATGAACGGTGATCCCGTTGAGTTTGACGAAGAAAATCCCATGGTCAAGGCTGACTACGACCAGAAGATTGACGAAGTGCTTGACGATGATGTAACAGATATTCTTTCAAAGTACGGTGTCAAGGGTATTGTATCCGTTGTGTTCAACATGGTTTACAAAATCATGAGCTTCGTTCAGAAGATCGTTTCAATGTTTTCAGATGTTGAAATTATAAAATAAAAGCTGTAATCACCCCGTAATGTGTGAGCATTACGGGGTGTATTTTTGTTCAGGTATTTCTTTGATTTTTTTAAAAACAACAATCTGTCTGTTCAACTGAACAACATTTAAAATAAGCATCCTCATGAATAAACACCTCTTTATTCAGAAATAATATATATACCGGTGAAGTTATTCACTGATTTTTTTGAGGAGGTGACCTTCATGGAAAACGTAGGCGTTAAATGTTCGGTAAGTGAATGTGAATATCACGAGGGCTGTGACAAGTGCACACTTGATAAAATTGAGGTATCACACGAAAAGACCGGTCCCGATTCAATCGCAATTCCTCATTTCTGCAAGAGCTATAAGCACAAGCAGTAAAAAGAAAAAGCTGTATCTCCAAGGGGGATACAGCCTTTTTTTATTTCTCAATATCCTTGGGTGAGAAGCCGTGAGGCAGAAGCTCACCAAGTGTCAGGTCGAGATATTCCTCACTGTTTTTACCGATGAGCACCCTGAAGCTTTCATCGCAGAATTCACGCATAACCTGACGGCAGATGCCGCAGGGTGTGAAATAATCCTTGAAGTCAAGATTTTTCCCTCCCACAACGGCAATCATTGTAAATTCACGTTCACCCTCACTGACGGCCTTGAAAAAGGCAGTTCTTTCTGCACAGTTTGTGGGACCGTAGGCGGCGTTTTCAATGTTGCAGCCGAGATAAACCTTTCCGCTTTTCCGACAAGCGCTGCACCGACTGTGTAGCCCGAATAGGGCACATAAGCATTTTCTGCAGCCTTTTTTGCAAGAGAGATAAGTTCTTTTTCTGTCATATTTTCACTCCTTGACTTGATGCTTTGTGTCGGTCAACCTACAATTATTTCTTTGAAAGATTCGCCCGAAGTAGTGCTTTCAAAGCCTAAAAGTGCACACACGGTTTTGCCGATGTCTGCGAAGGTGCCTCTTGTTCCGAGATTGACGCTTTTAATATTCTTGCCGTAAACAAGCAGGGGAGTATATTCCCTTGAGTGGTCGGTGCTTTCGGTTTTCGGGTCGCAGCCATGGTCAGCCGTAATCATCAGAACATCATCGTCCCTGAGTGTTGGCATGAAATCGCCGAGCCATGTGTCAAATTCTATCAGAGCCTCTGCATAGCCCTCTGCGTTGTTTCTGTGGCCGTAAACCATGTCAAAATCGACGAGATTAGTGAAGCAAAGACCATTGAAGTTTTCTTCTGAAAAAGCCCTTGTAAGCTCCATTCCGTGAGAATTAGACTTGGTCGGGTTTGATTTCTTCATGGATTTACCTGCGAAAATATCATATATCTTGCCGACGGGTATAACGTCAAAGCCTTTTTCTGTCAGCTCATCAATAATTGTTGTTTTCGGCGGTACAAGAGAAAAGTCGTGTCTGTTTGATGTTCTTCTGAAATCGGGATATTCACCTTCAAAGGGGCGTGCAATAACTCTGCCCACACCGTGTTCACCCTTGAGAATTTCTCTTGCAATTTCACAGTATTCATATAATTTCTCAGGTGGGACAAGGCTTTCGTGAGCAGCAATCTGAAAAACGCTGTCTGCTGAGGTGTAGACAATCAGGTCACCTGTTTCCAAATGTTTTCTGCCGTAGTCCTCAATAACCTTTGTGCCTGAATAGGGCTTGTTGCAAAGAACGCCTCTGCCTGTCTTTTCGGAAAATTCATCAAGCACATCCTTCGGAAATCCGTCGGGATATGTGGGAAGGGGACTTTCTGAAATAATTCCGCAGATTTCCCAGTGACCGATTGTTGTGTCCTTGCCCTTTGACTTTTCAGAGAATCTGCCGTAGGCAGCAAGGGGATTGTTTTCACCTTCTGCATAATCCATGCCGTCAATGTTGAAAAGTCCGAGCTTTTTAAGGTTCGGTGCATTGAAGCCTTCCTGCTCATAGCATGTTCTGACGGTGTTACTTCCCTCGTCACCGTAAAGGTGAGAGTCGGGCATTTCGCCAATGCCCACAGAGTCAAGAACAATTAAAAATACACGCTTAAAGTTCATATAATCACTTATCCATTCTGATTGCAGTTTCAAGAGCAATCTTCATCATGTCAGTAAATGTGTTTTGTCTTTCTTCTGCAGTGCAGCCTTCGCCGGTGAAGGGGAGGTCTGAAATTGTGCAGATAGCAAGAGCATTTTTCTTGCAATATTTTGCGTTGAGATAAAGAGCTGCTGCTTCCATTTCAACAGCCAGAGAGCCTACGCTTGCCCACTTCCTGAGTGAGTCAGCATCAGCATCATAGAAGGTGTCAGAGGAATAAAGATTGCCCACTTTAACCTCAACACCGAGTTCTTCTGCAGATTTTACAGCCTGTGTCAGAAGCTCATATGAGCAGGTGGGAGCAATTGTTCCGTTAACACCGTACTGAGATGCGAAAGCAGAGTTTGTGTTAGCGCCTATGCCGATAACAACGTCACGAAGCTTTATTCCGTCACCGATACCGCCTGCAGAGCCGATGCGGATAATATTGTCAACATCGTAGAATTTGAAAAGCTCGTATGAATAAATGCCGATTGAGGGCATACCCATGCCGCTTGCCATAACGGATACCTTGTGGCCCTTGTATGTGCCTGTGTAGCCGTGGATGCCTCTTACGTTGTTGACAAGAACTGCATCCTCAAGAAATGTTTCGGCAATCATTTTTGCTCTTAAGGGGTCGCCGGGCATAAGAACTGTTTTTGCAAAGGAATATCCTTCCTTGAGATTTACATGAGGTGTTGAAATAGCCATTTTATTCTCTCCCTTCAATTAATATCCATGTGCTTCTTCATTTTTAACAATTTTAACGATACGGCTTGTGCCGAGTCTGCTTGCGCCGAGGTTGAGCATATCCTGTGCATCCTCAAGGCTTGAAATTCCGCCTGCTGCCTTGATGAGAAGATGAGGCTTGACATTTGCACTGAAAAGAGCGATATCCTCTCTTGTAGCTCCGCCTGTTGAAAAGCCTGTTGAGGTTTTGATGTAGTCTGCGCCTGAATCTGAAACGATTTCGCACATCTTGACTTTTTCTTCATCAGTGAGAAGGCAGGTCTCGATAATTACCTTCAGAAGCTTGCCGTCACAGGATTTTTTGATTTCCTTAATTTCAGAAAGAAGTTCATCATATCTCTTGTCCTTGAGCATACCGATGTTGATAACCATATCGATTTCATCTGCACCCTCTTTAACTGCTTCGGCAGCTTCAAAGCATTTGACTGCAGTTGTGTTATAGCCGTTGGGGAAGCCGATAACGGTGCATATTGCGAGCTTGTCTCCAACATATTCTTTAGCTTTTTTAACATATGAGGGAGGAATACACACACTTGCACAGCCATATTTTATTCCGTCATCGCAAAGAGCCTTGATGTCAGCCCATGTGGATGCCTGACCGAGAACGGTGTGGTCAACCTTTGAAAGAATGTCTTTGATTTCCATTGAAAATACCTCCGTATTTATTTTTGTCATTATACAGTTTAATATTACATGGAATAGATTAAAAAGTCAAATAAAAACAGACTTAATATTTCACAAATTTATGCTTTGCCGTTTTTCATATGTATCAGCTTTTTTCAATATAATATTCACAGGGGTGATAGCTTTGAAAAAAACAATTTCTGTTATGCTGTTCCTTGCTGTTATGTGTGTTGTTCTGACAGGCTGTTCAAAAAAGGAGTATATGAATATTGCGTATTTTACTGATAATCTGAACAGTAACAAGCAAGAAGCAAAAGTGCAGATGTCTGACTACTATATCAAGGATAACATATACACCCTGCCGGTGGCACGTGAAAGCGAAGCAGTTATTATGCGTGCAGTCACAGACGAAAACGGAGATATCGGTGAAATAAGAGTAACTGTTGCGAAAACAGACGAAAAAGGAAAGGCAAAGCAGATAAGTCAGCAGCACAGAGCACTTTTTTATGATACAGTGAAATGGGTGCTTAAGGCCTTTACATATTCTGATGAAGAAACAGCCACACTGATAGCCGAAAGCATGAAGCTGAACATGTCGGCTCCATATACATCGACCGGGGAAATCACAAGCCGCAGGGAAAACTATTACTTTATTCTCTTCTCAACGGATATCGCAGTGAGCTTCACCGTGAAAAATGTTCATATCAGCCCCGTTGAAAAAACCGAAAAGCCTGAAAGCAGGCCTGCCTTCGGCAATACGACTAACATCAGAACAGAAACTGTTCCGCTTCGCTGAGCCGACAGCAGAATTTTTCAGATGCCGGATTTCAGTCAGAAAGAGTAAACAAAAAGAGACATGCACCGAACACGCCTCTTTTCGCACTTTCCACTTGTTATTTTTTTCCTTTTCTTGTCACCTTTGTCTTGTTGCCTTTTTCGTCAACAATATAGGTGTTTTCGAGCTGTCCCACAAGGCTTCTTTTGAAGGAATCAATATATTCCCTTCTTAAAATATCTCTTTCTTTGAGTTCTTCCTCGGTGAGGCCTTCAGCGGTTTTTGCCTTTCTTGCAAGCTCATTTATTCTGTCAATTTTTTCCTGAGTCATTATTTTTCCTCCTCCCATTTTTTCCATTCGTCGGGGCAGTAGCCCAAGGTTGCCTTCTTGCCGTTTCTGACAATAGGCGTTTTAAAAAGCTCCTGATTTTGGAGAAGCTTTTCTTCCTTTGCTTCCTCCGATGCCAGATATTTTATGAACGATGAATCATATTTTTTGCTTTTTTCATTAACAAGGTCGTCAAGTGAGCACTTAAGTGCAGTCTTTATTGATTTGTATTCACCCTTGCTCATGCCGAATTTTGCAAGGTCCACAAACTGAAATTTTATGTTTCTCTCCTTGAAATAGCGCTGAGCCTTTTTTGTGTCAAAGCATTTTGATGTGCCGTAAATCTGAATGTTCATTTCAAACTCCTGTCAATTTAGTTCCTGACTATTTTAATTTATATTTTTACATTTGTAAAGTCCTTTTCGTGATATTGAATTAATTTCTGTACTGTGATATACTTTAAAACAGAAACGAGGTGTATTTCATGGCAGGAATCTGTTATATAATCGGTGCAGGTGACGTTTGCGACACAGACATTGTTGCAAATGAAAAGGATTATATCATCTGTGCTGACGGCGGATATAAATATTCTGCACTTCTGGGCAGAGAAGCTGACCTTGTGGTGGGGGACTTTGATTCTTACGGCAGAATTCCCGACACAGAAAGCAAGATCATTGCTCCCTGTGAAAAGGACGACACAGACATGGCCCTTGCAGTGAATGAGGGGCTTAAAAGAGGATACAAAGAATTTGTTCTTTTCGGTGCTCTCGGCGGAAGCAGAATAGACCATTCCATAGGTAATATACAGCTTCTTTCCTATATCGCATCAGAGGGTGCAACAGGCGAAATACACCATAACAGCACGGTGCTTAAGGCGTTCAGCAATTCTGAGCTTGTTTTGCCGTCGCATCTTAAAGGATATGTTTCGGTCTTTTCGCTCACAGAGAAAAGTGAGGGTGTAAATATCATAGGGCTTAAATATGAGGTTGAAAATTTCACCATGCGATATAACCTTACAAGGGGACTGAGCAACGAATTTCTCGGCAAAGAAAGCAGCATATCCGTAAAAAACGGTACGCTGCTGGTTGTCTATAATAAAAATTAACAGAATTTCTACAAAACAGAAAACTTTAAAAGCATAAATATAGACAGTGAATTTTAAAATGAAGGCTGATGTGAATGAAAAAAACTGCTGTTATATTTTGCTGAACTGAAAAACGAGGATAGAGTTATATTCTTTTTGCAGATATCCACACTTGTCAATATGACAGTAGTTGTTGCAAAATTTTCGGTTGCCTTCATTCTGCCGTCGTTGTGTTTTTTCGTGAATGCCTGCTTTCTTGTTGTCATCACAGTCTCAAGGCTGCTGGCACTTAAGGACTCTGTCATCTATGGTGCTCACTCAGGTTGTGCTTCTGAATAATTTTGCAAAGGGTGTTGAGCATCTGAATATTGCTAACGGACTTACCGCAATAGCTGTCAGCATTGCCATTTTCTCCATGGGGATTTATATGCTTGTGAGAGTAAAAAAGCAGAAAGAAAAAAACATTTTAATCAGTCTGAATGATAAATATCAGCCGGATGCTTCAGAAGCATCCGTCTGATTTCTGTATTTTTTTATACTGTAATTTTAAGCAACAAGTCCCATGATGGAACTGATTATGCTGCCGTCAAGGCCGAGAACATTGGCAAGGAGATTCAAAACAATGCTCATGTTGCCTTCATAGGTGACGACATCAACAATATATTTGGCAAGGCCCATGAATACAACCTCCCTGTCGCCCTTGATTTCCATTCTCTGTCCGCCGGGCACTCCGCTTTCTGCAACAGAGGCAACACCCATTTCTTCAAAGCTTGTGAAATCATGATCGGGAAGAGTGATTCCGAGGCCGCCGATGATGTCCTTAAGAAGACCGTTGATATCGGGCAGGTGAAGGGGCTGAATTGCGTTTGCGCCCATAACCGCTGCAGCCTTGTTATAGCTTGAAATAAGGTCGGGGAGGATATCGCAAAGATATGTTACGGGATTTGCCTTGATAGGCTCCATAATAGTGAGCACCTTTGTGACAATTTCTTCCATTCTCTTTGCACCGTCAAGTCCCTGGCCTGCAACAAACTGCTCAAGTGTGGGCATCGGACCTGTGTGGAAGGATTCGAGCAACGGAACAAGAGCCTCGTCGTAGGAGTGAGGATCAACAAGAATGCACAAAGCAAGAGCATCACCGAAGTGTTCTGCACCTGCACCGCAGGCCCTGATGAACATATCTCTGTCACCGGCAGTGATGCCGAAGGGGATAGTTTCAACATCAGCCCATGTTTTACCCTCAGCCTGAAGGGCTGCAATATAGTTGTATGCGTCGGGGAAGCTCTTTCTCAATGCTGCGAAGGAAAGGTCTGTGAGCTGTTTGCCGCAAAGGTCAGCTGTGAGCTTTGAAATTGTTGTTGCAAATTCATCTGTGAAAAGCATACCCTCAAGGTCAGCAGATGCAAGCGCCTCAACAAGCTTTGCTTCAACAGTGTTGAGAACGCTTGTCACATTTTCTTCAGTTGCAGGCCATGCGAAGAATGAGCTGAAATCCTTTGGCTCTGCATTGTAGGCTTCAACCTGTGCATTGACATCAACTGCCTGCCTGGGCTTGAGCTTTGCGATGATATCCATCAATGCTGCAACCATGCTGTTAGCGGCAGGGCTTGCAAGAATTGATGCAAAGGGACTGTTCTGAATTTCGGGTGATTTGATATCCTTTGTCAGAAGCTTTTCAACAACTGCAAAGTTGTTTCCGTATGTGAAAAGACCTGTTATGTAGTTGGCAAGATATGCAAAGATAATCTCTCTGTCACCTTCGATGTATACACGTTCTCCGCCGTTTCCACCGCTTTCGCCGATGGAAGCAGCACCCATTCTTGAAAGATAATCATAATCAACAGGGGGAGCCGTCATTCCGAGAGCTGAAATAAGCTGCTGAATGATTGAATCGACGGAAGGCATAGTAAGCTTCGCTTTTTCTGCGATTTTCGGATGAGCATTCATGAAATCGCAGGCCTTATTGTAGTTAATAAGAAAATCGGGAAGAATGCTGCAAAGGAATGTCAGGGGAGAAGATTTGACAGGCTCAATAATTGCAAGAATTCTTTCTGCCATGAATTCAATTCTCTTGCTCGGACTGAGACCTGTTTCAAAAACAAAGCCAAAGAATGAGGGCATTGAGCCTGTGTGAGTTGATTCAAGTGTGGGAACGAGAACATCATAATATGATGAGGGGGCACACAGAACAACCTCAAGAAGGGTGTCACCCATGTGAGCTGCTCCTGCACCACAGGCTTTGATGAAGGCTTCCTTGTCACCTGCAACAATTCCGAAGGGAATTGTGCCGAGGCCTTCCCATGTTACTCCGGCCTGCTGCTGAGCAGTGACATAGTCATATGCGGCAGGGAAGGTTTTTTTCAGTGATGAAAAATCAATTGATGCAAGCTCCTTCTGAGTCAGCTCGGCTGTGAACTTTGACACCATTGTAGCAACTGCATCGGTGTAAAGTAAGGAGTCGATGTTGACCGTAGCGAGAATTGCTGCAAGCTTTGCATCAAGGTCATCCAGCTCAGCAGACAGTGCATCCTCTGTGATTCCCACATTCAGACTTAAATAATCTGCCTTTGTGCTGTTGTAGTTTGCAACTTCACTTTCACAGTCAATTTCTTCGCCGGAAATAAGAGCTTTGACGCCGAAAAATCCTGCAATGCCGATAACGCCGGTGAAGACGATAACAACAACCAGTATGATGCTTACAGCAGCAATAAACTTTTTGTTTTTCAAAACTTTCATATATTTCACTTCTTTCTATAATAATACAATCATATTCTACATGTTAAATGTTGCTGAAATATTAACATCTTTTGTGATTTCGATTTATCATTCCAATTTCTAATTTTAACATCAGGAAATATTTACGAATCTATATATGGTGATATGGTGGGAATCGTGCTTATATATAGTATATTGGATTTGGTGACATGATATAATGAACAACTTATGACTTGAAATATTACAAAATTGACACAAATCAAAAAGGAAAAAGTTCAAGAAATTAATAATTTGTTCATAATAAATTATAATATATATGTTAAAATTTGTTCACAAAATGATATGAAAAGAGGATCGATTATGAAAAAGTTAATTTCAGTTATTTTATCTGCACTGATTATGCTGTCACTTGCTGTTCCGGCATTTGCAGGTGTTGATGTAAACCAGACAAGAAGCAAGATTCCCGTTATACGTATTTCCGGTGACGGTGACGCTCTTTATAATAGTGAAGGCGAAAAAGTTATGCATTTCAGAGGTCTTCTTGAAGACAACGGTGATGAAGACGACGATGACAACAGTGAGATTTATAAATCTATTGCAAATGTTCTTCTTCCCTTCCTTATTGAAGGTGTTGCTTTTGACCAATGGGATAACTATTATAAAAACCTTCAGACAGAAATCGGTGAGCTTTTCGGTGATGCTCTGCTTGACAACAACGGCAATCCCGTGAACGGAACAGGTCTTCCTCAAAACAGACTTGACGAAATGGAATATAACAAGAAGACCGATAAAGGTGCAAAAAGAGGCTATTACAACTACAATGACTATTGGTTCCGTTACGACTGGCGTCTTGACCCTCTCTACACTGCAGATCTTTTCGATGAGTATGTTCAGTGCATAAAAAAGACTACGGGCTCACCCAAGGTTGCAATTATTTCAACCTGCCTTGGCACCAATGTTGTAACAGCCTATATTGCGAAATACGGCACAGACGATATTCATGGTATTACTTTTGACGGCGGCGTAGCTTATGGTTCTGAAATTCTCAGCGAAACCATCAGCGGCAAATTCAAGCTTGACGGAAATGCTATTGAAAGAGTTCTTATTGACTGCGCTAACTACGGCTTGTTTGATGTAGGCAGTTTTGTTCTTTCAACTGTTGATGTTCTTTCAGCCAGTGGTATACTTGATGCGGTTAAAGGTGTAACAAAGGAATATATTTACTATAAGGTTCTTGAGGGCGTAACTTCAGCTCTTGCACTTTCAACATTCTTCACTTGGCCTAATTATTGGGGTGCAGTAACTGCAGAAGATTTCGACACAGCAATGGAATATGTCTTCGGCCCTGAAGGCAGTGAAAAAAGAACGGAATATGCCGGTCTTATTGAAAAGCTTGAAAATTATGATGAGGTTGTCCGTCAGCATATTCCCGAAATTATGCAGAGCATAAAGGATAATGGTGTTAATCTTGGCATTATGGCAAAATACGGCAGCCAGATGATTCCGGTCTGCGAATCTTCAGATATGATTTCAGACCAGATTGCATCTGTATACAGAGCATCCTACGGTGCAACAACATCCACTGTTTATGAGCCCCTTTCAGATGAATATCTCGCACAGAGAATTGACGAGGGTTACGGTAAATATATTTCACCTGACAAGCAGATCGATGCTTCGACCTGTATGTTCCCGGATTACACATGGTTCTATAAGGGTGCTACCCACTCTGATTGGACAAGCTATGAAATGAAAATCATGTATGACGTTGCAACAGCAGACAGACAGCTCACTGTTGACGATTTTGAATGGGGACAGTTTATTGTTTATGACAATGCAACTGACACAGCGCACAAAATGACAGTTGACAACTGCAACACCGAGGCATGGGAAGCTGACAAGGAAGAAGATGCTCCCACTAATCCTTATGTAAAGCTCATTGTTTTCATCAGATCCATACTTAACTGGTTCAAAGAGCTTTTCAATATTCTTTCTGAAAAGCTTCCTTCAAAAGAAGTAATTGCATAAACAAAAAGCAGAAAATGCCCGATACAGTCAGTATCGGGCATTTTTAATTTTGTAAATTCACAAGCATTATACTGTGCGACAAATGTCAGACGCACAATACAGCACTCTGCGCTTATTTTGCAATGCTTTCTCCGTTCATTTCATCGGGCTGTGCAAGTCCCATAATCTTAAGCATTGTGGGAGCAATGTCGCAAAGCTTGCCACCTTCACGAAGCTCGCAGTCATAACCGCAGACTACGAAGGGAACGGGGAATGTTGTATGTGCTGTGAAGGGTGAGCCGTCTTCTTCATACATCTTATCTGCGTTACCGTGGTCGGCAGTGATAAGCATAACGCCTTCCATTTCCTTCACTGCATCGTAAACCTTACCGACGCAGGTGTCAACAGCTTCAACAGCTGCCTTTGCAGCGTCAAAAATGCCTGTGTGACCAACCATGTCGCAGTTTGCAAAGTTGAGGATGATAGCATCATACTTGCCGGTCTTGATTGCTTCAACAACCTTTTCAGTAACCTCATATGCGCTCATTTCAGGCTGCATGTCATAGGTGGGTACCTTGGGAGAAGCAACAAGGATTCTGTCTTCGCCATCATACTGCTTTTCAACGCCACCGTTGAAGAAGAAGGTTACATGAGCATATTTTTCTGTTTCGGCGATACGAAGCTGGGTTTTGCCCATCTTTGAAAGGTATTCGCCAAATGTATTTTCAAGTGTCTGAGGCTTGAAAGCAACCTGAACATTGGGCATTGTTGCATCATACTGTGTCATGCAGACATAGTAAAGGGGGAAGAAGCCCTTTCTTCTTTCAAAACCCTCAAATTTTTCGTCAACAAAGGTTCTTGTGATTTCTCTTGCTCTGTCGGGACGGAAGTTGAAGAAAACAACGCTGTCATTTGCGCCGACTGTTGCATTTTCTGCGCAAACTGTGGGGATTACAAATTCGTCAGTGAGGTTCTTTCCGTCTTCATCGATTGTTTCGTAAGACTTTCTGATTGCTTCAACAGGGCACAGTGCCTTGTTGCCTTCACCGTAAACCATTGCAGCATAAGCCTTGCTGACTCTTTCCCAACGGTTGTCACGGTCCATAGCGTAGTATCTTCCCATAACGGTAGCAACCTTGCCTAAACCGATTTCTTCAAGTTTTTCAACTGTTTCAGCAACATAGTCTGCACCTGAAGCGGGAGGCACATCGCGGCCGTCAAGGAAGCAGTGAACGAACACATCCTTAACACCGTACTTTTTAGCCATTTCAACAATAGCATACATATGTGTGTTGTGTGAGTGAACGCCGCCGTCACTCATAAGACCCATAAGGTGAAGTGCACTGCCGTTCTTAAGGCAGTTTTCCATAGCGCCCTTAAGTGCTTCGTTTTCGAAGAAGTCGCCGTCCTTGATGCTCTTTGTGATTCTTGTCAGCTCCTGGTAAACAACACGGCCTGCACCGATGTTTGTGTGACCAACCTCACTGTTACCCATCTGACCGTCGGGAAGACCGACATCCATGCCTGATGCACCGATAAAGGTCATTGGATTTTCTTTCATAATTTTATCAAGGTTGGGAGTTTCTGCGGCAACAATTGCATTGCCGTAATCGGAAGGATTCTTGCCGAAGCCGTCCATGATACATAATAAAACAGGCTTTTTCATTTTTACATTTCCTTTCTGGAAGCTTATTTGCCTCTCCCTGAAAGGGGAGGTTGCCCGATGGGGATATTCTGCATTTAAAAAGGGCTCATAGAGCCCTTTTAATTATGCTTCTGAAGCAGCTTTAACAATAACTGAGAAGTCTGCTGCCTTAAGTGATGCACCGCCGATAAGGCCGCCGTCAACATTAACCTTAGCAACAAGACCTGCTGCGTTTTTAGCGTTCATTGAGCCGCCGTACTGAATTGTTATAGCTTCAGCAGCTTCTGCGCCGTATGCTTCAGCAACAGCTGCACGGCAGTAACCGTTGCCTTCGTCAGCCTGATCATCAGTTGCAGTCACGCCTGTGCCGATAGCCCAAACGGGTTCGTAAGCGATAACAACATCCTTAAGCTGTTCAGCAGTTACATTTGTAAGAGCCATCTTTGTCTGGAACTTAAGAAGAGTTTCAGTGTAGCCGAGCTCTCTCTGCTCGAGGGTTTCACCAACGCAAACGATGGGCTTGAGACCTGCATTCAGAGCAGCAAGAGTGCGAAGGTTTACAGTCTGATCAGTTTCGCCGAAATATGTTCTTCTTTCGCTGTGGCCGATAACAACATATTCAACGCCGAGCTCCTTGAGCATATCAGCTGAAATTTCACCTGTGTAAGCGCCTGAAGCCTTGAAGTGAACATTTTCAGCACCGATTCTGATGTTTGAGCCCTTTGCAGCTTCAATAGCAGCAGGGATATCTACAAAAGGAACACAGAGAACAACTTCACAGTCAGCACCTGCAACGAGGGGCTTCATTTCGTTGATGAGAGCTGTTGCCTGTGAGGGTGTCATATTCATTTTCCAGTTACCTGCGATAACTGCTTTACGTGTAGCTTTGTTCATTTTAATTACTCCTTTAAATTATTTATAAGGAGAATGCTGAGCAAATCTGCAGTCAGGCGGGCAGGATGCTTTATTATTCTGAAGCTTTATCCGGATATAACCGGAGCGAAGCGACCCGCAATTCTGCATTTTGCATTTTGCATTCTGCATTTTCAATTATTTATCGTTAAGAGCAACAACGCCGGGAAGGTCCTTACCTTCGAGGAATTCAAGTGATGCGCCGCCGCCTGTTGAGATGTGGCTCATCTTGTCAGCGAAGCCGAGCTTCTGAACTGCTGCTGCGGAGTCACCGCCGCCAACGATTGAGATTGAACCGCTTTCAGCAATAGCTGTTGCAACTGCGATTGTACCTGAAGCAAAATTCTTCCATTCGGAAACACCCATGGGGCCGTTCCAGATAACTGTGCCTGCGCCCTTGATAGCGTCTGCGAAAAGAGCCTCTGTCTTGGGACCGATATCAAGGCCCATCCAGTCGTCGGGAATATTGTCTGAATCAACAATCATAACCTCTGTGTTTTCGTCGTATTCCTTACCGAGTCTGTTATCAACGGGGATAAGGAACTTAACGCCCTTAGCTTCTGCTGCAGCCATCATTTCCTTAGCCATTTCGATCTTGTCTTCTTCACAGATTGAAGTACCTACGCTGTAGCCCTTAGCAGCAAAGAAGGTGTAAGCCATACCGCCGCCAACGATGAGTGTATCAACCTTTTCCATGAGGTTTGTGATAACACCGATCTTGTCTGATACCTTTGCGCCGCCGAGAATAGCAACGAGGGGTCTCTTCGGATTTTCGAGAGCGCCGCCGATATATTCAAGTTCCTTACGGATGAGGTAACCGCCAACAGCGGGAAGATAGTCAGCAACACCTGTTGTTGAGCAGTGAGCTCTGTGAGCTGAACCGAAAGCATCGTTTACATAGATTTCTGCAAGTGAAGCAAGAGCCTTTGAGAATTCGGGATCGTTCTTTGTTTCTTCCTTGTGGAAACGAACGTTTTCAAGAAGAAGAACTTCGCCTTCCTTAAGCTCAGCTGCAAGAGCCTGTGCGCTTTCGCCGATAACGTCTTTAGCCATCTTAACTTCGATGCCGAGGAGTTCACCGAGTCTTTCAGCAACGGGAGCGAGTGAAAATTCGGGCTTGAATTCTCCCTTGGGTCTGCCGAGGTGTGAGCAAGCGATAACCTTTGCACCGTTGTCAAGAAGATACTTGATGGTGGGCAGAGAAGCAACGATTCTCTTGTCGCTTGTGATAACGCCGTTTTCCATCTTTACATTGAAGTCGCAACGGATGAGAACTTTTTTGCCTCTTACGTCAATGTCTTCAACTGACTTTTTGTTTAATACGTTCATTGTGTTTCGTTCCTTTCGTAAGTAAACTTAATATTGTTTAAAACATACCATTGAATATTCTATAATATTATGCGCTTTTTTTCAAGTATTTTACAGTAAAAAATAACCGAAAAGCGACAAGATATTTTATATAAAGGTGCCAAAAAGTTGCAGCCTGCCGTAATTTATCGTTAAAGGGCAGGGGCCGTATATTCAATTGCCGATTATCTGAAATCATGCACTGTGATTATTATCGGTTTCGTTGACAGGAGAAGAACGGTTTGATATAATAAATTCATTAAGGAACAAGGGTAAATGGCATTAGTGTCGGTTTGGTCAGGAAACAGTATTAACACAGAGAACCGTCCCCTTGTGTTTACTACACACAGAATTATCCATTGTGTCAAGAGGTGTGATTATGAAAAAGACAGTAAAAATATGTGGAATAATAGGAATTATAATTTTTATCATCAGCATTTCTTCAGGATTAATTGGTTGGTACTTTAATATTAAGGACTTGTTTTATACCGGATGCAGTCTGATATTCTTTGTTATGCCGATATGGGTAGTGGCATTTTTATTAATTGTACTTATCTCAATAATCAAAAATAAGAATAAAGACGGCAATTCTCCGTCCGACAAAAACTAAATCATAACCACCGGTTCAACCGGTGGTTTGCTTTGCCCCTATAAGGGGCTATTACTGGCTTAACCCCTAAAAGGGGCACTGAATTATATCATAGCATTACACGCCCCGCTACCCGTGAACGGGTCGGAAACTTTTAAATATTTGTTTTTGCTATTCTTTTAGACTGCTACTAACAATGTTCGGCTTGCATAAAGCTCGCCTGTTTTATTGTAGCACTACTCGTTTATTTGCCCCCAGTAGAACTGGGGGTTAATTTCCACGCATAAATGCACCAACATTGTTATGAATCTTATATAAGGAGAGTAATAAAATGAAAATTAATTTGGATTTGAAAAAAGGCAAAGAAGTTGTATCGGGTGCTTTACAGAAATCAAGCTACACAACAGGTCAGCTTCTTACAATTGACGGCGGCTGGACAACCATCTGATTACTTTATAAAATACTTCAGCACCTCGCTTGCGGCGGGGTGCTTTTTGTTGACAAAAAATAACAGCTTTGTTATAATGAAGCTATAAGAGGGTAACGGGCGTTGGTGTCGGTTTGGTAGGAAACAGTATTAACACAGAGAACCGTACCTCGATTGATTAAAACAGGATGGTGACTTATGAGAAAAATTATATCTGTTGTAACAACATTTATTTTTCAAATGGCAATTTATTTGTTTGTCGATGATTGCTTGGGACCGATGTTAAATAAACTTTTTAGAAGTGATTCGTATATATTAATTTTATATTTTTTATTAGGTGTTTTTCCAATATTAATTTTTATTGTATGTAACAAGTTCTTTTGTAAAAAAGATACTGATTGGAAGGTTAAAAATATTATATATACAAACATACTGTTTTTTGCAAGTAATCTGATTTACTATTTATTTTTAATTGGTGATGATGATTTTTGGGGAATTGGATTTACAATGCACTCCTTTTGGCTTTTTGTTGTTTCAATCGCTTTAATGGTTTATTATTTTTCCAAAGGGAACGAAGATACAGAGAATAGTAAATTGAAAATGGCTGACACTTTTATGTGTTCGGATGAAAGCTAAAATTTAAGCCTCGGCTTCCTTTCAAGGATAGCCGAGGCTATTTGTCTATTCAGCGGGCAGATATTGCCCTGTATATCTCTGCTCAGGCGCAATTCCGAATTCCGTTATAATAGCTCCGCAAGGAGTTACCATAACTTGCCTCTCCTGAAAGGAGAGGTGGCAGCCGCAGGCTGACGGAGAGGTTATACGAATTCATCAGAAGTCCTTGAGCAAATCTGCAAAGGGATTGTCAGTTTTGTCCTTCTTTTCTTCCTTCTGCTGTTTTTTCATGTAGTTCATAACGTCGAACTTGTTGGCTCCTGCACTTTCCTTTCTCTTGTTGAAATCAGAAAGTCTTTCTCTGTAGCCACAGACACAGACGAACATCTTTTTGTCGCCCTCACCGCGTAATTCGAGCTTTTTGTGACAGTCGGGGCAGCGTGCGTTTGTCACCTGAGTCAGACCCTTGCGATAGCCGCACTCTCTGTCCTGGCAGATGAGCATCTTGCCCTTTTTGCCGTTGACCTCGAGAAGATATTTTCCGCAGACGGGACATTTGTCCTTTGTTGCGTTTTCGTGGTTATACTGTGCACTGCTTGTGATTACCATTGAAACAAGTGAGGTTGAATATTCACGCATCTCTCTGATAAATTTGTTCTTGTCAGCAGTACCCTTTGAGATGTTCTGCAATTGCTGCTCCCACTTTGCGGTGAGCTCTGCAGATTTAAGGTCAGGCGGTACAATTTTAATGAGCTGCTTGCCCTTTGCGGTGGGGTGAATTTCCTTACCCACACGCTCAATTGAGAAGTTGTCAAAAAGCTTTTCGATGATATCCGCTCTTGTTGCAGGAGTGCCAAGACCGCTTGTCTGACTGATAACTGCCTTGAGATTTTTGTCTGAAATCTGCTTTGAGGGATTTTCCATTGCTGAAAGCAGGGTTGCCTCTGTGTATCTTGCAGGAGGTCTTGTTTTGCCCTGACCGATTTTTGTTGACAGCACAGGGAATTTTGCCCCCTCTCTGATAACGGGCAGACTCTGTGAACGGTTTTCGATTTCCTCCTCGTCCTCGTCATCAATTGCAGAGCCGTAATATTCCTTCCAGCCCTGCACCTTTGCCGTTTTGCCCTTTGCGTAAAAGCTGTTGCCTTCAACATCAACCTGAACCTTTACTTCATCGTATTCATAAGGTGCTGAAAGCACTGCAAGAAAGCGTCTGACAACAAGGTCATAAATGTTTCTTTCTTCATAGGAAAGCTTCTGAAGGTTAGGTGACTGCTCGGTGGGAATGATAGCGTGGTGGTCGCTGACCTTGGCGTTGTTCACGATATATTTTGTTTCGATTTTGCCTCTGACCAGACCCATTGCCCACTTTGCATAGGGTCCCACGGCCATTGCACGGAGTCGCTCAGGAATTGTTGCGACAACGTCATCGGTTATGTAACGTGAGTCTGTTCTGGGGTAGGTGAGTACCTTGTGGTATTCATAAAGGCTCTGCATATATGAAAGAGTCTGCTTTGCACTGTAGCCGTATTTTTTGTTGGCATCTCTCTGCAGCTCTGTCAGGTCATATGCAGCAGGGGGAGCCTGCTTTTTTGCGCTTTTTTCAACCTTAACGGCAGTGCCGATCTTGCCTTTTACAGCAGCTTCAATTTTTTCCACGAACTCACGGTTTGAAAATCTGGTATTGTTTTTTGCATCTCTGAATGTACCGTTGAAGCCCTGAAAGGAAGCCTGCAATGTGAAATAATCCTTCGGCTTGAATGCGAGAATTTCTTCTTCTCTTGCGACAATGAGAGCGAGAGTAGGAGTCTGCACTCTGCCTGCTGACAGCTGCGCATTGAATTTGCAGGTCAGTGCTCTTGTGGTGTTGAGACCTACAAGCCAGTCTGCCTCAGCTCTTGCCTGTGCAGAATAATAGAGATTGTCATATTCCTTGGCAGGCTTTAATTTAGCGAAGCCTTCTTTGATTGCCCTGTCGGTCTGTGATGAAATCCAGAGTCTGTAGGTAGGCTTTTTCCAGTGAGCCTTCATCATAATCCAACGAGCCACAAGCTCACCCTCACGTCCTGCGTCAGTTGCGATGACAAGAGAGTCAACATCGGGGCGCTTCATAAGAGCAGAAACTGCTCTGTACTGTTTTGCGGTCTGCTTGATGATAACAAGCTTCATTTTTTCCGGGAGCATGGGCAGATCGTCAAGCTCCCATCTTTTATATTTGTCGTCATATGCATCGGGGTCAGCGAGAGTGACAAGATGACCGAGCGCCCATGTGATGATATATTTGTCACCGATGATGCAGCCGTCACCCTTGCCCTTGCAGCCGAGTACCCTTGCAATATCTCTTGCGACAGATGGCTTTTCAGCTAGTACCAATTGTTTTCCCATTTCTTTTACCTCTTATTTTATAACTGATAAGCAGCAGTTTTCTGTGTCGAAGTTACTGATAGCTTCAGTGACATCTTCTTTTGTGATTTTTTTGTATAATTCGAGAGTATCAAAAAGACCGTAGCCGTTGAAATAACAGTCAATAAGGTTGTTAGCAAGATCGTCAACATCGTTGAATGCGTTGACAGCAGCGCCGTAGAGCCTTTTGAGTGATACATCAAAGTCTTCGTCGGAAATACCGTCCTTCTGAAGTCTTCTGATTTCACCGATGATTCTTTTCTGAACCTTTTCGGGTTCATTACTTTCACCCATGAACATTTTTGCACTGAAGCCTCTGCCGATAAAATATTCCTTGCCGAAGCTGCTGTTGATAATGCCCTCTGAAAGCATATCTGTGTAAAGGGGTGAAACCTTGCCTGCAATAATATCGAGAGCGAGATTTGCCACAACGGTTTCTTTCACAGCACGGATAGGGAAGGAGTGATTTTCTTTGAAGCCGATTGCAAATTTCGGCATATCGACTCCGAGATTTTCTTCGATATATTTTTCCTTGACCTCACAAGGCTCGTCGGGAATAACCTGCTCAAAGAAAACGGGCTCTTCCTTTTTAAGCACTCTGTCAGCAATGGCGATAACATCATCCTTTTTAACATTACCTGCAACTGCAAGAGCCATGTTTGATAGGTTATAGAAGGTGTTGTAGCAGGAATAAAGAAGCTTTGCATTGATTTCAGCGATGGAATCAATTGTGCCCGCAATGTCAATTCTGACAGGGTTGTTGTGATAAAGACCTCTAAGAAGGTTGAAAAGCACCTGCCAGTCGGGATCGTCCTGATACATTCTGATTTCCTGACCGATGATGCCCTGTTCCTTCTGCACGGTTTCTTCCGTGAAATAGGGAGCCTTGACAAAGTCAAGAAGAATTTCAAGGTTTTCGTTGAAGTTGTCTGCACAGCGGAAAAGATAGCAGGTACGGTCAAAGGATGTGAAAGCATTGGCTGAAGCACCTGTTTTTGCAAATCTTTCAAAGGCGTCAAGCTCTTCAGACTCAAAAAGCTTATGCTCAAGAAAGTGGGCAATTCCCTCGGGTACTGATGTGTAGCTTTCTTCACCCTTTATTCTGAAGCAGGTGTCAACAGAGCCGTATTTTGTGCCGAACATTGCGAAAGCTCCTGAATAGTCGGGCTTTTCCATAACGAAAATTTTAAGACCTGATGAATGGTCAATTTCGTAGTAGCTTTCATTAAGAAGGTCATTTGTAACAGCTTTCATTTTATTCAGCCTCCTTTTCGCTTTCGAGAATAAAGACGGTGTCTTCCGTAACCATGTTTGCTGCAAGAATTATTTCCTCGCGGCTCACGCTTTCAATAAGCTCTGCAATTTCATCGGGTGTTCTGAATTTGCCTGCAAGGCAGTTCATGGTAAACCATGAGTCGATCGAGCCGACACTGTCTGAAACGGATTTATACATATCCTTAAGGCTCAGCTTTGCGTTGCTGATTGTTTCGTCAGTGAAGTTACCCTGTCTTACATCGTCAAGCTCATGTCTGATAGCCTCAAGAGCCTTTTCTGCGTTTTCTGTTTCAACACCGCTTTCAACAACGATGATACCCTTTGTATTGATAAGCCTTGCACTGCAGTAATAGCAAAGGCTCATTTTTTCTCTGACATTCATAAACAGCTTTGAGAATGTGCCGCTGCCGAAAATAGCTGTCATCAGCTTTATTGCAGGGAAGTTGTCAAAGTCATAGGTCATGCCTGCTCTCATGCCGATAACAAGCTTGCCCTGCTTGACCTTCTGCTTTTCTGTTACAAGCTCCTGTGAGTAGCTTTCGGTCATGAATTCGGTACGGATTTCTGTGATGTCTTCCTTATTTCTCTGAAGCTTGCCGAAATGCTTTTTAAGAATGGCTTCGATTTCGTTTTCGTCAAAATTGCCTGTGACATTTATCTGAATGGGGCAGGTGAGAAGCACCTTTTTCCACACGTCGAAAATGTCCTTGCCCGTAAGTGCGGATATCTCATCGGCAGTGCCGTATTTATCGGTGCCGTAAACCTCATCACGGCACATTTCTTCAATCATTCTGCCAAGGGCGTAGATTCTTTTGTCATCCTTTTCGCTTTCGATTTTTTCAATCAGAAGCCGTTTTTCACGTCTGATATTTTCTTCTTTGAAGCCGTCAGGTGTGATATCGGGTGTGAAAAGGCATGAAAGCAGAAGCTCAATGCCTTCGCAGAGAATTTTTTCACCCTTAAGAGAAAATCTGTCATCAATAGAAGCGAGACAAAGGGACAAAACCTGAGCTTCGCCGATTTTCATAACAGAGGGAGAAAGACTTGCACCGTAAAGTGAGGCAAGCTTTCTGTTCATCATAATAACAGAGGGATAAGCCTTGTTTGTTCTTGCAAGAAGATAACAAAGCAGAGCCTTGGCTGATGTATTTTCACCAAGAGGAGTGATTATATTCAAAGACACAACAGAGGTCTTGAACTGTTCTGTTTTGTGTGTGCATAATGTCACACCGCTGCTGATTTGTTTTATGTTCATTTTTCTGCCTCCTTGATAAAAGCAATTATCTTATCTATTATATCATAAACTGTGGGCAATATGCAAATATAAATTAATGAAAGAAAGGGATATCTTTTCACGAAAAAGACCGGCTGAATTTTCTTCAACCGGTCAGTATATTCTGCTGAGTTATATCTGTGTCTCTGTGGTGTTTTACAGACTGTTGATCATTGAAAGAAGGTCAACGTAAAGACCCTTGACGTCATTGACCTTTGTGAGTCCACCCTGAAGTGACATATGGTCGCCGTCATAAACAGGCATAATGTTCCAGATTCCCTTTTCAACATTGCCTTCGGTATAATCTGTGGAGGGTGCGCCTGAGGGAGCCTTTGCAGAAATTGTGTTGACAAGGCCGTCATTCTGCTGCCATGATTCGTCGATTATATATCCGCCCTCTGTCTTGCCTGTGTAAGCACCCATTGCCTTTGAGGATGAGACAAAGAGTGATTCCATTTTGCTTTCAACAGGGGAGTATGTTCCGTCTTCATTCTGAACTGTTGCATCGCAGGGAATGGAGAAATAATAGGTGTTTTCAAGTGTTTCAAGCCACTCGTTCATTGCCATGGCATTGTCAATATACATATCGTATGAAGCATAGTCCCAGTCAGCTCTTTCGTCTTTGTTTCCGTTTGCCATGCCGACAAGATTTGAAAGGGCGTTCTGTATTTCTGTTTTGATGGAATCAAAAGCACTTTCGTCCGGATCTTCGGGCACATCTTCAGTTCCCACATTGTAGGCAGTTGTTCCGTTGTGGGGAGCTGCCAGAGTGACAACACTGTAAATATAATCACCCTTGCCGCCTGTGAAAAATTCACTCACTTCATCGCCGCTTGCAGTGACCTCTGCCGGAGCTCCGTTTTCCATAATATGTGCAAAAAGTCTGACGGTGGCGCCTCCGAAGGAGTGGCCTAAAAGGTTGATTTTGTCTTCTTCACTCCATGTGTCGATAAGAGCTCTGCCTGTGAAGTCTTCGCCGAATCTGTCGTGTCCGCACTGTGCGCTGTGTGCTTCACCGTAGTCAACAACTGTTCCTGCAAGCTGTGCATAAAGTTCGCAGGCTCTGTCCCATGCACTTGAAGAGGGGGCAACTGAAGCTGCATAGCAGTCAAAGCCCTTGTCGTTAAGATATTCCATAAGGTCACCGCCGAACATACCCCAGTAGGGCATCAGCTTGTTGACCTCGTCATAGCTGCCCCAGCCGGAAAGGCCGTGAACGAAAACGTATTTGTAGTTTGTGTTCCACTCGCTGCTGTCTGCCTTGAGCCAGTCTGCGGAAACGCCGAAAAGCATGAGAACAGACACCAGTATTGATGTGAGCTTGTAAACAATCTGATTGAGTATAGCAGTCATAATAACAGCTCCTTAATTTCTGATTTGTAATTTTCATAATACAGATTTACGGCAGAAAAAACAAGTTTTCACGGGAAAGCTTAAGATTTCTTAAATTATTATGAGCTTTATACCGACAAAACAGTTAACGCCTTGTTTTCGACGAATTAAACTTATCTTAAAGTTTATAATCTATACTTTTCATGTTGGTAAATCTGCACACTAAAATCTCAAAATATCAACAACTGTCTCAAAATAACGTTCGGAAGCATGTTTTATGGTGAAAATTAACAATGTCTAATTTGACGAAAAAAAGCCTGAATTCTGACACATAAATGCCGTAAATGTCAAAATTTTTTCTTATTTTTTTGAAAAAATAAAAAAATATATAAAAATTTTCCTCATTTATATTGCAAAATGCCGATAAATTGTGTACAATGGTGAAAGTGACAATAGTCAAAATATCCAATTAGTGCAAAATTTAAAGTTGGGGGACAGTTAATATGTCTAACAGATTATTTCAGGGAATCATTCACCAGATGAAGGATGCTATTGACCGCACAATCGGTGTTGTGGACAGCACCGGCACAGTGGTCTGCTGCAGTGATTTGGGTAAAATCGGCGAAACCGGCTTTGCCGATATGAAAGAAATTCTCGCATCAACAGATGTCAGAATCATCGGTGGCAAGACATTTCTTGCAATCGGCAGTCAGAATCATCCTGACAGCGCAATTTTTGTTGACGGCAACGATGAGAATGCTGCAAATTATGCAAAGCTTATCTCAATTTCTCTCGGAGGAATCAAGCAGTATTACGACGTTAAGTTTGACAGAAGCAATTTCATCAAAAATGTTATTCTTGACAATATTCTGCAGGGTGACATTTACCTTAAAACAAGAGAGCTTGGCTTCAACAACGAGGTTTCACGCTGCGTTCTTCTTATAAGAACAGCTGAAAGATCAGAAATCTCCGTCAGTGAATCCATCCAGAGCCTTTTCCCTGACAAGAATAAGGATTTCGTTATCAACATCAACGAAACCGATATCGCTCTTGTTAAGGAAGTGCGTCAGGGCAACGAAATCAAAGACCTTGAAAAGCTTGCAAGAAGCATCGTTGACTCTCTTCACACCGAGTTTTACATCAACTCCATCATCGGTATCGGCACAATCGTAACCGGCATCAAGGAGCTTCCCCGTTCCTTCAAGGAATCACAGATTGCTCTTGAGGTCGGCAAGGTGTTCGACACCGAAAAGACAATCGTGACATATGAAAACCTCGGTATCGCAAGACTTATCTATCAGCTTCCCACAACTCTCTGTGAGATGTTCCTTAAAGAGATTTTCAAGAAGGGCTCCATTTCAGGCCTTGACCATGAAACTCTTTTCACAATCCAGAAGTTCTTCGAAAACAACCTCAATGTTTCCGAAACCTCCAGAAAGCTCTTTGTCCACAGAAATACTCTTGTCTACAGACTTGAAAAAATCAAAAAGCTCACAGGTCTTGATCTGAGAGAATTTGATGATGCAATCGTGTTTAAGGTTGCACTCATGGTCAAGAAGTATCTTGACGCAAAACCGATCAAGTATTAATTTTTACAAAACTTTGCCGGCATTATTGTCGGCAAAAGTTGGGTTTATCAGTTTAATTCCGCAAAAGGAATGAACACAACCGACTGTTTCGGTATCGACCGAAGAAAGAGAAGAATTTATGATTGAATTTAATAATGTATCCATGAAATACAAAACCAACGGTGTTGTTGCCCTTGACGATGTCAGTGTCAAGATCAACGACGGTGAGTTTGTGTTTATTGTCGGTGCTTCAGGCGCAGGCAAAAGCTCATTTCTTAATGTAATAATGGGTCAGGAAAAGGTGGATTCAGGTGTCGTTAAGGTAGGTCCTTATAATCTCGGCAAAATCAAAAGAAGAGAGCTGCCCTATCTCAGACGTATGCTCGGCATCGTTTTCCAGGATTTCAGACTTATTCCCAAAATGACCGTTTATGATAATATCGCCTTTGCCCTTCGTGTTATCGGTATGGGTGAAAGAAAGATAACAAAGCGTGTGCGCTACGTGCTCAAGCTTGTTGACCTTTCAGGCAAAGCAAAGAACTTCCCCAATCAGCTTTCTCAAGGTGAAAGGCAGCGTGTTGCCATTGCAAGAGCTCTTGTCAATAACCCGGGCGTTATAATTGCAGACGAGCCTACAGGTAACCTTGACCCTGTTCTTTCAGGCGATATCATGAGCCTTTTTGACAAGATCAATGCCCTTGGTGCAACGGTTGTTGTTGTTACTCACGACCTTGAGCTTGTTCATCAGTTTGACCACAGAATTGTTACAATCGAAAACGGAAAGATTGTGTCAGACATTCCTGCAAGATATACAAGTCAGCAGTCACAGCAGGCTGATGAAGAAGAGGCTGAGGAATCGGCACAGGAGCAGGAAACAGATGCTGACGAAGCTGTTGACGGCGAAGCTGATGTGAATGAGTGTGAAGCTTCAGCCGATGAAGAAGCAGCCGAAGAAGATATTGAGCTTCAGACCGAAGAGGACGACCGTCTTGAAATCTTCGAGGAAGAAGTAGAAATACCGCAGGAGGATGATACCAATGGCTAAAAAGAACAAAAAAAGATCCTCCGGCGGTCTTAACACAAACTACCTGACCAAGATGGGCGCTCACAACCTGGTGGCAAACCGAAGCATGACATTTTCATCTGTCAGTGTTCTGACAGCCTGCCTGCTGCTTATCGGTATATCACTTATGCTGCTGCTTAACATTCAGGCACTGGTCAAGGACGTTGAAAAGCAGAACGTTGTTCTTGCCTTTGTTACAGACGGAGCCGATGACGCTACTGTTGCACAGGTGCACGCAGACCTTAACGCCATTGACGATGTCACCAATGTTGAATTTGTGTCTAAGGAGACTGCATACGAAGAGCAGCTGGAGGATTTTGGCATTGAGAAGGATCTGTTCGACGGATATATTGAAAATCCTCTTCCCGATTCATTTAAAATTTCAGTCGGTAACCTTGAAGAGTTTAATATAACACTGGAAAAGATAAAATCTGTTCCCAATGTTATCAGTGTCAGGGAAAGTCAGGATCTGGTAAATCAGATTTCTACTCTCCAATCCTCAATAACTGCAATGTGTCTGATGTTCGTTGTGGTTCTTGTTGTGGTTTCGATGTTCATCATCTCCAACACAATCAAGATTACAATGGTGTCAAGGAAGATTGACATTCAGGTTATGAAATCGGTTGGCGCAACAAATATGTTTATTTGCTGGCCCTTCATGATTGAGGGTGTTATCATCGGCCTGATTTCAGGTATGATTGCACTTATTATGACGCTTCTTGTTGAGCACTTTGAGGGTGAAGCAATGCAGTCCCTGCTTTCAATGTTCGGAAGTCAGGCGATAGATTTGAATAAATATCTTCCATACGTTATCATCAGCTACCTCGTTTCCGGTGTTATTATAGGCTCTCTCGGAAGTCTTATTTCCATCAGAAAGTATCTTAACAAAGAAGGAAGCGAAGCGAGCGACATCTGATATAGGAGTGAAAAAATGAAAAAAGTTTTATGTGCTGTGTTGTGCCTGATTCTTGTGTTCAGTACGGTTGCCATTGTGACACCGCAGATATGGGCATCAGCTGCAACAAAGGATGAGCTTCAGGCACAGATTGATAAGCTTGATTCTCAGATTTCAGCAAACAAAAAGAAGCTTGACAAGCTCAAAAATGATAAAGCCAAGCAAAAGGAATACCTTGAAACCCTTGAAAAGCAGATAAAAACTGTTGAAGAAAAGGCTACAAGCATACAGACTCAGATTCAGAAGATTGACAATGAAATCACTCAGCTTGAAGATGAAATCAAGCAGATTACCCGTGAAATTCTTCAGACTGAAAAAGAGATTGTGCAAACAGAAAACAACATTGCAGCAACAAGCGATCAGCTTGCTGCAAGGCTGCGTGCGGCTTATATGAAGGGTGAGGAATCAACTCTCAAGATTCTCATGGGCGCTGATTCTCTTGCAAGCTTTATGACAAGGCTTGAAATGATGAAGCGTACCTCTGAAAATGATAAAAATGCAATTGACGCTTTCAAAAATGAGGTTGAAAGGCTGAAGGAAGCAAAGCTGAAGCTTGAAGGCGACAAAACATCGCTGAACGAGAAGAAGGCTACCCAACTTCAGAAAAAAGCTGACCTGAATAAAGAGCAGGAGAGATATGACAAAACTCTTGAAGAGCTTGAAGGTCAGTATGTTGAAATTGAAACCTACATTGCAAGCCTTGACAAGTCAAGTGCAGTTTATGAGGATTATATCAAGAATCTTCAGAGCGAAAAGGCTAAGGCTGACGCTGAAATTGACAGAATTCTCAGTGAATACTATGCCACAAGTCAGCAGACAACCCTTCCCGCAGTCAATGCGGACCCGACTGCACCGAACAACAATAATAACAATCTCGGACAGGGCGACGGATATAACTCCAATGCCGACTGGGCATGGCCCATCGGTAACCGTTCATGCTACATCAGCAGCCCCTACGGCTACAGAAGTGCAAGCATATCAGGCTGGTCCTTCCACGGCGGCGTTGATATTTCGGGCAGCAAGTTCCACGGAACTCCCATATATGCCACAAGAGCCGGCAAGGTTATCACTGCCGTGACGAGCAACAGCGGCTACGGCATATATGTCATCATCGACCACGGCGACGGATATTCAAGTCTTTATGCTCATATGTCAGAGCGTTATGTATCAACAGGCGCATATGTTCAGAAGGGTCAGATGATCGGACGTGCAGGTAATACCGGCAACTCAAGGGGGGCACATCTTCACTTTGAAGTCCGTTATTACGGTGAGAAGAAGGATCCGATGAAGTTCGTTAAAAAACCGTAAGTTCAAAATTCAAGAGGGATAGTATTTTTCTATCCCTCTGCTTGTGTTTTATATGCTCGGGCGGCAAATATTATCTGCTCATTTCTGTCGCCATGAAAAAACAACCTTAAGGAGCTGATCTGGTGAACAAAAAAATCCCCCTCGGTGTGGTAATAGGTCTTCTTATTCTTTCAATCTTTGCATCCTCGGCAATATCAATAGGCGTCATGTCAAAGGAATATGACAGTATTCTTGAAGGGTTGCCTCAGAAGATAGAAAGATACGGAATTATCGATGAGCTTGACGATATAATCAACAGCAATTTCTATGGCAAAAGCGAAGAAAAAAACCTTGAAATAGCAATTGCTCAGGGCTATGTTGAAGGCCTTGGTGACGGAAGCTCAAGATATATGTCGGCTGAAAAATATGCAGAATATCTTTCTGAAAATTCGGGTAATATGCTCGGTGTCGGAATAGATTATCAGAAAAGCTCCGACGGATACATTGAAATCACACGTGTTTATGAGTCTTCACCTGCTGAAAGCGCAGGGCTTAAGAAGGGTGACGTCATCATTGCCTTTGACGGCATTATGATTGATGCTGAAAACTATAAGGAAATGGAAGAAAAGCTTGTGGGCGACAAGCTTACAAGCGTGAACATCATTTATAAAAGAGGGGAGAAGGAAACTGCTGTCAGCCTCGTCAAGGGCTATGAGGCATCCTCCGTATTCTCTGACGTTTATGAAAACACAGGATATATCAGAATCAGTGACTTCTATCCGGGAACAACCCAGCTTGTCAGGCAGGCAACTGATAAATTCACTTCATCGGGAATCAGAACAATCATCATCGACCTGAGAAACAATTCATCAGGCAACTATGATGTTGCAATGGAAACACTTGATATTTTTGTTCCCATGTCTGACAGCCAGAGGCCTGCTGCATCTGTCATCGACGAAAACGGAAAGGTTGTAAAAACCTATTCAACAACAAGCGGTGAGGTCAATGCAAGAATCGGTGTGCTTGTTTCCATGGGCACAAAAAGAGCTGCAGAGCTTTTTGCCTGCAACCTGCGAGATTTCGGAAAGGGCGAAATCTTTGCTGTTAAAACAACGGGCGGCTCAGCTCTTGTTCAGGAAATTTTTGAGCTTTCATCAGGCGGCGCAGTGCTTCTGACAACAGGCAAGATTGTGCCCTACATCAGCGAAAGCTTTGATTCGATTGGCCTTTTGCCTGACTACACCGTCGAAAACGGCACAGCAGGTGATTCCTTTACACAGGACAGCCAGTTCCTTTATGCTGTGTCAATGCTTGCAACATCTGAGCCTCAACAATAAAAAGGAAGGATGAGGGGTTATGAACATTAAAATATCCGTCATTGTGGCTGTTCATAACGGCGGCCATCAGCTGATTGACACCCTTGAGTCGATAAAGACGCAGACCTTCAAGGATTTTGAGGTTCTGATGATAGATGCGGCGTCAACAGATGAAACGGCTGAAATAATGAAGAGCTTCACCTCCGACAAACGCTTTTTATATGAAAAGCTTGAAACTGTAAGTATTTCCGAAACCAGAAACCACGGCATTGAAAAGAGCGTGGGTAAATATCTGTTTTTCGGTGATGTGAATGTTATTCTGACAAAGAATCTTCTTCAGGAAATGTATGACTGTGCCGAAAAAGAGGGCGCAGAGCTTTGTGTTGCCCCTATGGGAAGCTCTGATGTTTACGGCAAGCATGAATTCACCAGCACAGGCATTCTTTCAAGAAGAAAGAGAACCAGCAAGTTTGACACTGACCTCATATGGAATCCCGCCGTCACAAACAAGCTTTTTCTCAAAGAAAAGGTTATTGAGCATGACCATAAATTCAGATACTTCGGAAAAGCGAGAGAGGCAGCATTTTCTATTCCCTTTGCCTTTGACTCTGAGGTTATTGCCTGCTGCGCAAAGGGTGCAGTCAGTTATGTTATCCCGGTCAAAAACGAAGGTGTATCAACCTTTATGATCGAGCATTATGTTGATGCGTATAAATTTATCATTGACCGTGCTGAAAAGGCTTTTGCCTGTGCAATTGAAAACAGTCAGTCGGAGTTCGATAAAAAAGAACTTAAAAAGCTGATGATCTGTTATATCGATCAGATATATCACAAGCAGGCAACGGTGCTTTTATATAGCTATTACAGACATTTCTGGCTTCTGAGCGATGAAGAAATCAAGAAGTATGCAGCTATCATCACTGACATCACCTCAAAGCTTTCGAAATCAGGCTTTTCAGCACTGAAAAAGAAAAATAAAGATATTTTCTACGGTGACAGGCTGCTTGACACAAAAAAGGAAATGGCAGAAAAGCCGAAGGTCACTGTATGTATCGGAAAGAATGAAAAAAATGCCCACCATGAGGGCAGACTTGAAATTCAGGTTTCTTCAATTTTCAGTCAGACCATGCCTTGCTTTGAGCTTCTTGTTGACAAAAGACTTGAGCCGATTTTCCCTGAGCAGTGGAAAAATGCAGAAAATGTGCGCTTTATAGAGTGCGATTCCCTTGGTGAATTCAAGGATATTGCTCTGCAGACCTCAAGAACGGATTACATCATGTTCCAGGACGGCTTTGCAAGACTCAATCCGAAAATTCTCATGCGTCATTACACAGCCCTTGAAGGCAGGGACAAATACGGATTTTCAACATCACCCCTTACCCGCTTTGACGGAAAGAAAACAACGGAATATTCATTTTCCGACCTGTGCTTCTATTCTGATATGAAAAGCACAAGAATCAAGGAGGGTGACAGCACCTTTGCTCTTGACCTGTTCTTCTGCAACAAGCTTTTCAGAACAGAGCATCTCAAGGGTATACGCTTCAGCTTTACAGATAACACCATTCTCGATATGTATAAGCTTTATGAGCATTCACGCTTTAAAAAGCTTTCACACAGAGGTGCATATCTGCCTTACACCGAGGATGAAGCTATTGAATATCTTATGACAGAAAAGCATATTATGCCTGTCGGATGCAAAAAAATCTATAAGCACTATAAGAGCCTTATTTTCCGTAAGGTCAAGCTTAAAAGGGTCAAAAACCGCACGATTGACCTTCTGAAAAAGGTGAAAAGAGTCGGCGTGAACTACATCAGCAAATTCATAACAGCCTATTACAGAAGAAAGCCCCTTGAAAACCGTGTGTTCTTCTATACAATCCGTGCTGACGGCAGGCTTCTTGAAAACATAAGCTGTGTTTATGACGGCTGCAGCTGTGAAAAGGTTGTTTTTGCAAAAATGCTTCCTCATTCCTTCAGACAGATTGCAAGGGTCAGAAAATATATGCTCACAAGCAAGGTTATTGTCACCGATGACTATATGAAATATCTTCGTGCAGTCAGACTACGTGATGGTCAGAAGGTTGTTCAGCTCTGGCATGCAGGCGGTGCCTTCAAGCGCTTCGGCCTTGATGCCCCCTCAAAGCTGACAAGGCTTGAAGAGTACAAAACTCACTCGCAATACAGTGATGTCTGTGTCACAAGTGAGTATGTAAGGCAGTTTTATGCACACGCCTTTGGTGTGGATATTGATGTCATCAAGGCGATCGGCTCACCGAGAACAGATGCAATTCTTGACAGCGAAAAGGTCAGAGAAAAGCAGGAAATGATAAAAACCAAGCATCCTCTTTTAAAGGATAAAAAGGTTTATGTCTATTTCCCCACCTTCAGAGAATTTGAGGGAAGTCTGATTCCTCTTGAAACAAAAATTGACTGGGCAAGGCTCAACGATGAGCTTTCAGACGATGAGGTTTTTGTTGTATCCCGTCATCCTGTTATGAAGGATGAATTTTTCAAGGGAGCATTCTATTCACGTGTAAAGGATTACACAAGTGATCCCACACCGGAGCTTCTTGCAATAGCAGATGTTGTCATAACCGACTATTCGTCAATTATTTTTGATGCTTCGCTGATGAATAAGTCAATGCTGTTTTACTGTCCTGATTACGGCAACTATGAGAGAGATTTTTATCTTGATTATGATAAGGATCTTCCCGGTGAGATTATTTCTGATTTCGAGCAGCTTCTGCCTGCCTTAAGAAGAGCAGATGAAATCAGCTCCCCGGAGGTTATCTCTGCTTTCAGAGAAAAGGAAATGGGAGCCTGTGACGGAAACTCCACCGAGAGAATAGTGAAGCTTGTGGAAGATTATCTTAAAAATTAAATAACTTTTTTCAAAAATCTTCTTTTTCCGGACAAAAAGAAGATTTTTGTTTTTCGCCTCATTTTTCCGATAATAATTTTAAGGTTATAAGCCAAATTAAAATTGAATTCGGAGGTGAAAAATGATGCGAAAAATAATAGATGCCGTAAAGTATACGCTGCTGACAATAACCTTCAGCTTTCTTTGCCTTCTGGTCTATTCCTTTTATTCTGTGCCTGACAATATATATAAGTTTTCCGACGAAAATATAAATGTATACGATTTTCTGACAGTCACCTATGAAGATGAGGTTATGCAAAACAGAAGCACATCAAAAGCAGGGCAGTATCAGGTTAAAATCAGCCTGTTTAAAGCGATACCTGTCAAAAACTCCTCTCTCACCGTCAGTGACAGACAGTATCTTGCCATATCGGGTGATATCATAGGCCTGCGCCTTTTCACAAAAGGAGTCATGATTGTGGGTGTTGACTCCATTGAAACGGCTGAGGGCACTTTTTCCCCCGGAAACAGTGCAGGGCTTGTCAAGGGAGATGTTATAACAAGTGTTAACAGAATCGAGATTTTTAACAGCAACAGTCTGAATGAAATTATCAGCACAAGTGAGGGCAGAGCGCTTGAAATCATATTTACAAGAAGCTCAAAAAGCTATGTGACACATCTGACGCCTGTGTATTCCGCATCCGAGCAGAAATACAAGGGCGGTCTGTGGGTGAGGGACAGCGCAGCCGGTATCGGCACCATGACCTTTTATGATTGTGACTCGGGCACCTTTGCAGCGCTTGGACACGGTGTGTGCGACATCGACACGGGTGAAATTCTGCCCTTGTCCGACGGTGATATTGTGTCTGCGGGAATTACCGGCTGCACAAAGGGCGTGAAGGGCAAGGCAGGAGAGCTGTGCGGCGTTTTTCAGAGTGATCCTATAGGCGAGCTTTATTTCAACACAGAAAAGGGGATTTTCGGAGTTCTGGAAAGCTTTGACAAGAATGCACAAAGGCTTCCTGTGGCAACAAAGCAGGAAGTGAAAAAAGGGAAGGCGCAGATTGTTTCAACCGTAGACGGCGGCGGAAAAAAGTTTTATGACATAGAGATTCTGAAGGTTGGTGAAGCTGACGGAAACAAAAATATGGTCATAAAGGTTACAGACGAAGAGCTGATTGAGAAGACAGGCGGAATCGTTCAGGGAATGAGCGGCTCTCCCATCGTGCAGAACGGAAGGCTTGTGGGAGCGGTTACGCACGTGCTTGTGGGAGATCCCACAAAGGGCTATGGCATATTCATTGAAAACATGCTGTCGATAGGTCTGGAAATGCAAAAAGCATCCTGAATAAAAATACCGCCTTCAACTGAAAGCGGTATTTGTGTTTATTCAATTCCCTTAAGGGCCTCAAGCTCTTTTTTGTCAACCTTAATCTGTGAGTCCTTGATAACCCTGACCTTTTTTCTGCTGACAACTATGGGTGCAGCGTCGGGCTTTTTGTCAAGAGAAACCTTGAGCATGCCGGTCAGAAGGTTGAAGTCAACAACGGTACCCTTGCCCTCGTCGGTTTCAACAATTGCACCGTTTTTCGGTGTGACTCTGAGAAGATGCTCATAAGCCTCCTGCTCATATTTCAGGCAGCACATGAGTCTGCCGCAGGTGCCGCTGATTTTGACAGGGGAGAGGGAGAGACTTTGCTCCTTTGCCATTTTGATTGAAACAGGCTGAAAATCACCAAGGAAGGTGTTGCAGCAGAAGGGCCTTCCGCAGATACCGAGACCGCCGACCTTTTTGCTTTCATCTCTTACGCCTATCTGACGAAGCTCAATTCTTGTGCGAAAAACAGAAGCGAGGTCCTTGACGAGCTCACGAAAGTCAACACGGCCGTCAGCTGTGAAATAAAAGAGAATCTTGTTTCTGTCAAAGGTATATTCAACATCAACCAGCTTCATATCAAGGTTGTGTGACTGAATCTTTTTTGCGCAGATGTCAAAGGCAGCCTTTTCCTTTTCTTTGTTTTCCTGCACTGTTCTGATGTCCTCTTCGTTTGCAGAACGGAGAACAGGCTTGAGGGGGGCTGCGATTTCCTCTTCGGAAATTTCTCTGTTTTCAATGGTGACCTCGCCGCATTCAACGCCTCTTGCGGTTTCAACGATGACCTTGTCACCCTTTTTATAATTAATGCCCTTGGGATCAAAGTGGTAGTTTTTGCCTACTTCCTTGAATCTGACGGAAATAACTTCTGCCATATATTTTCATCCTTTCTGATGTCAGTGAGATTTAATGTTATAAAGAACAGACGAAAGTCTGGTGATTGACAAATTATGGTTTGCGCTTGAATTTACCGAATCTGAAAGATTCTGTATTTCATCAAGCATCTGAAGAAGCTTTTTTTGTGTGAGTATTGCTGACAGCTTCTTTGCTGTTTCGGGATAGGCACTGATAAGGTCACTGCCGCCGCCTGAGAGAATAAGCCCGTCACGGATAATCGGTATCATTGCCTTAAGAGCGTTTCTGAACAAGAGCTTATCCTTAAGAAAAATTGCTGTTTTCTGAAGAAAGAAAAATTCATTGTATGAAACAAAAACCGATAAAAGCTCATTTGCGGCTTCTGCGGCCTCTTTTTCAGCTTTGACGCTGAGAGTGTTTTCTTCTTCACCGATAGAATAGGAGGTTGCCCTTGATGTGATAGTTTCAAGAAATGAGGATTTTGACGGACAGGTCAGAATGAAGCACACATGCCCGGAAGGCTCTTCAAGAATTTTCAGAAGTGCGTTCTGTGCCTGAATATTCATGAACTGCGCCTCACGGATAATGAAAACGCTTTTGGCAGCTTCATTGGGAAAGACAAGTGCCTTTGATTTAAGAGCACGGATGCTGTCAACCTTGATCATCGTGCTGTCTTCTTCCTTTTGTGTTATATGAACATCGGGGTGAATATTTCTGTCGCATTTAACGCAGTGAGCACAGCTGTTGCAGGGCTTTTTCTCGCCTGTGCACACAAGTGCTTTTGTAATTTCCACAGCAGCCAAAAAGCGGGTGCTGTCGTCTTTGCCTTCGATGATAAGAGCATGAGAAAGCTTTTTTGATGAAACAGCAGTTTCAATTGATTTTCTGAAGCTGTCATTTACATTAAGGCCCTCAAACACTTTTATTCACCCTTCGTCAACATAATTAAAATTATTATACAATAAAACAAAGCTTTTTACAAGAGCTACAGGCAATAAAAATTTTCCTTAAGGTCGGAATGTGAATGCATTGACAACAAATAATATCTGATGCTATAATCATGAAGAAGGTGATAAAAATGAAACTTGTTTTTATGACGGCTCTCGGTGTGGGCGGAGCGACGGTGCTCGGCTCGGTGCTGGGCTTTATTTTCAAAAAGCTTTCTCACAAATTTTCAGATATTGTGCTTTCCTTTGCAGCAGGTGTAATGCTGGCTGCAGCAGTTTTAGGTCTGATTGTTCCGTCGCTGGACTATGGCGGAAAATATGCAGTGCTCATAACGGTTGCAGGTGTTTTCGTCGGTGCAGTCTGTCTTAATCTTATTGATAAGCTTGTGCCTCACCTTCACAGACTTATAGGTCCTGACACAGAGGAGCATCAAAATGCAGATCTGAACAAGGTTCTGCTTTTTGTTGCGGCCATTGCAATTCATAACCTTCCCGAAGGCATTGCGGCAGGTGTCGGCTTCGGCTCGGGAGACACCTCCCATGCACTGATAATAGCGGGCGGTATCGCCTTACAGAATGTCCCTGAGGGAATGGTAATTATCGGCCCTATGCTTGCAGCAGGAGTGTCACCGAAGAAAACCTTTATCTGTGCGATGATAACAGGTGTTGTTGAGGTTGTGGGAACCTTCCTCGGCTTCTTCGCTGTTAATATCGCTTCGGCAGTTCTGCCCTTTGCCCTTGCTTTTGCAGGTGGCACAATGCTTTATGTCATAAGCGATGAAATGATACCCGAAACCCATGCTCACGGCAATGAAAGGGGAGCAACATACGCACTTCTTGCAGGCTTTTGTGTGATGCTTGTGACAGATTATATTCTGGGATAAAATTAAGGCAGCACCCTCTCGCACAGGGTACTGCCTTTTTATTATGTGTTGAAATATGCCTTGACCTTTTCAATGCTGAAGCCTGTTTTCGGCTTTTCTGCTTTTTCCATAGGCCTTACCGGAATATTTTTCGGATATGGTGCAGCCTTCAAGCCTTTGAGTCTGACCTGATCGTGAACCGCAGCTTCACCGCAGAGAGGACATTTTTCATAGGTTTCTGCAAGGTCAACATCGCAGTGAGTGCAACGCATTTCTTTGTTGTCTGCTGATGCTTTTTCTGTTACGTTTGTGCCTTCAACCCTGATAATAAGGCCTTGCTCTGACATAGCTGTTATGCACTCTTTAGGCCATGATACGTCGTGGCTGCAAACGGAAAAGCACATGTTGATAAGACCGTTACCGCTGCACACAGAGCAGGTGCTTATAAGGCCGTAGCCGCTTGTGTCGCCGTTAACACCGTCAACACGTTCAATTCTTTCCTTGATTTCCTCGGGAATATTGGAGTCACCTGTGTTTGTGACAATGGTTGTGTTTGCGCTGTGGCTCTTGTGCTGCATCATTCCGATAACGGGAAGCTTTATGAAGTTTGGCACAAGCTTAATCACAGGACTGTTGGCAAGGGAGCCGAATCTGTTAAGCGTTTTCTGAAGCTTTTCGGTTGTGAGCCTTTCTTTGAGCTGACCTCTGACAGCATCACAGATTTCATCGAAGGTCCAGTCAGCCCTGCCTTCAGGATCAAAATCAATTTTTGACTGAATGGTGAAGTTTCTGACAGACTCAGTGGGGAAGTATTTGCGCAGATTGACAGGTATTGCAACAGAAATAACCTTGTCGATAGGCTCTTTTGCCTGTCTGATTGTTCCGAGAATAACTGCACTTGCAATGTATTCGGTGATTGTAAGGCCCTTCTCCTTTGCTTTTTTGTGAATGTCATCAACCTTTGCTGTGGCAAACAGAAGCTGAATAAAACCGGGCTCAATTTCTCCGGGGATTCTATAGGCCTCCACATCATCGTTTTCGGCTTTCTCTCCGCCCTTCTGGTAGTATCTGTTGAAGGCGTTTTCCGTTTCCTCTGCAGAGGGCTCGATGTATTCATACTCACTGTCAGGGTTGTCGCACAATTCACAATATCTTACGATAAGCGCATCAAAATATGTGGACACACCAACACCGTCACCAAGATGGTGGGCACATTCAAGAGCGAGTCTTCTTTTGTGATAAACAATTCTGAAATCGGGCCTGCCGTCATTCCTCAAGGTTATGGGCAACAGCGGACGGGAGAATTCTTCGCGTATCTCAGGAAGAAGACAGGCACATTCCTGATAATTCCAGAAGAAACCTTTTTTAAGATATGTGTGAATGCTGGGATATCTTGACATTACATCTCTTGCTGCCTTTTCAAGAATGTCGGGTTTAACATCCTCATCTTTAAAAACAACGCCCATACGGAAGGTTCTGCCCCACTTTTTTGTGCTCAGACACGTGAACATTATTGAGGCGGTGTCAATTTTCATCCAACGGTAATTTTTCATTTTCCCTCTCCTGACCATTTACATTTAACATTTTTCACAGAATTGTACCATAAATAAATATAAGAGTCAATAACGAAGGAGAATTATAACCGTAGAAAATTCTTCAGCATAAAAACAAAAGCATTCAATTGCTATATTGTAAATATGTGGCTGCTTTTTTCAGCTATCTACACAATTTTTGAATGCACTTATAGTCAAAGTGCAAAAAAATTACAATAATATTGCTAAAAAACTGAAAAAACTATTGATATTTCTGATTTATATGTTAAAATGAACGTACCAAATTGAAAAGGGAGGTCGCAAAAATGGCATACGTAATTAATGATGATTGCATCGCTTGTGGTGCATGTGCAGACGGTTGTCCCGTAGGTGCTATCGCTGAAGGCGACGGCAAGTATAATATCGACGCTGATGCTTGCATCGATTGCGGCGCTTGCGCAGACGGTTGCCCCGTTGAAGCTATCGCTGAAGGCTGATTCGAATGAAAAAATTAAGCCACTGAGTTTTCCTCGGTGGCTTTTTTCTGTTATTTAATCAGATACTCTCTTACTGCATCCTCCCACTTCGGCAGCCTTTCAAATCCGCTTTCATCAAGGTTTGCCTTTGAC
Organism: Acutalibacteraceae bacterium; assembly: GCA_045533205.1. Lineage (GTDB taxonomy): Bacteria > Bacillota > Clostridia > Oscillospirales > Acutalibacteraceae > UBA6857. The sequence goes on along the minus strand of JAZSHL010000051.1, from coordinate 46,599 downwards.
AGCCTTGAGTTTTTCGGCCTCAGGGCAGGTGTGGGATACTGTTCTGTTTTTATGGGGTTTACTTTAACGTTTTTTCCTGCAATTTCAAAGGCTTTTGATGCAAGCTCACTCCATGAGCAGAAGCCTTCGTTTGTGCCGTGATATGTGCCGTATTTCTCGCTTTGTGCAATGTCACAGATAAGCGCTGCAAGATGCTTCGAATAGGTAGGTGAGCCAATCTGATCACAAACAACATTAATTTCACTTCTTGTTTCGGAAAGACGAAGCATTGTTGCAATGAAGTTTGTGTTCTTTTCACCAAAAACCCATGAGGTGCGGACAATGAAATGTCTGGTGCAATGCTTTTCCACTGCTTTTTCACCGAGGTATTTGCTCTCGCCGTAAACATTCAGCGGTGACTTTTCGTCATCGACATCGAAAGGCTTGTCACCTTTTCCGCCGAAAACATAGTCGGTTGAAACATAAAGCATTTTTGCACTGTGTTTTTCACACTGCTTTGCAATATTTTCAGTGCCCTTGAAATTCACTGCCATGCAAAGCTCTTTTTCGCTTTCTGCCTTGTCAACGGCAGTGTATGCCGCACAGTGGATGAAGCAGGAGACCTTATTGCTGTTGAAAAAACGCTCAACAGCTTTTTCGTCGGTAATATCAAAAGTGTCAGCATCAATTCCTGCGTGCGGAATATTTCTTTGCTTGAGAATCGTGCATACATCTGAGCCTAACTGACCTTTTGCACCTGAAACTATATACATTATTTCACCTCATAATCAAAGTCAACGTCACTGTCGCAAAGCAGGGGAGCGCCTGAATCCTTCGCTGAAAGTATGGGCTTTTCAATGCCCCACTCAACACCGATTGATTTATCGTCGAAGCGGATACTGCGGTCATGCTCAGGGCTGTAGTATTCATCAACCTTGTAAAGCACCTCAACATCGTCGGTGAGGGTGACAAAGCCGTGGCCGAAGCCCTTGGGAATATAAAGACAGCGCTTGTTTTCTTCTGTCAGTTCAGCCTTCACCCACTTGAGATAAGTCGGTGAGCCCTTGCGAAGGTCAACTGCAACGTCAAGAATTCTACCCCTTGTGCAGCAGATCATCTTTGTCTGGCTCGTAGGATTTTTCTGAAAATGTATACCGCGAAGTGTACCTTTTTCTTTTGAATAAGAACGGTTGTCCTGAACAAAAACAGTGTCGATACCAAGGCTTTTCAGCTTTTCATAGCTGTAGGATTCATAAAACCAGCCTCTGTGGTCACCGAAAACCTGTGGCTCGATGATTTTAACTTCAGGAATTTCTGTGTCAATAATTTTCATATTCTTCACCGTTTCATCTTTATTTCGGTATATAATTATACTATCAGATAAAATTTTCGTCAAGTATTGTGTATCTGTTACTGCCTTTACTTGCGCTTATTATGCTTGACAATATCAGCTTATCATTTATAATTAAATTATCAACAGCTAAGGAGGTGCTCTCATGATAGCAGGAATTGTGTGTGAATATAATCCGATGCACAACGGGCATATATATCACATTGAAAAAACAAAAAACGCAGGAGCTGACTTTGTTGTTGCAGTTATGAGCGGCAACTTCGTTCAGCGCGGGGAATGTGCCTTGATTGATAAGTGGCAGAGGGCAGAAATCGCAGTGAAAAACGGAGCAGATGTTGTCATTGATCTGCCGGTGCCCTGGGCGACAGGCTCTGCCGAAAGCTTTGCAAGGGGCAGTGTCAGCCTTCTTTCCTCTTTTGGTATTGATGTTCTGTCCTTCGGCAGTGAAACGGAAGATAAAGAGCTTTTGTGTCTTTGTGCCGAAGCGGCAGAAAATGAAAAGGTAGGTATCCTTGTCAGAAGGTATATGTCAGAGGGTATGAATTATCCGACGGCACTTTCTGAAAGTGTCTCAGAGGTTTTCGGTGACGATGCAAGAAGGATAATATCTTCACCTAACAGCACCCTTGCTGCCGAATATATAAAGCAGCTGAAATTTTATGCGCCTCACTGTCAGATTCTTCCCATCAAGCGTGTGGGAGCAGACCATGACGGCGACAAGGTAACGGAAAGCTTTGCATCTGCAAGCAAAATCAGAGCAATGCTCGGGGAAGATATTTCCTCTTTGGTTCCCGAAGCTACAGATAGCACCGTCAGGAGAAATCTTCTGAACGGCACCGTTCATAGAATGGAAAATGCCGACAGAGCAATTCTTTCATCCTTGCGCGAAATTAAAAAAGAGGATTATTCTCTTTATGTCACCGATGACAGCGGACTTATATCAAGAATATATGAAAGCGTTAAAACCGCCTCCACATTAAATGAACTTTATGAAAATGCAAAAAGCAAGAATTATACCCATGCAAGAGTACGCCGTGAGGTGCTGAATTTATATCTTAAAACAGAAAAGGATTTTTCAAAATCAACACCGCCCTATATCAGAATACTTGCCGTCAACGAAAGGGGACTTTCACTTCTTTCTGAAGCTAAAAGAAAAGCATCTGTACCCATTGTCACAAAGCACAGTGATATGGCGATTTTAGATGATTTCGGTCAGAAGGTATATGCTTTGCAGTGCTCGTCAACAGATAAGTTTACACTTATGAGCGAAAAAATCAGATCCTGCGGTATGGAACAGAAAAATTCAATGATAATTATCAGATAGGAAAGAAGGCGATAAATTGAAAGAAAAAATGTTAAATGACCTTAAAAGAATCAGACCTCTAAATGTATTCATGCTTCTTATAGCAGGTATCATAAATGCTTTTGCGGCAACATTTTTCCTCATGCCTGTCAGTCTTTATGACAGCGGAATTTCAGGCACATCCATGCTGCTTTCCCAGGTTACTCCCGAATATCTGGGTCTGTCAGTGTTCCTTCTTGTGCTTAATATTCCTCTTTTTATATACGGCCTTAAAAAGCAGGGGCTACTTTTCACTCTGTATTCCATTTTCACTGTGGGGATTTACTCACTCACTGCTTTTCTTATAACCGATGTGATTCCGATAAACATCGGCTCCGCATCACCCATTGCAGGTAAGGATCTTCTGCTTTGTGCTGTTTTCGGCGGCATCATTTCCGGTGTGGGCAGCGGTCTTGCAATCCGATTCGGCGGAGCCATGGACGGTATCGAGGTTATGGCCGTTATCTTTTCAAAAAAGCTCGGCATCAGTGTGGGCACCTTCGTGATGATTTATAATGTAGTGCTTTATATCATCTGCGGTGTTGTGACAAGGAGCTGGAGTCTGCCTCTTTATTCAATTGTGGCTTATGCTGCTGCACTGAAAACCGTTGACTTTATTGTTGAGGGCCTTGACCGTTCAAAGTGTGCAATGATTGTCACAGTGAAGCCCGATAAAATATGTAAAGTGCTTTCCGAAACCTTTGAAACGGGTGTCACAAGAACAGAGGCCATGGGCGGCTATTCCAAAAAGAAAAAGACCATTGTTTATTTTGTCATCAACCGTTTTCAGGTTGTCAGGCTTAAAGAGCTTGTTCACGAAATCGATCCGAGCGCCTATATCACAATCAGTGAGGTTGCCGATGTGTTCCCTGCAAATAAATAATACAAAACACAGCACATTTCGCCTGAAAAGTGCTGTGTAATTTTACATTCAATTTCGGATTCCCAAACAAAAGTCGCCGTCACCGACTTCGGTAATCACAACATCCACCATTTCACCCTGCAGCTCAATCGGGAGCTTTGCTTTGACCGGGATATAGTTTGCAGTGTGTCCTGTCAGATATCCGTCTTCGGTCTTTGCTTCAAAAATGACGGAAAAGCTTTTGCCGACCTGCTGACGGAAAAACTCACGGCGGATTTCTTCTGCCTTTTCAGCCATAATTTTTGCACGCTCCTCCTTCACCTTTTTGTCAAGGTGGTGGGGGAGCTTTTCAGCTCTTGTGCCTTTTCTGACAGAATAGGGGAAAACGTGAACCTTTTCAAAGCCGATTTCTTCCATGAAGTGAAGACTTTGAGTGAAATCCTCCTCTGTTTCGCCTGCAAAGCCGACCATGATGTCTGTTGTGAGCGTGCAGTCAGTGAAGGTCTCTCTCAGTTTACGACAAAGGTGTCTGTATTCCTCGGCAGTATAATGTCTGTTCATTGCTTTAAGGGTCTTGTCGCAGCCACTCTGAAGTGAAATGTGAAACTGGGGGCAGAGCTTTTCACATTCCGAAAGCTTTTCAATAACCTCATCGGTCAGATGGTCGGGCTCAAGGGAGCCGAGGCGTACTCTTAAAATACCATTGACATCGTTTGCAGCTTTGACAGCCTCGGGAAATGTGCTGTCGCTGTCCTGACCGTAGGAGGAAAGGTTGATGCCGACAAGCACGACCTCTTTGTAGCCTTTTTCGGAAAGGGCTGTGATTTCACTTCTGATTTGCTCAATGGGTTTTGAACGAACTCTGCCTCTGGAATAGGGGATGACACAATATGAGCAGAAACGGTTGCAGCCGTCCTGAATTTTCACATAGGCTCTTGTTCTTTCTTCAAATGAGGTTATTGTGTCACCGCAGAAGGTATCGCCCTTTTTATGCTCTCTGACCTCGAAAACACGGCAGCCTTTTGTGAAATGCTCCTCAAGCACACTGAAAAGCACCTGATTGTTTTTGTTGCCGATTACAATGTCAGCCTCAATAAGCTCCTTTGCTTTTTCAGGATACGCCTGAGGCACACAGCCTGTGAGAACAACAACACTGTCGGGGTTGTTCCTTTTAAAGCGTCTTACTGCCTGTCTCGTTTTCTGGTCTGCAGCAGCAGTGACGGTGCAGGAATTGACAACAAAAATGTCGGCATTTTCCTTGCCTGTCACAACCTCATATCCTCTTTTTGTCAGCTGCTCTGCCATTGCTTGGCTTTCATACTGATTGACCTTGCAGCCCAAAGTGTAAAATTTTACTTTCATCTTAACCAACCTTGATATTATTAAGTCACATACTGATTTATCTTCGTCAATTATAATCGAAAGCTAAGTTCTTTTCAAGACCTTGTTTTATTTTACCTTTTTTTATCATAAGTATCATTGAGAATTAATTTTTGAGGTGATAAAACATGAAAAAGGTATTATCCTTTATTATTGTGGCAGTTCTGTGTTTGTCTGCGGTGAATTTTTCTGCCTTTGCAGATGAAACGCCGTCTGTTGAGGTTAAAGCAAAGGCGGCAGTTCTGATGGATGTGTCAAGCGGCGAGGTGCTTTATGCCATGAACGAAAATGAGCAGCTTTATCCCGCGTCGGTGACGAAAATTATGCCAATGCTTTTGTTTATGGAGGCCATCGACAGCGGCAGAATGGCACTTACCGATGTGGTGACAGCGAGCCCGACAGCTGCAAGCAAGGGCGGAAGTCAGATCTGGCTCAAGGAAGGTGAACAGATGACCGTTGATGAATTGCTTCGCGCAACAGCCATTGCAAGTGCAAACGATGCCTGCACTGCTCTTGGTGAGCATCTTGCTGGCAGTGAGGAGGGCTTTGTTAAAATGATGAACGAAAGAGCCTCACAGTTAGGTATGAAAAATACCCATTTTGACAACTGCTCAGGCCTTGACGATGACACAACAACGCACCTTACAACGGCATATGATATTGCACTCATGTCCTGTGAGCTTTTAAAGCATGACAGAATAAAAACCTACACAACAGTATGGATGGATTCGCTACGGGCCGGTGAGACAGAGCTTGTGAACACTAACCGTCTCGTCCGCTTTTATAACGGCACAACGGGCCTTAAAACAGGTACAACCTCCAAGGCAGGGCACTGTCTTTCAGCTTCGGCGGAAAGAGATGGACTTCACCTTGTTGCAGTTGTTATGGGCGCAGACAACAGTACAGACCGTTTTGAGGGCGCAAAGGCACTTCTGAATTACGGCTTTGCAAACTATGAAAGCATCACACCGCAGATTGACTCTTCAACCTTTACGCAAGTGGAAGTAATCAGGGGTATTGATGAAGCTGTCAGACCTGTTGTTACAGGTGTTGCGCCCTTTACCGTCAAAGCAGGTGAAAAGAGCCTTATCACAACGGAAATTGAGCTTTGTGAGGATGTTGAGGCTCCCGTTGAAGAAAATCAGATTCTCGGCAGGGTTATACTCAGGGTTGAAAACAAAGTTATCAAGGAATATAATTTAATTTCTGAAAAAGCAGTAAGGCGAATTACCTTCGGTGATATTGTGGCAGGATTTTTAAGATCCCTGACAAAAAGTGAACAATATTCATAAGTTCATAGTTGACAAAATGCCACATTTGTATTAAAATACACTAAAATAACAGAAAATATATTTAGGAGTCCCATATAATGTCAGCAAGTTTAACAAAAAAGTATGTTTCATCTTTTGTAACAGATGAAGAAATTCTTTTATATCAGGAAAAAATTACAGCTGCACACAATGCTCTTCACAACAAAACAGGTGCAGGCAGTGATTTCACAGGCTGGGTTGACCTTCCTGTAAATTACGACAAGGAAGAGTTCGACAGAATTAAAAAAGCAGCCGAAAAGATTAAGAAAAACAACGAGATTCTCCTTGTTATCGGTATCGGCGGCTCATATCTGGGAGCAAGAGCCGTTGTTGAATTTATCAAGGGCCAGTGCTATAACGCTATGGCAGAAGACTGTGCAAAAATTTATTTCACAGGTAACAGCATTTCATCATCATCCCTTGCAGAAATTCTTCACATAATTGACGGCAAGGATTTCGCAGTTAACGTAATTTCCAAGTCAGGCACAACAACAGAGCCTGCAATCGCTTTCAGAATTTTCAGAGAAATTCTTATCGAAAGATACGGCAAGGAAGGCGCGGCAGACAGAATATATGTCACAACAGACAAAGCCAAGGGTACTCTCAAGGCTTTCGCAGACAAGGAAGGCTATGAAACCTTCGTTGTTCCCGATGATGTCGGCGGCAGATATTCAGTTCTCACAGCAGTAGGTCTTCTTCCCATCGCTGCAGCAGGTATTGACATTGATGCTCTTATGCTCGGTGCTGCAGAAGCAAGAGAAAAGCTTATGCCCACATCCGTTGAGGAAAACGACTGCTATAAATATGTTGCTGTCAGAAACGCACTTTACAACAAGGGCAAGGCAACAGAAATGTTCATAAGCTATGAGCCCTGCTTCACAATGATGAACGAATGGCTCAAGCAGCTTTTCGGTGAAAGCGAAGGCAAGCAAGGCAAGGGCATTTTCCCAACCTCTGCAATTTTCTCAACCGACCTTCACTCCCTCGGTCAGTATATCCAGGAGGGTGAAAGAATTATGTTTGAAACAGTTGTAAGCTTTAAAAAGCCGAAGGCTGAGTTTATAATCGGTGAGGATCCTGAAAATGTTGACGGTCTGAACTTCCTTAAGGGCAAGTCAATGGACTTCGTTAACGAAAAGGCTTTCCTCGGCACAGTTCTTGCACATAACGACGGTGGCGTACCCAATGTTGTTATTGAATGTGAGGATATGACCGAAAAAACACTCGGTTATCTCATCTATTTCTTTGAAAAGGCTTGTGCTGTTTCAGGCTATGTTCTCGGTATAAATCCCTTTGATCAGCCCGGTGTTGAAAGCTATAAGAGAAATATGTTTGCACTTTTAGGCAAACCCGGATACGAAAAAGAGAAAGAAACACTTGAACAAAGATTAAATAAGTGATATAATGAGCATGTAATTAAAATCGTGGGGGAGCTTTTCCCTTCCGATATTAAATAAAAGGAGGAAATTAAAAATGATTTCTATTATTTTAGGTCACAAAGGTGCAGGAAAAACAAAGCAGTTGATTTCTTGTGTAAACGAAGCAGTTGAAACCTCAAAGGGTAACGTTGTCTGCGTTGAAAAAGAAACCAAGTTAACATATGATGTTAATTACCGTGCAAGACTTATTGCAACAGACGAATATGAAGTAAAGGGTTATGCAGCATTCTACGGCTTCCTTGCAGGCGTTTGCGCAGGCAACCACGACATCACAGATGTTCTTGTTGACGCAACACTGCGTATCGGCGGCAGAGACTACAACGAGCTTGCTTCCTTCCTTGAGAAGATTTACGAGCTTGCATCAGTTAACGAAAAGAACTTCGTTTTCACCATCTCAGCTGATAAGGAAGAACTTCCCGCTTCAATCTTCAATTTCTGCAAAGTGCTTTAATAAACGAAAAAAGGCTGTCGAAAACGACAGCCTTTTTTAACATATCATATTTCAACGGAGAAAGAGCAATGTTCAGAGAATTACAACGCAAGAAAAAACAGCTTCCATCAGAAGAATGTATAGCACTGCTGAAAACAGAAAAAAGGGGAGTTCTTTCTGTTCTCGGCGATAATGACTATCCTTACGGTATGCCCATGAATCATTTTTATAACGAACAGGACGGCAGCATCTATTTTCACTGCGGCAGAAAGGGGCATCGCACAGATGCCATTAAAAAGCATGACAAGGTATCCTTCTGTGTGTATAACGAGGGCTTTTGCAATGAGGGTGAATGGGCGCTTAACATAAAAAGCGTCATCGTTTTCGGCAGAATGGAAATTGTAGATGACCTTAAGGAAATAGCTGATATTTCTGCAAGGCTCAGCCGTAAATTCACTCATGACGAAGAATACATCAGAAATGAAATTGAACTTTATATTCACGAAACTCTTCTTCTGAAGCTTACGCCGGAGCATATCTGCGGCAAGGCTGTTACGGAGTCATGATTTTTGTGTCGGAGATTAAAATGGATATAATTGTAAGAGAATATCAGAAAAAAGATATAGCCGGAATGGTTGAAATATGGAATGAGGTTGTTGAGCAGGGCATTGCCTTTCCTCAGGTGGAATTTCTCACACTCAAAAGCGGCACAGTATTTTTTGCCGCCCAGACCTATAACGGTGTTGCTGTTGACGAAAAGGGTAATGTGCTGGGGCTTTACATACTTCATCCCAACAATATCGGCCGTTGCGGTCATATCTGCAATGCCAGCTATGCGGTGAAAACACAAAGCAGAGGGCAGCACATCGGTGAAAAGCTTGTGCTTGACTGTATTGAACAGGGTAGAAACCACGGTTTCACTGTTTTGCAGTTCAATGCAGTTGTGGCATCAAATGTTCATGCCAGACATTTATATGAGCGTCTCGGCTTTATACAGCTCGGTGTGATTCCTAAGGGCTTCAGAATGAAGGACGGGCACTATGAGGACATCTGTCCCTATTACCGTGAATTGTAAATAAGGAGAAATAATCATGACATACGAATATGAAAAGCAGGTAATATCCGAAGGTTTCACCTCGGTCTGTGGCATTGACGAGGCAGGCAGAGGACCTCTTTGCGGTCCCGTTTGTGCTGCAGCAGTTATATTGCCGGTGGACTGTGAAATAGAAGGTATCAACGATTCAAAAAAGATAAGTGAAAAAAAGCGTGAGATTATTTTTGAGGTTATAAAAGAAAAAGCTCTCGCATACTCTGTTTGTATGGTTGATGCAAAAACAATTGACGAAATCAATATTCTTCAGGCAACTTTCATGGCAATGAGAGGTGCATATGAAGGCTTGGGGGTTAAGTGCGACATTGCACTCATTGACGGCAATCAGAAGCCAGGACTTCCCTGTGAAGAAAGAACAATTGTCAAGGGCGATGCAAAAAGTATTTCAATTGCTGCAGCCTCGATTCTTGCAAAGGTGTCAAGGGACAGATATATGCGTGAGGTTGACGAAAAATATCCTCGCTATCAGTTCTCAAAGCACAAGGGCTACGGCACAAAGCTTCATTATGAGATGATTGCCGAGCACGGTATCTGTGAAGAACACCGCCGCACATTCCTGAAAAAGATATTAGGTGAATGATTATGCCAACTGAAAAAGCAGCAATCGGCAAGCTCGGTGAAGAATTCGCAGAAAGCTATTTTCTGAAAAAGGGATACACCGTAACACGGAATTTCCATTCACGATACGGTGAAATTGATCTGATTGCAGAAAATGACGAATACATCCTTTTTGTTGAGGTCAAAACAAGAAAAGACAGTTCGATGACAGCACCCAAGGAATCGGTTGATTTTTATAAGCAAAGAAAAATCATTGCCACTGCAAAAAGCTATCTTATGAAAAATGAAACTGAAAAGCAGCTGAGATTTGATGTTTTTGAAGCCTTTCAGTATAACGGCAGAATATATAAATTCAACCATATCGAATCGGCCTTTGATGCGGAGTGAGCAGAATGAATTTTTTTGACCTTCACTGTGACACTGTCACAAAGGCATTCACCAAAAAAATCAGTTTATCTGACGGTGAAATGCACATTAATCTGAAAAAAGCAGGATATATAGAAAATTATAAGCAGTGCTTTGCTCTTTGGATTGACGACAAATACAAGGGCAGGTCTGCTTTTTCTTTTTGCTGCTCTGTTCTGGATTTTTATGACAACGATCTCAAAAAAATTTCAGAAAGCAGCACACACAATTTCACACCCATCCTCACAATTGAAAACGCTTATGCCCTTGTGGGTGACACAGACAACATAGCCTTTTTTGCAGGCAGGGGAGTGAGGATGATAACTCTCACATGGAACGGTGAAAACGAGCTTGGCTTCGGTGTGGGTACAGACAGCGAGAGAGGGCTGAAGCCTTTCGGCAAAAGAGCAATAAAGACAATGGAAAAGGAGAAAATCATTGTTGACGTTTCTCACCTTAATGAGCAGGGCTTCAGGGATGTCGCTTCAACTGCCTCAATGCCTTTTGCTGCATCTCACAGCGGATGTTATTCAATTGTACCTCACAAACGGAATCTTAAGGATTGGCAGATTAAAGAAATCATTGCTTCAGGCGGCCTTATCGGTATACCCTTTTGCGAAAACTTTATCGGCGGAGGAAAAGAGAAACTTTATGAGCATATCTGTCACATTCTGGCAACGGGCGGTGAAAACAATATTGCCATCGGAAGTGATTTCGACGGCTGTGATATTCACCCGGAGCTTTCGGGTGTAGAAAAAATGGGTGAGCTATATACTTTTTTATGCGAAAGTGATATTGGAAAGGTGCTGACAGATAAGATTTTTTATCTAAATGCAGAAAACTTTTTTTATGGCAAATATTAACTTTACTTTTTTGTTTTAGTGTGTTAAAATAAACCGATTATATAAATCTCTACACGGAGGTAGAAAAATGCTTTATACAAGTACAAGAGATAAGAATGTAAAAGTAACATCAGCCCAGGCTATTGCTCAGGGCATTTCAAAGGACGGCGGTCTGTTTGTTCCCACCGAAATTCCTGCAATTTCAAAGGAATTTGTGGATAGCCTTGTTCCTCTGAGCTATATCGAAAGAGCAAAGAAGGTTCTGTCTTTGTATCTTACCGACTACACAGCTGATGAAATAGATATGTGTGTCAGCGGTGCATATGCTGAGGGCAAATTCTCAAGCGAGAAGGTTTCGCCAATCAAGAGAACAGCTGACGGAAAGAATATTCTCGAATTATGGAGAGGCCCTACCTGTGCATTCAAGGATATGGCACTTCAGCTTCTTCCTTATCTTCTCACCGTTGCTGCAAAAAAGACAGTTGCAGATAAAACAATTGTTATTCTCGTTGCAACCTCAGGCGACACCGGCAAGGCTGCTCTTGAAGGCTTCAAGGATGTGCCCGGCACAAAAATCATGGTGTTCTATCCCAATGACGGTGTAAGCCCCATGCAGAAACTTCAGATGACAACCCAAGCAGGTGAAAATGTCTGTGTTTGTGCAATCAACGGCAATTTTGACGATGCACAGAACGGTGTCAAAGCTATTTTTACCGACAAAGCAGTTGCAGAAAAGCTCTCTGAAAACGGCATGATGTTCTCATCTGCAAACTCAATCAACTGGGGCAGACTTGTTCCCCAGATTGTATATTACATTTCCGCTTACTGTGATCTTATTGAAAACGGCACAATCAAAAACGGAGACCCCATGAACGTTGTTGTGCCCACAGGTAACTTCGGTAACATTCTTGCCGCTTACTATGCAAAGAAAATGGGTATCCCCGTCGGAAAGCTCATCTGTGCTTCAAATGCAAACAATGTTCTGACAGACTTCCTTAAAACAGGTGTATATGACAGAAACAGAAGCTTCTACACAACAACCTCACCCTCAATGGATATACTTATTTCCTCAAACCTTGAAAGACTTCTCTTCCACCTTGCAGACGAAAACGATGCAACAATCCGTGAGTGGATGGGGCAGCTTTCAAAGGACGGAAAGTATGAAATCAGTGAAGATGTGAAAGAAAAGGTTCTCTCTTTGTTTGACGCAGGCTGCTGTGACGATGAAGGCACTGCACAAACAATCAAGGCATACTACAAAAAGGGATATCTTTGTGACACACACACTGCAGTTGCAGTTAAGGTTTATGACGAATATGTTGCAGAAACAGGGGATAGGACAGAAACAGTTATTGCTTCAACTGCTAACCCCTATAAATTCTCTGCTGCAGTGCTTAAAGCAGTTAATGGCGAAGTTCCCGCTGATGCTGATGAATTTGAGCAGGTTGACCTTCTCAGAGAAGCAACAGGCGAAATCTGTCCTTCACAGCTTGCAACCTTAAAGGGCAAAGCTCCCAGATTTACTGACTGCTGCAACAAAGAAGATATGATAAATATGGTATACAATATGCTCGGAATATAAGGAGTGGCTTTATTTGTCGATTTTTGCAATCGGTGACACGCATCTTTCCTTTTCCACAGATAAACCCATGGATATTTTCGGCGGATGGACAGATTATGTTTCAAGGCTGAAAAACAATTGGGAAAGGCTTGTAGGTGAGGATGACACCGTAATTATCCCCGGTGATATTTCATGGGCAATGAGCCTTCAGGAGGCTGAAGAGGACTTCCGTTTTATCCATAATCTGCCCGGCAAAAAAATTATTATGAAGGGCAATCACGATTACTGGTGGAACACAAAAAAGAAAATGGATGCCTTTCTCGAAGAAAAAGGCTTTTCGAGCATACAGATTCTTCATAATAATGCCTACAAGGTCGGCGACTTTGTTATCTGCGGCAGCCGGGGCTGGTTTTATGATGCACAGACAGGCCACGATGAAAAGGTGATAGCCCGTGAGGCTGCAAGGCTTGAAAGATCAATTGCTGAGGGCGAAAAGCTGCAGGGAGAAATTATAGTCTTTCTTCACTATCCTCCCGTTATGCAGACTGAGGTCTGTGAGGAGATTATGAATGTGCTGCGTTCTCACAGCATAAAGCGCTGCTTTTACGGCCATCTTCACGGCGGCAGCTGCCTTTATGCGGTGCAGGAAAGCATTGACGGTGTGAGATTTTCTCTCGTTTCCGCAGATTTTCTTGAATTTTGTCCCCGAATTATCGAAAAAATTTAAAAAAAGTATGGAAATTTATTTTTAATGTGCTATAATACATAAGTTAAAATGTATATTGGGTTTATATGGCTATGTATTGCCGGACCCGAGGATAGGAGTTTAGAAATGTTAAAATCATCAAACAACGTTGAAACAAATGTTTACGCTCTTGAAATCGCAATCTCTGCTGAAGATTTCGACGCTGCACAGAACAAGGCTTTTGCAAAGCAGAAGAATAAGATTCAGCTTCCCGGTTTCCGTAAGGGCAAGGTAACACGTAAGATGGCTGAAAACTTTTACGGTAAGGGCTGGCTTTATGAGGAAGCTCTTGACATGCTTTTCGGCAAGGCTGTTGAGGACGCTGCAAAGGAAGCAGAGCTTGAAATCGTTGGCACAAAGAGCGCAGATGTCAAAGAAATCGGCGAAAACGGCGTTGAACTCACAGTTGAAATTTTCGTAAAGCCCGAAGTTGAAGTTACCGAATATAAGGAGCTCAAGGCAACAAAGAAAAAGGTTGAAGCAACTGAAGAAGAAATTGAACAGAGAATCAATGACCTTCTTGAAAGAAACGCACGTCTTGTTTCAGTTGAAGACAGAGCAGCACAGAACGGTGACATCACAGTTATCGACTTTGAAGGCTTTGTTGACGGTGTTGCTTTTGCAGGCGGCAAGGGTGAAAACTATGAGCTTACACTCGGCTCAGGCCAGTTCATCCCCGGCTTTGAGGAGCAGGTTGTAGGTCACAGCGTAGGTGAAGAATTTGACGTTAACGTTAAGTTCCCCACAGAATACACACCTGAGCTTGCTGATAAGGATGCAGTTTTCAAAATCAAGCTTCATGAAATCAAGGTTAAGGAGCTTCCCGAAATTGATGACGATTTCGCACAGGAAGCAGCAGACTGCGACACAGTAGCTGAGCTTAAGAAGAGCATCGAAAAAGAAATCAAGGAGCATAAGGAAGAAGAAAACGACAGAGAAATCGAGTCACAGCTTCTTGAAAAGCTCGCTGAAAACGTTAAGGGCGAAATCCCCGAATGTATGTATGACACTGAAATCGACAATCAGATCAGAGATATCGATTACAGACTTTCAATGCAGGGCATGAACTTCCAGACATACCTTCAGTATTCAGGCATGACAATCGAGCAGTATAAAGAAAACATGAAGGACAGCGCTGTTAAGAATGTCAAGATCCGTCTTGCTCTTGAAGCAATTGCAAAGGCAGAGGCTCTTGAAATCACAGACGAAGAGCTTGAAGAAGAATACGACAAGTTCGCAGAGCGCTATCAGATGGAAAAAGACAAGATCAAGGAGCTCGTTCCTGCTGAAGGCCTTAAGCACGACCTTCTCAACGAAAAGGCAGTTAAGTTCGTTAAGGACAATGCAAAGATCACAACTGCAAGAAAGCCCAGAACAAAGAAGGAAGCTGCTGAAGAAGCCACTGAATAATTTAAGGTTTATTTAACCAATAATAACTACAATTGAGTGGAGCTGTATACGTGTGTTATGATGTATGCGGTTCCTCTCTTGGCATTTTTATATTTTTTTAAGGAGGCAATACTATGGCTTTAGTACCTTACGTTGTGGAACAGACAAACCGTGGTGAGCGTCAGTATGATATCTATTCCCGTCTTCTGAATGACAGAATCATCGTTCTTTCCGATGAAGTCAACGATGCAACAGCTTCTCTTGTTGTTGCTCAGCTTCTTTTCCTTGAAAGTCAGGACAGCGAAAAGGATATCAGCTTTTATATCAACAGCCCCGGCGGATCAGTAACTGCAGGTATGGCAATTTATGACACAATGCAATATATCAAGTGTGATGTTTCAACAATCTGTATGGGCCTTGCCGCATCAATGGGCGCTTTTCTTCTCTCTTCAGGTGCAAAAGGAAAAAGATATGCACTTCCCAACAGTGAGATTATGATTCATCAGCCCTCAGGCGGTGCAAAGGGACAGGCAACTGACATCAAAATTGTTGCAGACCACATTTTAAGAACCAAGGCAAAGCTTAACAAAATTCTTGCTGAAAACACAGGTAAGGATATTGAGGTTATTGCTCAGGATACAGAGCGTGATAACTTCATGACTGCCCAGGAGGCTCTGGAATACGGCCTTGTTGATAAAATTCTCGATAAGAGATAAAAAGGGGTAAATATATGGCACGAGACGGTGACATGAAGGATAAGTCAGTCAGATGTTCTTTCTGTAACAAGGCACAGGACGAAGTAAAAACCCTGATTGCCGGCCCCGGTGTGTTTATCTGTAACGAATGTATTG
Source organism: Acutalibacteraceae bacterium (assembly GCA_045533205.1). GTDB lineage: Bacteria > Bacillota > Clostridia > Oscillospirales > Acutalibacteraceae > UBA6857. Next base: position 31,044 of record JAZSHL010000051.1, on the reverse strand, counting down.
AGCTTTGTCAGACAATCGTTGAGGATGAGCCTAATGCCGGAATCAACAAAAAGGACGACATGACTGTTCTTAAAAAGCCTCACGAAATCAAGGCGCTTCTTGACGAATATGTTATCGGTCAGGAGGAAGCCAAAAAAGCCTTGAGCGTGGGTGTATATAACCATTACAAGAGAATTTTTATGGGTGAGGAAAGTGATGTTGAAATCACAAAGAGCAACATTCTGATGCTCGGCCCCACAGGTGTCGGCAAAACCATGCTCGCACAGACCCTTGCGAAAATTCTTGATGTTCCATTTGCTATTGCCGATGCAACAACTCTCACAGAGGCAGGTTATGTGGGTGAGGATGTTGAAAATATTCTTTTAAGACTCATTCAGGCTGCAGACTTTGACATTGAAAAGGCAGAAAAGGGCATCATTTATGTCGATGAGATTGATAAAATCGGCAGAAAAAGCGAAAGCACCTCAATCACCCGTGATGTCAGCGGTGAGGGTGTTCAGCAGGCACTTCTTAAAATTCTTGAGGGTACTGTTTCCAATGTTCCGCCTCAGGGTGGCAGAAAGCACCCTCAGCAGGAATTTATCCAGATTGATACAAAGAACATTCTCTTCATCTGTGCAGGCTCTTTTGAGGGTATCGAAAGAGTTGTTGAAAAGAGAATGGGCAATTCAGGCCTTGGCTTCGGTGCTGAAATAAAAACTAAAAAGCAGATTGAAGAAAGCAAGATAATGCACAAGGTTATGCACCATGACCTTGTGAAGTTCGGTCTTATACCCGAGCTTGTCGGCCGTCTTCCTGTTATTACAGCACTTGATGACCTCGATGAGGCAGCGCTTATCAGAATTATGACAGAGCCGAAAAATGCCCTTGTCAAGCAGTATCAGTACATCTTCTCAATTGACGGAATTGAGCTGGAATTTGAAAAAGATGCACTCAAGGCAATTGCTGAAAAGACGCTTGAAGCAAAAACCGGTGCAAGAGGTCTTCGCTCCATAATGGAAAAATTGCTTATCAAATATATGTATGATGTGCCTTCACTCGGCAGAGAAGGGCGCCTCACAATCACCGGAAACACAGTTCTCGGAACAGAAGAAGCTGTTTTTGAGGAATTTGAAGGTTCGGATAGCAAAAAAAGTTCCCACAGACAGAAAAAAACAAATCAAGCTATTGACTTTTAATAATACCTTGTGTTAAAATACCGTAGTATAAAATTTTCGGAGGTTTAATAAGATATGACAGCTCTTCAGATAGTATTATCAATTGTTCTTATTATAGTTGCTATTGCAATTATCGTTCTTGTTCTTCTTCAGGAAAGCAAGCAGCAGGGTCTCGGCGCTATTGCCGGTGGTGCTGACAGCTTTTTCGGCAAGAATAAGAGCAGAACAATGGAAGCACAGCTTGCTAAGTTCACAAAGATTGCAGGAACAGTTTTCTTTGTTCTTTCACTTGTGTCTGCAATTCTCATTCTTTTCGGAGTGTAAGAAACAAAAACAGATAATAAAAGCTTGTTGCTTAACGCCGGCACCCGGCAAGGCAACAGGCTTTTTTTTATTTTTTCTTTCAGCTGCTTCTTCTCTTCGACATAAAACGTTACCTCACATTACTATAATTATAAGGGTGATGAAAATGAACGAGGTAATTTACGCTGATGTTCTTGTGGCGCTGAATATTTATGTAACCTTTGCACTGCTGAGCCTTACAGGGATAATATGCCGCAAAAAGCGTACGGCTCTGCGCATTATTATTGCATCGGTCATATCCGGCCTCTATTCCCTTATAATTCTGCTGCCCGTTTCTGCTCATACATTGACTTCAATCACACGGATTCCCTTTGCTTTGGTTGTTGTGCTCACAGGCTTCGGCTTTGCTTCAAAAAGAGAGTTTCTGCGCTTAAGCCTGTGCTTTTTTGCCGTCAGCTTTGCTTTTGCGGGGCTCATGTTCTTTTTGTGGCATTTCTTTTCACCTAAGGGTATGTATTACAGCAACGGAATTGTATATTTCGACATTGATACTTTGACTCTTGTGCTTCTTACAGCACTTTGCTACTGTGTTTTATCCTTTTGCAACCGTTATATAAGAAGCAGGGCGCCCTATAACACAATATATGACTGCGATATTTATGTGGCCGGTGAAAGCTTTTGCTGTCACAGCTTTCTTGATACGGGCAATTCTCTCAAGGATCCCTTTACGGGAAACGATGTGCTTATTGTGACAAGAGAAAAGGTCAGCAGCATATTGCCGCAAAGCGATGATGAGCTGACAGGAAAGGCAGGGATATCCTTCAGGTTTATACCCTGTCAGGCTGTTACGGGCGAAAAAATGCTGTTAAGCTTTAAAAGTGACAGGGTACATATGAAATCGTTGAAAGCTGATTTTGTTCTCGAAAACATAACCGTTGCCGTTACCGACGGAAAAATCAAGGGTGGAGCCTTCGATGCAATATTGCCGGCAGCAGCGCTTGAACACACAAAAGAGAAAGAAAAGGTGGGAGCTTCTTATGAACAAAATAAAAGAATTGCTTTTAAAGATTAAGAGCTTTTTTGTCGGTGAGGACGAAAGCAGTGAGATTTTTTATGTCAACGGCTCTGACAATCTGCCTGCCCCTCTGACAAAGGAAAAGGAGGATGAGCTTTTACACAGAATAGAGCTGGGGGATAGCTCTCAGAAGGAGCTTCTTGTGATTCACAACCTGCGGCTTGTGGTTTATATCGCAAGAAAATTTGAAAACACAGGCATCGGAATTGAGGATCTTGTGTCAATCGGTACAATCGGACTTATCAAGGCAGTAAATACCTTTTGTCCCTCAAAAAAGATAAAGCTTGCAACCTATGCCTCACGCTGCATTGAAAATGAAATTCTGATGTATATGCGAAAAACTGCAAACCAGAAAAATGAAATGAGCTTTGACGAGCCTTTGAATGTGGATTGGGACGGCAACGAGCTTCTTTTAAGCGATGTGCTGGGGTCTGACAGTGACGTCGTAAACAGAAATATTGAATATCAGGACGAAAAAAAGCAGCTTCTTAAGGTGGTGTCCTCTCTTGAAGAAAGAGAAAAGCAGATAATGACAATGAGATTCGGGCTGTTTGGCTCAAAGGAATATACGCAAAAGCAGGTTGCAGACATTTTAGGCATATCACAAAGCTATATTTCACGGCTGGAGAAAAGAATTATAGGAAAGCTGAAGCGAGAGCTTGAAAAAATGAACTGAAATGCGGTAAATATTGACAATTACATTCACATTGTATAAAATATTGAAGGATAATGAACATAAAGGAGTATGATTATGGCTTTTGCAGCAGGATACGGAAAAACAAATGTTGATTTGCTTTTTGCCGATATGCCAAGATTGCCCGATGAGGGTGAAGAAATTTTCACAGACCGTTTTTCTCTCTGCCTCGGAGGAGGCGTGCCGGGAACAATGGTTACTCTCGGAAGACTCGGCGTTGAATGTAAAACAGTTACAGAGCTTTCAGGTGACATGTTTTCTTCATTTGCTCTTGATGAATTCAGAAAAGCAGGTGTTGAGCCTGTCAATGTTTATCAGGGCGAAAGAATAGCTGTCAACATCACTGCAGGCGCAATAACAAAAAACGACCGTACCTTCTGGTCCTACGGTAATCCCGAAAAGACAGTTGATGAGGAAAAAATCTATCAGGCTCTTAAGGGCGCAAAGGCAGTTGCCATGCACGAGGACCATCCTGAGGTTTACAGAAGACTGAAAAAAGAGGGAACAACCGTAATTCTCGACACTGGCTTCATTGAGGGCATGAGCCTTGAAAGCTACAGGGAATTGATGGAAATTGCCCATTATTACCTCCCCAACAGAAAGGAAGCAACAATTCTCACGGGTGAGAGTGAGCCGAAGAAGGCCGTTGCAAAGCTGGGTGAGTATCTTGACACTGCAATTATGAAGCTCGACAAGGACGGCTGCCTGATTTATAAGGATGGCAGATATACCCTTGTGAAAAGCATTGACGAGTTTGTTCATGTTGATTCCACCGGTGCAGGCGATGCCTTTTTTGCAGGTTTTATGTATGGCATTATGAAGGATGAGCCTATTGAAAGATGCGTTCTCTTCGGCAACATCACAGGCGGCAAATGTGTCACTGCGGTGGGCTGTACAACAGCGTATTTCAATGAAGAAGAGCTTCTTATGATGGCAGAAAAATATAAGGATAACATCGTTACGGATTATTGATTGAAAATGGAAAAGAAAAATTATTCGGATTGGCTTGTTGTGTCGGACATCGACGGCACGCTGCTTAACAAAATGAGGAAAATTCCCAAGGCTAATACAGAGGCTGTGAGAAGGTTTGTGCATGAGCTTTCGGGTAACTTCACTCTGGGCTCTGCCCGTAATGTTCAGTCCCTTGAGCAGCATTACAAAAGCTTGCCTGAGCTTAAAACACCTGCAATTGTTATGAACGGTGCAGGAATTTATGACTTTACAAAAGAAGAAATGATATGGTTCAATGCTATACCTGACAGCGGTGTGGAGATTGTGCGTAAATGCGTGGAAAAATTCAGATTTATTGAAGTCGGAATCTTCACCGATGACATGATTTATCTCATCAGGCCGAGGGTGGCTTCACCTGTTATGATGTGGCTGGATAAGCTCAGACACAAAAAGGTGAAAACTGTTGATGAGGTGCCGAAAGGCAGATGGGGCAAGGTTATTTTCTTTTGCCTGCCCTGGCAGAAGAAGGAAATCAGACGCTTTGCCGATTCCTTATCAGATGAAAGCATCGGATACATTGATACCACAATCGGGTCCTTTGACCTTGTCAACAAAACAACAAACAAGGGCACTGCAGTTAAGGCTCTTGCAGAAATTCTCGGCATAAAGGAAGATAATGTCGGTGCAATAGGGGACTATTACAACGATACGGATATGCTTTTATCGGTGAAGCATTCTGCTTGTCCTTCACAGGCACCTGAGGATATTCAGAAAATCTGTGAATACCGTGCCTGTCACTGCAATGATGGCGCAGTTGCAGACTTTCTCTCATACATCGAAAATAGCTATTAATATTTTTAAAAAACTTCGCATTGTGTTGACACGGTGCGAAGTTTTAGTGTATAATTTTGCAGTGAAATTAAATTGTGAAAGGAAATGTTAATATGAAAAAGTTTATTTCTGTTATGCTCACACTTTTAATGATTTTTTCATTGGCTGTTCCTGCTTTTGCAGCTGATGAAGCAGCTTCAGCAGGGGAATATGACGGATATCCCGTTGTTGTTGTCAGAGGTATCGATTTTGCAGGCCTTACCTATGAGGACGGCAGCAAGGCTCTGACAGTTAACCCCGGTGATATTGTTGCAATTCTTATTGAAACCCTTCTTGCACAGTTCAAGCTCAAGCAGGAGGACGCTCTTGCAAAAGGCATTTTCGAAATTGCTGAAAGTGTTCTTTCACCCATTGCATATGACAATGAGGGCAATTCAATCAAAGAGGTTTCCATGGTTCAGTATCCCGAATCAATGGCTTCATATCCCGAATTCGTTTCAGAGCTCGCTGATGAAACTGAGATGGGCATTCTTAAAACCTGCGTTGCAAGATACGGTGCAGAAAACACATATTTCTTCACATATGACTGGAGAAAGACTCCCGAAGAGCTTGCAAAAGAGCTTGATGCACTTATCGAAACTGCTAAAACAGACACAGGCAAGGACAAGGTAAACATTTTCTGCGCATCAATGGGCTGTATGGTTACAACTGCATATATGTATTATTGCGGTGCTGAAGATATCAATTCTGCAGTTTATCTTTCAGGTGCACAGAACGGTACATATGTAGCAGGTGATTCACTCAACGGCAGAATTCATTTTGAGCCCGAAAACCTCATCAACATGATCAATGAAGCAACAGGAAACAACTTCTTTCTTGATCTTTTACTCAATATATTTGATATCATGGGTGTTCTGGATTTCCTCACAGACTTCCTCAACGATTTTGTGACAGAAAACTTTGACATGGCTAATGATATGGTGCTTCGTGACTGCATGGGTACTCTCATCGGCTTCTGGGCTCTTTGCCCCGATGATGATTACTACACCGGTATTGACAAGATTTTCGGCGGACATGAGAATGAATATCCCGTGCTTCTTGAAAAGCTTGAAAAAACAGGTGAGTTTGTCTGCAGCACAGAAGAAACACTTCTTATCGCAAAATCAAAAGGTGTTAAGCTTTCATTTGTTGCAAACTATAATATGCCCCTTGTTCCCGTTAACGTAAGATCTGACAGTAACGGCGACATGGTTCTTGAAACAGAACTCGCATCAAACTTTGCAACAGTTGCAAAGCTTGGCGGCACTCTTTCAGATGAGCAGCTTGCAGCAGCTGATCCTGCTTATGTTTCAGCCGACAAGGTGATCGACGCTTCAACAGCCCTTTTCAAGGACAGCACATGGTTCATTAAGGACGCAAGACACGTTGCAGGCAACTTCGGCACAGAATACAGCGATTTCACAGTTGCACTTCTTGAAAGCGAGAATCAGCCCACAATCAGAACATTCGCTGAATATCCCCAGTTCATGGTATCTGACGCAAACCTTGCACTTTCACCCCTTGAATAATTTATCAACCTGAAAAAATAAGACTATTTTTCACCCGCCCTGCCGATAATAAAAGCAAGGTGGGTGATTTTTATGCCTTCAAAGCATCGAATTAAGGGCAGAATACTTATTGACGGCTATGTTTTTCTCATGAGTCTGATTCTCGCAACAGTCATAGTTATAACTGCGCTGTCAAATCTATGTGTTTTCGCATATGAAATGGCAGTTATCAGAGGCGGCTTCAGTTTCGGAGAAAACAGCAAGTATGTCAATCTTGCCGTTTCCGTTGTTTTTCTTCTTTTCACTTTTATGCTCTATAGTCAGATTAAACTCGGAACAGACCGGTTCTTTCTTCGCAGGGCACAGAAAAAGGGGAGCACCGCAGCCGATATATTCTATTATTTTCATCCGATCAGAGCAGTCGGTGCCTTCGGCTTTTCTGTGAAAATGCTGTTTCTGAAGCTGTCCCTGCTGCTTTTTATGCTGATACCCTTTGCGCTGTGCGTGATCACCTTGCTCTCGCTTTTGCAAAAGAATGTGTCTGCTCTTGTTGCACTGACTCTTTTTGTCGGCTCATTGGTTTATCTTGCTTCAGCCTTGATTTATTACCGTAAATTGACCTGCTCGCTTTTTCTTGCAAAATACTATTATATTCAGGGTGAATATATATGCTTTGCACATCTGACGGCTTCGTCGCAGAGCGCAATGAAAAACAAAACAAAAGAGCTTGCAAAAATCAGAAGAAGCTTTTACGGTTGGTTTATTCTGTGTATATTGCTTTTTCCTGTGGGTTATGTGTGGAGCTATTATAATCAGACCATGGCAGTTGCAGGGGACAGCTTTATGAATAATTGAATATTCTATTTACTTTTGAATCAGAATTTGCTATTATATTTTATAACAGTACATGTTATCAGAGGTGAGGAAAATATAATGGCTAAAAATGAAGTGTTTGTGCCGCTTCTTTCGTGGCTCATAGGAGGCTCAAGAATCGGCGGAAGTTATAATATTTACTGTGCATCAATCGGCACTGATCCTATGAAGGGCTGCATCGGCAACAAGATTTTTAACTATCGTATCTGGATTGAAAAGCTTGAAGAAACAGAGGTTATCAAGGCTGCGGTGTATTACGGCATGGCGAGCTATGATAATCAACCGGAAGAGGATATTGCACTTGAGTGTTTTGAAATGAACGAAGAAAGCCTTCCTTTGATAAAAGCATTCATTGAGCTCAGGGCTGACGAGTATCTGCGCTGATTGTGTGCCAAAAAGGGAAGAATAATATATGTCAGCAGTTCCGTAATGCCGGTTGCATTACGGAATTTTTATTTTCATACCGACTTCATGAAAAAATATGTGATGTGTATAATTCGTCTTTTAAATCGAAAAAACTTTTTTTGAGAAAAACAGAGAAAAAATGAGCAAAACAGAGATAAACAAAGTTTTTTAAATAATCGGTCAATCCACCCCCTGATTTTTGCCGAAAAATACGAAAAAACTGTTGACATTTGCATGATTTTGTTCTATATTGAAACTTAAAATAAGGATATTAGCGAAAGGGGTTAATTTTAATGGGAGATAATATAATTATCCAGCTTCAGAACATCTCAAAGAAATTTGATGATGAGGTTATCCTCGATAACATTAACCTTACAATCAGAGATAAGGAATTCATGACCTTCCTCGGCCCGTCAGGCTGCGGAAAGACAACAACACTGCGCATTATTGCAGGCTTTCTTGAGTCTGACAGCGGTCAGGTGCTTTTTGAGGGCAAGGATATAAACAATCTGCCGCCACATAAAAGGCAGGTTAACACAATTTTTCAGAGATATGCTCTGTTTCCTCATCTGAATGTATATGACAACATTGCATTCGGTCTTCGCATCAAGAAGATGAAGGAAAAGGATATCAGCAAAAAGGTTCATGAAATGCTTGAGCTTGTCAATCTCAAGGGCTTCCAGAGAAGAAACATCGCCTCACTTTCAGGCGGTCAGCAGCAGCGTGTTGCCATTGCAAGAGCCCTTGCCGTTGAGCCCCGTGTTCTGCTTCTTGACGAGCCTTTAGGTGCATTGGACCTTAAGCTTCGTAAGGATATGCAGGTTGAGCTTAAAAATATTCAGAAGAGAATGGGTATCACATTCATTTATGTTACCCATGACCAGCAGGAGGCACTTTCAATGAGTGACACCGTTGTTGTTATGAACGACGGTAAAATTCAGCAGATAGGAACTCCCATTGATATATATAACGAGCCGAAGAATGCCTTTGTTGCAGATTTCATCGGCGAAAGTAATATCCTTGACGGCGTTATGCTTGACGACTTCAAGGCAAAGTTTTCGGGTGCTGTTTTCCAGTGCCTTGACAAGGGCTTTGCCGTCAATGAAAGCGTTGACATCGTTGTGCGCCCCGAGGATGTTGATGTTGTGCCTGTTGAAGAGGGCACAATAAACGGTGTTATCACTTCAAACACCTTCAAGGGTGTGCATTTTGAAATGATTGTTGACATTGATAATTTCAAATGGATGATTCAGACCACGGATTACTATCCTGTCGGTGCTAAAATCGGTATTCAGATTGAGCCTGATGCAATTCACGTTATGAAAAAGAGTGAATATTCGGGTATGTATGGTGACTACAGCTCATTCAGCGATGAAATCGAGCATCTTTCTGATGTAACACTGGAAGAGGAGGAGTGATAAATGAAGAAAAACTCTCTCGGAAAGAAGCTGACTGCTTCCCCATATCTTGTCTGGTCGGCTCTTTTCATCATTGTTCCTCTCATCTTTGTTGTTTATTATTCTGTGACCGATGCAAACGGTAATTTCACCATGGAATATATCATGGGTATCGGTAAATACAAGGATGTTATGCTCAATTCGATATGGCTTGGCTTTATCGCTACGGTAATCAGCCTTGTCATTTCATATCCTCTTGCCTACATAATGGCAAGAAGCAATGCAAATGTTCAAAGAACGATGATGATTCTGGTTATGCTTCCCATGTGGATGAATTTGCTTATCAGAACCTATTCAATGATGATTCTGCTTCAGGATACAGGCATTATCAATTCGGCTCTCACTGCCTTGAAGCTGCCTGAAATCCATATGATAAACACTCAGGGTGCTGTTGTTCTGGGTATGGTGTATAACTACATACCCTACATGATTCTGCCCCTTTATTCCATCATGGCAAAGATGGATCACAGCCTTATCGAAGCTGCGGAGGACCTTGGAGCAAACAAGATAACTGTTCTGAAAAATGTTATTTTGCCCCTGAGCCTTCCCGGTATTGCTTCGGGCTTCACCATGGTTTTTGTGCCCAGTGTTTCAACCTTCTATATTTCAAAAAAGCTTGGCGGAAACACATTCTCCCTTATCGGTGACGTTATTGAAATGCAGTTCAAGTCTGCCAATAACTATAATCTGGGTGCAGCTTTATCACTTGTTCTCATGGCGCTTATCATTGTGTGCATGATGATTATGAACCGATTCACTTCTGATGATGACGACGGAGGTGTGCTGATATGAAAACAAAAATGACACCCTTGTCAAAGCTTTATGTGGCTTTCATCATGCTTTTTCTTTATGCACCGATTATTGTCATGATCGTGTTTTCCTTCAATGAATCGGCAAGCACAAGCGTTATAAGCGGATTTTCTCTTCGCTGGTATAAATCCCTTCTTCACGATGCAGGTACCATGCAGGCTCTTTCCAATACGCTCATTCTTGCAGTTACATCTTCATTGACAGCAACTGTCATGGGCACTGCCGCTGCAGTGGGCATCAGCAGCTTCAGAAACAAATTCATCAAAAAAACAACAATGGGCGTGACAAACATTCCCATGATGAATCCTGAAATTGTTACAGGTATTTCAATGATGCTGCTGTTTGTTTTCTGCGCAAGGCTTGTTGGCAAAACTGATGTTCTGGGCTTCGGCACAATGCTTATTGCCCACGTGACCTTCAACCTGCCTTATGTTATTCTGTCGGTGCTTCCTAAGCTTCGTCAGCTTGACAAACATCTTCCTGAGGCAGCAATGGACCTTGGCTGTACACCCGTTCAGGCATTTTTCAAGGTTGTTCTGCCATCAATTTCAACAGGTATTGTTTCAGGTATGATGATGTCCTTCACACTGTCGCTTGATGACTTTGTTATCAGCTATTTCACTCAGGGACCTTCGTTTGAAACACTTCCTATCAGAATTTTCTCAATGACCAAAAAGCGTGTAACGCCCGATATGTATGCGCTTTCAACTCTTATTTTTGTTGCAATTCTTGTTCTGCTTATTCTCCTGAATGTTTCTCAGGCAAGAGGAGAAAAGAAGATGAGCAACAAGCTTAATAAGGGGGGCAGAAAATGAAAAGAATTTCAATGCTTGCCGTAACGGCTGTCAGTATTCTGCTTCTGGCTTTTTCGGCCTCTGCCTATGAAAATGAGGATTATTACAAAGGTCTTGAGGGAACAACAATCAATGTTTTCAACTGGGGCGAATATATCTGTGACAGCTACGAGGATGGGCTTATTGATGTAAATTCCGAATTCGAGAAGCTGACAGGTATAAAGGTTAATTATGTAACATACGAAAGCAATGAGGACATGTATCCGAAAATCAAAAATGGCGGCGCAAGCTATGATATTATCATTCCATCAGATTATATGATTGAAAGAATGATAAGCGAGCAGATGCTTCTGCCCTTTGATGTTGAAGCCTTGCCGAATTACAAATATATTTCGGATGAATATAAAAACATGTTCTATGATCCCGAAAACAAGTATTCTGTTCCTTATAATGTGGGAATGGTCGGTCTTATCTACAACTCTAAAATGGTTGAAGAGCCGCCCACAAGCTGGACTGCCCTGTGGGACGAAAGATATACAGGCAAGATTCTCATGATAGATAATCCCCGCGATGCTTTCGCTATTCCGCAGAAAATCCTCGGTTATTCTCTCAATTCCACCGATGAAAAGGAGCTCGCTGACGTAGCTCAGATGCTTATTGAGCAAAAGCCTGTTCTGCAGGGCTATGTTATGGATGAAATCTTCAACAAGATGGAAAGCGGTGAGGCAGCAATGGTGCCTTACTATGTTGGTGACTTTGTCCTTATGAAGGATGTCAATCCTGATCTGGAGTTCGTTTACCCCGAAGAGGGTGTCAATATGTTCGTTGATGCTGTCTGCATTCCCGAATGTGCACAGAACTATGATGCGGCGCTTCTTTACATCAACTTTCTTCTTGATCCTCAGGTTGCTCTGAGTAATGCTCTTTACATCGGCTATGCAACACCGAACGAAGGCGTTCTTGAGCATCCGGATTATGAAGAAATGAGAAACAACGAATATCTTTATCCCGGTGAAGAAAATATGCCTGAAACAGAGTATTTCCACAATCTGCCGCAGGAAACTCTTGACATGTTTTCTGATTTATGGAATCAGATAAGAATTCACGGAACTGACAACACACACATTTATATCGGCTTCGGAATTGTTGCGCTGATAGCAGTGGTGTTCAGTGTCAGAAAGTATCTGACTGCAAAACGCCGTGAATATTGGTATGATAAAAGATCATAAAAGTCTGCTGCAGGAACAATATCAGATGATGTTTTGCATCTGATATTGTCCCGTTGGCAGTTTTTTTATTTTTATCCGTATAATGATTGAAAAATTAATCTTTTAGTTATATAATAAAATGAGTAAAGCATTACGGAGATGTTGAAAATGAAAAAGAATTCACTTAATGTTGTCATCAGCGTTCTGTCGGTGGCCTGTGTTGTTATGGCAGTTGCACTGATTGGCGTTATCGGTATAGCTCTTGTGTCATCGGGCGGCGATAAGCCTGACAAACAGACCGATGTAAACAGTGCCGTTTTAAGCACTGACGAAGCCAATGAAGAAAACGCAACACCTTCCACTGATGAAGAAGAAGAGAATAACGAAACAGAAGCTGCATCAGAAACGACAGAAGCAACAACAGAAGCAACAACAGAAAAGGTGACAGAAGAAACTACAGAAAAGAAAACGGATGAGGACGGTCTTATCATTGTCAATCCTGAGCAGAAAAACTGGAATCTCGTTGTTGTCAATTCAGGCAGAGCGATGCCTGAGGGATTTGTTCCTGAGCTTAAGACAGTGGCAGGAACTGATGTAAGGCTTGACTACCGTGTTGCTCCACATTATGATGAAATGTACAATGCTGCAAAAAAGGACGGCATTTATCTGACACCTTATTCAGGCTACAGATCCTACGAAAGACAGAAAATCAATTATAATAATCTGACCGAAAAATATATGGGGCAGTATGGCCTTTCAAGGGCAGAGGCAGCGAAGAAGGCTGCAACGGTTATTCTGCCTCCGGGAACAAGTGAGCACAATCTCGGCCTTGCGATGGATATCTGCAATACATATGATTCCTTCGCAAATCAGAAGGAATATAAATGGCTCACGGAAAACGCCCACAAATACGGCTTTATCCTTCGCTACACAGCGGATAAAATGGATATAACAGGTATAGTCAGTGAACCATGGCATTGGAGATATGTTGGCGTGGAGCATGCCGGAAAAATCAAAGACAGCGGCCTGTGTCTTGAGGAGTATCTCGATTCAATCGGTGTTGCGTATTAATTTGAAAATCAGCAAACTTTTCTCAAAAAAACTATTGACAAAGCCTTAACCCTGTGTTATTATATTCGGGCAAAACAAAGCAGAGCAGCTCGTTCTCACCTATGGGATAAGGTTCCGCATGGGTCAATAGGCTAAGTTTTTTAGTGTATTGTAGCGTGAACGTAACTGCGTTCACGCTTTGATTTTTATGGCGAAAGTCAAAAATTTTTGGAGGTGTATGAACATCGCTATCAAAGAAATGCAAATCAATGAAGAGATTCGTGACAAGGAATTAAGAGTTATCATGAATGACGGTGAAGCTCTTGGAATCATGTCAGCGGAAGAAGCTCTTAAAATCGCAGAGGAAAAGAATCTTGACCTTGTAAAAATTGCTCCGCAGGCAGTTCCGCCCGTATGCAAAATTATGGACTACGGAAAGTACCGCTTTGAACAGACAAAGCGTGAAAAGGAAGCAAAGAAAAATCAGCACACAGTTGAAATCAAGGAAATCAGACTTTCACTCAATATTGATACGCATGACTTCGAAACCAAGGTCAACCATGCAAAACGTTTTCTTACAGGCGGAAACAAGGTTAAGGTTTCAATCCGTTTCAGAGGCCGTGAAATGGCACACACACAGAACGGACTTGTTACAATGAAGGACTTTGCCGATGCTTGTTCAGAGTTCGGTAATGTTGAAAAGGCTGCAAAGCTCGAAGGCAAATCAATGATGATGTTCTTGGCACCAAAGCCGAAAAAATAATAACAGGAGGAATTTACAATGCCTAAAATTAAAACACACAGCGGTGCAAAAAAACGTTTTAAGCTTTCCAAGAACGGTAAGCCCATGCGTTACCATGCAAACAAATCACACATTCTCACAAAGAAGAACACAAAGCGTAAGAGAGGTCTTCGCACAACAGTTGTTGCTGACAAGACAAACGAGAAGCAGATTAAGCGTCTTATTCCTTACAAATAATTCAAAACAAAACTAATCAAATAAAATAATAACGGAGGTACTTAATCATGGCTCGTATTAAAGGCGCAATGATGACTCGTAAGAGAAGAAATAAAGTATTAAAGCTCGCAAAGGGTTACTATGGTTCAAAGCACAGCCTCTTCAAGACAGCAAAGCAGGCAGTTATGAAGTCAGGCAACTATGCTTACATCGGCAGAAAGCAGAAGAAGAGAGATTTCCGCCGTCTTTGGATCACAAGAATCTCAGCAGCTTGCAAGGCAAACGGCATGAACTATTCATCATTCATGAACGGCCTTAAGAAAGCAGACATCACTCTTAACAGAAAGATGCTTTCAGAAATTGCTATTGCTGATCCTGCAGCATTCACAGCTCTTGTTGAGAAGGCAAAGGCAGCTCTTTAATTCACAACTGATTACGTCCGAGATTTTTTCTCGGGCGTATTTGTGTTTTTAGTATTAGGATTCAGGGGTTAGGATTTAGAGGTTAACTGCATTGAAAAGTCAGAAATGTGCGTCGGAAACGCTGATTTATCTTCATAAAAGCAACCGCTTTTTCAATGCAGACAAGGCTTGTTTAACATCCAGATCCAAGCTTCCGAGTCGTGTAAAGGGATGATAATTATGCTTAGAATTGACAGTATATCCAACGAAAAAATTAAGCTTGCTGCTAAAGTCAGCACATCATCAAAGCACAGAAAAAAAGAGAGTCTGTTTTTTCTCGAGGGCTTAAGGCTTTGCCGTGATGCAGCCTTGACGGGTGCTGTGATTGAGTGTGCCTTTTTCACGGGCAAAGCAATTGAAAAAAACAGTTCTGATGTTGAGCTTATTTGTGAAAAGGCGAGGTCTTTTTTTGAAATTTCAGATGCAGTTTCTTTGAAGCTTGCTCAAACCGAAACAAGTCAGGGCTTTTTCTGCCTTTGCAGAATTTCAGAAAGCAGGAATGAAATCAACCCATGCGGCAAATATATTGCCCTTGAAAACATTCAGGACCCTGCAAATCTTGGTGCAATTGCCAGAACTGCAGAGGCACTTGGTATAGACGGCGCAATTCTGTGCGGCTGCTGTGACAGATACAGCCCGAAAAGTCAGCGTGCGGCTATGGGCTCACTTTTAAGACTGAACATTGTTGAATGTGAAAATCTCTGTGATTTGCTTAAAGGGCTCAAAAGCAGGGGAATGATGCTTTATGCCACAACACCTGACGAAAAGGCAGTCAGAATAACAGAGTGCGATATGTCAGACGGTGTCGTTGCCGTCATCGGAAACGAAGGTAAGGGAGTTACTGATGAAGTGTTTGAACTATGTGAAAAGGTCACAATTCCTATGCTCGGCAGAGCAGAATCACTCAACGCTTCAATGGCTGCTGCTATTACCATGTGGGAGATGATAAGGTGAATAAGCAGAATATACTGATGTGGCTCTGGCTTCAGAAATGTGTCGGAACAGCATACGATTTTCGTTCTGTTCTTTCTCATTTCGGCTCTGTGCAGGCACTGTATGAGGCTGATGAACAGGCAATTGATGAAGTTCAGTGTCTCAAAAGAAGAACGGGGATAAAAGAACGGCTTAATGATAAAAATCTTAAGCCTTGTGAAGAGATTTTTGATTTGTGTCAGAAGCATAGAATAGATATTCTCACACCCGACTGTGAGCAATATCCGAAAAGACTGCTGGATATAAAAAACTATCCGGCTGTCCTTTTTGTCAGAGGCGATGTATCCGCTTTGAACAGCGAAAACTGCTTCAGTGTTATCGGCTCAAGAACCCCCTGCCTTTACGGCGAAGAGGTGGCAGAGAATATTGTTGAGGGGCTTGTGAAAGATGCAGATGCAGTTATAGTCAGTGGCGGAGCTATCGGTATTGACAGTGTTGCACACAAGGCAGCTCTTAAAAGCGGGGGCAGAACAGTTCTTGTTATGGGCTGCGGCTTCGGCACAAACTATCTTCCGCAAAACAGTGATCTCAGAAAGGCAGTTGCGGGAAGCGGAGCACTCGTCAGTGAATACCCTCCATACTCTCTTGTGGGGGCCAATACCTTTCCTGAACGCAACAGAATTGTTTCAGGCTTGTCCAAGGCTGTTGTCATCATTGAGGCGGCAAGCTATAGCGGCACCTTCAGCACTGCAAGGCACGCCATAAAACAGGGCAGAGAGCTTTTTGTTCTTCCCGGTGATGTTAAAAGCGGCAATTTTGAAGGCTCAAATCAGCTTTTAAGTGAAGGCGCAAAGCCTGTGTTTTCCCATGAAAATATTCTTGAGTTTTATTCCGACAGCAAAAAGCGCAGACACGGCTTGCTTTTAAAGGACGGAAAAGCCTTTGAAAATGTTGGAATTGCTTCAGCGGAAGGGATAAGAGTAAGGTCAAAAAAGAAAAAATCCCGTTCTGAGACGGCAAGAGAAGAAAAAACTGAGAAAATAAAAGAAAATATCACAAAAAATCTGCCGGAAGGTATTTCTAAAAATGCAGATATAGTGTATAATATAATGTCCGAGGGCTTTTTGAGCCTTGATGAGATCGCACTCAGATCAGGCATCGAAACAAGAAAAGTTCTTGCGGCATTGACGGAGCTTCAGCTTGAAGGCATTGTCAGAAATGACGGACCCTGCAGGTATGAGCTTTTGTGAATCAGAAATTTAACGAAAAGGTGAAATATATAATGGCGAATCTTATAATCGTGGAGTCACCCTCCAAAGCAAAAACACTTAAAAACTATCTCGGAAGCGGCTACAGCATTGTTGCTTCAAAGGGACATATCAGGGATCTGCCTGCGGCAAGACTCAGCGTTGATGTCAAAAACGACTTCGCACCTAAATACAGCATCGTAAAGGGCAAGGAAAAGCTTGTCAAGGAGCTTAAGGCTGCCGTTGCTGACAGTGACGAAGTTTATCTTGCAACTGACCCTGACCGTGAGGGAGAAGCAATTTCATGGCATCTTGCAGAAATTCTGGAGTTGGATCTTGAAAAGCTCAACCGTGTCACCTTCAATGAAATCACAAAAACAGGTGTCAGAAACGGTATGGCAAATCCGAGAAAGGTTGACCTTGATCTTGTCAACGCACAGCAGGCAAGGCGTATTCTTGACCGTCTTGTAGGCTATAAGCTGAGTCCCTTTGTTTCACAGAAAATCAGAAGAGGACTTTCAGCAGGCCGTGTTCAGAGCGTTGCAGTCAGAATGATTGTTGACCGTGAAAACGAAATCCGTGCTTTCAATCCGGAGGAATACTGGACAATTGAAGGCAAGTTCAGCTCAAAAAAGAGCTTCACAGCTGAATTCTACGGTGACGAAAAGGGCAAAATCAGCCTGAAAAACGAAGAAGAAGCAAATGCAATTCTCACTCGTCTTGACGGCGCCTCATACTATATCAGTTCACTGAAAAAGGGTACAAGAAAGAAGAATCCTGCTCCCCCTTTTATCACATCAACTCTTCAGCAGGATGCTTCCAAAAAGCTTGGCTTCAGAGCTGAAAGAACCATGAAAATTGCACAGGAGCTTTATGAAGGCGTCAATATCGACGGCTACGGCTCAATTGGTCTTATAACCTACATGAGAACAGACTCACTTCGTATATCCGAAGAGGCAAGACAGGCGACTGCTGAATTTATCTCCGATACCTTCGGCGCAAAGTATCTTCCCGATAAGCCCCGTTACTATAAGTCACGAGGCAATGCCCAGGACGGTCATGAAGCTATCAGACCTTCCACTGTGTCTCTCACTCCTGAAAAGGTCAAGAGCAGCCTTACTGCTGAGCAATATAAGCTTTATAGCCTTATCTGGAACCGCTTTGTTGCATCCATGATGGCATCCTGCGTTCAGAATACCTCAAAGCTTGAAATCAGAAGTACCGTATCGGGCCAGCCTGAGGATGAATACTGTGTGTTCACTGCAAGCGGATATTCTGTTAAGTTTGACGGCTTCACCGTACTGTATGACCTTGGTGACAACGATGAAAAATCAAAGCTTCCCGACGGACTCACAGAGGGCGAAAAGGTCAAGAATAAAGAGCTTACCAAAACACAGCATTTCACACAGCCTCCCGCAAGATACACTGAAGAGTCGCTTATCAAAACTCTTGAAGAAAACGGAGTTGGCAGACCGAGCACCTATGCAACAATTATCTCAACCATCGTAAAGCGTGAGTATGTTGAAAGAAAGTCAAAGCAGCTTATTCCAACAGAGCTTGGAGAGGCTATTGTCAATCTTCTGAAAGAAAAATTCAAAAACATTGTCAATGTGAAATTCACTGCGCAGATGGAGTCAAATCTTGACCTTGTGGGTGAGGGCGAGCTTGACTATATCAGTATGCTCCACGATTTCTATGATGATTTTGAAGTTAATCTTCAGAAGGTCAAGAAGGAAATGGACGGAGTTAAAATTCAGCTTCAGGAGGATATCACAGATATACCCTGTGAAAAGTGCGGCAGAATGATGGTTGTCAAAACCGGGCGCTTCGGCAAATTTCTTGCTTGTCCGGGTTATCCCGAATGTAAAACAACCAAGCCCTATGTTGTGGAAACAGGTGCTGTATGTCCTGTCTGCGGAGGAAAGGTTATCTCGAAAAAATCAAAGAGAGGCTTCACCTTCTTCGGCTGTGATAACTGGCCCGAATGTAACTTCATGACATGGGATAAGCCTACACCGGAAAAATGTCCTAATTGCGGCAAATCGCTGTTCAAGGGCAAGGGCGGAATTCTTTCATGCCTTGACGAAAAATGCGGCTACAAGGGTAAGCCCGTCAGAAAAAAAGGAAAATCAGAATAATATAAACGAAACAAATTGAAAGAGGTGAAGAGAATGAATGAGCAGGTTATTGTTATAGGCGGCGGCCTTGCAGGCGTTGAGGCTGCATGGCAGATAGCGAACAACGGCATCAAAGTCAGACTTTACGAAATGAAGCCGAAAAAATATTCTCCTGCCCATCATCTTCCTCTTCTTGCAGAGCTTGTGTGTTCAAACTCACTCAAGGCAAAAAGACTCGAATCAGCTGCAGGTCTTCTCAAGGAAGAAATGCGCATTTTCGGCTCAATCTGTATGGAATGCGCAGATAAATGCGAAGTGCCTGCAGGCGGTGCTCTTGCCGTTGACAGAGATGAATTCGCAAGACTTATAACTGAAAAAATCAGAAATCACGAAAATATCGAAATCATAAATGAAGAAGTGACAGAAATTCCCGAGGGCAATGTCATTGTCGCTGCAGGTCCTCTTGCATCAGATGCAATCAGCGAGGATATTGCAAGGCTTTGCGGCACAGGACTTCACTTTTTTGATGCGGCAGCGCCGATTGTCACTCTTGAAAGCATTGATATGGAAAGTGCCTTCACCGCCTCCCGATATGAAAGAGGCGGCGAGGATGACTATATCAACTGCCCGATGAATAAAGATGAGTATGAAGCCTTTTACGAAGAGCTTATCAATGCCGAGGGTGCAAGTCTTCACTCCTTCGATAAGCGTAAGGATTTTTATGAGGGCTGCATGCCTATTGAGATTCTTGCCTCCAGAGGAAAGGACACAATGCGTTTCGGTCCTATGAAGCCTGTAGGTCTCAGAGATCCGAGAACGGGCCACAGACCATGGGCAGTGCTTCAGCTGCGTAAAGAAAACAGCATGGGCACTCTTTATAATCTTGTCGGTTTTCAGACTAATCTGAAGTTCCCCGAACAGAAAAGAGTGTTTTCCATGATTCCTGCTCTTAAAAACGCAGAGTTTATCCGTTACGGAGTCATGCACAGAAACACCTTCATTGATTCTCCGAGGCTTCTCAATGCAGATTTCAGCTTCAAAAGCCGTGAAAATCTTTTTTTCGCAGGCCAGATAACAGGTGTTGAGGGCTATATGGAATCTGCCTCATCGGGAATCATGGCAGGGCTTAATATGGTCAGAAGGCTTAAGGGCAAGGAAACTCTCACTTTGCCGAAAACCACAATGATGGGCGCTCTTGCAGGCTATATCAGTGACCCGACGGTAACAAATTTTCAGCCAATGGGTGCAAATTTCGGAGTTCTTCCTGCAATTGAGCCGAAAATCAGAGACAAAAAAGAAAGATACATGGCCCTTGCTCAAAGGGGCATCAAGGATTTAGAAAACTACCTGAAAGGATGTGAGGAAGAATGAACCTGAACGAATTTGAAGAAAAAATCGGCTATAAATTCAAGAATATTACTCTTCTTGAAACAGCGCTGACTCATTCCTCCTATGCAAACGAAAAGCAGCTTTCAAGAGACTGCAACGAAAGACTTGAGTTTTTAGGTGACTCAATTTTAGGTGTTATCACCGCTGAGTATTTTTATCATAATGTCAAGCAGCTTCCCGAAGGTGAAATGACAAAGAAAAGGGCAGCCTGTGTTTGTGAAAAATCCCTTTTCGGCTTTGCAAAGGAAATTGAGCTTGGCAGATATATTTATCTCGGCAAGGGCGAAGACAACACAGGCGGCCGCAACAGAGCATCAATTCTCGCCGATGCCTTTGAAGCGGTTATTGCAGCAATTTATCTTGACAGCGGCAACCTTGACGAAGTGAGAAAGTTTGTTCTCGACTTCATCAGAAAAGCTGCAACACAGCAGATAAATATTCGTGACTATAAAACCGAACTGCAGGAGATCATCCAGAAAAACCCGGATGAACACCTCACCTATGTTCTTGTTGGTGAAAGCGGACCTGACCACGACAAACGCTTTGAAGTTGAGGTTAAGCTCAACAGCAATGTTGTGGGATATGGCAAAGGTAAAAGCAAAAAAACAGCAGAGCAGCAGGCAGCGAAGCAGGCTCTTGAGCTGATGGGTATAAGAAGTTGAAGCATATAAACGTTGCACTTTTCGTGCCTGATCTCGGATGCCCTCACAGATGTAGCTTCTGCAATCAGAAAACAATTTCGGGCAAGACCTCTCCCATAACGCCCGAGGATATTGAAAAGGCAGTTACGGTGGCGCTAAGCAGTGCCGACTGCAATGAAGGTGAAATCGCATTTTTCGGTGGCAGCTTCACTGCAATCGACATAGATTATATGACAAGTCTTCTCGCAAAAGCTAAGGAATATGTTGACAAAGGCCTTTTCAGAGGTATACGTATTTCCACAAGACCCGATTGCATCGACGATGAAATTCTCGATATACTTTCGCTTTACGGTGTCACATCAATTGAGCTTGGCTGCCAGAGTATGGATGACAGAGTGTTGAAACTCAATAATAGGGGACATAAAGCGGAGGAGGCTGTAAAGGCTGCCGGTAAGATAAAGCAAAAGGGCTTTGAGCTTGGTGTTCAGATGATGACAGGTCTTTACGGTGACAGTGATGAGGGTGCCACAGAAACTGCAGAAAAGCTGATTTCTCTTATGCCCGATACGGTCAGAATCTATCCTACGGTTGTGCTTGAAAACACAGAGCTCGAAAAGCTTTATAAATCGGGGGCATACACTCCGCAGACAACAGAGGATGCAGTGAAAATCTGCAGCAGACTTCTTATGATGTTCCACGAAAAAAACATCAGAGTCATCCGTCTTGGGCTTCATTCCGGCGGAAATGTTGAAGAAGGTTTTGTTGCAGGGGCATATCATCCGGCATTCAGAGAGCTGTGTGAAAGCAGAATATATCTTGATAGGGTTATGGGTGAGATTAAAAACAATAAGATTTCTTCTGAAGAAATCGAAATCACTGTCGGCAGCAGATATGTATCTCAGCTGACAGGGCAGAAAAAAAGCAACCTTGAAAAGCTCACAGGGATGGGCTACAGGGTGAAGATAATACAAAATGCAAATTACGAAAAATATAAGGTAAGTGTGCGAGGTTAAAATTTATGACATTAACAGCACTTGAAATGCAAGGTTTCAAATCCTTTCCGGAAAAGACAAGCCTGTCCTTCGGAAAAGGCATAACTGCAGTTGTCGGCCCCAACGGCAGCGGAAAAAGTAATATTTCCGACGCTGTCAGATGGGTTCTCGGTGAGCAGTCAAGCAAGTCCCTGCGCGGATCAAAAATGGAAGACGTAATATTCGACGGAACAAAGCTTCGTAAGGCATACGGTTTCGCCCAGGTAACATTACGCCTTGATAACAAAGACAGAGCTCTCAAGGGCTACGATACCGATGAAGTGTCTGTCACAAGAAAGTATTACCGTTCAGGTGAAAGTGAATACAAAATCAACGGTGCTACTGTCAGACTCCGTGATGTTCATGAACTGTTTATGGACACAGGTCTCGGCCGTGACGGCTATTCAATGGTCAGCCAGGGAAAGATTGCCGACATGGTAAGCGGCAAGGGCAAGGAATGCCGTGAAATGCTTGAAGAGGCAGCAGGAATTTCCTCTTACAGATATAAAAGGGGAGATAGCCTTAAAAAGCTTTCACAGGCTGAAGAAAACCTTCTGCGTCTGAGAGATATTCTCACCGAGCTTGAAACGAGAATCGGCCCTCTGAAGCATCAGAGCGAAAAGGCAGAAAAATTCATCGTTCTTGCCGAAGAGAAAAAGGAAGTCGAAATCGGCTTGTGGCTTTATAATATCGACAAGCTCAAGCTTGACCTTAGCTCACAGCAGGATAAGATTGCAATTGCTAAAAATCAGTATGAAACAGCTGAAAAAGAGCTTTCAGAGATTGTGGAAATGATTGAACAGTGCATTTCCGACACACAGAATATCAACATCAGAATTGAGGAAATCAGAAACGGAATTTCTCTTCTTGAAGAAAAGGCAGCATCCTCCATGAGTGAGCAGGCTGTTCTGAAAAACTCAATTGAGCATAACAACGAAACAATTGAAAGAATAACAAGAGACCGTTCTGATTCCGAAAACAGCCAGAAGCAGATTCTGAAAGAAATCGAAACAGAAGAAAAGCTCATTTCACAGATTAAGCGTATCCGTGAAGAAAAGAATGAAGAGCTTCTTAAAACAAGAGAAACTCTTGAAAAAATGCAGCTTGAGGGCGGAAATCTCGACGAAGAAAGCGTTGAGGTTTCAAGAAAAATTTCAACTCTCACAAATGAGCTTGCCGATGCAAGAGTTGTTTATTCAACACTTCTTTCTTCAGTAACCGAAATAAAAACCAGAGTTGAAACGGTTGAAGGTCTTGTTATCGCAAAGCAGCAGACCGTTGACGAGCTTTCTTCTGAAAGCGAAAGAACAGGCGCTGAAAAGGCAAAGTGCGAAAAGGAAATTTCCGAATGCAGCAACGCTGTGAGCGGATATACACTTCGTCTCAATTCAAAGAACGAAAAAGCTGACAAGCAGAAAAAAGAGCTTGATGATCTGAGCTTTGAAGCACAGCGAACCTCATCAAAGGTGAAGATGCTTCAGGAGCTTGAAAAGAACATGGAGGGCTATTCCGGAGCCGTTAAAAAGGTTATCAGTGAAAGCAAAAAGGGTGGACTTAAGGGTATACACGGAACAATTTCACAGCTGATTTCCGTTAAGGCTGAATATGCCGTTGCAATTGAAACTGCACTTGGCAATGCAATTCAGAATATCGTAACCGACACTGAAAACGATGCCAAAAACGCAATTAATTTTCTGAAAGCAGGCAATGCTGGTCGTGCAACATTCCAACCGATTTCAGCCATCAAGGGCAAGTCCCTTGAAGAAAAGGGACTTGATGACTGTTACGGCTATATAGATAATGCAGTTAATCTTCTCACATATAAAGATATTTACGGCGAAATCATTTCCTCTCTTCTCGGCAAGGTTGTTGTGTGTGAGGATCTCACAAGTGCAATCAAAATTGCACAGAAATATGAGCACCGTTTCAAGATTGTTACTCTTGACGGACAGGTTATCAACGCAGGCGGTTCAATGACCGGTGGTTCACAGGTGCAGAGTGCAGGCATCCTTTCAAGAGGTACTGAAATTGAACGTCTTAAAGAAAAAGAAAAGAAGCTGATTGCGGAAATTGCCGAAAAACAAGAGCTTTACGAAAATCTTTGCGGCGAAATCCGTCAGATCAGTTCAGAGCTTGAAAACGAAAAAACCGAGCTTAAAGGTTTGCAGGAAGAAAAAATTCGTCTTGACGGTGAATTCAATTTCATTTCACAGCAGCTTATGCTCTCTAAAAATGACCTTAATGAGCTTTTGCAGGAGAAAAACGGTGCAGATGAAAGAATTGCAGCGTTGGAAAAGTCTGCCGAGGAAAAGAAAGCACTCACAGAAGAGCTCACTGCAGAAATTTATGAAAGCGAACAAAAGCTTATCTCTCTTTCAGGCAAGAAGACAGAGCTTTCACAGAAAAGGGAAGAAATCTCTTCTGAAATTTCAAAGCTCAACCTTGATGTCCATGTTGCCGATAAGGACCTTTCAGCAAGGCAGCAGGCAATGGGCCTTCTGAAAGCAAGACTTGTCAGTCAGGAGGACAAGGACAAGGAGCTTGACGGTGAAATTGAAAAGATCAGAAATAAAAACGCTGAAATAGAAAAGGAGATTGAAGAGCTTCGTCTTCTTTCAGAAAAATTGCACAGTGAAACCGAAAAATCAAAGAATGATATAACTGATTTACATAAGCAGAGAAGTCAGAAGGAAGAGAAGTCACAGAAGCTTCATGTTCTTGAAAGAAGCAAGTCTGCTGAAAGAGAAGGAATAAGCGGTGAAATGGCCCGTCTTGAAGAACGCAGAGAAACAATGCAGAAGGACTATGAAGATACCCTTTCAAAGCTTTATGACGAATATCAGCTGACAAAGCGTGAAGCAGAGCAGATCGGTGAAAAGCCCGAGGACCCGAAGGCCTCCCAGAGAAGACTTCACGAGCTGAAAAACTCAATCCGTTCATTAGGCTCCGTAAATCTCGGTGCTATCGAGGAATATAAGGAAGTCAAGGAAAGATATGAATTCATGTCAGCTCAGGTTGAGGATGTGGAAAAGAGCAAGAAGGAGCTTATCAGGCTTATTGAAGAGCTGACACACAAGATGAGTCATCAGTTCCGTGAGCAGTTCGTTAAAATCAACGAAAACTTCAATGAAACCTTCCGTGAGCTTTTCGGCGGCGGTAAGGCAGAGCTCATTCTGGAAAATCCCACAGATGTCCTTGAAAGTAACATTGACATCAAGCTTCAGCCTCCCGGAAAGATGGTCAAGCGTCTTGATTCGCTTTCAGGCGGTGAAAAGGGTCTTTCAGCAATTGCACTTCTGTTTGCTATCATGAAGGTCAATCCCGCACCCTTCTGTATTTTTGACGAGGTTGAGGCAGCACTTGACGACGTCAATGTAACAAGATATGCACAGTATGTAAGAAAAATGACTGACAACACACAGTTTATTCTTATCACTCACAGAAGAGGTACAATGGAAGAAGCAGATATGCTTTACGGAATCACAATGCAGGAGCAGGGTGTTTCAAAGCTTCTTGAACTCAAAACTGCAGAACTTGCGAAAAAAATGGGTATCACACAGTAAGGAGTATATACAATGGGTATATTTAAAAAATTAGGCTTCGGCTTAAGAAAAACCCGTGAGGGTATGACAGGAAGAATCGAGGATGTCCTCGGCGCTTACGAAGAAATAACAGATGATTTCTTCGATGATCTCGAAGAGGCGCTCATTATGGGTGACATCGGTATGAAAACCGCAACAGACATCGTCGAAGAACTCAGAAAAAGAGTTAATCATAACGAAGTGCGCAACCCGAAGCATGCAAAGATGATTATTTCTGATATCATCGCAGACATGATTGACGGCGGTGAGGATATGGGTCTTATCACAGTTCCTTCGATTATCCTTGTTATCGGTGTTAACGGCGTTGGTAAAACCACCACCATCGGTAAGCTCGCTGCAATGTATAAAAAAGAGGGCAAAAAGGTTATTCTCGGTGCTGCAGATACATTCAGAGCTGCCGCAATTGAGCAGCTTGAAATCTGGGCAGACAGAGCAGGCGTTGAAATTGTCAAACACAAGGAAGGCGCAGACCCTGCCGCAGTTGTTTATGACACAATTGCTGCAGGCCTTTCCCGTGACTGTGACATCATCATCTGCGACACAGCGGGCAGACTTCACAACAAAAAGAATCTTATGGATGAATTAGGCAAGATTTACAGAGTTGTTGAAAAAGAGCTCCCTTATGCCGACCGTGAAATTCTTCTTGTTCTCGATGCCACAACAGGTCAGAATGCAGTTAATCAGGCAAAGGAATTCATGAACGTTGCAGAGCTTACAGGTATTGCTCTGACAAAGCTTGACGGCACTGCAAGAGGCGGTGTTGTTCTGACAATTAAAAATGAACTGAAGCTGCCTGTTAAGTTTATCGGTGTGGGTGAGCAGATTGACGATCTGCAGCCCTTCAAGCCGAAGGTTTTTGCAAAGGCTTTGTTTGAAGATACATCCGTAACCCACGCAGATGAGGATTAATGCTATGAAAATAATTATTGCAACTCACAATAAGCATAAGCTTACAGAAATGGCACGTATTCTCGAGCCTATGGGATACGAGGTTGTCACAGACAGAGATATCGGCATTGAGCTTACAGATGTTGAGGAAAACGGACTTACCTTCCTTGACAATGCCCGTATCAAATCAGAAAGCGGCTGCAAGGAAAACGGACTTATCTGCATTGCAGACGACAGCGGACTTTGTGTTGACGCTTTAGGCGGTGAGCCTGGCGTATATTCTGCAAGATATGCAGGCACTCACGGAGACGACGAAGCGAACAATATAAAGCTTCTTGATAATCTGAAGAATGTCCCCGACGAAAAGAGAACTGCACATTTTGAATGTGCAATCTGTGTCAGCTTCCCCGACGGCAGTGAAATCACTGCAACAGGTAGATGCGATGGCAAAATCGGTTATGAAAAAAGAGGCAGTAACGGCTTTGGCTATGACCCTCTTTTCATGGTTGGTGACAAGAGCTTTGCAGAGCTTTCAGCAGAAGAAAAGGATGCAATCAGCCACAGAGGCAATGCACTGAAGGCACTTAAAGAAAAAATGACCAATGTCTGAAGCAAAGACAGAAATTATAACTTATTTTATAAGGAGCATATAAATGACAGGTAAAGAAAGAGCATATTGGAGAGCACAGGCAAACCACCTTGAGCCTCTTTTTCAGGTCGGTAAGGGCGGTATGTCTGATGCACTTATCAAGCAGACAGATGATGCTTTAAGAGCGAGAGAGCTTATCAAGGTTAAGGTTCTTCTTGAATCTTCACCCATCACTCCGAGAGAAACTGCCGATGCCCTTGCTGTTGCAACAGGCGCCGAGGTTATTCAGGTTATCGGTGGTGTAATCGTGCTTTACAGAGAAAGCAAGGAGCTTAAGGAAAAGGCTGCCCAGAAAGAAAAGAACATCAAAAAAGCTGCAAAGCTTCAAAGAGAAAAGGCAGCAGCTGAAAGAAACGAAAAGAAAAAATTCCGTTTCACAGGCAATGTCAAGGGCAAAAGATAATGCGTATAGGTATTTACGGAGGGACATTTAATCCTCCACACAAAGGTCACAGGCGCCTTGCCGATGAAATGATGAAATCTGCCCGACTTGATAAAATTCTCATCATTCCGGCAGGCACACCTCCTCACAAGGTCAGCAACGACCTTGCAGACGGAAATGACAGGCTCAATATGTGCCGTCTGGAATTCGGCGGGGAAAAATTCGATGTCAATGACCTTGAACTGAAAAGAGAGGGCAAAAGCTATTCAGTTGATACGGTTGCACAGATCAAAGAAATTTATCCCGATGATGAACTGTTTCTGATTATCGGCTCGGATATGCTTCTGAGCTTCCACAGATGGTACAGATATGAAGATATTCTCAAAAACATAACACTTTGTGTTGCAACAAGAGAAAATGACATTTCCCATGCTGATCTTTTATCTTATGCCGTTGACACCTTAAAATTAAAGGAAGATAATATTATTATTTCTCCGATAAATGCGTTTGTCTGCTCTTCAACCGATGTCAGACAAATGATAAAAAAAGGGGAGAATACCGATGCTTATCTTTCACAAGAGGTTAAGAAGTATATAATGGATAATAATATTTACAAGGATAAATACGCCGGCTGGAAAAAGCTTCTGAAAGAAAGACTTTTAGAAAAAAGATATATCCACTCGCTGAATGTTGCAGACAGCGCTCTGATTCTTGCGGAAAAATACGGTGCTGATGTCGAAAAAGCATATTTTGCAGGTCTTGTTCACGATATTATGAAAAATACAAGTGAAGAAGAACAGTTGCAAATCATGGAAAAAGGTGGTATAATCTTGAGTCGCACGGAAAGGCAGAACAAAAAGCTGTGGCACGCTATGGCAGGTGAATGCTTTCTTCGCACTGAAATGGGTATCACTGATGCGGATATTCTCAATGCCGTCAGATACCATACCACAGGCAGAGCGGGTATGAGCCTTCTTGAAAAGGTGGTTTATATCGCCGATTATATTTCGGCCGAAAGAGATTATGAAGATGTTGACGTTATGCGTGACTTGTCACTTAACGCAGGGCTCGACGAGGCAGCGCTTTATGCACTGAAGTATTCATTCACCTCTCTTTCAGAAAAAGAAAAGCTTATTCATACAGACAGTGTGGAATACTATAATGAATTAATACTGCAAAAGGAGAATAAACAATGACAGAACTCGAAACCTTGAGAGAAATCGTCAGAATTCTTGATAAAAAGAAGGCAAGAGACATTAAGGCTATTGAAATAACCGAGCATTCAATCGTTGCTGATTATTTCATCATTTGTTCAGGCACATCAAACACCCATGTCAAGTCACTTTCTGATGAGGTCGAATATGAGATGAAGCAGAAGGGTGTTGATCCTTACCACATTGAAGGTAAGGCAACAGGCTGGATTCTTCTCGACTATAACAGCATTCTTGTTCATGTTTTCACTGGTGAAACAAGAGATTACTATAACCTTGAAAGACTCTGGCAGGATGCAAAAGAAATTGATATTTCCGACATTGTAACGGAAGAATAAATTGAAAATTATAAGATTATTATAAAACGGAGTGATAAATTTGAATTACGATTTCAAAAACGCAGAACAAAAATGGCAGAATAAATGGGAAGAAGCAGGCGTTTTCCATGCACAGGATAATTCTGACAAAAAGAAGTTCTATGCACTGGTAGAATTCCCTTATCCCAGCGGTGCAGGTATGCACGTCGGTCACATCAAGGCTTATTCAGGTCTTGAGGTTGTGTCACGTAAGCGCAGAATGGAAGGCTATAATGTGCTTTTCCCCATCGGCTTTGATGCTTACGGTCTGCCCACAGAAAACTACGCTATCAAAAACGGTATTCATCCCAGAAAGGTTACCGACACAAATATTGCAAAATTCACAAGTCAGCTCAAAAAGGTATGCTTCTCCTTTGACTGGAACAGAGTTGTTGACACAACAGAAGAAGGCTACTACAAGTGGACACAGTGGATTTTCCTTAAGATGTTTGAAAACGGTCTTGCTTTCAGAGATAAGACCCTTGTTAACTATTGCCCCTCATGTAAGGTTGTTCTTTCAAACGAGGACTCACAGGGCGGTAAGTGCGACATCTGCCACAGTGATATCGTGCAGAAGTCAAAGGATGTATGGTACCTTCGCATCACAGAATATGCCGATAAGCTTCTTGACGGCCTTAAGGAAGTTGACTATCTTCCCAACGTTAAGCTCCAGCAGGAAAACTGGATCGGTAAATCAACAGGTGCAATCGTCAACTTCAAGGTTAAGGACACTGACGAAACACTCAGGATTTATACAACCCGTCCCGACACACTTTTCGGTGTAACCTTCATGGTTATGGCTCCCGAGCATCCCATGATCGACAAGTATAAGAACATGATTTCCAACTTCAATGAGGTTGAAGACTACAGAGCAGAATGTGCAAAGAAGACAGAATTCGAGCGTACACAGCTTGTCAAAGACAAGACTGGTGTCAAGCTTTCAGGCTTTGTTGCTATCAATCCCGTTAACGGCAAGGAAATCCCCATCTTCATTTCAGACTATGTTATGATGGGCTACGGCACAGGTGCAATCATGGCTGTGCCTGCACATGACCAGCGTGACTATGAATTCGCAAAGAAGTTCGGTGTTGATATCATTGAGGTTATCAAGGGCGGCGACATGGATGTTGAAGCTTACACAGGCGACGGCGAAATGGTTAATTCCGATTACCTCAACGGATATAAGGACAAGAAGAGCTCAATTGCAAGAATTCTTGAAGAACTCGAAAAGCAGGGTATCGGTGAAAAGGGTGTTCAGTATAAGATGAAGGACTGGGCATTCAACCGTCAGAGATATTGGGGCGAGCCCATTCCCATTGTTTACTGTGACAAGTGCGGTATGGTTGCAGTGCCTTATTCAGAGCTTCCTCTGAAGCTTCCCGAGGTTGAAAACTTTGAGCCCGGTCAGGACGGCGAAAGCCCCCTTGCAAAGATTGAAGATTTCGTCAACTGCACCTGCCCCAAGTGCGGCGGCAAGGCAAAGAGAGAAACCCACACAATGCCTCAGTGGGCAGGCTCATCATGGTATTTCCTTCGTTATATCGATCCTCACAACGACAATGAGCTTGCTAACATGGAAAAGCTCAAGTACTGGATGCCTGTTGACTGGTATAACGGCGGCATGGAGCATGTTACCCGTCATCTTATCTATTCACGCTTCTGGCACAAGTTCCTTTATGATATCGGTGCTGTTCCCTGTGAAGAGCCCTATGCAAAGAGAACTGCTCAGGGTCTTATCCTCGGTCCCGACGGCGAAAAGATGTCCAAGTCCAAGGGCAACGTCGTTGACCCCAACGAGGTTGTTGACCAGTTCGGTGCAGACGTTCTCAGAGCGTACGTTCTCTTTATGGGTGACTACGAAAAGGCTGCTCCCTGGAGCGATACCGCTGTTAAGGGCTGCAAGAGATTCATCGACAGAATCTGGGGACTGACCGAAATGATAACCGAGGGCGACAGCTATTCCAAGGAGCTTGAAAGCCTTATGCACAAGACTGTCAAGAAGGTCACAAGCGACATCGAAAACC
>JAZSHL010000077.1:0-11701 GCA_045533205.1 Acutalibacteraceae bacterium | reverse complement strand
ATAATCTGCGTTGCAAACGGTTGACAATCGTCCGAAAGATAAGGATGACTGCACAGTAAAAATGGTGTCCTTTTATACACAGAAGCAATATGTGATTTTTTTCTTAAAACTTAAGTATTGCTTTACAATTATTGCATTTATTTTCAAAATACTGTATAATTTAAAAAGATTGGAGGAGAAAAAATGAATGTTTCAGAAATCGTATCAAAAGTAAAAACCTTTCCCGGCTATGTCAGAAGCCATTGGAACACACCAGGTGAAGGAGAATACCTGACTTTAAAGGAGATGGCGGCTTACACAGCATCGCAGGCAGGTACATACATTTTTATGTCCGCTTCAGAAATTATGAATTTTTCAGCTGCGTTTTTCTGCGGAGCTATTATGGAGATCCCCGCCATGGATTTCTATATGATTAACCTTATCTCAAATGTAATAGGATATATTTTTATGTTTACGAATCCTATCGGGATGCTCCTTTATGAAAATCATGGCAGACTTACACCTAAAATGAAAGTGTTTGCTCATGCAACATATTTGGGTCAGCTTTTATTGGGTGTTCTTTGCTACTTTATCCCTGTCAATGCCTTTGAGGGTATTATGATTGGTTTGCCTCAGATTGTTGGCAATATTCTTGTCAGCAGCGGTATCACGGGATATATTACTTGGATAATCCGCCGCCTTTTCTGTGCAAAATACGGCAGAGTAAAGCCATTCATTGTTATTTGTGCTGTTCCTGCAGCAATTCTTATTTCAATAATTCCGTATCTTCCGGTTTATAACGTTCCCTATGTAACGAAGCTTGTTATACTTCACCTGGCTTTCACAATGATGAATTATTTCTATAACAGCTTTATCGGTGTTAACGGTATGGTTCAATATATGACTCCTAACACCTATGAAAGGCAGAAGCTTTATTCTATAGTGCCGATTATTACGGGCTTCCCATCATCAATTATAAAGATGGTTTTCCCTATGCTTATAATATCAACAGGCGGATATACAAGTGCTCAGACATATAAAGTTTTTGTTCCTGTTTTTGCTTTTATCGGAGCACTCTTTTCACTTTCAGCTCTTTTCTGTAAAGAACGCACTATAGAAGAAGATATTGAAAAAAGAAAGAAGGTATCATTTTTCAAGGGTGCAAAAAATGCTTTGAAAAATAAATACCTGTGGATGATAAACATATCCAATATTCTGGGTCAGTGGCAGTGGATGATTAATAGTCTTCTTCAGTGGTGGTTTGTTTATTCACTAAGAGATCAGGGTCTTTCCGGCATCGCTATGAACCTTGTTGTTATCGGTATGACACCGGGTAATCTCGCATGCGTTTGGCTTGTAAAAAAATTCGAGAAAAAGAACATTCTCATTGTTTCCAGAATTATTTCTGTTGTTTTTGTTCTCGGAATGCTTCTTGCCATCAAAACAGAAAGCATTTGGATTTTTCTTCTTTGTCTTTTCCTCAGAAACACAATTCAGCCCATTGATTCAGGTGTTACGCAGGGTCTCGGAGCTGACGTACAGATTTATCATCAGTGGAAATACGGTGAGCGATGCGACTCAGTTTCCGGTGTTTTTTCCTGGCTTACAAATCCGCTCAACCTTGCTTTAGGTTATCTTGCTCCGTGGATTCTTGAAAAAGTAGGCTATGCAGCTGACTGGAATATATTTTATGATACAGAAATATTCAATAAGGTTTGCGGTATACATATATGGTTTAATGTTGCAAGTCTTTTGCTTTGCACAATCCCGTTTTTCTTCTATGACCTGACGAAAGAAAAGTATAATATGTATGTTGACGAATTACAAAAACGGCTTGAAGAATCCGCGAACAGTGATGCTTCGGAAAAAGTAACAGAAAGCGTGGAGGTAGCGCAATGAAAAGAATAATAACTGTTTTACTTCTTGCAGTGGTTTTATGCTTTAGCTTTTCCGCCTGCGGTGAAGTTGACCTCGATACCCTTTTTGTCGGTAACACAGACATTACATATTCGATTGAAAACGGTGAAGCAACCGTAACAAAAGTACCCAACAAAACGATTGTCACCAAAATAGTTATCCCTGATGAGTATGATGGTGTACCCGTAACAAAAATTGCAGATTTTTCTGCCACAAACCTTGAATATGTAACAGAGATTACAATAGGTAAAAATGTCAGAGAGATTTCAGATTGGGCTTTCGGCAACAGCAAAAAAGTGACAAAAATAGAAGTTGACGATAACAACCCTTATATATGCGATGTTGACGGTGTTGTTTACACCAAGGATATGAAAACGGTTCTTTTCTACCCCCCGCAAAGAGGCGTGGTTACCGATAAGGATGAAAACGGTAACGAAATTAAATCTGTTTCTTATGAAATTCCTGAAGGTGTAGAGACAATTCGTTCCAAGGCATTTTATAAGTGTTCGGACCTTAAGGAAATTAAGCTTCCCTCTACTCTTAAAACAATAGAAGAAAAAGCCTTCTTTTTATGCGACCTCAAAGAAATCATTTTACCTGACGGACTTGAAGTAATCGGAAAGGATGCCTTTGGTTTTTGTTCATCACTGAAGGAGGTTACTGTTCCGGCAAGTGTAACAAGAATCGACGAATATGCTTTTTACTGTTGTACATCACTGCTTAAGGTCAATATGTTAGGTGATGAAAGTAATATGACTCTCGGTAAAAAGTGGTATCCCACTAAATACGGTGCACCCCTTGACGATGAGCTTGTTATAAATTGGGAAAACAAATAAACAGGAGATAAAATTATGGCTTCAATTATTCAGATAATACTCCGTCTTTTCACTTTTGTTATCTCATTGTTTACCCGCCCCTTCAGATTTGACGGTAAAGTTGATAAATTCAAAGTAACATCCTACATAAGAGGTGACAGCGTTCAGTCTCCGGCTGACCTTCGTTCCGAGGATTTCGACATTATAACTGACCTTATCATTTTTGAGTGTGCCACCTTCAACAGTAAAGGTGAGGTCGAATATGACGAAGCAAAAATGGATAGAGTTATGTCTGCAGTCCG
Organism: Acutalibacteraceae bacterium; assembly: GCA_045533205.1. Classification (GTDB taxonomy): domain Bacteria; phylum Bacillota; class Clostridia; order Oscillospirales; family Acutalibacteraceae; genus UBA6857. The sequence goes on along the minus strand of JAZSHL010000077.1, from coordinate 8,688 downwards.
TACTGTCATCGGTGACAGAGATATTCACATTACTCTCAATCTGCTTGGTCCTCGGGGCAACACGGATTCCGATGATTGGAAGAAGCAGATGAAGGTACAAAGTGCAGAGCACAACAAAGCCTTTAAAAGCGGAACTCTTGAAAGAAATGTTCTTGAGGTTCTTAAAAAATATGGCTTTGACGGTGTTCACTTTGACTACGAATACCCGATTACAAGTGATGCGTGGCATTATTTTAACAAATTTCTTGTTTCACTCAGAGCATATCTGCGTGACGAATATACCCTCGGTGTTGCACTCAGCGCTTGGAATGTTTCCTTGACTTCCGGAGCTGTTTCGGCTATTGACACGCTTGAACTTATGACCTATGATTATGCTGATGCAGACGGAAAGCACGCAACCTATGAGGATACCGTCACTCAGATTAAGAAGCTTAAGTATAAAGGCGTTCCTGCAGCTAAAATAAATATTGGTCTTCCTTTCTATTCAAGACCGAAGGATATGTCACCTTATTGGTATGACTTTATTGACTGTTATGATAAAATGAACCAGGACGGCTGGTATCATTGCGATGAAATAAACAAGGATTGCTGGTTCAACACCTCTGAGGTTATCAGCCAGAAAACCGAGTATGCCATCAATAACGGTTTTGGCGGTGTTATGATATGGCATTACAGCTGTGATCTTCCGTTAAGCCACGAGGATTCGCTCCTCAGAGCAATAGGTGAAATGGTTGATAAGCATTATTGATTAAACGAGCCTCACATTGTAAAAAACAGTGTGAGGCTTTTTTAAAAATATGTCCCCCTAAGCCTCTGAAACCGCATCAAATAAGGAAAGGATACTATCCTCCAAAACCGCGTGCCGAGGGTTCGAGCCCTTCTGCCCCTGCCAAAGAAAAGTCCGAAAAGCCTTGATTTTACAAGGGTTTCGGGCTTTTTTCATACTCAAAATCGATTTTGCTAAAATCGCAATTTACCGTAAAATATCGTACATTTTCGAGTACTATGTGCCCCCCGATGTGCCCCCCGCTAAGTACCGCGAGCATAGATAAAATAAGGGATTTTACACTTCTGAGCAAATTTAAAAGCGGTGTTTTTGGGGGTGTTTTTTACCGCGTGCCCTATTTTGAGTGTTTTCATCAATCATTTCTTATTGATAAATGATTGATGATGATATATAATATTTGAGTTGAAAGTAATCTATAGAAAGTAATCTATAAATAGAAAACCGACACAGAAAAAACGAGCAGAAAGATCATTTAATCTTTCTGCTCTTACTTGTTTATGAAACTAAAGTTTCTTTGATGAACTTATCCTGCAGCATAGCAGCATTGTTTTTGGTAGCATCATCAACATGAGTGTAAATATTTGCGGTAACACCGTACTCACTGTGTCCCATAAGCTCCTGTGCCGTTTTAATGTCAACGCCTGACCATTGTAGCATTGAACAGTAAGTGTGACGAAGCTGGTGCGCAGTAAATTCTTCAAAACACTCGTCCGCAAAGCAAAGACTGTTTTCATCTGCGCCGTCTGCTGCTCTTAACGCTTCCATATAGCTCTCAAACAGGCGTTTCCAAGCTGTTTCCGTCATTCTTCCCCCGTAAGCCTTCTGAACGACATAAGTGCCCTTAGAATGCTTTTTAGCTTCAGCAAGCAAATTGCAAAGAAAATCATTAATAGGAATTTTTCTCATACCCGCTTTCGTTTTTGTTTCTTTTAACTCGCACTGCTTAAAATCATAGGATTTATTTACATTAATGATTTTATTTTTGAAGTCAATATCAAACCAAGTCAGTGCAGTGAGTTCTCCTCGTCTGAGCCCTGCAAGAAGCATTATACAAGCGGGAAGCTTTGCTCTGTGTTCAGTCGTTAGAATCAACTGAATGGTGTGCTTATTTATAGCGGTGCGTGTTTTGGTAACTGAATTCTTTGGAATTTTCAAATCCTCACATGGATTGCAAAAATTATAAGCTCTCTCTTTTCTTGCAAATTCAAACACATTAGATAGTGCTCTTATATATCTTTGTAAAGTTTTCTTTGCCGTAGTTTTGCCTGTTGAAGGGTTTTTCTTATATAATTCGTTTATGGCGGGCTGAATGTGAGAGGGAAGAATATCATTGAGCTTTGTTTTTGCAAGAAGTCCGCCTTTATAATCTATAAAGTACTGTAATCTTGCTTTCAAGGTCTTATATTCTGACTCTTTGATATTGTCGCATATAACCTCACTTTCTATTGTTTCAAGATAATGATTAACCCATTTTATAAGGGTATCATTGTTTTTAAGAATGTTCAGACCGCTGTCTATAGCGTTCTTATATTCTCTTACCTTCTTTTCAAGCTCTTTTTCTGTCTGAGCTTTTAATTTTTTGTACTTTGGCTTACCGTTTCCGTCTGTACCGATATAAATCTTGGTGCAGAAGCTGTTTTTTTCTACATAAAATTTATTCATTGTAGACCTCCTGAAAAAGTATTCGAGGGATGCTTTCGCACCCCTCACGTCAATATTACTGTTTAACCTCATTATCATCAAATGTGCCGAGTCCCATTTTTAGAAAATCATCCTGACTGACACGCCATTCTCTTCCGATTTTTCGAGCCTTGATTGTACCTTTCTGACAGTATTTCTTTAACGTCTCATAATTAAATCCTGTCAGACCTGCCACCATCTCCAGAGTAAGCAGATAAGGTAAACCGTCAAGGCTTGAAATATAATTTCTTTTAATTGCATTAATCTTCAATAGACATCACCTCCTTCCTTATCGTGAATCCCTGTCTCTTTGACGGAGAAGGTATCTGTAATAGTGCTCACAGGCTTTCAGCACGAAATCTTCAAAGTCTTTATCCTTAACCTTAGGTGCAACTTTCTGTAACCTTTCTATGGATACCTTGAACATAGGCTTCTGATTTGCCTTATCTTCCTGCATAATTGTTTCAATATCATCATCAGAAAGCTTTCCCGCCTGACTTAACTTTTTGAAACGGACTGCCTGAGAAAGTGAGGGTGTTCTGTCTTCTTCCTCAATCGTACCGAGAAGAGAATACTGTTCTTCATCGGTGAGATAAGAAAGTTCAACAGCAGGCGTGAGAGCAATTTTCTCTTCATCAACAAGCTCAAGCAGTTCGGGGATAAGATAAGTCAGACGGATATATCTCTGTACCTGTCTGCCACTTTCGGTTTCTGAAACATCATCTCTTGACTTGTGGCCAACTTGTCCACAAGTTAAATCTGTTCTTTGTCCTTGCCGGCTCATTGCCTCCATTTTCATTTTGTAAGCAAATGCCTTTTCCGACGGGAGAATATGCTCCCTGTGAAGATTACTGTCAACGAGCATAATAGCAGCTTCATCTCTGCTCACGGCATAAATTAAAGCAGGTACTGTTTCCAGCCCTGCTTTCACTGATGCTCTCAGGCGTCTGTGTCCTGAGATAAGTTCATATTCATCTGTTGTGTTTTCAAGTGGTCTTACAACAATGGGTGAGATAACGCCTTTCTGCTGTATGCTTTCAATGAGATTATTCATCTCATCATTGTCAAGAACCTTATACGGATGTCCCTCAAAGGGATGAATTTTTTCTACCGGGATATTTACCGGTGCTTTTAATTTTTTGCTAGCCATTTTATCGGCTCCTTTCTTTTTTATTCTTAATATTTTTGTTGTTACGGTTCTTGCGCCGTTCTTCGATTTGTCGCTGTCTTTCTTCCTGCTGCTTAACATAGCGGGCATATTCTTCCTGTCGTGCTATTTCAGCCTTGGTAAGATAATTAGGTGGCGGTTCACCTATGAGTTTTGAAACGGTATCAACGCTTCGGTTGAAATCATATTCACTGATGTTGTAATCTGCTTCTGCCTTTTGCCTTGCCTCGTTCTCTTTTTCGGGGCGTATTTTCATTCTCTCTGTTTTCAGCTCTTCGGACTCTGCTTCATCAGCCTGCTTTTCGGTTTCTTGGTACTGAGTAAGTGTCTTTTGGATTTCTGCTTCCATTCTCTTTTCCTCGGCTTCAAGCTTCGGAATTTCAAACCTACGTATCTTCTCAAAGTAAGACTTTGCATTAACAATATCCTGTTCGGTTTCACATTCATTTTGTGAGAGAATATTCTGCATTTTAAATTTCAACTCTTTAAGCTCGAATTCATAGTGAGTAACATCACATTTTGCCGAGTTATACTTTTGCTTCATAACCTTAGGAGTAAGCTTTAATTTCTTCTTTGCCTCTTTGAGTTTTTCTTCGGTTGTATTAATATCTCCCTGTAGCTTATGGAAGTACACATAAAACTCATCAGCATCACGGACTTCATTCATAGCCTGATGCTTCATTTTGTTAATGCTCTTTCTTTCACATTCAAGGATAATCATACCGACACGGATACCTTCAAGAGCATCTGCAAGTGCGGGTATGAGCAGCTTTGCCGCAGTAATGACCAGCTCTGTAAGTGCCTCAACAGTTTTGCGAAGACTGATAATCAGGCTGTTGTCTTTGCGGATAAGAATGTTGATTCTCATTCTCTGTGTAACTTTGCCTTTATTCTTCATTTTCTTGCTTGAAACACCCTCGTGAATTGTCGGTTGCAGTAATATTCCTCTTGCCGCAAAGCTGCGGTGGTCAATAGGTTCAATGTTCTTTTCCTCTAAATCTCTGTTTACAATATCTGCCCAAAGCTTTCTCCATTCATATAACTGCTCATCACTGTTCCAACGCTCGCTTGTGGGATTCTGTCTGCCGTACTTTGTGCTTTTCGGATACTTATTAACTCTCTCATAACCGTCAGACTGTGACGGCGGCAGATATACTTTCTTACCGTCAACATAATATTGATACTGCTTTTCCCAACCTTCATTTTTGGCAGATAAAAATTCAGAGGCGGTAAAGCCTTGCTCCTTACCGTCTCTGATACAAAGATATTCTTTTTCGGTTTTTCTTTGCCAAGTACCGTCAGGATTTAACGGTCTGACAGTTGCCATAATATGAGCGTGGGGATTACCTTCGCCTGTATCGTGAATACAGACATCAACACACATTCCGTCATCTGCAAGAGCTTTTGTAAATTCTTCAGCCTCTGCAATCTGCCTTTCACGGTTTACCTCAACAGGCAGAGCAACAATGAACTCTCTTGCCAAACGGCTGTCTCTTGTTTTCTCTGCTTCTTCAACTGCGTTCCATAGCTTACTTCTGTCGTACCATTCGGGCGGAGCGTGTGACGGAAGAAAGATTTTCTCATATACAAGACCGCCTTTCCTGGTGTAATCGTGTTTTACGCCGTCATACTCGTTAGTGATTTCACTGCAGCTCATATATGCACTTGCGGCTACGGCTGAGCGACCTACACCACGGGTTATGACTTTGGCTTCAAGGTGATAAATTGCGGGTATCACCGTCCTTTCGTAAGTTTTGTGTAATATATTGTTTTTGTTGGTTTAGGTGTGGTATAATTATTTCATTATTTTAAGTGAGGACTGCGTATGGACAACAATGCATTGATAGAACAAATTAAAGAATACGAAGACGAATATAAAACTTTTATGGGAATTAAAGAATTTCCATCATATTTTATACAAACTAAAGAATCAACTGCTGAGGCTGCAGACGAACAAGGGTTTGAAGTTTTGGCTTGCGCTGACTACATAGTTGAAAACAAACAACATATTCTTACTGTCAGCAACAACATTCATCTTGATAAATTCTTAATGTTTCATGAATTTACACACATGCTTGATGCTGAAACCTATGTTAAAAGCAACAAAGTTATTTATTTCGGTATTACTGGTTTTACTGAGTATCATGCTTCACAAGTAACATTAATGCAATTATTAGGAGCAAATAATATTAACGATTCTATTCAGTTTTCAATGAATGATACCATTAATGTCTTTTCGGGTATTAAAAGCGTAAAACAATATATTGACGAGAAGCAACAACACGCAATAGAATTATTTAGCAGAAAAGATTTTGCAAAAGATATTAAGTCGTTATCAACTTCTGTGGGTGTTTTATTTAACTATTTTGGTCTAAGATCAATCTGTGAAATGTATTCAAATGATTATATTGAAAATATTGATAACCAATCATTTTTGAAACACATTTCAACACAACATTTTGTTGAAATGAATAATCTTATGCATGGTTGGTTAAGTAATCAAGATATTTCACAGTGTATGATTGCATATACAAATGTTGTCATTCCAATTGCACAGGCACATAGACTTTTTTGATTTGAGGAAAATATATGAACACAATTGTTTTTGATAGAAAAATAAAAGAAATATGGAAAAACAATATTCAAGCCGATTATAAAAATAACCACATTCTCAATGAGGACACACTAAAAAACGCTTTATATTTTCATCTGCGTACATATTTTGAAACCAACACAAGTTTTAATAATCTTTGCATATATACCGAATGCACTGAGTACGGCTTTTCTTCGTTAAGCTGCCGTCCTGATATGATTATTGTTGATAAGAATACAGACAAGATTGTAGCGGTATTTGAATTGAAATATAAATCAAGAAATTGTCACCATGTTGAAGATTTGGTCTATTATGATTTTCATAAGCTAAAAGAGTATATGGATACTCTTGATACAGTACATAGTGAATGCCAATACTACATTGCGGCAATAACCTTAGGCGAATTTGACCGAGCGAATTGGCTTGATGGCAGAAGCAAATGGGCAAAGGGAAAAGTTGCTGAACTTATTGCTTATGAACCTAATGGTGTTATTGATTTTCAGGTTATTCCGCATAATGAGTAATTGGCTTCGTCTGCACCCTCGGAGAGCGCACTACACCGCCTTTACGGTGGTGAGTAAGTGCGCCCTTAAGGGACACATATCAGCCTTTAATTCAGCTTTTCGAGTAAATATCCCTCAATATCAGTAAAGTTCATTGTCTTGATTTCAGGTAAAAGCTTCTCTAAAATTGCACCCTCTACAATAAGTCTGTGGTTTCGCTCTGTGCGTTCCTTTTGACGGTTGCGGTTTTCAGCCTGCTCAAGTCTGTGCTTGGCTTGTATCAGTTTTTTCTCGTTATCAGTCATCAAATATCACCTCCCATCTGTTGGCACCGCAAGCGGTGCCATTTTTTTTGCATTTTTGTCTGTGGCTCCATAATCTGAACATTTTGGCACCGTTAAAACATATCAAGAAATGCCAATGCCTCTGCATCATTTTTCCGTTTCTCTTCCTCTGTCAATTCCATATTAAAGCTCTCTGAAGAAGGAGAAGGAGCTGATGCAGTAACTGAAATACCACACAGCTCCTCTTTCAGAATTTCACGGAACTTTTGGAGCAGCTCATCATCTGCCGTCTGCTTATCCGCATAAGCAATGGCTGATTTTATCGCATCAATGATAAACTGATTTCTTGACTTGTACTTTTCCTTATCAAGGCTGTTCAGATAATCAATGATTGCCGTGTGTTCTGTGTCGCTTAAATTAAAGCGGACATTTATGCGGTACTCACTCATAACCTGCCACTTTTCATCATAGTTTCGGCAAGGTACTCATACCCCTTTGCCGCCGCACAGATGTCATCAACAAAACGCACACGGTCTGCATTGTACTTGTAGAAATTCTTTACAAGGCAACCGCCACCGCCGGTAATATACAGAAGCATAGTGTTTTCGTCATATCCGTGGTCACGAAGCCTGTGAAAGATTTCAGCTACATATTTCTGCACCTCTGCCTTGATAATCTTCATATCCGACTGAACAATGTTTGCAGTACCCTTACACAGCACCTCATCAATGATATGCTCATTAATTTCTCTCTGTGTTTTTCTTAAGAAGGCTTCACGGATATCAACAGTGCAGAAATGTGTGCCGAACTTTTCCGTGTACATTCTTTCTGACTGCGGTCTGCCGTTAATGACATAAAGAACATTCATAGTACCGTTGCCAATGTCAGCCACAAGGTTTACACCGTCCATTTTCGTTGCAAACTGTGAAACCGCCGCATATCCCTGCGGATAGATACTTGCACCTGCTATTTTGATTTTGTACTCGGTATGCTGCCAAGTGAAAGTTACTTCCTCATTCTTTGTAAGATATGCTTTGAAGCTCTCTTTCTGACCTGCTGTCCAAGTAAGGGGCAGACCTGCCGCAATATGAACTGTAGCCTCGGTTAAGTCTTCTGCACTTAACTCCTTTGCAATAGCCACAAGTGTGGGGGCGTAATAGTCCTCGTCTTTAATTTTGTCGGGAAGAAACTCCTTGTGTCCTTCACCGATAAGATAGAACTTTCCACCGTAAACAAGCATATCCTTTGTGAAAAGCGGCTCTGAATCGTAAGCCGTAATGCCTGTTCTGAAACAGTGGTTAGCAGTTTTGATGTTGCCATACCCATGGTCAACACCGATGATGATTACATCATTAAATTTTTTCATTTTGATTTCTCCTTTAAATAAAATTTTGTTAGACAATAAATTTGGGCATAAAAAATGCACCCTCATGGGTGCGGTAGAAAATGGGGCTGTCGCGAATGTTGAAGATAAACACTCCTTTCATAATAAATTTGTGGGGGCAGTTATTATAAAATGTGACGCAGTAATCATATACCCGAATTCAGACTTTCAGGCATAAAAAATACACCTATCAAATTTTCATTCAATAGGTGCATTAAACTATTTTCTTTTCCGAAAAGCCGTAATCAACTCCTGCATATTTTTCATAGGCTTTGCCGATTTTTCTTAT